>CAJODB010000007.1 GCA_905233185.1 uncultured Alphaproteobacteria bacterium | reverse complement strand
ACTCTAACCTAATTATTTCGATTGACACCGTTCTCGTTTCGTTATATCTTAACTCCACAACTGAATCGGGCAGATCTATTAGCCTTCTCTCTCGAATTACTAATAATCATTCTTCTTTGAAAAAACATCATCTAAAGTTAGCTTTGGAACTTGCGCACGTACCAAATCAAAAACAAATGCTTTTATCTGGTACTCAGGATTTTGCAAAGCATAGCATGCTTCAAAAACTTTTTCGGGAAGAACTTTATATTGAACAGCAACTACGACATTAACAAAAACGTTATCGAGGGTTTTTGTTTCAACTGAAACTCCTAATTGGTTAATTCTAAGAGACAACGTAGATACAATATCATCTATTATTGGAATCTTCCAATGTAACCCCGGATGAGCAATCCGATTAAACTTTCCCAGACGCTCAATCACTGCACAACTTTGCTGCCGAACGATGAAAACGCTCCCGAACAGCAATAAAAACAACAAAATACAAAGAATCGCAAAAAAATCCATGACTTTCCTCCTAAATAAAGTTAATTCAATAATAACTTTAATAAAGAGAACTGACTATAGTTTATATAGAATAAGCGATTTGTTTTATTTATTTTTGCGAACGGTTGCTATTTTTTACTAACAAAGAAAATATTGTTTTTATGCACCATATACTTCCTTTAAGAATTTTTTATAAAGAGCATTCTTTATCTATTGACAAAAGAATCTGTATATATTAGCTTAACAAGTAAGTTATCTTTCGTAGTTATTGTTTTTCCAAAAAATTTGAATAAATAAGGTTTATAACGATGTCAAAAGTTAGTAGAGCTGAATACTATGAAAGAGTATTTGAACGATTAGAAAAGGATCATAAACATACTTGGAACTGGAGTGCATTTTTTTTCTTCGGACTTTGGATGCTATATCGAAAAATGTATATGTACGCTTTTGTGTACATTGCCTTTGTTTTTGCTGTTTCTATTCTTTCTGTTAATCTTCTTGAGCGTGATGATAATCTCTTCTATTTTTTGTGCTATTCTTATGCGATTTTTGAGCGTATCGGACTAGGATATTTCGGTAATTATCTTTACTATCGCACTGTAAAATATAGAATATCAAAAGGATATCATTTATTAGATAAATACAGTCCAACAGCTGTTGAGGCTGTTTTTGTTATTTTTTCTCCCATAATTTGGCTTGCTGATTATATATCAAGAAAACTGCAACTGAAAAGTTACATTAATCAAGATGTAAATACTAATGCTAAAAATATACAAAACTATTTAAATCCGAATAGAAAAAATCATTGGATTGTAAAAACTGCAAATGCTCTTATTATTGTTATTTTTTCCTGTTTAACGTTAATTCTTGTGCTTTCATTGGCAACAAGACAAGAAAGAGAAAGAATAATTACCGAAGAGCAAATATTACTGGAAAAATTCAAATAACAAGGTTTAATTTCACAACTAATTTTTCGGTTAATTTGAATGTAATTTTATACAAAGAAAATTATTGTTTTCTTGGAATAAAAACCATTCCTGTAATCGAAATAAAACCTCGAGAATAGATTAGTGTAATGATTAATATTTCTTGGAAAAATTTATTCTATTTTCTTCTATAGCTAACAAACTATTATTAATATAAATTATACATCCATATCCCTCTTCCATAAAAAACTCCCCCACATCGCCTTGTTTTTGTTCATCGTTCGCGCTATTAGTGTAGTTAGATCAATATTAGCATCAGAAAAGCATAAAAGAAGGCAAGCGCATGCTCAAATTATTTCGTACAGATAATCATAAAACGCATGAAGTCAGCAAGATAACCGAAGGTACCTGGATACAGCTGCAATCTCCTACAAGTGAAGAAGCCCAACGAGTAGCTGAAGCCCTAAATCTCGAATTCAACGATGTGATGGCAGCTATAGATCCTGATGAAAAAACCCGTATAGAAATATTAGACGATTATACCTTGATCATAACGGATATTCCTGTTAAAGAAACTCGTCATCATGAAGAAACCTATAAGACAATTCCTCTCGGAATTATTTTTAATCGTGAAAATGTCGTTACAATTTGTTCTGAAGATACGCCACTTCTTAATTATTTTCATGAAAGCGATATAATAAAAGACTTCTCAACCAAAAAAAGGCTCAAGTTTATTTATCAAATCATGTTACGCACATCTATGTTTTATCAAAGGGCTCTAACTGATGTCGATAAAAAAAGGATTGAATTTGAAGAGCACATAGGAACAGTAAGGAATGAGTCCGATTTAGTAAAAATCCATGAGCTTGAATCTGCTCTTGTTTATTTTATGACATCACTTCGTGGTAATAACAATGTTATTAACCGTTTGGCTCGTTCAAACCTTCTTTCACATTATCCGGAAGATCGAGAATTGCTCGATGACGTTATTATCGAAAACCAGCAAGCTATCGAAATGGCACAAATTTACAGAGAAATAATTGATGGTACTCGTGAATTAATTTCATCAATAATGAATCTGAGAATGAATCATGTAATGAAAAGTCTTACATCGATTACGGTAATTTTCTCCATTCCTATGATAATTTCAGGAATGTACGGCATGAATGTTGATGCAAAATGGATGCCTCTTGCGCAAGCTGTGCATGGATTCGGAATAATCGGATTGACGACAGTACTTATTTGCGTTATTGCGTTCATCATTTTAAAGAGAAACAAGATGATGTAATGTAATAAATAATATGTCCTTTATGTCCATGTATTGGTGTTAAAGTTTTTTTAAGAAAACATTTGCTTCATTCATCTGTATCTCATTGTATCTTCGACTTGCTATTCTGTTATTTTTTCTATAAGCTCGCAAGCTGCAAGCAAGAAGGAGTGCTTTATGTCTGGTAATGGTACGACTTTTGAAGAAGCTTTTACGATCTTCAACTATCCTTTTTTTAAATTACTTAGGATCGCACACGATATTCATATCAAAAATTTCGATGAACAGACCGTTCAAATTAGCGATATTTTGAGTGTACGAACGGGAGGCTGCTCTGAAGACTGCGCTTATTGTGCGCAATCTGCCAAAAACGGTACGAAAGCGCCGAAACAGCCTATGCTGGACCTGGCAACAGTGATAAATGCTGCGAAAAAAGCGAAAGAACGCGGCGCAAGTCGGTTCTGCATGAGCACATCTGGACGTTGCCTCACACAAGAGCAAGAATTTGAGAGAATCTGCGAAATGGTTCGAGAAGTACATGCCCTTGGACTAGAAACTTGCGTTACTATCGGTTTTTTAACGGAACACCAAGCAAAAAAACTTAAAGAATCAGGGTTGGATTACTACAATCATAACGTAGATACATCGCCGGAATTTTATAAAAATATCGTTTCGACTCGTACAATAGATGATCGCATAAAAACTATTGAAATAGTGCAGGCAGCAGGCATAAATGTTTGTTCAGGCGGCATTGTAGGAATGGGTGAAACAAACGAAGATCGGGTAAAAATGTTGGTTTTACTGGCGAATCTGAAAACGCCTCCACGTTGTGTTCCTATAAATAAGCTCGTAAAAATTCCGGGGACACGAGTTGATGATTCTAAGCCAATAGATGACTTTGATTTCGTACGATTAATCGCTCTCGCACGAATTTTAATGCCAAAGTCATACGTAAAAATCGCAGCGGGACGCAATACTCTCTCAGAATCGACACAGGCTCTGTGTATGTTTGCCGGCGCAAATGCGTTGTTTTCCAGCGAAAAACTACTTACGGTAAATAATGTCGAAGAAGGAAGTGATAGCGATCTGTTTAACAAATTAAATGTCAAGATAGAACAGCCTTAAAATCCGTGTTAGGTTCTGACAGCTTTTTATAAAAAAATAAGGAGACACGAAAATGAATTTGAAAAAGGGAATTTTTGTGGTTAGTTTCGGAACTTTGCTTGAGTGGGCAGAGTTTACGTTTTTCGCATACATGGCGGATTATTTGTCGCACATATTTTTTCCGGCGGATAATCCAGACTTCGCACGTCTAAAAATTTACGGAGTATTCGCCGCAAGTTACCTCATGCGTCCTGCGGGAGCGATTTTCTTCGGACACATAGGTGATCGATACGGACGAAAACCGCCAATGATTGCTTCACTGTTACTTATGGCAGCGGCAACCTTTGCAATAGGGGTTCTGCCGACTTACGAAGCGATAGGAGCGACATCGTCTGTTCTTTTAGTGCTGTTTAGAATGATTCAGGGATTCGCTGTCGGAGGAGAATTTAATGGCGCTACGGTTTTGCTTACTGAATACGATAAGAATCGGCCGTTTCTCGCTGGTTCTTGGACATCGTTTGCATCCTCAACAGGAATGGCTTTTGGCGCTTTCATGGCAACCATTGTTTCAGCTCTGAATTATGCAGATTTATGGCGCATACCATTTCTACTGAGTTCTGTTTTAGCTATTGTCGCTATATATTTGCGTAAAGATATGGAGGAAACAGAGGATTTTCGTATCGCAAAAGAAAACAAGTCGTTGTTTAAAATACCTTTAATTGCTGCATGGAAACATAACAGATCTGGTTTGCTTTGTACTGCCGCTTTATCGATGTTCGTTTCCGTTTATGTGTATACAGGGAACATCTATTACAGAACTGTTGCGGTAAATATTGGTGGAATCGCCCCTGAACAAGCATCTCTTGCGATAACCATAGGAGTTGGATTAAATACTTTTCTGATTCCCATATTGGCCTCTCTTGCTGACAGAGCAAACGGGCACAAGTTGTGCTTTTTCGGATTGTCAGCCGCTCTTACACTAAGTCCGCTGATAATGTACTTGGCAACTACTGGAAATTTCAGATATGTGCTACTTGGACAGCTGATTTACGGATCGATTGATGCAATTGTTTCATCTACAGCATTTACAATCCTGACGTCTTACTTCAAAACTGGAACAAAATACAGCGGAACGAGCTTTGCATGGTCAATAACAACTGCTATTTTCGGAGGAAGCGCGTTGATCGTAAACGAATTCCTTGCAGGACATCTAAAATTGCGTTTTGGGCCTGGAATGTATATGTCGCTCAGCGCTCTTATATGCTTAATTGTTGTAGTTCGAGTGTATAGGAGAGCACATAAGAGCAGAAAGGAAAGAACTTTAACAAAATATGTGTGTTAGAAATGATTAAGACTAAGAAACCCTGTAATAAGGAATTTTTCTTAATATTTCCTCATTTCTTTCCATCAGAAAATAATACTGTTTTTGGCGTAAAATATTAGTATTTAACTAAACTAACTATACTTAACATGGCAGAGATTTTTTATATATCCTTGCCTTCTTTAATTCTTCCAAATTCTTGCAACCAGTACAAAACATCGCCGTTTTAAGTTCCATCATAATTGTTTCCATGAAATTTTCGCATTCAGAACGAGATTCCATTATCTTTTGGAGAAAGGCACTAGCGTTCCCGCACAAATCCGCACCAAGAGCTATAGATTTCGCTATTTTCACGCCGGTATTAACACCTCCGCTTGCGATTATTTTCACATTTTTTACACTTTTCGCTATAGATTCTATACATTCTGTTGTCGGATTGCCCCACCCTCTAAATGAATCTGCCGCAGCTCGCAAAACAACATCTCTTGACGCTTCTTTTTCAATCGCGCTCCAAGAAATTGAACCAGCACCGGCAACTTCTATGGCATAGACTCCTGCATCTGCTAACTTCTTCGCAACAAAAGAAGAAATTCCATACCCGACTTCTTTAACAATTACAGGAGCGTCTAATTTTTCGCATATTCTCTCAATTTTCTTCAGTAAATCAGAAAAATTTGTTGTGTTATTCCTTTGAAAAACTTCATGCAAGGGATTTAAATGTAATATAAGCCCATCTGCATCGATCATATCTACTGCTCTTCTGCATTCATCAATTGTGAAGCCATAATTCAGTTCTGCCGCTCCCATATTTGCTAAAATCAAGGAATTTGGTGCATAAGGCCTTACTCTAAATGATTTTTCCAATGATGAATCTTTTAATGCGCAGGTCTGACTCCCAACAGCAAATCCAACTCCATAGTCGTTTGATAATCCTGCCAAAGAACGATTAATTTTTTCGCTCTTATTTCCTCCTCCTGTTATAGAAGAGATTATCAGCGGTATCTTTAATTTTCTTCCTAAGAATTTGACTGATGTATCTATTTCCGAAAAATCTATTTCAGGAAGAGCGATATGTTCAAAACGGTAGTTATCAAAACCTGCATCGGTAATACATGATGCCCCTTCGGATAACGCAAATGTTATTTGCTGATCCTTCTTTAATGAAGTTTTTTCCACAAAATCCCCACGTAATCTACTAACTTTTTTTTACGGCAGCTTGTCTGCTAGTTCCTTATCAAACATCAAGACGCCTAAGTCAGTAGACTGCATTTTTCGAAGTCTATCAAGTAGGTAAGTTGCAAAAGCATCTTTTTCTACTTGTTTATCTACGAACCATCTTACGAAATTTACTGTACCATGATCTTTCTCAGACATTGCAATATCAACCATTGCAGCAAATGCTGTTGTAGTACGTTGCTCAAGTCTTATTACTTCTTCGAATATATGAAGAGGAGCTCTCCAATCATGCTTTGGAGCAGGAATTGGCAGTAATTTGACTTTTGCACCACGCAAAAGGAGATGATCGAAAATCTTCTGACTTCTCTCGATTTTTTCTTCGAATTGAGAACGAGTCCATTTTGCACAACCGTTCAACCCCATATCTGAAAAAACTCCCGACATTGATAGAAACGTATATGCAGACGCCATTTCATCAGTGATTTGCTTGTTCAAATTTTCGAAAACTCTTTTTCCGACATTTGTAGCCATCCGAATCCTCTATTCCTTTAAATAACACAGCGTATATTTATAAATAATGCTCCTTATTAATTAAAAAAAAGTAAAATAATGAAGAAAGTATGGAAAATGAAAAAAATCGTTCTTAAATTTGGCTTTTTATTAACTTTTTTCGATTAAAATATAATTTATAATTAATTTGAGAAAATTGATGTTTCAAACATTATTTCAGGCCATCTTGCGTAAAAAATACGGGGGGGGGTATTCGCTCTCTTATACAGAGTTTTGCACTTCCGTAAACGTCATCATAAAGGCGGCGTATTAATCGAGTTCACATTCTCTATTCCCATTTGTATTACTTTATTATTTTTCGTATCTGATCATTATCGTTTCTATGAGCTAAAAAATAAAGTAAAAATGTCAGCATATCTCGCTGCAAGTATGGTCCAGCAGCTCGGAAACACGAAAACAAATAAACAATTGAGCATCAATGATATGGGAAGAATTTCATTTGCAAGTTGCCTAAACTTATTTCATACAAACACGATGTTTAAGCCTTGCCCATTTGGTATACGTCCAAGTATGCGTTTTTATTATGTGAAAAAGATAAGTAACGATGAATATCAGTATCAATTCTGTTATGCGAATACGGAAGTCACTCCCAATACTTCCGGAGCTCTGAAAATGTCAACAAGTTGCGGTTCAATACAAACAATAAAGCAGGAAAAAGTCGAGGCCATACATTCCGATTTAGTCTGCTACAATGTTGGTGAAGAACGGTTGCTCATAGTATATTTTTATTGGCCTTACAATTTTGATAAATCAAAGTTGGGGTTTTATATGTTAACCCCAAAATCAGCTTACAGTACTGGAAAGGTTCTGGATGATAATATTGTCGGAAATTTCGTATATAATTTAGTTATTACACCAAAACCAGGGTTATTTCCTATAAAAAAGTAAGATTTATTAAGAATAAGAATTTTTGTTGCTATATCCCACATTTAGTATGAAAAAAAATAATGGAAAAATAACTTCAAAATAATATTTCACAAAATATAAAAATTAATATCTGTTAAAATCTAACATTATGTGGTAAAAGTTAGCTCGCAAGGGCATGGATTTTTCTAATGAATAAAGAAGTAAATGAAACCGCAAAGATGCCTATGACTGTATGGGTTCTTGGTGCGGTAAGCTTTTTTTCAAACTCTGCAGCAGTCGTTATTACAGCATTAACACCTGAGTTTATAATACACGTATTAGGCTCTACAGCTGCCGTTCTAGGTTACATAAGAGGTTTCTCCGAAGCCTTGTCGTATTTGGTAAAGCTTTTTTCTGGTGTCATCAGTGATTGGATGGGCAAAAGGAAAATTCTCATATTATGGGGCTACTTATGCGCAGCATTTGCTAAGCCTATGTTTGCTCTGTCACAAGGACTCGGGTTGTATGTATCTGCTCAATTGCTTGAACGAGTGACGAACGGTCTCAGAGATACTCCGCGCGATGCCCTTATAGCCGATTGTACTCCGAAAGAATTGAAGGGAGCGGCATACGGTATCCGTCAAACAGGCGCATTTACAGGCTCATTAATTGGTTCTATAGCTTGCTTTTTCGTTCTCGCAAATTTTAAAGGCAGCTCAGCTGATAGCATTCGCCTAGTATATTTACTGGCTTCTATTCCAATATTTATTGCTGTTGCGTTGATATATTTCGGCATAAAAGAACCAAAAATTATCGGTTTGCAAAAAAGAAGAGGATTCCCAATAAGAAAATCCGACATAAAGGAACTTGGCGGGCGATTCTGGTTTTATATGCTCGTATGTTTCATATTTATGTGTGCAAGATATAGCGAAGCTTTTCTCGCATTAAGAGCTAAAGAACTTCATTTGGAACTCAAATTCATACCACTAGTTCTCGCTCTTATGTATTTTTTCAATGCCTTAACCTCACGAATTGTCGGTTCATGGTCAGATAGACGTGATCGAAAAGTATTTTTGGCATTCGGTTTTTGCATGATGCTTCTATCTTGCGCAGTTTTGGCTCTTGCAAAAGAAATTTGGCACGTACTGTTTGGTGTAGCGATATACGGAATCCATTACGGAGCGACGCAAGGAACATTTTTCGCAATGGTTTCTGATTATGCACCACCTCAAATCAAAGGCACGTCAATCGGCATATTCAATCTTGTATGTTGCTTTGGTATGTGCATTTCAAACGCTCTTACAGGTAATTTATGGACGATATATGATGCGGAAGTAGCGTTCTCCGTTAACGCTTTAATAACTCTTATCGCAACAATATGTGTCATGTTCATAAGACCAAGTCATAACAAAGAAGCACTGAAGAAAGTAGAGAAATAACGATGAAAGAAGAAATAAAAAAGACTCTCGAAGCTATCGAAAGTAGTTTATCTTTGCTTCGGAGGTTTCTTTGAACCTGCATCTTTGAAAGCACAAATCGATGAAATCTCAAAGTTAGCGGAATCGAGTGATCTTTGGAACGACCAGGAACACGCAAAAACTATTATGAAAAAGAAAGCCCAACTGGAAGGGGAATTGGGGCGTTTTCAAAAAGCAGAAACGCAGTTCTCAGATTTAAAATCCATGTTGGAGATGGCAGAAGAAGAAAACGAATCTCAATTAATCGAAGAAACTGAAAAAGAAATTCAAAATCTGCATGAATATATGAAAATTTATCAGCTCGAATGTTTTTTTTCGGGAGAAGCTGACAATAATAGCTGTTATCTCGAAGTACATGCAGGAGCTGGTGGCACAGAAGCGCAAGACTGGGCGCAAATGTTGTTGCGAATGTACTCTCGTTGGGCTGAAGATCATAAATATTCGACAGAAATTATCGAAGAAAGCTTCGGAGAAGAAGCAGGTATAAAATCTACAACCATGAAAATAGACGGAATAAAAGCATACGGATGGCTGAAAAGTGAAGCAGGAGTACATAGGCTTGTTCGTATATCTCCGTTTGATTCAAATGCACGTCGTCATACCAGTTTTGCTTCCATTGGAGTATATCCGGTGATCGATGAATCTATTCACGTGGAAATAAACGATAGTGATTTGCGAATCGATACATACCGATCATCAGGAGCAGGTGGACAACATATTAACAAAACAGAAAGTGCTGTTCGAATAACCCATATACCAACTGGAATTGTTGTACAATGTCAGACAGATCGTTCACAGCATCGAAACAAAGCAACAGCATTTGAAATGCTGCGTTCACGATTGTATGAATTAGAATTGCGCAAAAAAGAAGAACAAGCTAACTCGGGAGATAAGAACGAAATAGGCTGGGGACGTCAAATCAGGTCGTATGTCATGCAACCGTATCAGATGGTAAAGGATTTACGCACGGGATTCGAAAAAGGCGATGTCGCCGCTGTTCTCGATGGAAAAATCGATGAATTTTTGCAAACTTCTATTAGTGCAAAAGTCGAAAATAAGGAAGGATAACAATCTATATTATTTTTAGTGTTCTTAGTAATGCTAAAAATTTAATAATACATCAAGAAATCATACTCGCTATTAATTCACAATAACGTTTATGCCTTTCAGAAACTGCTTTGGGAGCATTTTTGCTCCAGCTGCCGCAATAACTTCCTGTAATTGGTTGTCATTATATGCGCTCGTCATTATTACAGATTGTTTCACAAGATCGCATTGTAGTACTGTGCTTAAAATATCCTCCGAATCTGAATATGTCGACTCATAATTTATAAGAGCACAAACATTTTGTTTCTCTTCATTGGATAATGAATCGACAAAATCGCTTGTTTCCTGTCCATCACTGCAGAATTTCAGTTTTACTGTATCCATATGATTTTTAAACAATCTTTCCCATTGTTTCTGCGCAGTTTCATCATTATCAAGAACCATAACTATGCTGTCTTTGCGCACATTTATTTGAGTAGATATCCAGCTCGGCTGCTCAGCAAGTGGGAAAGTAATTGTTATCTTGCTCCCCTTGCTGTCATTTGAAACAGTTACTCTTCCTTGCAATGATTTTTCAGCAATATCCGAGATATCGTTCAAGTTTACTAATTTCGAACTGCTTAAGATTTCAATTATCGCATCAGAATTTTTAGCGATAAACCTAACATTAATTATTCTTTTTTTTTCTACAAGATTTTTCACTGTTCTATCAATAAGCTCTGAAATTATTCGAGAAAATTCTGACTGATCAATATTAATAAATGTGTATTTTACGGTAGGATCATAAAATAAATTAATTTTAATATCATCTTTTCTGTATTGCATTTTCTTTTGATTCAACAATTCAAAAAGTGTAAGAGCAACTAAAACGCAATGCTGTGTAGGGAAATCCAATTCCTTTTGCGAATATTTATATTTTTGTAAAAGCTCATCTGCAATATTCTTTATACTCGATGTAATCCCTCTCAATATACATTGCTGATCCTTTGGAAGATCCTTACTTGTTTTTGAAAAAACTTCCAAACTCACCAACGGAGAAGTAATATCATGCGCCATTTGCGATATAAATCGAGTAAATTCTTCTTGAAACTTCAATTTTAGTTGCTGCACTCTGTTCAAAAACTCCAAATCCATAGCACGTTTTTTTTCTATTGCAACTCTCTTTGAGTCAGTTACATCTATAGATATGCCTATTGCTCCTTCAATTTCTCCATTTACCCGTAAAGGAGTTTTCATGGAAAGATATGTCCTTCCTCCACGCCCTTTTTCTTCTCCTACGAACATTTTCCCCGTACGAATTACCTCATAGGTTTTTGCCCACGCATTTTTATCTATTTCTTCAGCCGTAAGTTTTTTATTTATTAACCTATCTAAAGAAAAATTACTGTGAATAAGCTTTCCCTGTTTATCTACAACAAAGAAATTCATATTTGTTGCTTCATTTCGCATGAAATTTGTAACAGCGGCTTCTATATCGGTTTCAGTGATACCATCTATCTTGTTTGTTGTGCTTTTGTATAGCTCTTCCTTATCATTTTCTTCATTACCGCTAACCCGATATGAAATATGCTTTATATCCAAAGAATATTTTTCAATTATATAATCGCCCGTTGAATACAATTTCATCGGATAAACAATAATTCCACCTGAACGAAATGAAGAGCAGAGATGCGCGCATTCTTCAAGGATAAAATCAATACACTGTTTCCTGTCTTTCTTGTGTTTATAGGCATTGGTCGCTGCTTCAGCAATTACTGTGTCTCTGAATTCCAGATTAACTCCATTTCCATTTTCATCACCTTGAAAATCTCGCATGATTTTCTTATAGCAATTTCGGAAATCTTCCGAATCAATTTCTGTTGCCCAACACTTTAATTCAACTTCTGCTTTTATTTGTTCAATCGCTTTTTTATTTTTCATATACCAATCTGTTGGGATTTTTACATCTGTATATTTTGAGAATTCGCTATAAAAATGCCGGTATAAATATGTAGTATCAAGAATATTTATTTTTTTGATTTTTCTGAGAATTTTGTCATCATTTAATGCATTAACCAACTCTTCGAATGATTCACCAGTTTGGCTTTTACATGAAAGAGAAATGATAGCGTTAAGAACAAGGCTATGATCTTCTGCTTCATCGAAAAATTTCTTGGTATCGCTGTTCCACCTCGCTTTTTTCTCGGTGTGTACTATGTCTTTTATTTGTTCATTTTTTCCCTGCATAATATCCCTCACATATAATATGTAATTTTATATTACTTTTTAAGACACAATAAAAATCATAAATCTATCCATCAAATACAACGTTAACATCTTTGAAAAATTTCATTGGAACCATTTTTCCGCCAGCCATAGCAACAAATTCCTGCAATCGTTTATCGTTGTAAGCATTTGTCACTATCACTGACTGTTTCATAAGACCACCCTGCAGAACGCTATTCAAAATATCCTCCGAAACTGAGTCCATTGGATTGTAGCTCATCAAAACAAAAACGTTCTCTCTTTCTTCTCTGGATAACGAATCTATAAAATCATTTACTGCCTGACTATCTTTGAAAAAATGCAAATTAGAATGCTTAATATGATCTTTCAAAGTTTTTTTCCATTCTTTCGGCAGAATTTGCGTATCGTTATCAAGAACCATCACTATGTTATTTTCGTGCAAATTTATTTGCTTTGATATCCATTCCGGCTGATCTGTAAGCGGAAAAGCAATAATAAACTTTGTGCCCTTTTCTCCCCTTGAAACTATATTAATCTCACCATGATAGAGCCTTGCAGTTTCCATAACCTGGCACAATCCCAAACCACATCCATTTTGTTTCGTACTTTCAACGGGAATATACGACATTATTTGATTGATCATTTTTTCGGACATGCCCTTGCCGTTATCAGAAACTTCAATTACTGCTTTATTATTCTCCACCTTCAATTTTACATTAATTATTCCATGCTTTTCTTTGCATGCCTCAACGGCGTTGTTTATTAAATTAGAAATCGTTCGCAAAAAATTAGATTGATCTATATTTATAAACGAATATTTCGCAGATGAATCATAAGATAAACTTATGTGAATATCTCTCTTGTTATTATACTG
Source organism: uncultured Alphaproteobacteria bacterium (assembly GCA_905233185.1). Lineage (GTDB taxonomy): Bacteria > Pseudomonadota > Alphaproteobacteria > UBA3830 > UBA3830 > BNWE01. The sequence continues at coordinate 41,650 of CAJODB010000007.1, read as the reverse complement.
CAGTTTCTTTTGATTTATCACTTCAGATAAAGCTAGAGACACCAATACATTCTGTTTTTTTGAAAAATCCAATTCTCTTTTGTTGTATTTATATTTCTGCAAAAGGTCGTCCGCTATGTTTCGTATACTGGAAGTAATTCCCGATAATACATACTGTTGCTCAGAGGGAAGATTTTTACATGTTTTTGCGAATACTTCGAGACTTACAAGAGGTGAAGTGATATCATGCGCCATTTGCGATATAAATTGAGTAAATTCGTTTTGAAACTTGATCTTTATTTGCTGAATTCGGTTTAAAAATTCTAAATCAGATGCTCTTTTTTTCTCAATTTCAACTCGTTTTGTATCCGTGATATCAATAGAAAGACCAATTGCCCCTTCAATCGCCCCATTTATTCGCAAAGGAGCTTTCATAGAAAGATAGATCCGTCCATCTCTTGCTTTTTCTTCGCCAACGAACATTTCTCCTGAACGAATTACTTCAAGAGTACGTATCCATGCATCCTTGTCGATTTTGGCGGCTGTCAGTTCTTTGTTAACCAACCTTTCCAACGAAAAATTACTGTAAATCAACTTACCTTTTTTATCTACAACAAAGAAATTCATGTTTGTTACTTCACTTTTCATAAAGTTTGTAACTGCAGCCTCTATATCAGATTTACTTAAATTACAGTTTGTCGCCAGAAAATCATCGATACCATCGTTTTGATTTGCTTTTTCTTTCCCGTTATCAATATCCTTACTGGTTCTATAAGAAAGATGGTTTATATCCAGAGAATGCCTTTTGATCATATAGTCACCTGCCGAATATAATTTCATAGGATAAACAATATTCGCCCCCGAATGACGAAATGCCGAATGCAAATGTGCACACTCTTCCAAAATAAAGTCAACGCATTGCTGGAAATCTTTTTTGTGTTTGTACGCATTAATAGCCGCTTCGGAAGTTACAGTATCTCGGAAATCAAAGATAATACCTTTCCCATTCGAATCTCCAGCATATTCCTTCATTATTTGCTTGTAGGAATCCTTAAAATCCTTTGTATTAATTTCATCTGCCCAAGATTTGAGCTCAACTTCGGCTTTTAACTTCTTTATTGCCGATTTATTTTCAAGATACCAAGGAGTTGCAATGGAAATATCAGAGTATTTTGAAAAATCCGAATAAAAATGTCGATATAAATAAGTTGTATCAAGGATATTTACCTTTTTTACTTTTCTGAGAATTTCTTCGCTGTTTATTGCGTTAATCAATTCCTCAAAAGAGTCGCCTGTTTGACTTCTACATGAAAGCGATATTATGACTTCCAAAACTAAGCTGTGATCTTGTGCTTCACTGAAGAATTTTTTGGCGTCCGCACTCCATTTAGCCCTCTTGCTAGTGTACAACTTCCCACCTACATAACTATTAACAAAAATCTAACGATAATTTTTTATGAATATTACGATGAAAAATGTAAAAAATATATTAACTTTTACATATCCAACAGAAGAAACCCACAAAAACATTTTCTCGACATAACATAACTATCTATTTTTTCAGTTTCGAACTTTCCCGTGCTGTTCTACATTATCAGTTGATTTAATCCTCAACAATATGCACAAAAACCACGGGCTTTTTTCCTCTGATATCTACAAAAGCGGTGCGTATGATTTTCTCGATCGCTGCTTGAATATCCTTCGCACTCCCCTTCCCTTTTGATATATTCTCTAAAGATAACTTTATTTCTGAAGCTATATCGCTCTTTATATCTTCAAATTCTTCCTGCTCTGATGGTTCAAATACACCATACGAAGTCATATCCGTCATCTTTATGGATCCTCTACGATACTTAACTATCGCACTCACAGAACCATTTACAGACAAAGCTTTTCGCTGTTTGTAAACAACTCCGTCAATAGGAATAAGCTTGTTTCCATCAACAGCTAAAACACCTACATCAACTTGATCTATAATCTTTGAATTTCCTTCGGATAATTGTACAACACAACCATCTTGCGGAACTATGACATTTTTTATTCCGTATTCTTTCGCGATTTCCGCATGTTTATAAAGCTGCATTGTTTCCCCGTGAACCGGAATAAGATAGCTTGGCTTAACCAATGAATACAAATGCCGCAATTCCTCTTTACTTGGATGCCCTGAAGCATGAATTTCGCAATCTACATCTGTTATTATCTCTATTTTTCTTTTAACAATCGCATTTTGTATCCCGAGAACCGCAAGTTCATTGCCGGGAATCACTCGCGACGAGAAAATAATCACGTCATTTTCTTGCAATTTTATGAACTTATGCGTGCCCTGAGCGATTTTGCTGAGAGCTGAGCTTTGTTCCCCCTGACTTCCCGTACAAACTATAAGAACTTTGTTCGGATCCATCGAATTTATTTTTCGATCTTCCAAAAATGGAGGGATTTTTTGAAAATATCCGGCAAGCCGTGCGATTCGTTCAATTTTTTTCAAAGATCTTCCTGCAACAACCAATTGTCTCCCACTTTCTTTTGCTGCCATAAAACAAGTTTCGAGACGTGCAAGATTGGATGCAAAACAAGTAACCAAAATTCTATTTTTTTTATGCTTTTTTACTATTTCTATGAGATTTTTTCTAACGTCCTTTTCTGAACCGTACCTTATATCACGAAAAACATTCGTAGAATCGCAAACAAGAGCGAGAACTCCTTTATCTCCATACTCTTTTAATTTTTCTTCATCTGTTTTCGGACCAAGAACAGGATCTTCATCAAGCCTCCAATCTCCTGTGTGTATAACAACTCCATCGGGTGTGCTAATGGCAAGCGCAGATGATTCCGGCGTAGAATGCGCGACAGGAATTAACTCGACAGTAAAGTCTCCTATGGAAATCTTCTTTTCTACAGAAACTTTTACAAGAGGAACTTTTTGTTCCAAATTAAATTGTTGCAACTTATCGCGAATCATCTCTACAGCGAATGAACGACCATAGATCGGACACTCAATCATAGGCCATAAGTATGGTATTGCTCCGATATGATCTTCATGCGAATGTGTGATAAACAGCGCTTTGATTTTTGATTTATTTTTTATGAGAGTTTCAGGAGATGGCACAAGAAGTTCTCGCCCAAGTTCATTATCGAATCCCATACCCATATCAACCAAAATCCATTGGTCATTATATATATAGGCGTATAAATTCATGCCTATTTCCGTACAGCCACCAATCGGAATGAATTGCAATCCGTTCATTTTTTTCTTTTCTGATTTTTTCTCTGCTTTCTTACTCACAACTATATCCTATCTCATTTTGATTCATAAAAAGATCGCCGCTGGATATTTGCACACGCTTACCTTCGTATTCTAATACGGCCTTTCCTGAATCATCTATATCCAAAAAAATCCCATTCAGGACAGAATTCCCATTTTTTATTGTCACTTTACAATTAATATCGTTAATATTTCGTAACCAATATGACCGTACATCCGAAAAACCGACGTTATATAAACGTGTTATCCAACTATCTATATTCTTTAAAAGAATACTCAAGACTTCTTGTTGATGCAACTCTGTATCGGATTCCTGCAAAATTTCCCGCAAGCAGATCGAAGGACGAGCAATACTTGGAGAAGACTCTATATTTACACCAACACTTACTACAAGAAGATTATTCGATATCGCTAAAAGCACTCCGCTGATTTTCTTTTTTTGGTAATAAATATCGTTTGGCCAATGCAGCTTAAAATTACTGCTGATTTCTGGTGAAATATAATGAAGTATCGTTTCTCTGACCGCACACGCCGTCGTCAATGACAGTTGTCCAAGGTTTACAGTAGTATCACTCGGCCTTTTTATAATAATTGATGTGAAAAGATTGCCTTTTTCTGATACCCAACGCCGCTTACATCTTCCAATGCCGTTTGTCTGCTCATCAGCAACAACCGTGACTCCCTCATTTACAGAAAACGTAGATTGTTCAATCAGTCTTAAAGCATAAAGATGAGTACTATCTATTGTTTTTAAGTGTATGATTCTCATATAAATTATAATAACCTCATTTTTAAGCATAATCCAGATATTATTAGCCAAATCTGGACATCCTAAGAAAACAAAGGTATAATCCGCGCTACTTGATTGGGATATTTTAACATTATTGGTTGGTGCGAAAATGACTCATGATCCAGAGCTTTTACAAGCAATTTTGAAAGTAATAGATAACGATATCAGACCTGCACTAAATGCAGACGGAGGAGATATTTCAGTCGTATCATTAGACGGAAATGTGTTGTCCGTAAGGTTACAAGGTGCTTGTGCACACTGTCCGAGAGCAACAATAACGCTTCAAAGTGCGGTTCAGGCAACCTTGAGAAAAATGGTATCGGAAAGCATCGAAATAAAGGCGGTTTAATGAAATTACTCGCCGCTCTGTTTTCCTTATTTTTGATTTGCGGAACTCAAGCAGAAAATTTACGCGATTCTAGAGCGATTCGTGATACACTTTTTAAGTGCAAGTATGTTGTACAAAAAAGACATACAGCTATTCATACCAATATCTTAAGGGGAATCAATTTTCAAAAAGCTGACAGCAGAACCATCCCTCCGCTGGCGTTAAATAGTGTAAAGAAGATAGATCCTTCATTAAAAGCAGATCGAGAGATGTTCTTGAAATCGATAATCGCCGCAATTAAGTGCGTTAACAAGATAATAATGGAACATAGAGATTTGGTTTTGCTTGTAAAGAATCAAGGTATGTCGCAACTTTCCGCAGCTCAAAAAGAAAAATTTGATATGATATGTTCGTTTTATCGTTCTTCAAACATAAATGAACTTCTGAAACGTGTAGCCCCCGTTCCTGTTTCTTTAGCCGCAGCACAAGCAGCTTTGGAAAGCGGATTCGGCAGTGATAAATATATTCACAATGCAAACGCATATTTTGGAATAATGAAAAACAGCAAGCAGCTTCATTCTTTCGACACTTTATTTGAATCTACCATTGCATATGCAAAGACATTAAATGTTAATAGCAACTATAAACAATTTAGAGAAGCCCGTTCGAATATGCTAAATTCTTCGAAAAAAATAGACGGGATAAAATTGTGCGCATTCATAGGAAAATATTGCGTAAAAAAAGAATATAGACGAAAAGTGATAACATTAATCAAAGATTATAATCTGACTTCTCTTGATCAGACATACCAAAATTATGGTTGATATTATAGTAGCATAAAAAAAGTGTGGATAAGTTTGTTGAAAACATTTTGATAACCCGCGTTCAGTCTTTGCTTTTGCAGCTTTTTTATCACATGTTTATTTTTCATACCACTTTTGTGAAATAAATGTCGAAAATTGCGCACTATATGATAATATACAGAGGATATTTGCATCAAAAATAAGCATGATTAAACGATTAAAAGAAAAACTGAATGATTTTTACGTAGTCCGAAACTACAAAAACATATACAAATATGTAAAACCATTTTGGGTAAGAGCACTGGCTGCAATTCTTGTAACTTTCCCTGTAGGTATGATGGATTCCATTATCGCTTGGACTTTGAGACCATATATGGACGTCGTAATGATAGAAAAGAATCTGGAATCAAGTTGGTATGTACCGATACTGATTATTGGTTTCAGCTTAGTACAAAGCGGACTGAACTATTCGGCGACATACCTTAATTCTTGGATTGGATTGAGAATAAGTAATGATATAAAAGCAGATTTATTTAGAAAATTAGTTCGATACGAAGCAACATTTTTTGATAAAAATACGTCTGGTACTGTAGTTTTTAAATTTCATAATGATGTAGATATGGCTTGTAATGGTCTCTTAAATAATATGAAGTTATTTACGACAAGGGTGTTTTCATCTATTTCCTTAATTTTTGTTCTGATAATAAATTCATGGAAATTATCTATTGTCGCAATAATAGTATTATTGGCTGCCTTATATCCATTAACAACTCTTCGTAAAAAAATAACCGATATAATGTCAAAAACTGTCTCTTCAGGTGCCGGAATAATTACTTTCTTCAGTGAAGCATTTAACGGTAATCGCATAATCGCCTCATATAATTTATATAACTACCTAGCGAGCAAGTTTGATGAAGCACTGAAATTAGTATTCACTTTAGGGATGAAAATGGTACAACGCACCGGAATTCTTTCACCTATGATGCATTTCATCATTTCTATTGGTATTGCCGCAGTAATATGGATGGGAAGCTACTTGATTTTCACTAATGATTTAACTCCCGGCGGTTTCGTTTCATTCATTACAGCTTTGTTATTGCTTTATCAACCAATAAAATCCATAGGAAACGATTATAATGCAATGCAAATGTCAATGATGGCGATGGAAAGAGTTTTTGATTTGCTAAAAGAAGAGCCGAAAATACAAAGTGCGCCAGATGCCGTCAAAATAACTGGTGTAAAGAAAGGAATTCAATACAAGAATGTATGTTTTGAATACGTAAAAAAGCGTCCTGTTCTTTCAAAAATCAATTTAAATATAAAGATCGGTGAAACAGTAGCATTTGTAGGAAATTCCGGCGGCGGAAAAACTACTATGGTTAACCTTTTACCAAGATTTTATGAACCAAAATCCGGAAAAATATTAATAGATGGAATAGATGTACAAAAGATTGAATTAGATTCTTTACGTGAACAAATTGCTATCGTTTTTCAAGATAATTTCCTATTTGATGGCACAATTAGAGACAATATTATTTTAGGAAACGCCTCTGCAACAAAGAAACAAATCAATCTCGCCGTTAAATCAGCATGCTTAGATGAATTTATCGCATCACTTGATAAAGGCCTTGACACACAAATAGGAGAACGCGGTGTTTTGCTCTCGGGCGGACAGAAGCAACGTGTAGCAATTGCACGAGCTTTTTTGAAAAATGCGCCGATCGTTATATTAGATGAAGCGACTTCCGCACTGGATAATAAATCTGAAGCTGTCGTTCAACAAGCCATCAATAACTTGATGAAAGATCGAACAGTTCTTATTATTGCACACCGCCTATCTACAGTACGAAATGCTGATAAAATTGTTGTCGTCGATCATGGTAAGATAGTTGAAATCGGTAATCACTCAGAACTTATAAAAAATAAAGGAACTTACTATGCTTTGTATAACTCAGGGTTATCGACTATTCCGTAAGTGTTATAAAAGATCTTGATTAATCACAAATAACAGCATACTATCAGCACAGAAAAAAATAATAGGAAAATCGATAGTGAAAATATATGTTGCGGGTCATAATGGATTAGTTGGATCTGCCATTTTAAGACAATTAAATTCAAAAGGCTATGATAATATTGTAGTAAAAGATCACAATGAACTTGATTTAACTAATCAAGAACAAGTTAATACCTTTTTCGAAAAAGAACGCCCGGAATACGTATTTTTAGCAGCCGCAAAAGTAGGAGGAATTCTCGCAAATTCAACGTATCCTGCCGATTTCATCTATAATAATCTGATGATAGGTACAAATGTCGTACATGCTGCCTATAAATACGGAGTAAAAAAACTATTAAATCTTGGTTCTAGCTGCATTTATCCGAGATTGGCACCTCAACCTATGAAAGAAGACGTTTTACTATCAGGATATTTAGAACCTACGAATGAGGCATATGCAATCGCGAAAATCGCTATAATCAAACTGTGCCGCTATTATAATGAACAATACGGAACAAATTTTATATCACTTATGCCAACCAATCAGTATGGTCCAAATGATAATTTTAATATGGAAACAGCGCATCTGCTTCCTATGCTTATACGACGTTTTCACTTAGCAAAATTGCTGAGCGAAAAGGATTTCGATGGTATAAGACGCGACCTCGAAAAACATCCTTTTGGTTACGCATTGCCTGATAATTGTAATAATGAAGACCTTGAGAAAGCATTAAATTCAGTTGGAGCATACAGAGACCATGTTATAGTTTGGGGAGATGGATCTGTATATAGGGAACTTATGCATTCCGATGATCTAGCGGATGCATGTGTATATATCATGGAGAAATGCAATGCTGATAATGTCGGTGAATTGGTTAATATAACTTCAGGTAAAGACATACAACTTTGCGATCTTTATGAAATAATAAAGCAAGTTGTAGATTTTTCAGGTGATATAGAATATGATCATGCAAAACCAAATGGCATGCCAAGAAAACTAATGGATGCAACGAAAATACACACTCTTGGTTGGCAGCCTAAAATATCCTTGAGCGATGGAATAAAAATGTTTTATGAAGGATATATTAATGAATAATACTAATATGGAAGAAGAATTGTTTCCAAAGGTTACAGTAGTAACCGTTACTTATAACCTGATAAAAAACGGTCGAGAACAATATTTCCGTCAATGCTTAGAGTCTGTGCATAAGCAGATTTATTCAAATGTAGAACATATAGTTATTGATGGAGCTTCTAATGATGGTACTTTAGATATATTAAAAGAATACCAAAAGAAAAAATGGATAACATATTACTCAGAACCAGATAATGGTATTTATGATGCTATGAATAAAGGAATTAAAAAGGCCACAGGTAAATATGTGGTTTTTTTGAACTCCGATGATTTTTTTTATAAAGAATCTGCAATATCATTAAGTATTAGATCATTAGAAAATGAACAAGCTGATTTTTCATGTGCATACGGATACTATATTGAAAACGAAAAGATCTCGTCCAAGATAAATGTTCAGCCAGAAATATTTTTTCTACGTATGCCATTTTGCCATCAAACAATGTTCACGCGAAGAGATGTGTTACTAAAAGAAGGTTGTTTCGATGCAAAAAAATACAAAAGCGCAGCAGACTATGATTTAATTATACGTTTATTACTAAAAGGATATACCATTTCTATTGTGAACAAAGTTATTTCTTGTTTTAGAGGAGGGGGAACTTCAGGAATTGATATTGAAACTTCTAAAAAAGAAGTTCATCTAATTATGAAAAAATATTTTTCAAGAACAACTGAAATTCACAAAAAGGCTTTAAAAAATTACAGATATGGTACCTTCGAATGTGCTTATAGCATATCAAAAGACACCCTAAATATGATTAAGAATAAAGTTTGTCCACGTATGCGTCAGATGATTAATCATCTTCGTCCAAAAGAAATAAATAATGATATATACTTTTTTCCGAGAGGATACTTTATTCCATTAATCTGGAAAATAAAATTATTTGGATTGATTAATATATTTTCATTTAATTATATTGCACATCCTGTAGGACATAAACGATGGCTATTAAAGTTATTTGGCATAATAAAGTTTTTTGAAGTAAAAGATAATTATAGATATCTTTTATTTCGAATATTATACCTAACTATATTGAAGATAAAGCGTCATTAAGGTTTTTATTCTATGAGTAGCAATAACTACAAAACAGAAGAACATGGCAAGCGACCATGGGGACATTGGAAAGTCGATGAAGTCGGAGATGGTTTTGTGAAAAAAACTATAATCGTCAACATCGGTGGCTGCTTGTCGCTACAATCACATAAGCATCGTTCTGAACAATGGAAAATTGTTGAAGGAATAGCGGAAGTCACAATCAATGATAAAGTCTCACAATTTTCGGTCGGTGCAGTTATCGATATTCCCATAAAAGCCATCCATCGTTTAAAAAACGCAGGAGATTCAGTTTTAATTGTTAAGGAAACTCAATTAGGAGATATTCTCGACGAAAATGACATCATTCGCTACGAAGATATATATAATAGGAATAAAAAAATCTTCATCGCTGATATGGATGGCACATTGACCCCCGCGCGTCTACCTATGACCAATGAATTTGCTGAGTTCTTCGAGAAATTTATAGAAAAAAACATATTTTTTGTGGTATCCGGATCAGACCTGAAAAAAGTAAAAGAACAATTGCCACAAAATATCATTGATAAAATCGCCGGTTTATACTGTTCTATGGGAAACGAATTTTATTTGAAAGATAAACTTATATATCGCAATGAATTTGTTCCTGAAACTTCATTGATAAAAAAACTCGAGTATTACCGCAAAAATACAAAATATTCAGGTGAATTATTTGAAAATTACATTGAAAAACGCCAAGGTATGGTGAATTTCAGCGTTCTTGGCAGAAATTGTCCGCAAGAAGCACGAATTGCTTACAAGAAATGGGATGATTTACACAAAGAACGTCAGCAAATTGCAGCGGAATTATCCGAAATGTATCCAGATTATGATATTTCTGTCGGAGGAAACATAAGCATAGATATAGTTCCGCATGGATTCGGCAAAGAACAAGTTGCAACAAAGTTAAGAGAGACATATAAAAATGAAAAGATCGTTTTCTTCGGTGATCGTACTGAAAAAGGCGGTAATGATTATTCTCTTGCACAAGAATTATTGAAATTAGGAAATGCTCAAGTTGTTGCGGTAAACAGCCCAGATGATACATTGAAATTTTTGAAGGAAAATGCAGATTATGAGTAAATATTATATAGTCAGCGGTGGTTTTGATCCGATTCACGAAGGCCATATAGAGATGATAAAAGATGCAGCAAGCAAGTCAGATGGCGTGATTTTATTATTGAATTCTGATGAATGGCTGTGTCGAAAAAAAGGGAAAAATTTTATGGAATTCAAAACACGCAAGACTGTATGCGAAAATATAAAAGGCGTAATAGCCGCTTACGGATTCGATGACAGTGACAATTCCGCAAGCGATGGTATAAGAATCACTCGAAAAAAATATCCGGAGGCTGAATTGATATTCGCAAATGGCGGAGATCGTACAAAAAGCAATATCCCGGAAGGTCCAACTTGCGAAGAATGTAATGTAAAGTTAGAGTTTGGAGTTGGCGGAAGTAATAAAGCAAATTCTTCATCATGGATATTGAAAAACTGGAAGTAATGATTTCTTTGATGGAGTTCAAGCTTTGCATTTAAGTTCATTTTTTAGAATTGAAAATAAAGCAAAGCATATAACCATCTATTTTAAGAATATAATAAAGTTTAGTATAAATAAAAAATATCTCCCTATACGACGCAAATATATAACTAATTTTTTTGAGCATAAAGTTAGTGAAAATAGTATACTTTTAATTGAACCAAACGATTGTCATCATGAAACTTTACCAGGATATTACAATTATTTGAGAAAATTAGGTTATGAAGTTGAGATAGCAGTTTTAAAAAACGGAGACAAATGTTTTTCAAGATTTTTTCAAAAACCAACAATATGGACTTTTACGGAAAAAGAAATGAAGTTTATTTTATCTGATGAACGTATAAAAAAATATCAGAGGATAATCTTCAATTCCAAAGTTACATACAAAGTAAACACTCATGCTGAAATTGACATTGAGCAATTTTTCCCAAAACTAACAAATGGAAAACAAAAAAATATATACGTTCAACATCATATAGATAAGCGGAATAGTAATAGCGAAATCATATTAGCAAATCCGACAAACGATTCTGGCTTAAAAAAATTTGTTGTAAATCCGCATTATTTTGGAATAGTAAACATAACACAAAAAAATTCTGATGAAACTAATTTCATTCTTGTAGGGGATATCAATAGAAAAAGAAATACTATTTTGTTAGCACAAGTTTTAGACCAGCTAGCTGAAAAAAAAGAAAAATTTAAAGTCACTATAATTGGATATGGCAATATAGGAACAGTTTCAGATAGTGCGAAAAAACATCTTCATATACTTGGCAGAGTAGATTATGAAAAGATGTATCAAGAAATTGAAAAAGCTGACTTTTTCTTACCATTGCTTGATCCGGATATGCCATCACATAAAAGATACTTAAGAGATGGCACCAGTGGCACCTTTCAATTGGTATATGGTTTTCTAAAACCCTGCATAATACATAAAACTTTTGCGAATATCTACGGTTTTTCAAACAAAAATAGTATAGTGTACGAAAATAATGAAATGTTATATTATGCAATGCTGGATGCAATAAATATGAATGCTCAGAATTATTTAAAAATACAAACTGGACTAAAAGCAACCGTAAAAAAGATTGAAAAAGAATCATTAAAAAACCTTGCTTGTATAATGAATTTAAGAAGTTAAAAAAGAGGAATAAATATGATGAAAAAAGCGCTGATTACAGGAATTACTGGTCAAGATGGTTCTTATCTTGCAGAATTGTTGTTGGAAAAGGGATATGAAGTTCATGGCATGAAGCGTCGAGCTTCATCTTTTAATACGCAGCGAATCAATCATCTATACCAAGATTCTCATGAAGAAAATTCACGTTTTAAACTTTATTATGGAGATCTTACAGATTCGACTTGCTTAATCCGTCTTATTCAAGAAATACAGCCGGATGAAATATATAATCTTGCAGCTCAATCGCATGTGCGAGTTTCTTTTGATTGTCCAGAATATACAGCAAACTCTGATGGACTTGGTACACTTCGTATTCTCGAAGCTTTGCGTATTCTCGGATTAGAGAAAAAAACGAAATTTTACCAGGCTTCTACATCAGAATTATATGGTTTAGTACAAGAAACTCCACAAAAAGAGACTACTCCGTTCTATCCACGGTCTCCATACGCATGTGCGAAGCTATATGCCTATTGGATTACCGTAAATTATCGTGAAGGATACGGCATATTTGCATCAAACGGAATCCTTTTTAACCATGAATCTCCTCGTCGAGGGGAAACTTTTGTCACCCGAAAAATCACCAGAGCTGCCGTAAGAATAAAATGCGGTTTAGAAGAAAAATTGTATTTGGGAAATTTAAATTCAAAACGAGATTGGGGACACGCAAAAGACTATGTCGAAGGAATGTGGAGAGTTCTTCAACAAAATGAACCTGATGATTTCGTGTTAGCTACAGGTGTTACCACTACTGTTCGTGATTTTTGCAAAATGGTTTTCAAAGAAGCGGGAATAGATATCGAATTCACTGGAAACGGTATAGCTGAAAAAGGAATAGACAAAACAACAGGAAAAACAATAATAGAGATTGATCCAAAATACTTTAGACCAACTGAAGTAGATCTTTTGCTGGGAGATTCATCCAAAGCACGTGAAATATTAGGATGGAAGCCAAAATATACGCTTGATATGTTGGTGAAAGAAATGGTTGCAGAAGATATGAAAGGCGCAGAAAAAGCTATGCTGTTGCGCAAGGAAGGATTTCCTGAACTTGTACAACAGGAAATATAGTTTTATCTTTTACGCTGCGAATTGTTCCTGAATAATTTTTTCTTTGAACAAATTGTCCTTATCGAACAATAGAGTAAGAGTTATATCGCTTGCTTCTGATACCGTTACCTTTGAAGCATCTCGAAACTCAACATAGTCTGCAACTGCACATACCGGCCTTTTTTGTGCGTCTATTATATCAAATTCTATAACAGAAGATGACTCAAGCAATGCTCCGCGCCAGCCTCTCGGACGAAAAGAGCTTATTGGAGTCAATGCAATCAGTTTTGTTCCAGGTGGAATAATCGGTCCATCTGCAGAATAATTATATGCGCTGCTTCCCGTAGCGGTTGCCGCAATGATGCCATCAGAAACCATTTCTTTCATACGTTCTATACCATCAACAACGATTTTTATTTTCGCAGTTTGATGTGTTTGTCGCAGCAAATAAAGCTCATTTATCGCAATTGTTTCAAAAATTTCGCCATTTCGTGTTTCTATATGCACATATAATGGATGAATTTTGAGCGGAACAGCACTTCTTATTCTTTCTACTAAATTTTCTACTGAATATGGATTTGTAAGAAAGCCTATTTTTCCGCGATTTGCTCCGTAAATCGGAATTCCTTGCTTATAATTTTCATGAAAAGCGCGTAAAACCATTCCATCGCCCGATAAAACAACAATGCAATCAGCTTCCGAAACATCAGACTGTCCATACAGTTTTGTCATTTGTCTATATGCACTTTTAGACTTAGCATTACATGAGCTTACAAAATGAATTTTCATTCTAAAAACTAATTTACCCTACATTAAGCTAGCATAGAAAAAATTAAAATTTAAATCAAATGCTATTATTGTCTTCACTAACCACCATTGGTGTAATTTTTACTAAAACGATTTGATTTCTCTGTCGTCTCAGAATTTCCATCTTATATCCTGACAAATTATATACTTGACCTGCATCAGGAATTTTTCGCAATTCTCCCATAATATAACCAGCAATCGTCGCTGCGTCTTCCTCTGGGATACTCCAATCGAACTCTCTATTTATATCTCGAACAGGAGTTGTGCCATACGCTATTACGCTACCATCGGATTGCATTTTCATTTCTTCATCGGTAGCATCATCATATTCGTCACCAATATCTCCTACAATTTCTTCTAAGATATCTTCTAAAGTTATGCAACCCATAAGATCGCCGTATTCATCAACAACGAGTGCGAAATGTTCTCGTTTTTTGCGAAAATTCTGCAATTGCTCAAGCAAATGTGTCGTTTCAGGAATAAACCATGGTGGCGAAATCAAACCATTTATTTTTACATTTTCTATATTTCCATTACTCAATTGCAAAGCTCGGAAAAAGGTTTTTGTTTTTAAAATCCCTATGATATTTTCAGGATTATCTTTCCACATTGGAACTCTAGAATACTGGCAATTCATGAGTTCTTCGGCAATCTTCGCCACAGGAAGTGATGAATCAATAGTACTCATATTTTTTCTGTGCACCATTGCTTGAGTAACTCGAATAGCTTCTAAGTCAAGAATACTCTTAAGCATGATTTTCTTTTGTTCTTCGTCTTCGTTACCTTCTGACGAGTGCATTTCGATTGCTCCTCGTAGCTCTTCATCAGGATTTTCGGACACATGATCATTTTCAACATCCATTCGAAGGAGCTTCATAGAAATTCGAGCACAGCATTCTAGGACGCTAATTAATGGTTTCAAACAAAAAACAATCACATCTACAAACGGAGCAACAAATAATGCGTATTCCATCGTAAATTTTATTGCAACCATTTTTGGGAATATTTCAGCATAAGTCATAAGTAAAACAGCTATGATTGTCTGCATAATTGCCGTTTCCGCAGCTGAAAAATACTTCAAAGCAAACAAAGTGCTTACTATAGGTATGAGATAAACGACCATCTGATTTAGAACTAAAATCGTTCCAATAGATGTGGTCATTTTTTCTTTTAGCTCCAAAACTTTCTTAGCTCTTTGGTCTTTTTTCTTCGCGAGATGGTATAAATGCGCTTTTGAAGCTCCTGTAATCGCAGTCTCTGCTCCAGCAATAAAACCAGCAATACATATCAAGCACAAAACGCCTAAACTAAAAATAATATAAGCCATTAAATTCCAACATTAATAAAACGGAAAGCCGAACCAGAGATAAGCGATAAAAAAGAATCGAAATCTTGCGGAAAGAAATAAAAATGAAAACTACAACTTCGCATAAAGTATTTTTGCATACACATTCTAATTACTGGAGTATTATAAATTTATAATTGGATATGGTAAAGAAATTATTAATATAATCGAGATAAAAATGCAGCACAGATATATTGAATTATTTGTTGAATATCTGAAAAGTGAACGGAATATAGCTGATAATACAATACAATCTTACATAATGGATCTAACAGATTTTTGCGGTTTTATTGACCTTGAAAAGGAAGTATCAGAAGAAAATATTAAAGATTATTTGGCTAATTTGGACGAGAAAAGACTGAAAACCTCATCTGTAAAGCGAAAATTATCAGCATTAAAACAATTTTTTAAATTTTTATATAGAGAAGAATTAATCACGCACGATCCTACTCGTTTTATTCATCAACCAAAAAGTCGTAGACCTCTTCCTAAAATAGTAAGCGAAGAAGTTATAGAAAAATTACAGAATGCGATATTAACACTGCCAGCACCTGATGATATTCGAGCGGAATTAATTTTGCTGATTCTATATGGTAGCGGATTACGAGTTAGCGAATTAATTTCTCTAAAAAGAAACACAATTGTGGAAAATAAATTTATAAGAGTTTTCGGAAAAGGAAGTAAAGAACGTATTGTTCCAATATCAGCAAGAGTTGTTTTGCTAATACCCGAATGGCTTGCAACTTGCAAGGAATCGGTTTGGTTGTTTCCATCGGTAAATCCGACAAAACATATAACACGCCAGAGAGTATTTCAGATATTAAAAGATCTAGCGATAAATTCAGGAGTAGATGTGACGAAAATTTCGCCTCATGTATTGAGACATGCATTTGCAACGCATATTTTGGATAATGGAGCTGACCTTCTGAGTGTAAAAAAAATGCTGGGGCATCAAGATATATCAACAACTGAAATATATACGCACGTTACAAGCAAAAGACTGCGTGAGGTCGTAAACAAATTCCATCCTCTGGCTCAAACAAAAAAAGAAGAGATAAAAAGCAAAAAAAATAAATAAAAGCTCTTTTCTGTTTTCTCAAAATAATGATCGTTTTCCCACTACTACATCCATGTTTTCTCTTGCAAAAGCATAGTCAGTTGTAGCATTATCAATATCGCTGCTGTAGTTTTTGTTGTTTCTTAAAATTAGTTGGAAATATTAAAATGGCTTCGTATCAATATATATACGTCATGAAAGGCGCGTCGAAGGTCTATCCTGGAGGAAAACAAGTTCTAAAAGAAACGTGGCTTTCATTTTTTCCTGATGCAAAGATTGGGATTGTCGGTAAAAATGGCGCAGGAAAATCCACTCTTCTAAAAATAATGGCAGGATTAGATACTGATTTTAATGGAGAAGCTTGGCCGGCAAAAGGAGCCACTGTCGGATATCTTCCTCAAGAGCCTGAGTTAGACAAAAATGCCACCGTATTCGACAATATAATGTCCGCTCTCAAAGAAAAAAAAGCTATTCTCGATGAATTCGATGCGATTTCTGCAAAATTCGCAGAAGAAATGTCAGACGATGAAATGAATGCTCTTATTGCAAAGCAAGCAGAACTGCAAGAACAGATTGATGCTCAAGGATTGTGGGATCTTAATAGAACGATAGAAATCGCCATGGATGCTTTGCGTTGTCCTCCGCCTGAAGCAATCGCAGGTAACCTATCGGGAGGAGAAAAACGCCGGGTAGCTCTTTGTAAACTTTTACTTCAGAAACCTGATTTGCTTCTTTTAGATGAGCCAACAAACCATCTCGATGCTGAATCTGTAGCATGGCTTGAACAACACTTAAAGGAATATAAGGGCGCTGTCGTTTTAGTCACACATGACCGATATTTTCTTGATAATGTTGTGGGATGGATTTTGGAATTAGATCGAGGTTCGACTTATCCTTTTGAAGGCAACTATTCTGCTTGGCTGGAAGAACGGCAGAAACGTCTTGAGCAAGAAGAAAATGCAGACAATGATCGTAAACGCTTTTTAGCACGTGAGCTTGAATGGATTCATCAATCTCCAAAAGCTCGACAAGCCAAAAGCAAAGCAAGAATCAGTGCATATAGCGAAATGCTAGAGCAAGAAAATTCAAAGACGTATAATACATCAACTCTATACATTCCTTCTGGTCCACGACTTGGTGATATAGTCATCCGAGCGGAATCCTTAAGCAAATCTTTTGGCGAAAAGGTTCTGTTTGAGGATTTATCATTCGATCTTCCTCCTGGAAGTATTGTAGGAGTGATAGGACCGAATGGGGCAGGCAAATCCACTCTATTTAAAATTCTAACAGGAAAAGAAAAACAAGATTTCGGAAAAATTACTATAGGAGAAACGGTAAAAATGGCGTATGTCGATCAAAGTCGAGATGCTTTGGACGATAAAAAAACCGTTTGGGAAGAAATATCCGACTCCTTAGATGAGTTGGAACTCGGGAAACGTCGAGTTTCAAGCCGTGCATATGTTTCTTATTTCGGTTTTAAAGGTACAGATCAACAAAAATACATAAATCAGCTGTCTGGGGGTGAACGGAATCGTGTGCATCTTGCAAAAATCCTAAAATCAGGAGCAAATGTTATTCTTTTAGATGAGCCGACCAACGATTTAGATGTAGATACTCTTAGAACTTTGGAAGATGCTCTTCTCGATTTTGCAGGCTGTGCTATTGTTGTGAGCCACGATCGCTGGTTTTTAGATAGAATAGCAACGCATATTTTGGCATTTGAAGGAGATAGCAAAGTTGAATGGTTCCAAGGCGACTTTTCGGCGTACGAAGAAGATAAGAAAAAGCGTTTGGGAATTAGTGAACTTATTCCGCATAGAATAAAATACAAAAAACTATCCAGATAAAATAAAAAAGAATAAATGAACGAAAAAGAGAAAAATAATGAAAATTGAAAAGAATATACTTTCCTTAGCAGATCAATACGATACTTTTTTTATTGATGTTTATGGAGTTTTATACAACGGTTTCTCTTTATACGATAATACTCTTGAAACAATGGAAGAACTAAGGAAATTAGGTAAAAAAGTCATTATATTATCTAATACAACGCAAGTATCTGAAGATGCAAAGCGGAGCTATGAACAGCGTGAAATGTACGCCGGCACCCACTACGATAAATTTGTGACATCAGGAGAGTATCTGCACTATATTCTCACATCTAAAGCTCAGGAAATTTCAAAAAATTTGGGTAAAAAAATATCCTCTGTGAAATGTTTATTCATGGGAAATGCAAGCGTTTTTGCAGATTCTCAAATAATCAAAACAGAATCTTTTGATTATGCTGATTTGATGTATGTTGGCGTACCACGAACATTGTATGGCAGAGTAAGAATCGATAATTTACTAGATGAAAATGAAAATCCTGTAAAAATTGAAGACGTTGTTCATTGTGATTGGTATAAATTACATGATCCGTCAGGAAGAAAAGGACCTATGGAATTTGCTGCAGTATTGGAAAAATGCCTTGAGAAAAACAAAATTCTTCTTGTTGCAAATCCCGATATGTTTGCTCATGAATCAGATAGTACTCACAAAATAGCTCCCGTATTTGCTCAAGGAATTCTAGGAAAATACTACGAAAAGTTAGGCGGGAAAGTCATATATTTCGGAAAACCTTACAGAGGAATTTTTGAATTTGCAAAACAATTTACAGAGCCAGAAGATAAAATTGTGATGATCGGAGATACTCCATGGACAGACATTCTTGGCGCAAATAATGCAAATATTAATTCTGCAATGGTTATGACAGGAGTTGCAGGAGAATTTTTGAAGGACGAAAAAATACCGTTAGAACAAAGATTTGAAGCTCTATACGGAGAAATTTCGTATCGTGTATCAGGACAGCAAGAGGGTTCAAATCGCCCAACGCATGTTTTAGAGAAATTTGCGAAGTAGCTTAAACGGAATTTTCCACAAAAACTCCTTGTCTTTCGATTTTTCGACACTATTTTATTTGATGAAAGCAAAAAAACGTTAGTTTTCATTGATTTTATTGTATGAAATTGTATATTAATCAGGGTTTTTAGCTATTTTATGTTTCGAATTGAATTTTTTTGTATTAATTTTTTAATTTTGCGCAAGTAACAACAGCATTAGCAGGAGATTTTTAAATGCCAGAGATAGTATTGACAGGAAATGCAGGGAGAATCGAAGCCAGGTATCATCACAGCAAAAATCCTATGGCTCCGTTAGTCATTGTATTACATCCAAATCCTCTTCAGGGAGGGACAATGAACAATCGCGTTACTCTAACTCTTTATAAAGCGTTTATCGAAAATGGATTTTCTGCGATTCGGTTTAATTTCAGAGGTGTCGGCAAGTCTGAAGGCGAATATGACAAAGGCGAAGGTGAGTTAACCGATACAGCCGCTGTTTTGGATTGGATTCAGTCTATAAATCATGGACAAAGGCAATTGTGGGTTGCGGGTTTTTCTTTCGGTGCATTAATCGGAATGCAGTTACTTATGCGTCGTCCGGAAATTGCTGGTTTCGTATCGGTATGTCCTCCGGCGAACCAATATGATTTTTCTTTCCTCGCTCCATGCCCTGTTTCTGGGATGATAATAAACGGCCAAGACGATCAGTTCTGTCCAACAGAGAATGTTGATAAATTAGTGGAGAAACTGAATTCACAAAGAGGAATTTCCATAGATTATCGTGTGATTCCAAATTGCAACCATTCTTTTACCGATCACTTGGACACCATAAAAGATTGTGTTACTGAATATTTACAGAGCAGATACGCAAAAAAAACCATTAATGCGTAAAAGTTAAGTATAAAATGTTCAGTGTTTTTTGAGTATTAAACGGATTGTAGCAAGGGAAAATACCATGGCGAAATACAAATCATCATTTTTAAATGAAGCAGCGGCTCGTGGTTTCTTTTATCAGTCGACCAACCTCGATGCTATGGATGATTATCTTGCGACTCCAGGTCGATCAGGATATATAGGGTTTGATATAACCGCAAAAAGTTTGCATGTCGGACACTTCATTCCTATTGCTATGATGCGTTTGTTTCAAAAGCATGGACACCGTCCGATAATATTAGTCGGCGGAGGCACAACAAAAATCGGAGATCCATCTTTCAGAAATACTACTCGACCGATTTTAAGCGATGAAGAAATTGCGACAAATTTAATTGGTATAAAAAAATGTCTTCTGCCATTCTTGCGATTTGGTGATGGTACTTCAGATGCGATTATGGTTAACAATGCGGATTGGTTGGATAGAATCGAATACATTCCTTTTCTTCGTGAAATCGGAAAATACTTTTCAATAAATCGCATGATAGGATTTGATTCTGTAAAAACAAAATTAGAGTCCAATAGCTCTTTGAGCTTTCTTGAGTTTAACTATATGATATTGCAAGCTTATGATTTTCTGAAATTGTACACTGATAAATGTTGTTGCATTCAATTCGGCGGACAAGATCAATGGGGAAATATCTGCTGTGGCGTTGAACTAATAAAAAAGAAGCTCGGAAAAGAAGTTTTCGGTTTCACAAATCCTCTTCTTACTACTAGCGACGGTAAGAAGATGGGGAAAACTGCCAACGGAGCAGTTTGGCTTGATCAAGAGTTATTATCTGCTTATGATTTTTGGCAGTATTGGCGTAACGTAAATGATGCTGATGTCATAAAACTTATGTATCTTTTCACTGATATTGAAATCGATGAGATAAAAAAAATGGAAAGCGTACAAGGACAAGAAATTAATGAGCTAAAAAAGAAACTAGCGGATGAAATTACTTCCCTTGTGCACGGTAAAGATTCTCTTGATGAAATTCATAAATCAGCAGCGGGAATGTTCGCAAAAGATAATGCAGATCTTGGAGCAATGTCATCTATTCCAAGATATGAGATAAATGATTTATCAAAATCCGCAATTGATGTGTTAGTAGAAAGTGGATTATGTGAAAGTCGTGGCGATGCAAAACGACTTCTTCGCGGAGGAGGAATTTACGCAGACGATAAAACCATTCACGAGGACTATCGATTTCAAAAAGAGAATTTCAAAGATGGTTTGTTGAAATTTTCTTGCGGAAAAAAGAAACACATATTGATCGTTTTAAAATCCAAATGAGAAATAAATGCTGAAGGTTACTATCTTAGGATGTGGAGCATCAGGCGGAGTTCCTTTACTGAAATATGGTTGGGGACAATGTAATGCAAACAATCCAAAAAACCGTCGCACTCGTTCATCCATAATTATAGAAACAGAAAAGACACGCCTATTGATCGATATGTCTCCTGATTTGCGCCAGCAATTGTTGAGTTTTGGCTCATCGCAAATCGATGGCGTTTTTATTACTCACGAACATTACGATCATACGAACGGAATAAATGAATTGCGTCCTGTATATTTTGGAATGGAAAAATCTTTGCAAATATACGCGAAGGATTACGTAATGCATAGTTTGAAAAAAATGTTCTACTATTTATTTGAAGATTCCGGACAAGATCTTTATAAACCTTATGTTGAAGCAAATATTGTAGATGATAAATTCACCATAGGAGATATTTCAGGAATTTGTTTTGAACAAGATCATGGTTATTTAAAAAGTACAGGACTTCGAATTGGTAATTTTGCATACACCACTGATGTTGTTTCATTCGAAAAAAGTACTTTTGAAAAATTACATGGACTTGATACTTGGATCGTTGGCTGTCTAAGTCGAGATGCGAAACCGACACACGCGAATTTGGACACGGTGCTACATTGGGTACGCGAATTAAAACCAAGGCAAACATATCTTACACATATGAGCATTGACCTAGATTATGACTCGTTATGTGCAAATCTTCCGCGAAATGTTTTTCCTGCATACGATGGATTACAAATTGTTGTTACTTGATAACTGTGGCAAATTGGAGGTATATGTGTGATATATGAAAAAAAATTTCGTTATTCTTATATTTCTTTTATCAGTGACCAACATAAATACGAGCGTTTTTGCTAGTTCTTATTTATTAGAAATAGGTAGTGGCATAAATAAGATTGTAAGTACGCAAGTGATATGTCATTCATTTGATGATAGTATAAAAAGCATTGAATTAAATGTCATGAACGTTCTAAAAAATGATGTCGAAGAAATCTTTAATGAATTATTTGAAATAAATTTTCCAATATACATGGCCAGTGGATTTATAGAATCCAGATCAATCACAGAAGGAACACAAATCTCATTGCATTCTTATGGAGCGGCAATAGATATCAACGAATTAATTAATCCCTACTTTAATATTCAAACCATGAAAATGGATCCCGAAAGAAGCTCTGATAGAGATAAAGACTTAAAATTAATCACTGCCAATCTATCTAATTGGAATATAATGGGTGATGAACTTACTTCTGTGTTGAAAATAGTTATTCAAGAAGAAGGATCGGACGATAGATTCTTGAACAGAGAAATCAAACGGAAGGGAATGATTACTGATAAAGTTGTTTCCATTTTTAGAAATCATGGTTTCAATATTTGGGGTGGAAAATGGCGTCAACCAATGGATTTTATGCATTTTCAAATACCTCGTGTTTTAGCAGAAAAATTATTGGAAGTAGATGAAGCAACAGCTCAAGATCTGTGGAAAAAGCATAAAAGAAGTATACAAAAAAAGAATATTTTTCAAACAATGTGGAGTAAAGCATTTGATTTCGTAAAAAAGTGCCGCAAATACTGCTGTATAGCAACAGAATAAAGTTGCTTGTTCGAATTAATAAGGAACCCATTAAAAATTATAATTTTTTCACTTTATTAACTGTTTTTCATTAAAAATTACATATATATTCGGAGAACCTGATGATGTTTAGCAAATCACAAAAGAGATTTTTGAAGTATAAAAAATGCGGGGGGGGGTATTTGCTCTCTTACGCAGGATTTTGCGCCTTTATAAGTGCCATAAAGGTGGTATTTTAATTGAATTTACATTCAGTATTCCTGTTTGTATCACTCTTTTATTTTTCATTTCTGATCACTATCGTTTCTACGAACTAAAGAATAAAGTAAAAATGTCTGCATATCTCGCCGCAAGCATGGTTCAACAGCTTGGAAACTCAAAATCTGATAAGACACTAACCAGAAACGATCTTGCAAGAGTAACATATGCTAGCTGCCTAAACTTTTTTCACACAAATACTATGTTTAATCCGTGGCCATTCGGAATCTATTACGCAGTAAGTTATGAATGGGTAAAACGAATTAACAGCAATAGTTATCAATTTCAGCATTGTTATGCAACTACTAGTGCAAGTCCTTCACCTCTAGGAATGAATAGAAACTGCGATAGCGTAAAAACAATTACACAGGCAGATGTCGAAGCGAAAAATCCAGATTTAGTTTGCGATAAAGATGGAGATGAACGAGTTTGCATAGAATGTTGTTATAGAAAATATAATAAGTCGTTTAATAAAAATAAACTTGGCTTTTTTATATTAAACCCGAAAACATTTAAAGGAATAGACGGCATGACTAACAACCTTTTCACTTACCAGGTAGTAATCACCCCAAAACCAGGATTATTTCCCGGAAAAAACGAGTGATTATAATCCATTACAACATAATTTTTTTGTTTACGTTTATATGATATATAAAAGTCGTATATTGATGTGAATTTATTAATTAGCTTCAGCTTATCGTAAAATTATCTATTAAATTATATGCTTAATTTTAGTTGTTCTATCAACAATTTTTAATTCATATATCTTACTTTTTTTCTATCAATTTTCTTTCTCTTTCCTCTTCCCTACTCTACATTTTTCGCTTCCTCATAATTTGCCCAGGTTTTGATGTCTGCAGCAATTTCGTCCAATTTCGATTTCAAAGTCGCTGTATTATTTCCAACATCATATGCTTCGCCCCCTGAATCAGTTGCGCATTTTGAGATATACGAATAATCATATGTTCCGCTACCACTTGAATATACAGATTTTCCGTTTCTTTTAAGATAATTGTATCCGCTCTGTTTCCTAAACATAACTACGTATATTCGAGTTCCCACCTCCTTCAATTTTGAAGCAGAGAATTAATTAAGGTTATCATCTTCAACGGTAGACGAAATTTCCACTCCTGAAGCTTCTTCGGTTTTTTTGATTTGCAGTATCGTTGGTTTTTTTGAAACTTTCTGCAGTTACTTCCGTAATCTACAGCTCTTAATTCTTGAGAAAGTAAATTCCCCCCCCTCCGTCAAGATTCTTGACCTGTCGGCTCTGATTCCGACGATATCCTCCGAATCGATCACCTGATCTCTCCTTGTACTACTCCTCCCTTATACCTCCTATTCCCTAATTTTCCGTTAATTATTTCTAATAAATTATAAAAGTTAACTTACACACTAAACATAACCTTATCGCCCTTTCTTAATTTATCCCTATTCCAGCGTAATTTGTCCCTTTCTTATTGATATATCCGCTAAAAATACCGTTAAATAACACCTGAATTCTCAAAATAAATCTCATAACTTTTTGATGAATGAAATCATGAGAGAAACAAGCCTTCTCCTCTATAGATTCATGTAATAATTTATGATTTTTTGACGATAAAGGCGTAATGTTCCACCATTGATTTATTCCACCTGCATTTATCGGAATTATATGATGCGCCTCGTAA
Source organism: uncultured Alphaproteobacteria bacterium (assembly GCA_905233185.1). Taxonomy (GTDB): domain Bacteria; phylum Pseudomonadota; class Alphaproteobacteria; order UBA3830; family UBA3830; genus BNWE01. The sequence continues at coordinate 16,707 of CAJODB010000007.1, read as the reverse complement.
GGAGATTCCTTTACAATCATAACCATATTTTTTATCGGAGGATGAGGAGAAGTGATTTTGGATTTCGGCCACATTATTCTGTATTTTATTTCCCATTCCTGCTTCAATTTTTGTTTTTTAGAATTAAATTCACGACGTATTTTATGTCTTTCATCTCTTAATGGATGTCTATATTGATTATAACAGTAAAATTCCCTCACAAATTGTTGCTGTTCTGCTTTAATTGTATGTTCGGAAAGAACTTGCAGTTTTTTTAGATACAGATCTATTGATTCATCGTCATTTGCTCCGCAAAAAAATACTATCAATGGAATAATGATAAGAAATATCAATACATTTTGTTGGCTGGATAATGCATAACGCATAAAATTATTAAGAAAGAATCGTTTATTATTAGAATATCTGAAATTCATTTTTCTTCGTTGTTTCAAAATTACTTTGTTCCTCCATTCGCCTTTTTATATGTTATTATTACATTTTATGAATAGATATTGAATGACTTTTCCGAATTTTGTTCTGTTTTCCTTATATTTGAAGTAGTAGATTACAATGTTTTCATATTATAAAATAGAAGAGAAAATGGCATTGTACAATTAACTATTTCATCTATGGTAAAAAGATAATTGCATTGCATCCTTTTTTTATAAAGAACTTTTTATACACCATTTCTATCTTGTTTTATCTTTTATGAGTTTCTCGTCACAACTACGATTCTATCCGATGTTCTCTTCGTTTCTCCAATCTTAGGATCAGTACCAGACCTATAAATTAATTCCCCATTTATTTGTATCTCAGGATTTCCTCGTTCATACAAATAATCTTCTAGTGGACTACTGTTTCCTGATTTCTGATATTCAAGCAAATTATCAAAAAAACCTACAGTAAGATTCATACCATAAAAGTTTACAATTCAATAAAATAATTCATGTATACCAGTAATCTCACCACTACTTCAAAAAAAACTATTGTATTAATACGCAAAATTGGTATTATTAGCGTCAGTTATACATCTAAATATGAGCGGGTGTAGCTCAGTGGTAGAGTACAACCTTGCCAAGGTTGGTGTCGAGGGTTCGAATCCCTTCGCCCGCTCCAAATTCTCCAATACATCATTATAAAATTGTTCTGAGATTTTTAATTTTTTCTGAATAATTACGCTGCTCTTTACCAATTTTTAACCATATCAATGCTAGCCTGATGCTATGAAGTCGATTGCTGTGTTAATTCCTTGTTATAATGAAGCAGAGACAATAACAAACGTTGTCCGATCATTTAAAAAGTATCTTCCAAATGCGATTGTCTATGTTTACGATAATTGCTCTGAAGATGAAACCGCGAAACGAGCGAAAGAAGCGGGAGCTATCGTAACAATCGCAAAAGACCGAGGAAAAGGAAACGTAGTAAGACGCATGTTCGCTGATGTTGATGCAGACATTTATATAATGGTAGATGGTGACTCAACTTATTCAGCGTGCGATGCTCCAAAAATGGTCGAAATTATCAAAAATAGTAGTGCGGATATGGTTGTTGCCGCAAGAAAAGAACGCTCCGAAAGTGCATATAGAGAAGGACATAAATTTGGCAATAACTTATTTAATTTCATTTTAAAAGTCTTATTTAACAGTACATTCTCTGACATTTTTTCCGGTTATCGTGCGTTTTCAAAAAGATTTGTGAAAACTTTTCCTGTAATGACCAATGGATTCGATATAGAAGCTGAATTAAGCATACATGCTCTTACATTATCTATACCGTTTGCAGAGATAGAGTCAGCATATTTTGAACGCCCCGCAAATTCCCAAAGTAAATTAAATACATTTAAAGATGGCGCAAAGATATTATTTAGCATAATTAATCTACTGAAAGAAACTCGCCCACTTTTCTTTTTCGGAATGATTTCTCTGCTCATGTGTCTGTTATCAGTAGGAATTGCCTATCCTATTATAGGAACATTTATTGAAACGGGATTGGTACCAAGATTGCCCACCGCAGTTTTATCAATGGGAATTATGCTTATATCCTTCTTAAGTCTTACCTGTGGATTAATTTTGGATAGTATAAGCCAAGGACGTATGGAAACAAAAAAGCTACATTATCTATCTTTCTGATAAATCATTTTTTTACAAATAATAATTGACATTAATGATCTCTGGAGTTATGAATGAATTCTTTCTTTCAATTTAAGGAGATAGATATGCATAAAAAATTGCCGTTTGTTCTTGTAGTTATAATAATTGCTTCGATTTTATTAAATCCGATTATCTCAACTACTACAAAACAAACTATTTATGCATGCAGTCTGACTATAAAATCTCTGGTACTTTTTCTGTTACCGTTTATTATTTTTGGACTTTTATTTAAAACTTTCATAAAACTTGCACATAATGCAGTCAGTGTAATTTGTTTAATTTTCGGTTGTTTATGCTTATCGAATTTTATCAACACATTTTTAACGCACTATGTAGGCTCGTTGTTTTATTTCTTCGATTTTGATCTTGGAAACAAAATCATAATTGAGCAAACCTTAACGCCTTATTTTTCATTTGAATTTCCTTGCATAATAAAAAATGAATTTGCATTATTCGGAGGAATATTTTCAGGAATCAGCGCAGCTTTATTGCTTGATAAGAAAGCATCGGAAAAACTAGCAGAAAAAACTGATAAAATAATACAAAGCCTATTCAAATTTATATCTGTTCTAATTCCGCTTTTTATAGTGGGATTCGTAATTAAATGTGCTTCTGAAAATACACTTGTAAACATGATGAAAAACTATTCTTTCGTTTTTATATTATTTTTCTTTTATGCGTCTTTATATACATTTTTGTTTTATTTTTTAGTTGCAAAAGGGAATCTTCATAAGTGTATCAAATACATAAAAAACATGATACCCGCATTTGTAACTGCAGTAAGTACAATTTCCAGTGCTTTAACAATGCCGGTTACAATAATGTGCGCAGAAAAGAACGCGACCAATAAAGGATTAGCAGGATCTATAATTTCCGCAACAGTAAATATCCATTTACTCGGGGATTGTTTGGGAATTCCTTTGCTGGCTTATGCATTACTAAAGCATTATGGATTAGAAGAACCTTCATTTGGAACGTATTTCATCTTTACAATATTTTTTGTAATAGCAAAATTTTCCGTAGCAGCAGTTCCTGCCGGTGGAATCATCGTTATGACACCTATTTTGGAGAAATATTTGAATTTTTCACCAGATATGTCGTCTTTAATTATTGCTATCTATGTAATATTCGATCCTATTATTACAGGATTTAATGTTTTAGGAAACGGGGCTTTGGCAAAGCTAATAGATACACTATATTTATGCTTTGAAACAAATGTTTTAAAAAAGCAACCGATGGGGAAATAAAACTTTCTATAAAATTAGCTGGATTTTTCATCTCTGCCTAGAATAAATAAAATTAGAAGTAAATACTTTTACAGTGAAAACATAAGTTTTGAAAAATCCAGCTTAAAATTCCATCATAAATGTTTGCATTTTCTTAATACTTCTTCATTAAATTAAGATTTAATATAATAATTGGAGATCATTATCATGCTCAAATCACTACAAAAAATTTTGCAAAAAATTTGCGGGGGGGGGTATTTACTCTCTTGCACAAAGCTTCATGTCTCTACAAACGCCACAAAGGCGGCATATTAATTGAGTTCACATTCTCTATTCCCATTTGCATTATTCTTCTATTTTTTGTGAACGACCACTACCGCATATATGAATTAAAACACAAGCTAAAATCCTCCGCATATCTTGCCGCAAGTATGGTTCAGCAATTAACTAACAATCGATCGTATAAACGACTTACCACTAAAGATCTTGCAAGAATAACTTTCGCAAGCTGTCTTAATTTATTTCATACAAATACAATGTTTAATCCGTGGCCATTTGGAATATTTTTCGCTATAGATTACGATTGGCTGAAAAAATTAGACGGCAATAATTATCAATGGAATGAAACTTGGGCAACTACTCAACAAGGTACCTCTCCTGATACTATGTACACAGGTACTAGCAATACAAAAGTGACATTAGATAGATTAATAACCGTCTATCCCGCATTAAAATCAGTGCAATCTGAATTAGTCTGCTATAACGAAGGAGAAGAAAAACTCATTATTTCTTGCTATTTCAGACCGAAAAATTTTAATAAATCAAAAATTGGATTATTCTTGATTAATCTTGTATTTGGTAATAAGGACTTCGGTTACCATCTGGTTATAACTCCAAAACCGGGATTATTTCCTATTGAAAAATAGAGCCATTCAAAAGCGAATTTGCCTAATTTCATAACTTGCGGCTACTTACCATATTCAATCGGAATATAGGTATCGTCATTTTCTTCAACAAAAGAAAGTTCCTCGTATTTATACTCACCTATCCAGTCGCAATGATCGCATATAGGAAGCCATTTTCTCGATTCATTTCCGCAATGTTGACATCTCCATAAAAACCTTACCGACTTGGATGATAATGGCTCATTAGAATGAACAGTTGAAACTGCTGTTTCTATTTCAGGAAGAAGCATCGCTAATTTATCTGCAATAAAATCATAAGGTTCAATCTCATATGCTTTTAAGAAATTTTGAAAAGCAAGTTTTTTCATGTCGTTTTGTAATGCACAATTCGCAAATTCAAAATAAACCATCCAAGAGTTAGGAATTTCATTCGCAATTTTTTCTGCAAGTTTTAGTATATCAGAATCAGATAGATTTTTTCCGCAAGAAATATATTTTTTATATACTTCTGGAACATGGACATATTTAAATGATTGCATCAGAATTTTTCTAGCGCTTTTATATTCGCCTGCTTTCATTAAATATTCAGAATAGCGAATAGCATTTTCTGTAAGTTCTGGAGCTAATTTAAAGGCTTTCTTTAATAAATCAGAATTGCTTGTTGCTGCTCCTTCTTCAAAGTATATTATGGCTTCAACTACCCTACCCTTTTTCGTCCCTTTTAATGAAGGAATATATTTTCGGGCTTCTGAAAAATTTCTATTTCTCAAACAAATAACAATTGCTTGAAAAATTAGCTCATATGCATAAGGATAAAGTTTTATAATTGAATTAATCGCGTTTATAGCATCACTTGAGGATCTATCTTTGATAGCAAGATTACAAATACTATATGCCCCTAGCGCGGTATCTTTCTCTTTTCCGCTAAGCTCATAGAAAATAGCCTTTGCTTTGTGATAATCTTTATTCGCCAGCATTAGCTGTCCTTCAATCCACGAGACAATCGGAATATTACCAAGGTATTTCTTGGCTTTTTTTAGCGATTTCTCAGTTAATTTTCGATCTTTTAGCAAAATTCCCGAAAATGCCATTTGTAATTGATCTATTCCCTTCTCGTAAGATGGTTTTCCTGAAAAAAATGAGACAATTTTGCGAAATAAAGCAAGAATAACCCCATAAATATATAGCAATATCAGAATAAAAAAGACAAGCGCGGCTATATGCACTTCAAAAATACGACCGTCAACATCAAAAGAGATATTTCCACCGATATAAATTGCGGAAATTAATAATGATAATGAGACAATCAGCTTAAGAACAGTAAGAAACATCTACTATATCAATAAAATTATTGATCACTCGCTTTATGTCCGGTATCGCTATTACTGCTGTTATTGTTTTTTGTAGGATCTATATATTGTACCCCTTTATTCGATACATGAATACCGCGTCGCCTGAGTTCTATATCAACGGCTTTACTCGTATCTTTCGCAGCCTTAATTGCTGGTTGGAAAGTGTTTTTCAAAAAACCCATTACCATATCATGATAACCGGAAAAATAAGAAGCTACATAAACAAGGATAATTGTAAAAACAACTTTCGCAAGAAAGTCAATAATACCACCTTCATCTTTTTCTTCACTCATTGACCAATCCTCCCTCTATTGATGTAATAACATAGCCTGAAATTTCTAATAATTTTCTGTGATCTATTTTCCTGACGGTAACAACTTTGTTCACATACCTCTTTACAGTCTCTATTACTGCTCCATCACTTTCTTTAGGTTCAATTTCAATATTGCCTATTGTTTCTTTCACTAATTGCAACAACTCACTATCATAAGAAAACATTTCATTGAATAATTTTAATTCGTTATCAAAACTTTCCCCTGACTCAAGTTTATTTTTGAGAGCGACCCAAAGCTTCCATTTTTTCCGACCACTATTTATTGAAGCTCCATTTGCTTTATTCTCTAAAGATGTAAGTTTGTTATCAATTGCATCTAATTTCTGTCCAAGAACTTTTATTTGTTCGCGATCTTCCTGAACAGAATTCATAGTAGAAGTACTCTTTTGAGATAATTCAGAATACCTCTCGTGATCAAACAGATATTCACCAATCGCACAAGCTGCAACCAAAATTATAGCGACACATGCAAAACCGAATTTACATTTGTGATCATGAATATGACAACAATCATTTGGATCAACTTCTTCTTGCACAAACTTTTCTGCTTGCTTAATCTCTTGAGAAAACTCTTTTTCAATAGGCTTCATTTCTCTTTGTACAGACTTTTCCGCCTTATTAATTTCTTGAGATATTTCTTCTTTAACTTTTTCTTCAACACTCTTTTTCTTTTGTGTTTTCGGTGTTTCTGGTGCTGCTTTAGAAGATGTTTTTCCTCTTTTTTTTGAAGTATCTTTTCTTTCTGCCATAGTTCTTTCCTTTTCTCCTTAAGCTTCTAATAATTTCCTTAATATTTCGTTTAAAATTTTCGGATTTGCTTTTCCTTCTGTTTTTTTCATCGTTTGCCCAACGAAAAATCCGAATAATTTATCTTTTCCGCTTTTATATTCCGTAACCTTATCCGCGTTTTCTGCCAAAACCTGTTTGGCGACTTCTTCAATAGCCTCAACGGAAGTTATCTGCTTCAATCCTTTCTCTTCAACGACCTGAGCAGGACTCTTTCCGTTATCCCACATTAATTCTAAAACTTCCTTAGCTATTTTTCCAGAGATTACGTCTGTTTTTATAAGATTAACCAATTCCGCCAAATTCTCAGCAGAGATATTACTTTCCGAAATATTTTTTCCCGATTTATTTAAGAATGAAAACAACTCTCCAAGCATCCAATTAGCCAACATCTTTGCAAAATCTTTTGTTGGTGAATTAACGCTATCAAGTGCTTTTTCGTAATAGTCCGCTGTTTCACTTTCTGCTGATATTAAAGCTGCATCATAATGAGGTAAATCAAATTCTCGTTGTAAACGAGCTGTTTTAGCATCAGGAAGCTCTGGAATCGTCTTACGAATTTTCTCTATGCGCTCTTCGGTAAGAGTCAGAGGTGGTAAATCCGGCTCAGGAAAATAACGATAATCTTGAGCATCTTCCTTTGAACGCATTACTTTCGTTTGTCCTGAAGCTGTATCAAATAAACGAGTTTCCTGATCAACAGTTCCTCCAGATTCCAAAATACCTATTTGCCTTTCAATTTCGAAATCGATCGCAGCCGCAATAAATTTGAACGAATTAACGTTTTTTATCTCAGCTCTTGTGCCATATTCTTCATCAGGACGATGTATAGAAACGTTAACATCCGCACGCATGCTCCCTTCTTCCATATTTCCGTCACAGGTTTTTAAGTACCGCAAAATTGCTCTCAATTTTTGCAGAAAAATTGTAACTTCTTCGGCGCTGCGCATATCAGGCTTTGTCACAATTTCCATCAAAGTAATGCCGGCGCGATTTAAGTCAATAAATGATTTGGTCGGACTTTGATCATGAATACTTTTTCCGGCATCTTGTTCTATATGAATACGTTCAAGATTTACCCTGCGTATATTACCGTCTGATTTTTCAATATCAATATATCCTCCACTGATTATCGGATATTTATATTGGCTTATCTGATATCCCTGAGGTAAATCCGCATAAAAATAGTTCTTTCTATCAAATCTTGATACTAAATTAACCGCTCCATTGAGTCCTAAACCTGTTTTTATAGCTTGATCAACACAGAATGAATTAATAACAGGCAAAACTCCCGGTAATGCAGCGTCAACAAAAGAAACATTTTCGTTCGGAGCTGCTCCAAATTTCGTTGATGAACTTGAAAATAATTTCGATTCAGAAATAACTTGTGCGTGAACCTCAAGCCCAATAACCGCTTCCCATTTTCCTGTCGCTGTTTTGATATATTTTTCTTCTGACATTAGTTTATCTCCTTTAAGCTAGGAAAATTTGCGTTCTTTTCTATTACTTCACCGATTTGAAACAAACGGCCCTCTTGGAATCGAGGTCCCAGCAGTTGCAAGCCAAGCGGGCGTCCCAATTTATCTAAGCAAATAGGAATCGACATTCCTGGTAATCCTGCAATATTAGCTGTCACAGTAAGAACATCATTTAAATACATTGTAACAGGATCCGTAGGCTCCTCACCGAAGGCAAAGGCACTATGCGGTGTTGTAGGAGTCAGAATCGCATCAACTTTTTCAAAAGCCGACGCAAGATCCTGTCTTATTAATTTCTGAACTTTCAAGGCCTGTGAGTAATACGCATCATAATATCCTGCTGATAAAACATACGTTCCTATAAGAATGCGACGTTTTACTTCATCCCCGAACCCTTGCTCTCGTGTCATTTCATACATTTCATCGAGTGACTTCGCACCTTCCGCACGAAAACCATAACGAACTCCATCAAAACGCGCTAAATTCGCCGACGCTTCTGCCGGCTGAATGATGTAATACACTGCCATTGAATATTTTGAATACGGCAATGATATATCCACAATCTCAGCACCTGCATCTTTAAGAATATCTATACCTTTCTGCCAGGATCGCTCAACTTCATCTGATATACCATCCATATGAAATTCTTTTGGAATTCCAATACGCATACCATTAATTGATTTTCCAACAAATGACTCATAATCAGGCACTGGTTCATTTACTGATGTTGAATCTTTTTCATCATATCCTGCAATAACTTTTAAAAATATTGCAGCGTCACGTACTGTTTTCGTCATAGGTCCAGCCTGATCAAACGATGACGCTAGTGCGATCATTCCATATCGAGAACAACGCCCATATGTAGGTTTTATGCCAACTATGCCGCTAAATGCTGCTGGCTGTCTGATCGAACCGCCTGTATCTGATCCCGTAGCGGCAACACATAGATGTCCCGCAACCGCTGCTGCAGAACCTCCAGATGAACCACCAGGGACAAGAGGCTTATCTTTACTCCAAGGATTCACAACTTTACCGAAATAACTGGTTATGTTCGCTGAACCCATCGCGAATTCATCCATATTAGTTTTTCCGAGGAAGACACTACCTGCATTAAGCAGCTTTTGCGTAACCGTAGATTCATATGGAGCGATAAAATTCTCGAGCATTTTCGAACCCGAGGTCGTCCTTATACCCTTGGTCATATAGAGATCTTTTATAGCAAGAGGGATTCCTTCCATCTCTCCAGCCATTCCATTCGCGATTTTTTGATCAGATTGTTTCGCCGATTCCAATGCTTGCTCAGGACAAACCGTAATAAAAGCATTAAGATTCTTGTACTTCTCAATACGTTCGAGAAAACATTTTGTTATCTCAACCGATGAAAATTTCTTGCTCAATAAACCGGATTTCACTTCATAAAGAGATAGAGTATACATAAAACTCCTCGAAAAATAACTTCAATTCAAAAATAGAGAAAAATCCTCTGATACGCAAGACTTAAATTGAATAAACTTTCTTTACGCTATAACGAAAAAAATAAAAGAATTTGATATAAAAAACTTTATTCACTTTTTACTGGAAATAATCCTGGTTTCGGAGTTATTACCATGCTTTGATATAAAAAATCTTTAAAAGAATGATTCGTATGCACACCACCAATTACAGCTTTAGGTTCCATCAAAAATAGTCCGATCTTAGATTTACTAAAATTCATTCGTCTATAACAGCAAAATATAAGTAAGCGTTCTTCTCCATCTTTATTACAAACTAAATCTGGATGTAGTGCTTCTATTTCGCTTTGATTTTTTGTTACGATATCATTACATCCTTTACTCATTGTTTTTGGAGAAGGAGTACCTGAACTGTAATCTGTAGACCCCCAACTGTATTGATACTGATAACTGTTGTTGTTAAGCCTCTTTACGTAATAATAATCTATTGAAAAAGCTATGCCAAATGGCCATGGTTTAAACATCGAATTTGTATGAAAAAGGTTGAGACAACTGGCATATGCTATTCTGCCTATGTCATTTTTCGTAAGTTGCTTATCTGATCTAGTGCTTGTAAGCTGCTGAATCATGCTCGCAGCAAGATATGCGGAAGTTTTTAGCTTGTTTTTTAATTCATAAATGCGATAGTGGTCGTTCACAAAAAATAGTAAGATAATACAAACGGGAATGCTAAAAGTGAATTCGATTAATATGCCGCCTTTGTGGTGCTTGTGGAGACATGAAGCTTTGTGTAAGAGAGAAAATACCCCCCCCCGTCATTTTCGCGCAGAATAGATTGAAGTAGTTGGAACATTGTTATATATCCTGATTTTTTTATAGGTCAACTTTAAGAAAAAATAATTAAGAAAACGGAAAAATCTATAAAACAACCTTTTTTCTATTTTTCTCGTTATCATAGATAAAGATGATAACCAGACATTATCACTTTAAGCTTTTCTTTTCTAAATTATCCCAAGAAAAAGGAATGAATGAAAAATAATCCAGAAACAGAATAAAGTTATTTTTATATACTAAATACCTTCGCGTTGTTTATTCCGTTTTTTGCTTTTCTTCCTTTTTTTAAATAGAAAAATCCCGAGAACGACGCATAACAGCACTAAAGCAAGGATTTCAACAAGTTGCATATGCTCTTCAGCAGCGTCAAGAGCATCAGAAAACAGATAACCGGCTCCAGCAATTACTACCGACCAAATAAAAGCAGCTGGAATATTAAATGTCGAGAATTTCATCGGATGAATATTGGCCATTCCTATCGCAATTGGACTAAAGTTTCTTATTCCGTATATAAAACGGGATCCAAAAATAAACGCCGCATCATATTTCTGCAGAAATTCTATTATTCTCTCCGATTTCTTCGCTGCTTTCGGATATTTTTTGAGTATTTTCGTTCCATAAATTCTTCCGACAAAAAAAAGACATTGCTCTGTCATAAAAGTCCCAAGGAAAGCACACAAGATCACCAAATCAAGCGACATTAATCCGCGTTGACACAAAAAACCGGCAGTTAAAACAGCTATTTCTCCTTCTATGCATGCAAAAAGAAAAACCGCGTAATACCCGTATTCCTGAATAAATTCCTGAAACAAAATAAATCTCTCTTTTTCTTTGCAAGATGATAACAAACATAACGTTCACTATCAATTTTTCAGTCCATAAAGTTCTAAATATTTTTTTCGAATATCATCAAAAGAATGGCGAGCCTGATAACCGTTAGCTAGGATCTGCATGTGACCGAGATCCTAGGTGGGCACCACGGTATATCGACCACGATCGATACAGAGGCAGTTCCCTTTCTTAAAAATAGGCCACTGAGACTGATACTAACGCATCATCACGCAATCGCCTTAAAAATTTTATAAAATATACATTTTTAAATCAACTCAATTGAATGAACTCAATCAAATAAATAAAAACCGCAATCACAATTAATGAAAAAAATGAATTTGCTATATCACAATGGTGCGTCCGAGAAGATTCGAACTTCCGGCCTTCTCCTCCGGAGGGAGACGCTCTATCCAGCTGAGCTACGGACGCAAACGATTATTTACATTTGTCTATTAAACAGCATATTTATAACTATTCAAGTAGAAATGACTCATGTTAACACGCTTTAAAGCCGTTCTCCACCTAAAATATGAACATGGAAATGTTCTACTTCTTGACCAGCATCATGACCAGTATTTGTAAGAATACGATAGCCATTCTTTCCCAATCCAAGTACTTTTTCTGCAATTTGACCAACAGTTTCAAAGAATTTTTTCGTTTCTTCCGCTGATGATAGTCGCACAAATTCTTCAAAATTCCTGTATAACCCTTTGCTAATCACAAGAACATGAATTTTGCAAACGGGATTTATATCATAAAAAGCGAAAGCCACATCATTTTCAAAAACTTTTTTCGCAGGAATTTCCGACTGCAGTATTTTATAAAAAACATTATTTTTATCGTACATATTTTCCTCAAAGTAATTTAATATATTCATCGAATTACGACTATTTTGGAGGTTAAAATAATGCGGAAAAAATTGCAACAAAATGAATTAGTTTACTTAGCATTCGGATCAAATCTCGGGAATAGAATGAAACATTTTAGAGATGCGATTAATGAATTATCTGTTTTTTTTAAAATAAAACAAATATCACATATCATTGAAACAGAAGCATTATTATTGGAAGGTTCTCCATCGAGTTGGAATATTCCTTATCTTAATATGGTTATTTCCGGGACTACCAATTATTCTGCAAATGAGCTTCTCATAAAAATAAAAGAGATCGAAAAAAAGCTAGGACGCGATCAAAATGCCCCACGATGGTCCCCGAGAATTATCGATATAGATATTCTCGCTTACTATGATCAACAAATTCTCGAAGAAAAGCTTACAATTCCGCATAAAGAAATAAAAAATCGCGACTTTGTGCAGTATCTGCTCACTGAACTGGAATATAAAATCCCTGATGAAATAAAAATCGACATTAATAGTTATACTGCGCTAAATCATTTTGTACTGTACCCTAAATTTGTTGGTATAGTAAATGTAACCCCTGATTCTTTTTCAGATGGTGGACAATTTTTTCAACCGAATTTAGCTGAAAAGCAAATACGTCAATTAATTACTGACGGCGCTACAATAGTAGATATAGGAGCACAATCAACACGACCGGGATATACCGAAATATCATCGCAAGAAGAAATATCCAGATTAAATGAAGTCTTAGAAAGGTGTTCTGATATTGATTGTATTAGTATCGATACATATTCGAACGAAGTTTTAGAATACGCACTCAAAAAATATCCGAATATAAAATATGCGAATATTCAAAAATTAGAAAAATTAAATGAAGAAACAATAAAATTAATTGCGAACAATAATCTAAAAATTATAATAATGCTTCAAGAAGTAGATTATCATTGGTTTGAAAAAGCTATACGTAATTTGGAAAAACAAGGAATTCAAAAATCGAATATTATCATTGATCCGGGAATTGGTTTTGGAAAAAATAAACTACAAAATGTTGAGATAATTAAAAATTTGCATGATCTAAAGAGATTTGGATGCGAAATTATGTTAGCTCATTCACGAAAGTCGTTTATTTCCCTATTCTCCAATACAGACGCAAGAAACCGCGATATAGAAACCGTTGCGGTTTCTTCATTTGCTACGGATACAGGAATGATTGATTACCTACGAGTACATGATATTAAAAAACATATGAAATTTTTTGTAGCAAAAACCGTTTTTAATAGCGGAAAAAAATGTCTGTAAATATTAAATTACTATCCCAAAACTTCTTTTACTTTATAAGCAAGCTCTTTTAAGTTAAAAGGTTTTGATAGAAAATGAACTTTATCGTTATTCGCAAGTGATTCCCTAAAATTATCTTCTGTATAACCGGAAATAAATATGACTTTCATATTCGGTCTATGAATTTTTATATTTTCCATAAGAGTCGGACCGTCCATTTTCGGCATAACAACATCAGTAATAACCAAGTCTATTTGCTCTGAATCTTTTCTGATAAATTCTAATGCGGCTTCACCATTTGAAGCTTCTATAACATGATATCCTTTGTCGCGCAGAGCTCGTGAGCTAAACATTCTCACTGCATCTTCATCTTCCACAAGCAAAATAGTACCTGTTCCAGTAATATCTACAACTTTATTTTCATTTTTTGCTTCTTTTGCTTTTGTTTCAGCAACTTCCTTCTCAGCAACCATAGGGAAATAAATGCTAAATTTCGTTCCTATACCTATTTCACTTTCAACAGAAATAAATCCGCCTGTTTGATTTACGATTCCATAAACTGTCGACAATCCAAGACCAGTTCCCCTGCCCTTCTCTTTTGTTGAAAAAAATGGATCAAATATTCTGTTAAGATGACTTTCCGATATTCCACTTCCCGTATCTGCGACTTCAATTAAAATATACTCACCTGGAGGCATCGTATCTCCACGCAAAAATTTTGGTTCGGTATTTTTATAAAGCGAAGTCTGAATGGTCAAAATCCCGCCTTCTTTCATTGCATCACGAGCGTTTACTGCAAGATTGATAATCACTTGCTCAAATTGAATCTGATCTACCTTCACAAACCCGACATCGCGACTATGTGCAACTTTCAGATCAACTTTTGCTCCCAGCAAGCGCTTTAACAGAGCAGATAATTCACCTATCATATCCGTCACACTTAGAATTTTCGGTTGTAAAGTTTGCTGTCGAGAAAATGCCAACAGCTGCCGAACTAAATTAGAAGCCCGATTCGCGTTTTGTTTTATTTGCATGACATCATTAAAAGATTGATCTGACGGAATATATTTTTCTAACAACAAATCACAATAACCAATCATTGCCGTAAGAAGATTGTTGAAATCATGTGCTATTCCTCCGGCTAATTGTCCGACAGCTTGCATTTTTTGTGACTGTACGAACTGATGTTGCAATTCTTTCCTAGCCGTTATATCTATAAAATAGATGACTAATCCGTCATTATCTTTCGTTCGTTTATTTTCCTCTATTTTAGACATATATATCATTACGTTTTTTTGCTTTTTGGAATTAACATGAATTTCAAACGGAGGCATAGATTGATATAAAGCAGTTATCAACTGATAGATTTTCTCTCTGACGGTCTCTCGATCTTCATCAGAAATATAATCAAGAAAAGTTCCCTTTTCTATTTTTTCTACTTCAACTATCTTTCTAAACGTAGCATTACATGCACTTATCGTTTCTGCTCCATCTGTAATAAGAATCCCAACAGGAGCATCTTCAAAGATATGTTCAAAATATAATTTCGTTTTTCCTAAAGCTTGAATCAAATCCCCACTTTGTTGAGCTTCTTTTGATACGACATACGCTTTTATATCCTCTTCATTATTCTGAAAAATTTGCTTTGCAATAACTTCAATTTCATCACTAACAGAAGATCTCAGCTTCAATTTTATAGGCATTGATTCAACTAATTTTGCTTCATTACTTTTATTTATTAAATCATCGCTCTCATTTTTTATAATATGAGCATAGAAATCCGAGTTAATTACACTGTTCTGATTTGTTCCCAACCATCGCGCAAATGTATTGTTGCAAAAAGTAATTTCATTATTCGAATTTATACAAAAGTATCCGACATTGGAGTTGTTAATTACATCTAGAAGAAAATTACTATTCGTTTCAAGTGATTCTATTCGGGAAACTGAAAGTGTCATATCTATAATAGTCCAACAAGAATAACCACCTTTATCAGCAAGTGGAGACACTGCAATTCTCCATAAAGTCGTGTTATCAGAACGTAAATTCATCGGCACATCTATATGATGTTGTTTAGAATTTTTCGCGATCTTTTGCAATTCATGAATAGCTCCGACTACTTTTGGATATTTCCCGAAACATATAATAAAATCCTCTATAGATCTGATTTTGAATCCCGGAAATAAATTTTGAGCTACTCGATTTACAAAAACACACTTTCCTGATTCGTTAAAAACAAAAAATGCAAATATGCATGAATCAAATCCGTTTATAGCGATATTTTTTTGAAACGAGATAATTTGGTTTTGACTATGTAATTTTTGAATTTCTTTATGAAATGAAAAACATAAAACTAATGTAACTATCGCTGTTATTATCGGAAAATAATCCTCATATAACATTCCTGATATGACTATCCATAGCAATGAAATGGATAATACACTCATTAACATAAAATGTTTAAAGGAAATTTTTTTCTTTGATAAAAACTTTTCTGTATCGATTAAGAATTTCATTTTTACCTTTCCTGTTTTGTTAAATAAAATTTTGAAGAAACAAATGAAATAAAAAGTATTCCTGAAATTATCAATAAAGAATTTAATGGAGATATATTTATATAGTCTGCAAAAATCATTTTTATACCTATGTAAGATAAAATCACACCAACTCCATATTTCAAATACCGAAACTTATCGATAGCAACAGCGAATGCTATATACAAAGAACGAAGCCCAATAATCGCAAAAGCATTTGAAGTGTAAATTATAATTTTGTTATCTGTTATAGAAAAAAGCGCGGGAATTGAATCAAAAGCAAAAATAATATCGGATATTTCTATATAAACAATAGCAATCACTAAAATCGTTATTTTCCATTTCCCATTTTCACGCACAAAAAAACATCCGTTATGATATCCTTCAAAAACATTAAAATATTTTTTGAAATTTCGAAATTTTTCGAAAGAATCATTTTTATTTTTATCAAAGAATGACGATATTCCTGCAAATAATATAAATGCCCCAAAAACATAAGACATAAAATGGAACGCATCCAATATGCCCGACACTGCAAATATCATCAAAAAACGCAGAATTAAAGCCCCCCATATTCCAGCAAACAATAATGTTCTTTGATGCTCTCTTTGTATACCAAGCCTATTGAATATCAAAAGAAATACAAAAATATTATCAACACTTAAGGATTTTTCTATGAAATAAGCACTCAAATATTCATAAAAATGATC
>CAJODB010000006.1 GCA_905233185.1 uncultured Alphaproteobacteria bacterium | reverse complement strand
GAAAATGAATATGAATCTCGATGGCTTAAATCGTCTGTTGATTGAACTGGTTTAAAGGAAAAAACGCATGAAATCATTAGAACAAGAAGTCGTTATTCCAATCAAAATCTGCAAGAAAAAATCAGGCAGTCACACGTATTTCATGCATCCGAAAGATTACTACGTAGTAACGCCGCTGTCGAAACTGCTTGCGAAAGCATACAGCATGGATAAGCGACTAAAACAAAATCCTGATCTGACATTTCGTGAGTTCTGCAAGGTCAACAACATCACTCCTCGATATTTGAGCGGTATTCTGCAGCTAAACAACCTTTCTCCAAAGCTGAAACGCATGATTATGGAAGGATATCAGCCAAAAGATATATCAATTCAAGACATTATCGCTGGAAATGTGCCTGTACTTTGGAGGGAGCAGGAGAGATGGCTGTTAAAAGCTAACTAAAATTCCGCTGAAAGTAGACAGATTGCAAAAGTCATGAAGAAGTTATTTCGTCGACAGATACAATCTGTTTTTAAAAATGGATTGATTATTCCGCGTTATATCCTCCGTCAGCACTAATGATAGAACCAGTCATAAATGGCACCTCATCACTCGCCAGAAAAGCAATAGTTTTCGCAATTTCAATAGGTTTTCCCATACGCTGCATAGGATGCATACTTTTTAATGAGGAATCATCATAATTTCCTGCATCACGGGCGGCTTGTAATATTTCTGTATCGCACGCTCCAGGCGCAACTGCGTTAACTCGAATATTTTTATCAGCGTATTCCACTGCAACAGCTTTTGTTAAACCTACGACAGCGTGCTTTGTTGCTCCGTATTGAGCCGCATAAGGAATTCCGTTTAATCCGGCAATAGATGCCAAGTTTACAATATTTCCGCCGCCTGTTTTCAAATAATGAGCGATTGCATACTTCATGCCATAGTATACGCCCATAACATTTGTCTCAATCATGGATCGAAAGTTCTCTGTTGAACAATCTGCAAATAACTTGTTTTCTCCTGCGATTCCAGCATTATTGACGATGCAGTCCATTTTTCCGTAATCTTTTATAACAGCTTCAATTACACTTTTTACGGCTTCTTCGTAATTTACATCTAATTGATAAAAAGTAGCATTAATGCCCATTTCTTTCAGTTCTTTTTCAAAATTTAATCCACGTTCCTTATTGCGAGATGTAAATGCGACATTCCAACCTCTTTGACCCATAACAATCGCTGTTTGTTTCCCTATTCCTGTTGTGCCGCCGGTTATTAATACAGTTTTATTCATAAGAACTCCTTTAAATATTCTAAAAATAACTAACTAATTGGTTAGTTTGTATTATAACAACACTGTGATATAGTATCAATATGTGATTACTTTTAATGACATAAGAGGTTTTGAGTGGCTCGCAACGCAGAAAAAACACGTCAGAAAATCATAGAAGCAGCTACAAAGGAATTTTCACAAAAAGGCATTTCCGGTGCTCGAGTAGATAACATTGCTGCCGAGGCCGGATGCAATAAAGCGATGCTGTATTTGTACTATGGAAATAAAATCCAACTATTTAAAGCTGTATTCGATAATATCGTCGGAAGTTTAGTGAATGCTGTTCCGTTTAACGTTGATAATCTTCCTGAATACGCAGGTCAATTATTCGATTATTATCAAGAACATCCCGAAACATTGCGTTTAAACACTTGGCGTCGTATGGAGAAAGATACAGCAGAAATGGTGTCGCCGTTAGAGGCAAAATCGATGAAAAATAAGGTGGAATGCATCAAAAAATCTCAAGAAGAAAAAAAGCTGCCGAATTTTTTATCTGCGGAAGATTTGCTTCTGTTAGTGATTAAAATCTCTACTATCGGCAGCGATGATTCTCCCGAAGGAAACATGCCTTTACGCCCAAGAAAGGATATAAGAAAACTTATAGTTGATACTGTAGGGAAGCTAATATTAAATTCAAATGAGATATCTGACTGAACCAGTGTGGCTGATAAAATAATGACTATAATCCTGTCAAAAACGCAATTTCTCGTAATTTACGGATGAGATTCGAACTTCTGTATAATATTAGAACGCCTGTAATTTGAGGCTTATTGCATTTTCGCAATTCAAAACTATTTCAACGATATCATAAATTTTCTGAACTAAAACCGCATCTAATGCCTGAAATATCAACAAAAACTCATTTCCTGTTTTTAGTATCATCCGCTACCCCGATCAAAAGTTGCGGAAAATTTAATCGTATTTTAGCAAAAATCGCCGTATTGCCTCTGCGCGAGGTATAGTAAGAAAATTCTCTACTGTACTTCATTTGGAGAAAAATCGGGCTTTTGGAGAACATTTTCACGTTTTAGAGAATGCACAAATTAGATCAAATTAGCATTAAATGCAAATGCAAAAGTCCGCAAAAGCTCTGTTACTGAGACTCTCAAAATAAGAATTACATGCTCGACAAATTCAAAAATGCGGTTATTTACAAAAGAAATGGTGGAGGGGGTAAGATTCGAACTTACGTAGACTTCCGTCGGCAGATTTACAGTCTGCTGCCATTGACCGCTCGGCCACCCCTCCGTTAGGTTGTCAGGTAGTTCCATCCATCAAACCTAGTAGAGACAGGCGTATAATAAAGATTCAGGGAATGATTTGTCAACAGCTTCTTTTGGCAGATTTGTTTATTCAATTATTCAGAATTTTCTTTGATATAGCCTGGATATTGTGTACACTAGCTGTTGTTCATGCGGTCGTAGCTCAGATGGATAGAGCACGGGATTCCTAATCCCGGTGTCGCAGGTTCGAATCCCGCCGATCGCACCATTTTCTTTATTACTCTTTATCTTTCTTGTATTTTTTTTATTGCATAATTCTTTTTGTTTCGCTATTTTTGTGACGATAGAACAGTTTAATATCGATAGAAACAGTTAAGCTGTTTCTAGGAAGGGTTAGATACTTGATAGGAGACTGTTATATTGCTTCTTGGTGATAAAATCGCATCAGTACTTAAAGATCCGCTTGAAAATAAAGGCTATGACCTTGTAAAAGTTGATGTCAGTCTTGGTTCAAGAGCTGCTGTTGAGGTATTTATAGATCGCTTTGACAATCAACCGGTTTCTATAGATGACTGCGTTGCTGCCAGCCAACTTGCTTCTGCTATATTAGATGTTGAGGACCTTATTCAGGGAAAGTATAATTTGAATGTAAGTTCTCCAGGTGAAAGTCGTCCATTGCGCACAGAAAAAGATTTTGAGCGTTTTTGCGGCAATGAAATCACTGTAGAGCTTTTAAATCCTTCCGATGAAGGTAAAAAAAAGTTTAGAGGTACGCTAATAAAGATAGAAGATTCGATCATATATCTAAAAGAAGCCAAGAATAATTCGTCTGAAACTAAGATTAATTTCAGCAATATAAAGAAGGCAAGCGTACGTAGAGTTTTTAAAATATAGGTATAGGTAAAATAGATATAGGTTAAGTGAGGGATATTTTAATATGTCAACAGCGTTATGGACCGATTCTCGTTTTTATGGACCTGAGTTACTGCAAATTTCTGATGCAGTTGCTCGTGAAAAAGGATTAGACAAAGAAAAAATCCTGGAAGCTATGGAAGGAGCCATTCAAAAAGCAGCTCGTTCTAAATATGGCAACGAAAACGACATTCGCGTAATAATCGACAGAAAAACAGGCGAAGTTTCGATAGCGAAATACATCACTGTAAAAGAAATTGTTGAAAATGCTTCCACGGAAATGACGCTTGAAGAAGCAAAAAAGATCGAACCAAACGCAGAAATAGGGTATGAATTTGTTACAAAGCTTCCTCCCGTAAATTTCGGAAGAGTAGCAGCGCAAGTCGGACGCCAGATAATTACGCAAAAGATTAGAGATGCTGAAAGAGACAAGCAGTTCGAAGAATTCAAAGGACGTGTCGGTGAAATCATAAGCGGTGTCGTAAAGAGATCGGAATTCAGCGGAGTAACTTTGGATATAGGTCGAACTGAAGCCGTAATAAGAAAAGATCAGATTATTCCAAAAGAAAATTTCAGAGTTGGTGACCGTGTCAGAGCATATATTGTAGATGTTTCTCGTGAAGTAAGAGGGCCACAGATATTTTTATCACGTACTCATCCGCAATTTCTTGCGAAATTATTCAAGCAAGAAGTTCCTGAAATATATGATGGAGTTATTGAAATAAAATCAGTTGCTCGAGATCCGGGTAGTCGTGCAAAAGTTGCTGTTTACACAGCAGATACCGGCATTGATCCAATAGGTGCTTGTGTTGGAGTCAGAGGCAGTCGTGTACAGGCGATCATTCAAGAGCTGCAAGGCGAAAAAATCGACATAGTTTTGTGGTCAGATGATCCTGCAACGTTTGCAGTTAATGCTTTATCGCCGGCAGAGGTATCTAAGGTCGTTCTTGATGAGGAAGGACATAAATTCGAAGTCCTCACACCTGATAATCAGCTTAGTTTAGCGATTGGAAGAAGAGGTCAGAACGTTCGTTTGGCATCTGCTCTTACAGGTTGGAACATTACAGTTGTTTCTGAAACCGAAGCAATGGAAAAGAGCAATCAGGAGTATCACGCACGTTCAAAAATCTTTATGGATGTTTTGGATTGCGATGAAGTTATCGCCCATCTTTTGGTTACAGAAGGATTTTCTGAAGTTGAAGAGCTCGCAAATATATCAAAGGAAGACTTAGCGTCTATTGAAGGCTTTGATGAAGCTCTTTCTGAAGAACTTATTTCCCGTGCACGCAATTACTTAAAGCGTAAAGACAAGGAAGCGCATGAAAAAATAAAGGAAATGAAGGTTGATAAAAAGCTTATCGAGCTGGGAGTATTTTCTAACTCAACCTTACTAAAATTGGCAGAAAATAATATTCTGAAATTAGATGATCTGGCTGACTTGGCAGCAGACGAGTTAATTGAAATCTTGCCTGAACTCGATGAAAACACGGCAAGTGAAATTATTATGAAGGCCAGAGAACATTGGTTTAAATAGCGTTTTTTGGTGAGTAGTTATTTTTGTTTCTTAATAGATAGAGCAGGAGAGTTTTTTAGCTATGGCAGAATTAAAGAAGGGCACGTTAAGTTTATCTCGCTCTACTGATTTAAAAAAAACATCGGATAGCTCTGTAGGCGGAAGAGTAAAGCAGAGTTTTTCGCATGGAAAATCTAAGGTTGTTACCGTAGAGGTCAAGAAAAAACGACCTCTTTCAGGTATCATGACAAATACTGTTGCTTCAAAAACAGAGGCTTTTAATAAAAATTCGAATCTGACAGATCAAGAATTAGAAAGTCGAATAAAAGCTGTTCAAGGTGCACTGAAAGAAGAAAAAGAACAAGCGGAGTTGCGCCAAAAGAAAATGGAGGAAGAAGCAGAAGCGGAACTCAGAAGAGCAGCTGAAGAGGAAGAACGTCGCAGAATTGAGCAAGAAGAGGAAGCAAAGAGAAAAGCAAAAGAAGCTGAAAGAATAGAAGAGGAAAAGAAAGAAGAACTAACGGATGATAAAGTTGAAACAGAATCTGAGCTGATTAATGCAGAACCACGTCAACGAACTCCTCATATTTCGCGACAGGAGCCTACACACAAACAATATTTCCGCAAAGGAATGAAACGCTCATCCGATTTCGATAATGATGACGATGATTATTCCTCAAATAAATCTTCTGCATCAAGAAAAGGGCCGGCTATAAAAAAAGACATAAGAGAGCTGAAAGGAAAATATTCCGCAGGTGCAGGTCGTGTTTCGATATATACAGCTTTTGATGATGAAGATAGAACTCGTTCGTTAACGTCCATAAGAAGAGCTCGCCAAAAGAATAAATTTGTCCAAAAACCGTCTACTCCTGAAACAAAAGTCATAAAGGAAGTCATACTTCCTGATACTATAAGCGTTCAGGAATTAGCTAACCGTATGGCTGTACGAACAGGTGAGGTAATAAAAGAGCTCATGAAACTTGGTGTTATGGCTACAGTGAACCAGCTTATTGATGCGGATACTGCAGAATTAATAGTTTTAGAGTTCGGTCATAATGCAAAGCGAGTCAGCGAAAGCGATGTAGAAGTTGGCTTAAAAATTGAAGATGCAGAAGAAGATTTACTGCCACGTCCTCCTGTTGTTACAGTTATGGGACACGTTGATCACGGAAAAACATCGTTGCTTGATGCGCTCAGGAAAACAAATGTTGCCCTAAAAGAAGACGGAGGCATAACGCAAGGAATCGGCGCATATCAAGTAACCATCAATGATGGTCGCAAAATAACCTTTATAGATACTCCGGGTCATGCGGCATTTACAGAAATGAGATCACGTGGTGCTAATGTGACAGATATAGCCGTTCTTGTTGTAGCAGGAGATGATAGCGTAAAAGAACAGACTATCGAATCCATAAATCACGCAAAAGCAGCTGGTGTTCCTATTGTTGTTGCAATTAACAAAATGGATAAGCACGGAGCAAATGCCGAAAATGTGCGGAAAGATCTGCTTAACCATGAAATTATTGTTGAAAAGTACGGCGGAGATGTAATGGACGTCGAAATTTCAGCAAAAAGCGGTTTAAATCTCGATAAATTAAAGGAAACTATCCTTTTGCAAGCTGAAATGCTTAATTTGAAAGCGAATCCTAATCGATCTGCAGAAGGTGTTGTTATAGAATCTAAGGTCGAAAAAGGGCATGGTCCTGTTGCAACTGTTCTTATTAAAAAAGGAACGCTAAAAGTCGGTGATATTTTTGTTTCAGGATGCGTTTACGGAAAAGTTAGAGCAATAAAGAATGAGCGCAAAGAGAACCTTAAGGAACTTTCACCGGGAACTCCGGGAGAAATCGTCGGATTTAACGGAACAACCATTCCGGGTGACGATTTTATTGTAGTAAAAGATGAATCAAAAGCGAAAGAAGTTGCGAATTATCGCGATCGTAAGAAACGTGAACAGGCGTTTGTTGTCTCTTCTCGCGCGACTATGGAACAAATGTTCTCGCAAATTAGCGCAAATGAAAAATTGAAAATTCTGTCTGTAATCGTTAAAGCCGACGTTCAGGGATCATCGGAAGCTATTTGCGCAAGTCTTGAAAAACTAGCTACTGATGAAGTCGCAGTCAAAGTCATTCATTCTGCTATTGGAGAAATAACGGAAAGCGATGTTGCTTTAGCTAAAGCTTCAAATGCAATGATTCTCGGATTCAATGTCAGAGCAAACGCACAAGCACGTAACCAAATTGCTCGAGACAAAATCCAAATTCGTTATTATTCCATCATTTACGATTTAACCGATGATATAAAGGCACTGATGTCTGGCTTACTTGCGCCTGAAGTAAGAGAGCATGTCATAGGTTCTGCTGAAGTACGAAAAACTTTCGATGTATCGAAACTGGGACGTATTGCCGGATGTATGGTTATTGATGGAGTTGTTAAACGAGGAGCAAAAGTCAGACTATTGCGTGATGGTACAGTTGTGTATTCAACAGAAACCAAGACACTAAAAAGACTAAAAGATGACGCGAAAGAAGTTCGTGAAGGTTTCGAATGCGGTATTTGTTTAGATAACTATAACGATATTCATATTGGCGATGTTATAGAATGTTATGAAATGGAAGAAATAGAGCGCCAGTTATGATACCGAAAAGTGCTATACGAAGAAAAGAAACACCGCGACGAATTCGTGTTGCAAGTGAAGTAAAGAAGGTCATCTCAGAATTTCTTTTGCGTGGAGCGGTTTCTGATCCTGCAAGATCATCTATAGCCACAATGATTGCAATAACAGGAGTCGATATGAGTCCTGATTTACAGCATGCAAAGGTGTTTTTCTCGTCCATTTCGCCGAAAATTTCATCAGAAGAATGTGCGGAATTCTTAGAAAACTATAAATATAAATTACGAGCCCATGTTGGAGCTTCAATTCGTTTGAAACATACCCCTGAATTACGTTTTTTGATTGATGATTCATCCGAAAAAGCAGAAAAAATAGAAAATTTATTGAAGAAAATAGCTCAAAAATAAAAAAATGGAGAAGAAATGCAATCAAGCACGATAAAAAACGCAATAATTTCGGTTTTGCTCGTGACAACATTATCATTTAGTTACAATTACTATAAAGCATCACAAGAATTAGATAGAATAAATGCTATTTTAGAAAGTAATCCTCGACTAAAAAGTTGTTTTACGCATCCTCGAAAAATCGCCTTCATGCAAAAAGGCGGAGAATACCTACCTGATTATGAAAACCCTCGCACTTTGAATGATAAGGTTGCGCATTTATTGGAAAACTACTTCTGGAAGTCTCCTATAACACGAGTAATCGGCACGAAATATTTTGCAAAAAAGTATGTTGCAGACATGGTTGGAGAAAAACATGTAGTACCTTTGCTTGGTGTTTGGGATAATCCTGAAGATATAGACTGGCACAGATTGCCGAATAAGTTTGTTTTGAAAAGCGTAAGAGGCAATTATGGTCGTGAAGTAATTATCGTTACTGATAAATCAAAGCTTAATATTCCTGACACGATAGATCAATTAAAGAAGTTCTGTGAAGTGCCGGGAATGATCGATATTCACAAAAAGCGGATTATTGCAGAGGAACTGCTTGAAAATGATGGAAAACCCATTATGGACTACAAATTTTTCTGTTCATATGGAAAACCTCTTGTCGCATACTGCTTGGAAATGAAAGATAGTTCAAATACAGATATAGATTCAAAGACCTTTTCTTTTTATACACTACCTGATTGGAAAGCCTTGCCAGTTAAAGCCGGAAAACATGAACGTAACAATTTGCCGAAACCAAAGAATTTCGAAAAAATGCTGGAAATCTGCAAAAAGTTATCGACCCCATTTCCTCTTATTCGCATAGATTTATATGAAAATGGCAGTAGAGTCCTTGTCGGAGAAATTACAGAAGACGCAAGCGGCGGAAAGAACATTATGAAGCCAGTAATTTGGGACTTTAAACTGGGAGAAAATATCCCTGTCGCTACCGAAGAAGAAATCGCAAAAATGATTGAAAGAGATAAGGAAATCAGCGAAAAGTATCTGAAACTTTGAACAATATAATTTCTCTATTTATTTTCATAATGTTAACTCTTCTATCATCTTTTTTTGATTTAATATAATGAGTAGGTGTATAATATTTCTCACTTAGGTGAAGGAAGAAAATCATGGATAGATTATCATTTTTCAGCAGTCCGTTATTTCTTGGATTTGATCATTTTGAACGTCTTGTAGACACACTATCCAAAGTCGATGACTCTTATCCTCCGTATAATATAGAGCAAATAGGAGATGATGGTTTCAGAATTACCCTCGCTCTTGCAGGCTTTCGCAAAGAAAGCATTTCAATAACCATGGATAACAATCAGCTCATGATAAAAGGTAAACAGGAAGCTGACCCTAATGCGGTGTATTTGCATAGAGGAATTGCAGCTCGTCAATTTATAAAAAGTTTTGTTTTGGCAGATAATCTTGAAGTGATCGGAGCAGAATTTGAAAACGGTCTTCTGCATATTAACCTGCACAGAATAAGAAACGAAAGCAACATAAAGAAAATTGAAATATCAACCCCTGTAGAAAGTGTAACCTTAGAAGGGTAATTTTTAAATGGAAATGGAGAAGTGCTGTTCTTCATCGTTTAAGCCTTTTAAAGTCCCTTTACTTTGGGTTTTCACGGTTCTGTTTTTTGCATATCAATTTGGTATGCGCGTTTCTATTCCAAATGTGCTTAATGAAGATTTGCAAAGACATTTCGCAATAGGCTCAAAAGAATTAGGTGCTTTAATCAGTACTGCATACATGACTTATATGCTTATGCAAATTCCTGTTGGAATTTTTATAGATAAAATCTCTCTGAAAAAAATTATTTTTCTGTCTTTCTTTTTCACATCGCTTTCATTAATCAGTTTTGTTAGTACAAAAAGCCTATTTATCGCATGGATATCTCAAATAATTCTTGGAGCTGCAACTGCTTCTGGTTTCGCTATGATCTATAAAATAGCGAATATATGCTTTCCAAGAGAAAAAATCGCAATAGCAACAAGTCTGGCTATTTCTCTGTCATCTCTTGGCGTAGTTGGTTTTGGCATGATGATGGCGCATTTATCGAAAGAATTTTATTGGAGAGATGTTGTCATCGTTCTAGGAACTATAGGACTGCTATTTAGCGGGATTCTTTTGCTTTTTGTGCCTGATATTGAGAATGATACAGAAGAAGAAACGTATGAGCATAAATCAGGGGTATTTGATACTGCTAAAATCATATTCGGAAAACGAGAATTTCTACTTATAGGTTTTTTCTCAATGATGATATATGGAACGGGTTCAGCTTTTTCGGAAACTTGGGGAGTTTCATTTATCAAACACATATATAATGTAGATATAGTCGAAGCGACATCTATAGTTACCATGCATTTTGTAGGGATAGTCGTAGGAGGACCTATTCTGGCTTATTTCTCTGAAATTCTGAGAAGTTATACGAAAATGATGGTTATTGGCAGCTCTATGCTTTTTGGAGCAACAATTATCATTGCATTCGGAAATGTACATTTATACTTGCTGCATTTCATTGTGTTTCTGCTTGGAGCAGCAGCTTCTTGTAATACTTTTTCCTTTCTTGAAGCAATGAGTTTATTACCAAAGAAAATCGGCGGATCTGTAACAGGCACTCTTAATACAATGACAATGCTTGGCAGTACAATAATGATTCCGACTATAGGAGTAATAATCGATTTATCGAGAGGTAGCAATGTAACTTACTGCGCAGCTGATTATCATTGCGGCTTGCTTGTTTTGGTAGTTTCATCTGCCGTATCTGTAATCGCCGCACTTTTTGTAAAAAGAAGCTTGAAGTAATATAAAATAATCAACGAAACCAAAATTAGACATATCTATCTTTCTTATCTCTGCCCTTTATTCTTATTCTTCCTTTGTGGTTTCTGGTTCAATAGATTTAGAACGTGCTGTCATTTTTTTCACAACAGTATATTGCTCATAATCTCTTACGATAGCGGCTTGTTGTGGAGCTGTACAATTTCTGAAGTATATGTTCCAATCACCAGATATTGCACGTTCCGTTAATGGCACATAATTCGGATCATGTGATACATTCATTGCACTTAAATAGCAAAACAAAGCTACCCCTTGTTGTCCTGGAGATAGTACATCTATAGGTTTGTGCACAGGCTCTTCCTCATCGCCTTTATCAAACAAATATCCGAGAGTCTTCACTGCTATTACAGCATTTGCCACTTCCTCTTCAGTAGAAGATGGAGCATTTGGACAACCCATAAGACGACTACGCACAGAGCCATAATGCAAAATTACACTAAATGATTGATTACGCTTAACGGGCACAACTAAACGTCCGTTACTATTATCGAAAAGCTGTCCCATTTCTTCTGCTAACCGCACGTTCTTTTTTTTGTTACGGAAATCCGCTCTTTCAATCTCCTGCATTATATGTGGCAAGCGAGCAAGAGTTCGTCTTATTTTTTTACTACTAACAATATGTGGAATTTTGCTTTGTATTGTACAGAGCTTGTTATAGTGCGTTATAAACAAATACTCCGAAAATCGGATTTCCTCCTCATCACAGCGTCGATGTATAACTCCCTTAAACGCAACAGGAATATATGGCATTGTGCGGCGCTGAGCTTCATCTAAACTGCATAATATGTTGTAGTATCGAAATATGGCATCCTGAATTGCCTTTGATGTATGAGATTTCTTTAATGCTAAAAATGCTTCTTCTGTTTCAAGTAAAGGTCTTAAAATATTTGCTTTTTCTTTTGCTGTTCGATATTTTTCTACATTATTTATTGCAGTTATTATTTGATCAACTATAGAAACAAATTCTTCTTCCTCCTCTTCTATCACGGACGATTCTGATTCACTTGGGCTATCGCTGGCTCTATATAACGAAGGCTGTGCATATTCATATGGATTAACATAATGTTCTCCATAAACGGAAGGGAGAATAAGCTGTGTTTTACACGAGTTATCAGAGTCTAAAGGGAATGGAGATGTAGGTAATGATCCAAATGCACAATGGCTATATGCCAATACAAAAATACTCGATAAAATAAGCGATTTTTTCGACATTTTTTCCTCATATTTCATGAAATAACCAATGAATGCCCTTTGTATATACACAAAACCATCAAAAATCAACAAATTTTCTTAAAATCGCATCCCCATTCTAAATAATATGCTTATTCTCAAAAGCGAAAACTTGCAATTGTAGTGAAATTCCGAATTACCTCTGTTCTTTTTTCTTCTGGCACAAGATTACCCCACATACGAACTTCCAAACGAAACGGAGCTGGATTGACCATATCCGATAAATGCCAGTTACTGAGATTTTTTATCAGATTCCTCTCAAGAAAAAGAAACTGTAAATTAGGAATCCGAAGTAATGTATTAGGAACAACAGAAATTTGGTTATTATTGAGATATAATGTATGAAGATGAGAGAGATTTCCAATTAAATCAGGCAGTATTGTTATTTTATTTTCCCCGAGATGAAGCGCTTTCAACTTAGGAAGAGCTTCTAATACCCTTAAAGAATTTTCGAATTTCTCCATATCCGAACCGAAGTTATTTTGGTACATATACAATTCTTCAAGAGAAGTGAGAGTTCTAAAATTTTCAGGAATATCAGAAATAGTATTATTAAAAATATACAGTTTTTTCAATTTACTAAGATTGGCTATATCTTCTGGAAGAGTTGTAAGATAATTACCTCCTATATTTAGTATCTTTAAATGAAGCAAATATTTTAAAACGGAGGAAATTTGCGCTGAGTTTATAAGATTATCGCTAATATCAAGTTCTTTCAAATCAGCGAAATGTCTCACTATCGCAGGTACTTTCAGTAGGCCATTTTGTCCAAGTTTCAGAGTCGTTATTACTCTCGGATTACATCTTTGCAATATACTATCTATCTGCTCAGGCATTAATCTGGAATTTTCTAAATCGATATTTGATTTGCATTTCAAAAAATCTCTGGATCTCATTATTCGTTCATAATCACGCTGTCCTCTTATTCTGACAGGTGTTGTATCGACTAAAATTCTTTCCTTAAGATGTATTCTAACAATAGCGGATGAAGTAGAAGAGGAAAACGAAGAACGATGACGGCGTGCCATTGATCCATCTGATTCTTCAAAAACTGCGAAAAATGAAAGCATTACACAGAAAACCAATAAAATCTTATTCATCATGCAAAGCTCCATTATTTTGCAAAAACCATGCTTTACAATGTAGAATTTTTATCAAAAATTATTAATAAATTATTTTAATTTGTGGATTTTTCGTTACTCATCATCCTTCTTTTCTAATGATGGTATAGATATACCTAATAAAATATCATCGTATAACATAGGGGAATTCATGAAATCAGGAAATGGTGATAACGAAGTCAAACCATGGAAGTCGTCGCTTAACGGTGGCAACGAATCAAATGAGGACATGCGATCAGAAGAAAATGACGGATCACTGAATGTGCTCAATAAAGACTCTGAAGTTTCTGATGCTGGAGTTGACATAGTTGCCGACATGATAGACTTGCTGTAATCTGAATAAGCATCTTCTTTATTGCTCTCTTCTCTTTTGTGACTATCTTGTTCCGATTTATAACTGCCTTGTTCTGATAATCCATACTGTTGTTGTAATTGACTTTCAAAATAAGGAGGAGTTGGTGTATAAGTGGAACGATCGAATGATTTAGTAGTATCAACTGTCGGTTCATCAGATACAGATGGAGTTTGTACTAACGGAATTGTACTTGCAGATGTATCAGATACTGGCACCAATGGAATAATTTGTGAAGAAGATAAAGGAGTGCTGACACTCGCTAATGCTCCAGATGCAATGCTGCTATCAGATGACACCGAAGAAACTGGCAAAAATGAAGCATAATTACCAGAAGGAGCTACACTATATGGATGATAATAAGATGTTGTCACAGACGAACTTGGAGACTCTTTTGTGTATTGTGACATCAGCTGATATGAAGGAGGCGTAGGAAGAGGAAGCAACGGCGGCTGCATATAAGAATATGACGTTTTCGAAAATTCAGTAGGCATCGGCTGTGGTTTCTGTAACTGTAATGTGGATTGTTGTGGTTCTGATACGGTTTCAGGAGCATGTAAATGTGATCTAATTGGAGCTGCCTCATAAGAAGCATTCCATGGAGCACTTAATGGTGATAGCGAAGCAACGAAACTAAACCCCTGATGCATTTGTGGAGGCAAGCCCATCATACCACTTAAAGGCAGTGATGGCCTTAGACTCTTCTTTTGCAGAACCTCAGGATTCTGTTTTTCATATTCAGCGATTTCTGCTTTTGCTCTTTTATATTCTTCCGTTACCAATCTTCGTTCTTGAGGCGTAAATGGATTATCCTCTTTCAATTTCAATGCCTTGCTTTCTTCATCAAAGTAATCGGTAAGCATCTCAACAATTTTTTTTGCTTGATCATAAATCTGATCTTTTCCGAAAAGTGCATGCGGATTATGGCAACGCCTCATAAAATCAGGAAAATCAAAGCACGTAGAGACTATTTTCTCCTTTGAATATTTTGGAAGTTCTGGTTCTTTTGGCACAAAAAGAGGTACCGAATGGGTAGTAGGAACAGAAGAAATGCTAGGAAGAGCAACGGAATCTGGATGCTGCAATGGCCGCGAAGTAACTACAGCAGCAGTACTCTGTAAAGAAGCAGCAGATGGAGTAAATGGAGGAGGAACAAATAAACCTCCATTGACAGAGCAACCTTTTCGTTCACAGCCAATGCGAATATAATTAAAGAAGCTTTGTGGAATACGCGGAAATCCTGCTGCTCTTTCCTTCAAATTCACCAAAGACCAGTAATAATTAGTCATCGTTCTTGCTTTAGAACGCCCTAATGCGCGAAATGCGGAATTTCCTTCTGGAGTATTCAGAAAACCGCTTAAAACTTTTGCTGCTTCAAAAATTCGCCTTTCTCTGCTGAGGAAAGAAGCACTATCAACCATAATGTATGCTCTCTGCGCATCAGATAAAGAACGAAATATATCTTTCCAAGTTGGATTAAATATAAATCCATACAGCATCTCTTTATATTTTTGAATATTGTTTGAATTCTTCAAACCTATAAGATAATCAATCGATATTCTTTTCTGATCTACTGCATCAAGCGCAAGAAATAATTGTCGTTTATTAGGCGCAAAAAATTGACTCAGAATAGCTATAGAGTTTCGTGCAAGTCTTTCCTTTTCTGTTGCACGACCTTCTGCCTGAGCTAATTTACTTAACACAAGACCGTAAGAATATATAGCATATACTTTATCTTTCTCTGAAATACTTCCAGGTAGAGTTTTCAAACGCAGATTTTCATCGAATAAGTCCCGTAATGATTCTTCTAGGCTCTTTGCTATGCCAATGGCTTTAGCCGGGTTTCTATAGTAATTTGCAAAATATTCATTAACCAGATCTTTAGATGAGTGTATAGCCAATATTGCCGGTGATGATGAGTATGTTGTTGTGAATGCTGAAGGTAACAACGTAGGTTTTTCCGCCTGTTTTTTCTGTGAAGTATATACGAAGCGAGTTGAGTTCGCCGACCTATATGACGAATCGTCATCTTGATGAAAATTTAGAGAATCAGAAGCGTTCGCAATGAAATTTGTATATGTAATACAAAATATACTTAAGCTTATTAGTGATTTTTTACACCCACACATCATTCTACATAACTCCATAAAAAAATAACTATTACATTACGCAGAAGATATACGTTTATAAAGCAAGAAAGTCAAATTTTTTTATGATTATTAAATATGCTTAATTATATTTGCTTATTCATGTTATCTTACAAGGAACATCTTTAAATAATCCTCCACAGATATATCTTCTGCACGCGTTTGATAATCGTATCCTAATTGTCGAAGAATTTCTTCCGGAGCACTGAAGTATTTTTGCATGGCTTTTGTAACCATTTTCCGTCGCTGCGCAAAGATATCCGTTAGAAAATTCGAAAATATTTGAAAATCGATATTCTCCGAAACCTTCTTAAATGGAACAAATTCAACTACGGTAGATTTTACTTTCGGAGGAGGAGTGAAACTTCCAGGCTCAAGATCAAACTTTTTCGTTATTTTTGATTTCCATTGAGTAAGAATTGATAATTTTCCATAAGCTTTTGTTTTATGCGGTGCATATATGCGTTCAGCAACTTCTTTTTGAAACATAAGAAGCAATCTTTCATAGCAATCGAATTCAGGCAGCCATTTAAAAAGCAATTGCGTAGAAATATTGTATGGAAGATTCGAAATAATTATTTGCGGAGAAATATTTTTCATGTCGAATTTTAAGGCATCGCATTCGATTACTTCTAGCTTCCCATCAAAAAGATGCTGCAACTGACGCCAGGTTTCTGCCCAATGTTTATCGTATTCTATTATGTATAGGCACTTTATATCTTGCTTTAATATCTCCAAAGTTAATCCGCCAGGTCCCGGTCCTACTTCTGCAATAACTTTAGAACGCAAGTCTCCCGCCGCAGATACGATTTTCCGATTTATACTTTCATTAAAAAGAAAATTTTGACCGAACCG
Organism: uncultured Alphaproteobacteria bacterium; assembly: GCA_905233185.1. Classification (GTDB taxonomy): domain Bacteria; phylum Pseudomonadota; class Alphaproteobacteria; order UBA3830; family UBA3830; genus BNWE01. The sequence goes on along the minus strand of CAJODB010000006.1, from coordinate 48,402 downwards.
TTTCGATGTTTTTCTGAAAAACTCATCGAATATCTTTTTCGCAGAAATATCGGGCATCATTGCGCTATTTTTTAGTTGTTTGCATCTGCTGTTGAATAATCCGCTCCAAGCGAGTAATTTTTATCGACAAATATAGAGGCTTTTTTAATTAGTCCCCGTAATTCACGTTCCGAAAGAGCACTGAGGCGCTCATTTGTCTTCTGAATCCTTATTTCCTCTGCTGTCGGGGTCTTCATAACTTTTGTTTCTTTCTCCAGTAAACATACTAAAACAATCCCCTTATCTGTAATAATAGGATCACCAATACCTCCTGCCGGTATGCGAGCGACAACAGATCGATATTCTGGAATCATGCTTTCCAAGGTCCCGGAAGCCTCATCAGAAATGCCCATAATCCCTGATTCACGAGCTTTTTGTATGAATTCTTGGCAGTTTCTCGATGATTTTTTCATATCGGAGATATAATCTAACAGATGTTGCATACCTTCTTTAGTCGGATGCTCATCAAATGGATAAACGACTTGCCGAAACTTCACATTGCTATATGTTCTAGGTCCCGCATTTTTCTTATCTTGAAGAAAAAGTATCGCATATCCACGCTCATTTTTCACAATTTTATACGATCCGACCGACATTTCTTTAAGGTTTTTCATCTCCGCATCTGAAAGTTGCCCATCAAAAACCCAACCGAGCGCACCTCCGTTTTTTGCATCCGCACTTTTTGAAAACTGGCGCGCAATATTTGCAAAATCTGCGCCACGATTCAACATTTGCAAAATATTATTGGCATGAGCTTGAACAGAAGCACTTTCTGACGTGCGTAAAATCGGAAAAAACATTCGGCTGACAAAAAAAGATTCCTGCGTCGCCTTTTCTTCTATTTCTGCTGCCGCTTTTTTCGCTTCATTCTCTGAAATATTAACATCTTTTCCATAACGTGCATTAATATACGCAACCCAAGACATCTCTGTCTTTATCCTTTTAAGCAGAGTATCTTTCTTTATATTTTTGCTGGTAAGAAATTTTTCGAATTCCGCAACGCTCATGTGATATCTTTTCGCAATATCAGCAAATGTAGCGTCTACCTCTTTCTGAGAAACCCATCCATTTTTCTGTGCAAATTTCGCAAGACACTGGTCTTTTAACTGCTCATGAATATGTTCTTTTAACACTTCTTCAGAAAATCTTTTTTCCTGGGATTTATCCGTTTGTATTCCCATCATTAGTTCAGTTAAACGAATAGCTTCCTTTAAATCTTCAATTGTTGTTATAGAGCCATTTGCTTTAGACACAATTCCAACATAATTCTTGACTGGCTTTGAAACCACACTCTTATTATTGGAATTAGAAACAGCCCCGTAACTCGCCATCGGAATAAACAGCAGTGAAAAGCAACAAATTGATGTAAAAATTCTCAAAGAAAAATCTCCAATTAAGATACCCAAAAGAGCATGTGACAAAAATACTATGAAAATAAATAGAAATCAAATCAAATGACATATATACTGCCTTAGGTTTTCATGGTGATTTTTAGTGCGTAGATTAGCAAGAGTAGTTTTCTTAAGAATATTCCGAACTACAGCCTATTCAACAATCGCACTCACACTGTGTGCATGGATAGTACAATCATCACGATATTTAGACATGCTCAGCCAATATAATATGAGCCTTGCGAGATTTTTCAAATTCTCATCTTACCTTTGCATAGATATAATAGCTGTAATCCTGCCAATTTCATTTGCGATTTCGGCCGCATTCGTTTTTTATAGATTCGTAAAATCAAATCAATTAATAGCAATGCAATCTTCGGGAATGTCTCCTTTAACTTTATTGCGGCCACTTATGTTGCTTGCAACGATCATTACAGCATACCTTTACGTCAGCAATGCGTATATATCCCCAAGCGCGTGGACATCTTTCAGGCGAATTGAGTTTGAAATAAAAAATAATATAGAACCTCCGGAATCTGCCGGATCAATTTTTTCTATAAATGGCTTTTCTGTTTACGCTCAAGAATATATTGGAAATTTTTCTTTCAGAAATTTATTTGTATTGGATCTAAGAGAGCCGCAAAAATCGTTTAGTTACTATGCGCAAAACGGATCAATAAAAAATAACATGCTATTTATGGAAAATGGCGAACGTATAGAAGTAGATGATCAAGCGAAAAAAAATTCCATAACACGTTTTAAATCGTACCAATATGATTTAAGAGAGATTTTGAATGCCGAAAGAAAAGCCGCACAACCAAACGAAAAATATATGAAAGAGTTGCTTGCAAACAATAGCGGAAATGCTGCCATGAATATGGCTCAAGTTGCTCTTTTTCATCAGAAAATGACCTCACCTATTCTCGCGTACATTTTTTCGCTATTAAGCTTCTTGCTTGTACTAATGGCGCCTTATAAAAGAGGAAGAAAATATTTTCGAATTTTTGTTTTGGTAGTATTAATTGTCGTTTTCCAAGGAACCTATTTTTGGGTAGCAAATGCTGCAGCAAAAGATTTGATGTTCGTAAAATTTGTGTATACTTTGGTTGTTATTCCGATACTGATACTTCCTTTGTTGATTTTTTTAAAGAATAGATAACGAATGAAAACAACACTTTTTAGATACATATTCAAAATGCAATTAAAAGCGATGTTATTCGTATCGTTTTTCATGTTTTGCTTAATTCTTCTTTTCGATTTTGCTGAAGTAACCAGGAAATTTCCGATATCAAATATAGAACAAGTACTTTTTGCAATCAAATTATCATTGCTTCGAACTCCGAACACATTTTGTGAAATTTTGCATTATGTTTATTTCATAACGGCTACTTTTAGCCTGTGGCATCTTTGCTCATCAAACCAAATGACTATTTTAAAATCTGCAGGAAGATCTCCTCAACAAATTTTGTTTCCTTTTATAAGTTTTGCGCTTTTTATAGCCGCTGTTTGGTTATTTATATTACATCCGGGAGGAAATTATACCGAAGATAAATATAATGAACTTGCAAAATCACAAGTAAGAGAAGCGAACGAGAATATTTGGATCGATTATACAAAAGATAGCAAGCTGATTTTTATAAAAAGAATCGAAAAGAATGAAATAGATGGCCTCTATATATTTGATACGCATGAAAATAAAAGAATATTTGCAAGACAAGCTACGATTAGTGAGAACAAGTGGGATCTTCGAAATATTACCGTTGTTGATTGTTCATCGAATGCAGCAAAAACCGTAAACAATATTACTTTATACAACAAAGTATCGAATGAACTGATTGATCTACTGAAAAAACCTCCAAGAAAACACAATATATACTCATTAAGCAATGTATATCCTATTCAAAAAGCCGATCAAGTTGGATTGCAATTGTATGAATTTGAACTGCATAAACTTCTTGCGAATTGCATGCATTTTATTTTGTTCGCACTTATTGCCGCCGCAATTTGTTTTCCAATAAATCGCTATCAAACAAGAACAACTATAGCAATTCAAGTAATTGTAATAGCAATGATTTTGCGATTTGCAAACAACATGGTCGACTCGCTTGCTCGCACAAATGTAATAGGCGTAGTATTAGGAGCTTGGGCTATAGTTATAACTGCAGTATTTATTACAATAGGTGTTCTGACATGGAAAGAAGTTTGAAATTTTTCGCAATTTTTCTCAGTTTCTTTTTCTTTATTCAGAGCACAAACTGCGATAACAATATATATTTCATAAATTCCGATGAAACTAATTACGTTGATGATGAAGTTATTTGTAAAGGCAACGTAATAATAATGTACGAAGGAAGAATAATATCAGCAGAGGAAGTAACCTATAATCAAAAAAATGAAAACGTAACAGCAAAAGGAAAAGTAATTCTAAAAGACGAAGAACAAAACGTATATTTCTTTGATTCTTTAGTTGTTCATAAAAATTTCGAAAGTGGCGAAGGAAAAAATATCAAAGTTATTATGCAAGATAGATCGAGATTAGCTGCTAATAGATGTATTTTGAAACATGGAAATTTTGAGCTGGAAAATGCTATTTATACGCCTTGCTACGAATGTCTTGCGTTTGATGAATTAACATGGCAAGCAAAAGCATCACAAGTTTATTTGGATTTGGAAGATACGATTGATTATGAGAATCTTACACTTGAAATGCTTGGAAATAGCGTGTTTTACTTGCCGTATTTATCTGTTCCGAGTCCTAAAGTAAAAAGAAAAACGGGGTTTTTAGCTCCAAAATTTTCTATTTCGAGTAAAAGAGGATTTAGTCTACTTCCACAATATTTTATAAACATCTCAGAACAGCAGGAATTAATTCTAAAACCTATCATTACACAAAGAATCGGTAGTGTTGGATGGTTATATTATGGATCGAGATTTGAAAATGGCGAATTCAATATTGATGCCAGCATAACAGGAACAAAATCAGTAAAAGATGCGGGCCAAAACAGTACAAACAAAGAAGAAACCGATAAAATTCTCAAATCCGGGTACAGAGGACATATTTTTTCTAACTTTAGATATGAAATTGACGAAATTTGGAGATGTTCTGCATCAGTAAACCTCGCTTCAGATAGGTATTATCTCAAAAGATTCCCATTCTTGCAGAACAATGACCGAGTTTTGGAAAGTAATGCTCTGTTGGAAGGATTCGATGATAGAAACTATACGCTCGTAAAAACCTCAATATTTCAAACAAATATGGTCGGAGACGAAGCTCCGAAGGCTCTCCCTGTTATAGAGCGAAATTTTTCTACAGATTTATTTGATGGCACCTTAAATATTGATGCAATGCTAATGAATCTTCTGTTTAATCATGGAAGAGAAGCAAAGAAAGCAGCAAGTAATATATCTTGGAACAAAGAATTTATCGCACCATATGGAAACTTATTCGAATTAAAAATACTTGCTACATTAAAAGCTTTGAACGTAAATGAAAAGACAAAAACAAACTACGATTCATTTTTTGAAGCAACGCCACAAGTATCATTGGCATGGAAATGGCCTCTTCTTCTCTCATCTGATCTGCTCGATGCTGTTTTCACACCTATCATTGGAATCATTGCCGCAGGAAACAAGAAACATACTGATATATTTGAAGAACAATTCTCTGAAATTAATGATATAAACTTTTTAGAAGGTGGAAAATCTCTTTCGCAATATAATATAGATTATGGAAGTCGCATATGTTATGGAGCAAAAATCTCAACTTATAAAAAAGACGGTGGAAATCTTGCCTATTTTACGATAGGACGAACGACTGACATAACAGACATAGCAAATAAGCCGGAAGCGACTGGAATGAAATACAAAAATTCGAACATTGTTACGGCTTTGGATTTATTCTTCACAGACGAATTAATGTTTACATCAAGCGCCAATTATTCAACACGAACAAAAGAATGGCTAAGATTCAGATATGGCATTCGTGCGACATATAAATACTTTGATACAGACTTTATGATATTTAAAGGGCGTCAGTGTTCATACAATCCCTTCTTTGTACAAGAACAAGATTTGGGCAAAGAGGAGGAATACAAAGGATCGATGTTTGATTTTGGTTTAAAACCAACCAAAAATTTAAGATTAAAAGGCGGTTTAGTTTTCGGAAGTGATAAAAATAAATTAATCAAGCATAGCGTTGGTATGGAATATCAAAATGAATGCACAAATATAGATATGACCGTTGAACAAACGAAATACCGAACAGGAGATCTGAAACCAGAAACAGCATTTTGGTTCATTATTACGCTCAAAAATTTGGGATAAGAAATAAAATAAAAAAATCGAATGAAATAACCGATGCGACAATAAGCCGCATCGGTGGAGAATTAACTATGAATTACGGTTTATTATTTCTTACCGTTTACAGCGGCTTTCGCCTCTTCCATGGTTTCTTTAATTCTCTTTGCTGTAGCATTGGTGATATCGTTGCTTGCCATTGTCAGCATATCAGAAATTTGCTTTCCGTTTCCAACTGCTCTTACAGCGCTGTCACGTGCTACTCTTGAGAACTCTGCCATTGCTTCGGATGGTTTTCCGCTCTTCTCAATGATTCCACCCATATCGGAAATCATTTGCTTCACAAAAGTTGCTTGAAGCTTTGCGATTCCATTGAAAACTTCGATTGAGGTTTTGTTAATCAAACCAAGAATCTCAAGGTTCTTTTTATACGAATCCATCAAAGCGTTCGTATCGATATTAGGCATTTTGAAGCCCTTGAACTCACCTTCAGCGGTTTTTTCGTTTGCCATGAACATAACTCCTTAACTACAACAACACATCAAGAAAATTCCGCAACCATACATTTTATGATTACTTTTCTCTATGGAGAGGAGTATAAATTATTTCTAAAAGATAAGCAACTTTTATTTCAAATAAAAAATAAAACTTCGATTAGGCACTTTCAGGCAAACAATCTTGTAATTCATGATTTAAATCCATTTTTTTAAGAGCCTTGAGCGTGCGTTTATTCAAGCCTCCTATAATTACTTCAATATTTCGATCTTTTATTTCCGCTACAAAATCTTTGAGAACTTTCGCACCTGATACGTCTACAAAAGGAACGTCAGCCATATCAATATATATTGCTTCATGCGTCTTTGGCAGCGATTTTAATGTGTCATTGAGAAGCGGCGCAGCTCCGAAAAACAGATGCCCATGAATTCTGACGCATTCGCAATCTTTGTTTGCTTTATCACATTTATTGCTTGCCACTGTCTTTGCAAAAGTTTCCGCAGTTGTCATTTCTACTGATCTTCTTATAAATAAAAATGCCGAAAGAATAATCCCAACTTCAACTGCTGCAACGATATCCACTAAAAGAGTTATCAAAATAGTGGCAATAAAAACAAAACTATCGCTTTTTGGTGCCAGTAATATGTATTTATTTTTCTTGAAAGAAGCCATATTCCATGCTGTAAATATCAACATTGCAGCAAGGGCAGATAGAGGCACAACTTTTATAAATTTTCCAAGACACAGAACGAATAAAACAATGAAAAGCACATTGAATAACCCTGCGATAGGACTTCTCGCTCCGACTTTTACGTTCAGCGAAGTAGTTCCGAGTGCGCATGTTGCCGGAATTCCTCCGAAAAAAGCCGACCCAAGATTCGCTAATCCTTGACCAATTAACTCAACATTTGATCTATGCTTTTGGCCCGAAAGATTGTCCGAAATAACCGCTCCAAGTAAACTTTCTAAGCTTCCTAAAAAGGCAATCGCAAATGCAGACGAAAACAAATTTCTTAAATTTGAAAGAGAAAACAAATCGTTTGGAACAGAGAAATTGACCAAATTACAGTTCGCAATATCTCCAAATTTTGTACCGATAGTTTCAATCCCTTTTCCATCAAACACTAACGAGTACAATATCGACAAAATCAAAACAATAAAATATCCGGGTAATTTTGATTTATATTTTTGGATTAATACTAATATAGCAAGCGAAAACGCTGCTAATCCGAATGAATAAAAGTTCATGGTATCTATGTTTGCAACACAGCAAGAAAGTCTTTCAAGGAAATTTGTAGGATTTTTATCGAGATGCAACCCAAGAAACATACTTAACTGCGAAACCATTATCGAAAGTCCGATTCCTGCTGTGAAACCCGCCGTTATCGGATATGGTACATAGTGAATTAAATCACCTACTTTTGTAATACCGAAAATTATCATCATGATTCCAGCCATAATCAGCGCACAGGTCATCCCTTCAAATCCCTTTGTGTTAATTATGTCGTAAACAATCATTGCAAAAGCCCCTGTAGGACCAACTATCTGAAATTTCGCCCCTCCGAATAAACAAGCGAGTGTCCCAGCTACAACACAAGTTGTTATGCCTATGTTTGGAGCTACTCCGGATGCAATTGCAAATGTCATAAACAGCGGAAATGCCACAACTGCGACAAGCAAACCTGCCCTTATATCGCAAAAGAGCGAACGCCAAGAATAACCATTAAGCAGAGATAAAACTATTTCAGGTGTCCAACTCGCCAAAATTCCATCACCATTACTGTGTTTTGTCATAAAAACTTCTCTTATCATTTTTTGCTATAAAATCAGAACATCGACAATGTTCGTTATGAGAAATATAATGCTAAAATAATGTTTGGCAAGAGGTTTTTGTAATTTTTTCTTCTTATATTTTATCTCAATGACTATTTTTACTTAATTTTCTTTAAGTTTTAAACAAAATCAATTGAATAACACATAAAAAAACACGATAATAAAATACATATATAGCTTTGTAGAATGAGGAAAAAACAAAATGGGAATGGGAGTATGTCTTGGAGCAATCGCTCAATGTCCTTTCGGAGCCGCACCTACACCTTTAACCTTTCTTCCGATATCAATGGTAATGGGAAAAGGCGGTCCAATGGGATCTATAATTGACTGTATTCCTTTTATGAATATTATTCCGTTTGGTGTTTGTATGAGTATTGCAAACCCTGTTACTGCGGCATTAACAGCAGCCGCATTCGGAGTACTTACACCCGGTCCATGCCTTCCTGTACCTGCCGGAACATGGCTTCCCGCCAAACCAACTGTATTGTCTAAAGTCGGACCACTAATTAGCAGTGATACCATGCTGATATGTGCATATGGCGGTGTAATCAAAATTAATATGCCTGCACAGTTTACGGTTATGATTTAAGAAGCTTATACAGTGATTTGAATATGTTTCAATGCATTAAATAATGGAGATATTATATAAATTGTTGCTCACAGCATATTGAATCTACTAAATACTATATAGCTTGCAGCTGGAGTTTTATTAAAGAAAAATAAATCAAACAAACTCTAACAAAAACTAAAGTAAACTGACAAATAGTTCAGCATAAAAAGAAATATAACGCATAAAAGAGCTGTTATTCGTCATTAAATAATTTACTAAAGTCTTTCTCTTGAAGTTCTTTAAGCTTCTGCTGTGTTTCTTTTAACGAATCCCTTTCTTGCTCCGCCATTTTTACGAAATTGATATTACATGCATCAGTTACATCTGCAATCGCTGAAGAAAAAATCTCTGGTGTACTTTTAAACCATGCTATTGCTATATCATAAGTATGAACATCTTGATTAGCACGAGCTTCTTTTAGAAACGCTTGCCCAACGGAATTCGCCGCTGAATAAAAAGTAGCAGAAAACATACTACTAGTGGGTATAGGAACTGCTATACCTTCAAAACAATCTTTGTAAATCTCTTTAAAATTACGAGCTAATTCATGATAATTATTTGAACTTGAAGCATCTGAAGCTTCTAAAGATAATTTCATTTGAAAATTAGCAACTCCATTGTCAAGCTCCGTTGAAACAAAATCTAAGAAACTTCCTCTTGGAGAAGAAGCTATAACTTCACCATTTAATGAAAAAGCTATTACCACTAAAGTAAAAATAATTCTGTTTATCATCATCGTACACCCTCCTTTTTATAAATCATCATGTTGTTTTATATATTCTCGTTCTCGCATATCTTCCAAATGAACAGTAATACCACATTTTCCGCTTAACAAATTAAGAAAATATGCGGGAACTTTTGGACAATAGCAACAAGAATGTCCATATCTTAATCCACTACCTTTTTCTGATTGATACCTATATTCACATTGTTTTGCATAGAGTATATGTCCACTTCTGAAAAATAAACCAGTTATGGTTCTAAACTCTTCAGCATTAGTCCAAAGGCTTGACAATATCCCCGTATATGAAGGATTGAAACCATCAGCAATTAAGGGCTTACTCATTGAAAAAATATTACCATCAATTGGCTCTTTTCTAAGAGTTATATGGTCGTAATGCAAAATTTCATGAAATAATCTCTCATCTATCGTAACGTCTCTATCAGATGCTATTGCTCCTACATAAATTCCTGATGTACAAAGCTTCGGACCTGTTACTTTGCTTAATTTCAAAACACTGTTATTTACGGATATCGTTCTGGTTGCAGAACTGTAACCATCGATAGTATCTCCAAACTGAAAAAGAATATCAGTTAAATGTTTTTTTATTATATCAAACGCAGATTTAAATTGAGAATAGATAGTATTAGCTAATTTCGAATAATCCACAGTAAACACATTACCCATGTACTCATTCCTGCTAATAACTGACGGACTATTTTCAAACTTATCAATAAAAATATTACCTACATTTTTCAAAAAAGCTACTACTTTATCTTGAGTATTAACAGAATCAGGCTGCAATGAAGCAATTAAACCAAAACATAATTTAGCTGCTTTTTGGTTAGTAAAAAAATTATCTTTATTCGTTCTTATTTCTTCAAGAATAGTTTCCAATGAATTTACAAAAATAAGTTGTGGTTCTATTCTTGCAATAATATCACTTATCAGATCCTTTCCTACAGGAATTTTTACAATTTCTGTCAGTGCCCCTGTTATATGTAGTGGCACAGGAATGGTTTGCGAGATACGAAGTTTTTGAAAATGATCGACTAATTCTTCATTAGAATATTTTGAGACCTCAGTCGTTTTGTAAGCACTTTCCCAACCTTTTTTAGGGCTTTCGTACATCTGCATGCATGAAGAGGTAAAAATACAAAAGATTGATAAAATAGAAACTAAATATCGCATGTATTAAACCTCCGAAATTTTACAATTATAGATTATGTTTTTAATATATAACAAGAGCATGTTTCTATCAATAGTTGTGCAAGCTCCTTGCTCATTTTTTTGAGATTATTTTGAAAATTCATCTGAATAATACAAACCGACTAAAAATCCAGAAAAAATCGTTTATACTTCTTCCCAAAATCAACAAGCACCATCTCGATCGGCAATAATTGCCGTTTTTTTGTTAACTCCAATTAATAAAACCTCAAAAATTTCAGATTCCATCACCAGAAAATTAACTTTTTGTGCCAAAAAAGCCTTCTTGCTTGCAAAAAATACTTAATTTCTCATCAGATGGCACGATTTTCGCTCCATATATTTTTGGATGGGAGCGCGTATTACACATCCACACTGTCTCCAGATATCTAACACGCGTTCCTGTTTACTTATTTAGGAGTTATTGTTTTATGCGCATGAAAAAAATGGATAAGTTATTTCTGATTCTTTGTCTTTGCTTTTTCCTAATGCCATCTGATTCCTTGTCATTGACAGAGGAAGCCACCAAAAAGGAAAATAACAGCGAGTATTTCTCTCAGCACGATCTTTGCGAATACGAAATAATGAAAGCTGAAAAAATGTATGGTATTCCGCATCGTCTCTTTATGGCGATTGGTACTGTTGAATCAGGTCGAGTAACGGGCAAAGCGAAACACAAACGACCTTATCCATGGACTATTTGCGCGAATGGAAAGAGCTATTTTCTTTCAACAAAAAGCGCAGCTATAGCAACAGTAAAGCGCCTCATGGCCAGAGGAATAAGAAATATAGATGTAGGATGTATGCAAGTTAATCTCATGCACCACAGCAAGGCTTTTAAAAATTTGGAAGAAGCTTTCACTCCGCAATACAATGTCAGATATGCATCCAAGTATTTTATGCAGCTAAAAAATATGTACAAAACATGGACAAATGCTGTCGGATATTACCATTCAAAAGCCGCAAAATATTATAAACCTTATTGCTCATTGGTATTTAATGAGTGGAAAAAAGTCGCGAATCGTCCGATAAATACCTCTATAAGAGTCCAGCAAGCTGCATCTAAAGTACGTTCAAAAATTTCGTTTCTTCCTTCCTACTATTCTTTAGTTGATAAAAGCATATCTGAAAAATTACACAGACTCGGTCGTATGTCTATTTCAAGAAGCGCTCCAAAGTTTTTTACAAAAGACAGGAAATAGCGCATAATGTGCCGTTAACAATGGTCGAAGGAGCGCAATAAAAAATGAGAATACTGATTTGTGGAGATGTTGATGCAAGAACGGGGCGTGAATCTGTCGCAAAATGGGTTCCTGAATTAAAGAAAAAATTTTCGATCGATTTTGTAATAGTTAATGCAGATAATGCGGCAGGAGGATTTGGAATAACTGCAGATATAGCCAACGAATTTTTTGCAATAGGAGCAGATATTCTTACCGGCGGAAATCATGTATTTGATCAAGGAGGAATTTGCGCTTTTCTTGAAACTGAAAATCGACTTTTGCGCCCGTATAATCTTACAGCAACTACCCCAGGGCATGGAGTTTCAGAAAGCACCACGGCAAAAGGAAAAAAAGTCGTTGTGATACATCTCGTAGGCCAAAGGTTTATGCCAATGATCGGAAACGATCCTTTTGAAAGTTGCTCGCAAATTCTTTCAAAATATACTCTCGGAGTAAATGTTGACGCAATCGTTGTTGATTTTCACGCAGAATTTACATCAGAAAAATATGCTCTGGGACATTTTTTAGATGGAAAAGTATCCGCTGTTGTAGGAACTCATACTCATATTCCGACTGCGGATGAGCATATCTTAGAGCATGGAACAGCATTTCAAGCAGATCTCGGAATGTGTGGAGACTACGATTCAGTTATAGGCGCAAAAAAAGCTGATATTGTAGAAAAATTTACGAAAGTTCACTCGAAAGTCAAAATACAATCTGCTACAGGAGAATCAACTTTTTGTGCATTAATGGTTGATACAGATGATAAAACAGGACTCGCAATCGCAATAAGGGCATTTAAGCTAGGCGGTTGTATTGGACAGGCTTCAATATCGTAAAAAATTTGCTACAATCGGCATCGTAAATGAATATGCGAAGTCAATCGGAAAGCTAATCGAAAAAATGTCGCGAATAAGCAAGAAGCAATTTGTAAAATATGTAATAGTAGGCGGTTGGAACACAATATTTGGATATGCCGTGTATGCGTTGCTTACATGGATATTAGATACACAATATCATTTGCGCTATTCATATATGTATTCGTATATCGTTGGAAATATTATCTCTATCTCTCAATCATTTGTAGCACACAAATATCTTGTTTTTAAAACAAAAGGTAATTTTTGGAAAGAGTACAAAAAAGGCTGGATGGTCTATGGGACAACGGCCCTGCTAAGTCTTATTGCGTTACCATTTGCGGTAGAGCTGTGTTCATTTCTGCTGCCTGAACCGTACAAATGGCTGGATAAATACATCGGAGGCATCGCTGTTACCGGGATTGCGGCTATCGCAAGCTTTCTTGGACACAGTAATATTACATTTAGACAGGGAAAATGAGAAGATTAGAGAAAAATTGACATTTAAAACATAGCGCGAAAAAGCTTCTGACATTTTTCCAACTCATTCACTCTACTTTTCCCGGAAATAATCCTGGTTTTGGCGTAATTACCAGATCATATATGAAGAAATTGTATGTACTTCCGTCGTGAGCTGTCGTAATTTTCGGATTTAATATTAAAAATCCAAGCTGGCTTTTATCGAATTTCGCAGCATAACGTCTTCTATAACAACATTCAACAAGTACACGTTCTTCGCCGATGTTATTGCAGAGCAAGTCAGGGTGTATTGCATCTATTTCAGCCGATGTCTTTGTCAATATACTTTTGCAATTCATGTTCATTCCGCTTGGAGATGTACAATCATTTCCTGTAGAACCATAACATTGCTGATACTGATATTTATCACTGCTTATCTTTTTTACATAGAAAAAATCCACATCATAATATATTCCAAATGGATAAGGATAAAACATCGCGTTCGTATGAAAAAAATTAAGGCAACTGGCATATGCTATTCTTCCAAAATCATATTTCGTTAATTGTTTATCAGTTTTTGCGTTCTTAATTTGTTGAAGCATGCTTGCAGCGAGATATGCCGAACTTCTTATTTTGCTTTGTAATTCATAAAATCGATAATGGTCATGTATAAAAAACAGAAGAGCAATGCAAACGGGTATGCTAAACGTAAATTCAATTAAAATACCACCTTTGCAATGGCCTTTTTCTGACAATAGCCTGTGTAAGAGAGCGAATACCCCCCCCCGCATTTTTTACAAAAAATTCTCTCCAGCAATTTTAACATCAAAAATCTCCAACTTTTATGATTCTCTTGTAACCAAAAATAGTTAAAAAAGAGGAAAAAATTATAATAAGACTGACTATTCAATAAATAAAAGAATCTACTGATACAGTGACTTAATCAGTTTTATTTCCTTGGCATGAACTCCTTCATTATCAGGAGTCTCCAAATAAAAAGGCAGATTTCGTAAAGCTCTATGATTTATAATCCGTTCTATCGCATCTATTCCTATGAAACCTTTTCCGAGCGGAGCATGTCTATCCTTATGACTGCCAAAAGGCATTAAACTATCGTTCAAATGTATTGCAAAAAGTTTTGATAGCCCAATAACTCTATCAAATTCATCAAGAACAGAGTCTAATTTACTGATTATGTCATATCCTGCAGCAAAAACATGGCATGTGTCCAAGCAAACACCAACATTTTGAGGATAATTTATTTCCGAAATAATCGCTCTAAGTTCTTCAAAAGTTGATCCGACTTCTGTCCCTTTTCCTGACATTGTTTCCAATAAAAAAGTGATACTTTGCGACGAAGTAATTGAACTATTTAACATTTCTACCGCAGAATTAATTGCTTCGGACAAAGTTTGTTCACGTCTATATCCTGGGTGAACATTGTACATATTTCCAGGAAGATATTTTTCGAGAATTTGCAGATCTTCCGATATTATTTTGTGTGTTATTTCTTTTATACTCGGATCATTCGAGCAAACGTTTAAAGTATATGGTGCGTGAATTAAAAGTTTTCCGAAATTATTTTCCTTTAATATGTGAATTAAAGATTTAACATCGCTTTCAGAAACCGACTTTGCTTTAGAGCCACGGGGATTTCTTGAAAAAAACTGAAAAACGTTCGCGCCAAGAGCAAGAGCTTCTTGCGCCATTGCGGTATATCCTCTTGCACATGATAAATGACATCCAATTTTTAAAGAATAATCATTCTTTGCTGTTTCCGTTTCTTCTTCCTCCATATTATTTCTTTTTCAGAAATCAGAAATTATATTAATCCTTTTTACCGTCCTTATCTTTATCTTTCGAAAACAAAAAATTACTGATTAATGATTCGATATTTACAGCACTTGTCGCATTTTCGATAGAATCACCGTCTTTCAAATTCTCATCCTCTCCACCAGGAATAACCGCCAGATATTTCCCTCCAAAAAGTCCATCACTCAATACTGATGCACTGCTATCTTTCGGAAGTTTGATTTTGCTTGAAACATAAAATTTCACAACTCCCATAAAATTATCAGGATCAACATACGTACTCAGAACTTTTCCGACACGAACTCCGCTGATTTTTACATCAGTCCCTTCGGTAAGTCCATCTGCTCTATCGAAATGAGCCGTTAAAACAATGCCATCTGATTTTACCCATCCTGATTTTTGGTATACATAGCAAAAAAAGAAAACCGCGACAATTAATACAAACAGACCTACAACTGTTTCAAAAGTTCGTCCCTTTTCCATTTCAATTCACCTCTAAAAATATTGTCCACCGTTTACATTGAGCGTAATCCCAGTGACGAAAGAAGACTTATCATTTGCTAAAAACAAAACAGCATTTGCGATTTCATCTACTGTGCCGAATCTTCCCATAGGAATACCCGCTATTATTTTTTCTTTTATATCATCTCTAATAACGTCTGTCATGTCAGTTGATATGTATCCAGGAGCTATGGCATTTACAGTAATTCCTTTGTTCGCGGACTCTTGAGCAAGAGCTTTTGTGAAACCTAATATACCAGCTTTGGCTGCTGAATAGTTAGCTTGCCCTACCTGTCCTTTTACTCCGTTTACCGAACTTATATTGATAATTCTTCCGAATTTTCGATCTCTCATTGTCGGAATAACAACTCGACACATATTAAATACAGATGTTAAATTTGTGGCAATCACAATATTCCATGCGGACGGATCCATTTTATGCAACATAGAATCGCGAGTAATGCCAGCATTATTTACAAGAACATCAATTGTTCCGCCAAGCTCTTCATATACTTTTTCAACTCCTTTTTGGCAGGATTCATAATCAGACACATCCCATGAAAAAACAGGAATTCCCGTTTCTTTGTGGTATTTCTCAGCGGCTTCGTGATCTTTATGATAATTCGCTGCAACCAAATATCCGTTTTCTCTAAGTGCCTTGGATATACCACCACCAATTCCTCGGGTTCCACCCGTAACAAGAGCTATTTTTTTCATAATCTATACACCACTACAATAAAAGTCATTTGTTAACATTCTTAGAGTTTGATACTATCATCTAATAAAATTGATCGCCATAAAAAATATGAATTCATTAATCAAAAATATAAAAATATTAGGACATGAAAAGATCGAACAAGAGCTTGCTCATGCAATAGTATCTGAAAAAATATTTCCGACATGGATTTTTTGCGGACCATTTGGAGTAGGCAAAGCAAGCATTGCTAAAAAATTTGCGAAATGTTTATTGAGCGGAATAGTACCAATGAATAATTCTTTGGATATTTCGGAAGATAATAGCATTCACCATCTTATAGATTCTCGAACTCACCCGGACTTTTTTATCTTGGAGCAGTCAGATGACTCTATATCAATAAACGAAACTCGCGAATTAATGCAAAAAATCAGAAAGACACCTACAATATCTAAGTGGCGTGTGGTAATAATCGAAAATGCATCGAATTTAAACAAAAATATATATAATTCAATGCTGAAAATATTAGAAGAGCCTCCAAAAAACACCGCGATAATAATGATATGCCAAAATATGGGAAGTATTCCACGGACGTTGCTTTCCAGAGCATACAAAATTAATTTCAATCCATTAAAAGATGAACAAGTTGAAGCCGTTTTAAAAAATATGGGAATCAAAGAAGCAAATGAGCTGGCTAAAATCGCAAATGGATCGGTTGGCTATGCAATATATTTGAAAGAACATAACGGAATAGAGATTTTTAATGCATTGTTGAAAATTTTTTGTTCTGAAGATAAAAAATCTCTACAATATATAATAGATAATGGAGCAGTAAATAATTTCAGAATTATAAAAGAAAGTTTATTGAAAATTTTTCGCATGTATATCGAACAATTGGTCGGAATTGCGGATTATGGATTCAAACAACCAAATAATTCTATCGAAAAAGAAATGAAGAAAATGTTAGAAATTATTTCTATGATAAATAAAAGTGATGTTTTGATGTTAGATAAGCAATCTGTAGTTGCCTATGCATTTGAGAAATTTTTCGATTATTAATACTAATAACTAAAAGGCTAAAAATGGGACCGGATATAGAAACATTGATTCAAAAGATATCGAGATTGCCTGGATTAGGACAAAGATCGGCAAGAAGAATTGTAGTTCATATGATAAAAAATAAAGAACACATTTTCGAACCAATTCTAACCAGCATGCAAAAAGTTTCAGCGACTGTAAAAACATGTCCGAAATGTTTTAATATAGATAGTTTTAATGGTGATACATGTACAATTTGTTCTGATAATTCGCGAAAAAAAGATACAATTTGCATTGTTGAAAATGTTTCTGATCTTTGGGCTATAGAAAGAACTTTTTGTTTTAAGGGGCACTATCATGTTTTAGATGGTTTATTGTCATCTCTTGAAAATAAAGGTCCGGAAGTTCTAAAACTCGAACACCTGAATAAACGTTGTGAAGAAGATAAAGTTTCTGAAATAGTAATTGCGCTTAGTGCTACAGTTGAAGGGCAAACAACAAATCATTATATAAGGAATTTTTTTAAGGACAAAAACATAAAAATTACATCACTTGCTCATGGAATTCCAATTGGCGGTGAATTAGATTATCTCGATGATGCAACTTTGTTTACAGCATTTTCAGCGAGAGGCTAAATTTTTATAGATTTCTTTTTAGGAATAAAAAAATATGGAAAGTAAAGTTATAACTTTCGGATGCCGATTGAATGCGTGCGAATCTGAAACAATCGAAAAATTTGTGAAAGAATTGGGACTCGATGACTTTACAATAATAAATACTTGTGCAGTTACAGCAGAAGCCGAGCGAAAATTACGTCAAACCATTCGCAGACTATATAATGAAGATAACAAAATAAAAATAATTCTTACGGGATGCGCCGCTGAACTTAATCCTGACTTTTATATAAACATGGAAGGAGTTGTTGGTATAATTTCTAACAAAATAAAATTATCCAAAAGTGAATACAAAAAATATTCGTGCAATGATGATAATAATAAACGGCAAATTATTTCAGAAAAAGCAAAGATAAAAAAAATTCGCGGATTTCTGCAAATTCAAAACGGTTGCGATCAGAAATGTACTTATTGCATTGTAAGAACTACTCGCGGAGCAAACATAAGTTTCAATGAAGATGATATTGTTGAGCAAACAAAAAATCTTATTAAAAAAGGTTACAAAGATATTGTTTTGACCGGTGTAAATATTTCGGCGTATGGACGGGATATGAATCCTCGAAAAAATTTAGCTTATATTGTGAATTATATTTTGAAAAATGTGTCGGAAATAAAAAGGCTAGGCCTTTCATCTCTTGATCCCGCAGATATTGATAACGATTTGATAAAAATAATCGGCAATGAGGAACGCTTGCTCCCACATATTCACGAAAGCATTCAGTCGGGAGATGATTTGATTCTAAAAAGAATGATGCGCCGACATTCCCATGAGCAAGTGGTCAAAACAAATACAAAAATTCTTGAAATGCGCCCTGAAGTAATTTTTGGAGCTGATATCATCTGCGGATTTCCAACCGAAACAGAAGAAATGTTCCAAAATACAAAAAAACTCATGAAAGACGCACATATAACATTGCTTCATGCGTTTCCTTTTTCAAAAAGACCGGGAACACCTGCAGCACAAATGCCTGGAGTCGACAGAAAAATAGCTCGTGAGCGTGTTCGTGAATTAAAAACGCTCGCACAGGAAATTCTTCATAATAAATTGTGTGAATATATTGGAAAGAACGTAAATATTCTTGCGGAAGATAGTAAAAACGCAAAAACAAACTCTTTCTTGAAAGTTATATCAACAGAAAAAATTGAAACAGGCAAAGAATATCTGTTTCGATGCGAGAAAATTGAAAATGATCACTTAGTCGGCAGACCAATAGAAGAGAAAATATAAAAGGATTTTATCAATCTATTAGACTCTTGCAAAAGTTATTTTTCAGCAATTCCAAAT
The DNA here is from genome assembly GCA_905233185.1 of uncultured Alphaproteobacteria bacterium. Taxonomy (GTDB): domain Bacteria; phylum Pseudomonadota; class Alphaproteobacteria; order UBA3830; family UBA3830; genus BNWE01. Next base: position 29,268 of record CAJODB010000006.1, on the reverse strand, counting down.
TCCAAAAATAAGAGGATGTAAAATGCTATAGTCAAAGTCAACTTCCTCAAAAACCTTATTTCTTATTAGAATTTTCGCGAAAGCCATTTTTCAGCTCTTTTTAACGCCTGAAAACCAAAAGCTCTAAAATGCTATTTCCGACTTTCGCAATAACTCTATTATAGTAGTTTCATTAGCTTTCTATCTTAGTAGTAAATATTTCTACTCATACACAAATTCTGCTCGTACTGTTTGTTCTACCTTTTTCATTAGCGAACTGTTGTTACCATCTCTTTCCCAGCTACTCCAGGAGCTATTTTGTGTTTCATTCATGATATTCATATGCCAACTGCCATCTATATGCTGTATTTTTTTTATCTTCTTACCGAAAGGTTTCAGTAAAATTTCAGCATTTTGTTCAGCTTTTTTCGCAGCTTCGGTAAGCAACTCCGCCCTTATATTTTGCAGATCCAATATTTTGTATTTGCATTTATATGAAATAACGATTCCTTCCGCAGCAAGTAGCAAAATTTCGTTTTTCAGTTTTTCGACATTATCAAAATTATTAGTTTTTATAAAAATAGTATCTTCAGAAGAAAAATATTTCTCTTGGTTTGATATAGCAGTAGCTATGCCCCAGCTGCCCTCTTTTTCTCCTAAATTTTCTGTTTTAGCTGTAACTGATACTATTTCCGCCTGTTCTATTCCGCACATTTTCAAGAAATCCATCACTTTTTGTTTATCTGCCATTCTTTTTTCATATAGCTTTGATAAATCTTCATTCTTGTTTTTTATTGCAATTTTTATTTCTACAATATCTGATTTTACTTTTCTTTCCGCTGTTCCCTCGACTGAAACGAGTTTTATTTGTCCTCTGTTACGTATTGCATCGCTCATTATTAAGAAGCCGACCAATAAAACCGCTGAAATTACTGCGCAACTAATTTTTAATGTCTTATCCATTATAAAAAACCTCTTTATATCTTTTCTATATTTTATTTTATGATGAAAAAGTTAAAAAATGATTAAAATGCAGTTTTAGACAATAAAAATTTGCAATATTTTTCGATCATTATAAAAAAATCAATAATCCATCTCACAAAATTCAACATTTTTTATATCAAAAGGAGGATTGCAAACTATAAAAATATCAGCATACTTTGCTCGCGTTAAGTGTTTCTTTTCCGGTTCTATAATATGCATATCTCCTTTTTTTAGATTCACAATTTTATCCTCAAAAATAACTGAACATTCGCCATCCAAAATATAGAACATTTCATAAAAACCATGATTTATTTTGCATGGATATTCATTATTTCTAAAATAAGCAACTGCTCCATCTAGCGGAAATGAAGTATTATCTGAAGAACAAAACTCAATTATATCAATTCCAAAAACCTCTTTATGAACGCTTTTCTCCATTGGAAATTTCATATCTACAAATATTCTCCTTTTTCTATTGGATTTTAGTGCTTATTTTAGGTGTTTTTAAATAGAAAAAACAGTTTTAAACAAAGATTAGATCTGCCATACAAGCGGGCTAACATTTGATCCATTGTTTCCTGATATATGAAATAACTCACTCATTGCCCACACCATAGCATCAAGGCGATCAGGAGATTTGCTTTTTGGTTCGTATGTTGCCATTTGCATTTCAAGTTTATGAAACTGTCGCGCATGGAAAATCATCTTTTTTTGATACAAAAGTACTATTGGCTCTGCTCGCGTTAATTTCGATTTATGAGCATAGACAGGTTTTATTTTTATATCAAAATCAATCGATTTTATAAGATTATCCAGAAGTTCACCTCCCGCATTCCTTTCCACAACAACAACTCGCGCACCGTATTTATGATATGCTTCAACAACACGTTCAGCCCAAATATTCGGTGCTGCTGATATGCTAAGGTCGTCTAAAACATATGCTTTTCCAATGGCATCCATTCCAGCAACAATTATTCCTGTCTCATCGCTACTGTCATTTGAGGTAATTGCTGGATCAACTCCAATAACGACATTATCTAAAAAGTGCGGAGGATTTTTATAGCACGCTTCAATATCTTCCCACGACCACAATGTGTTTTGCTGATTTTCCAAAATTTCGGCATATATTTCTTGAGCTTCAAGACGAGTTCCTTTTAAATATTCCAATTGCTTAAGAAATGTTGGCGAAAGATTATCGATATTCTCTAAAGAAGTTCCTCGTACAGTAACAACATCTTCTCTTTTCATAAGATCCTTTATAAATTGAATCGGGCGTGGCGTTGTTGTCAATATGACTTTCGGATTCGTTCCTAAACGCAAAGCAAAAGATAACTGTTCAAATGTCTCCCTTGGATACTGAAATTTCGCGAACTCATCTATCCAAGCAGCATCAAATTGCGGTCCTCGTAAATGTTCATAATGCTCTGCACCATAGAGCGTAGCAATAGCTCCGTTTGGCCATATCAGAAGTCTTCGAGACGAAAGAAATTCAGGTTTTTCATCTTCACTGTCTGAAGAAATAGTGAGCAAACCACTTTCTCCTTCAACCATAACCTGCCTAGCTTCTTGAATTGTATTAGCTACGAGAGCGATTCTTTTATAATTGCCGGATAAAATCCATTTTTTGATAGCCTCTGCAGCAGAACGAGTTTTTCCGAATCCTCTTCCAGCAAGAATCATCCAAACATTCCAATTTCCTGGAGGAGCGAGTTGATTCGGTCTTGCGATTTGTTCCCATTTCGGACGATCCAACGTCTGATTATTCATATAAATCATATTATTTTTAGTATTTTTCATTTTTTCTTCCTTTGTTTGTAAATTATTAACCTTTGAGTGCGATACTCTATTTATATATATGTAAGTTTTAATAAGTTTTTGTTCTGTAATCAGAGCATAAAAACGCAATAAGTAACGGAGATAACTATGACAAAATTGTCCTCAAACACTGAATTAGAAGAAGCTTTGGCAAAGAACGATGAGGAATGGGAAAAGAGACTTCTCCTCATGGTTATGATTATGCTGATTGCTATGCTCGGACTTGATTAATAGCGCAACTATAATATAACGGCACAATGACAGGTATGGTGAATTGTAGCTGCTTTAATTCTGACGCTAAAAATAGAGAAAACGCAGAAATATCAGTAAGATAAACCTCTTGTTTGTGAATTTGTATATGGAGCTATAATAGAATAGTAGCTTAGAATATTGCTTTTGTCAAGAAAAATATGTGGATTTGCTTTTGTATGCGCTGAAACATGAGCATATTCATATATTTCTGCGCTTTTTGCTTTAATTCTTTTTCAATTAGCACGAAAAATACGAAGGAATCTAAAATTAACTAATAATTATTTGTATTTTCTTAACTTTTCTCTATTAAATTCAGATTATAAGATTGGATTTTTATTATGTTAAAAATGTTAAATTCCTTCCTTAATAAAATTTGCGGGGGGGGGTATTTGCCCTCTTACAGAGGATTTTATGCCTCCGCAAGCGCAATAATGGCGGCATATTAATTGAATTCGCTTTTAGCATTCCTGTTTGTATTACTTTTTTATTCTTTGTTCATGACCATTACCGATTCTATGAGTTAAAAAGCAAAATAAAATCTTCTACCTATCTTGTTGCTAGTATGATTCAGCAGATTGGAAACATGCGTACTAACAAACAACTTACAATGAGAGACATAAAACAAATCGCATTTGCCGGTACTTTGAACCTTTTTCATTCAAACTCTATGTTTTATCCGTATCCATTTGGCGTGCAACCGATGTTGTATTGTCAGTACATAAAAAGAATCAATAAAAATGAATACAAATGGCAGGGATTTTTCGTAAATGCAGTTAATACTTCCACATCTCCTGATACGTTAGGAGGTGGTCCCCATAATGGCTATCCAAACAAGACTTCAACAGAAATTGCCGATATTCATCCTGATCTAGTTTGCTACAATGATGGAGAAGAGCGACTACTGATAAACATATGGTTAAACCGAACAGATGCAGAAAATATTAGCAGTTCAAAATTAGGATTTTTCTTTTTGCAACCAGTATGGGGAGAAACCTGGTACCGTGTAGATAACAAAGGAAGTTTTTCATACGCGATTGTTATTACACCTAAACCGGGACTGTTTCCTGTAAAAAACTAGCCAACCAATTGTTATAGAATTATTTTTTGACTACTCTTTTTTGAACTGCGTTTTACATACCCTCATCGCTTATCTCAACCAACTTTGCATTAGCAGTCCACAAAATCGCTGTTTTCACATTATCCTTGCAAGCATTGAAAGCCTCTACCGCAAATCTTTTGTATTTTTCTAATTGCTCAATATATTTTTGCGGCATCTCTTCTTGATAAATTCCTGTCTTGAAATCTATTATCCAAATATCGTCATTTAAAAACGCAATTTTATCGATTCGTCCTTCTTTGCCATTTTTATCTGCAAAAGTAACTTCTGATAATGAATCGTCAGCAAAAATAAAATGCAATTTTTCATCTGATAAAATTTTAAAAGCTTCTTCCTTAGCCGATTCTTTCAATAAATCAGATAAATCGAACCGATCAACGAAGGTATCGGCAAATATTTCAAAAGAATTCCCGTATTTTGGTAATTCGCTCAATAAAAGATGCACGCAATCTCCATATGTCATTTGCTCCGTTTGAATAAGATCGCCTTCCTTAGCCAAAACATCAGGTAGGTCTAATTTTTCATAAAACCAATTTGGAATTTCAATATCATTTTTTTCTTCAATCGCTGAAAATCCAACGGATTCAGTATTATTATTCGCAATAGAAAAATCTCCGAATCTCAAAAATTTTTGTTCGCAAAATTCTTCTGTTTTTTTGAATTTTTCCGCATTCATTTCACTTTTTATGAGATCATACCAGCAAGTATTTCTCCTTTTTTCTTGATTCTGTCCCAAAATGCACACATAGTCTTCCGCACGAGTTAACGCCACATATAATCTTCGCCTTGATTCTGCAGCCTCATATTTATCATATTCCGCACATAGTTTTTGCATTTCACTTGTTCGAAAATCTGAAGAAAAATTCCATAATAAAATTCCGTCATCTGTCTTTAAAATTTTTTCATTCTTCGTCCTATAAAAATGCGTATCCGCAAGAAAAACAAATGGAGCTTGCAACCCTTTCGATGCATGAACCGTCATCAATCTTACGCAATTTTCGCAATTAAATGATTCTCGCTTTATCTCGATCTCGTTTCCAAAGGTTCGAAACCATTGAAGAAAACTTTGTAAAGATGGAGTATTTTCCTTTTCATAATTCATAACTACATCAATAAAATCATACAAAGCTTCCAAACATTTTTCACCAAGTCGCAATATGAATTTCTCTTTTAAACCATTTGTAAGAGCATGTGAAAAAAATGTATATGCAGATTCACATAATGCTTGATCAACGATCTTTTGAAGTTCCTGCAAACGATATTTTCTGCATAATTCGGAATTCTGTAAACAATGCTCCCACAGGCTTTTCTCTTCACGTTCCAAACACATACGCATCAATTCATCATCTGAAATTCCGACAACTGGTGATTTTAGAACACGAGCGCACATTAAATCGTCCAAAGGAAAAATCGCAAATTGTGCAAGCGCTATTAAATCTTCGACAATTATTTCATTTTTTAAAAGCGATCTGTCTATATCAGAAGCAGCAATACCATTTTTTCGCAAAGCTTTTATGATTTCTCTCATAGTATGAACATCACGCCGCTGAAATAAAATCATAAAATCCGATGCTTCTGCCGCTCTGTTTTTCGACTCCACAAAAATACGAGAATCAATACTGTTCTTAATAAAATCCGCAATATATTTTGCTAATTTTTTTTCCGCCGTCATTATCGAAATTGGTTCGGCGTCTGTTTTTACTTCCCAAACATCTCCATCTTTTTCGCTTTTTTCATCTTCAAAAAGATCAACAATATCAACGACTCCCGCTAATTCCGTTCTATTTGTGTAATGCTTGGTATTTTTAAAAACATCATCTATAAAAGAAAGAATATTTCCTGTTGTTCTATATGACTTATTTAAATCAACATTATGAAAATGTTGGCCGCTTGCTCGTGAACGTTGTTCAAACTTCTTGTGCATTTTTTGAAAAATTTGAACATCGGCTCCCTGAAAGGAATATATCGACTGCTTCTCATCTCCCACTACAAAAATAGTTTTTTCCGAACCATAATTTGCAAAAAATTCATCCGTTATAGTATTAATGATTTCCCATTGCTCGGGGCTTGTATCTTGTGCTTCATCTACAAGCAAGTGATCAATATTATTGTCGATTTTAAACATAACCCAATCGATATTATTCAGTAATCCTGAAGTCATAGAGATTACATCATCGAAATCCATACAGTGTTTTTTTCTCTTTAACTCATTGAATTCAAATAATATTTTTTCAACTATCGAAAACAAAGCAATATTCGCTTCAGCCGAAATATAACGATTTTTCTTCTCACAAAATTGGAGAGCTTTTTGAGCAGCTTCTTGCATTTTTTCCGGCAAATTCGGATATATATCGGATAATTTTTTGCTACATAGTTTCGATCGAATGCTAAAATCCTTAGTTAGAAACGCATAAATAAAATCTTCCGAAAGTTTTTGCGCATTTTTTTGTAATATTTCCGACTTTTTTATATCTTCTTTTTCTCCAGAAGATAAAATCTCCGCCAGTTCCTGAAATATCTGTTGAGCAGCACCATTAAACGATTCATTAATCAAAAAAGTATATTTGTTTTCTGAAAAAAGAAACTCCCGATTTTCTATATTAAAGAAATCACAATACAATGATTCAAAGTTATCGAATTTCGCTATAAATTTTTGCAATTTTAAAACATTATTTCCAAAAATCTCGCTTATATCTATTGTAAAACGAGATATGAATTCACTGAATCTGCGATAATCATCTTGAAAAATTACTTTTTCTATCGCTTGCTTTAAAAAGCGCTTTTTTTCATAGTCATCACATAAATTTACACCTGGCATAAGTCCTGTTTCGATTGGAAATTTTTCCAAAATTCCAAAACAAAAGCTATGAATGGTTTTTATTTGTACCCATTCCGAGGAAATAAGACTTTTTTCATATAACTTGCGAGCAGTATTTACATATATTTTTCCAAATCCCAAAGCCTCCAATTCATTCAACAATTCAGAATCCGATAATGACGCGAATCGTTGTACCTGAGAAGATAAACGGGTTAACATTTCAGTTGCCGCTGCTTTAGTGTACGTTAAACATAAAATTTTCGATGGAGTTGCGCCATTAAGAAGCAAGGCTAATATTCGATCAATTAAACTTTTTGTTTTTCCTGTACCTGCTGAAGCGGAAATCCAAACAGAAGCACCAACATCTTTTATTTCATCAAGCATCGAGCCACTCCTTCACTCTAGCTAAATGCATGTAGCTATCATCAAATTTATATCCAACATTAACGCAATAAGGTTTTCCGATAATGTTATATTGATATATGAGCTTTCTCAGACCATCAATTGTCTTTTCTACTAATAAATCTGTAGATTCTATATCATTTGTGACTATTACTTTTTCACAATCCTTTTTTAAAAACCAATATTGCACAGATGAAACAGAATTTTTCGATATCTTAAATCCGTTATTTTTTGCAATCCATGCTTCAATTACCAATTGAATTTTTTCACCTTGTTCTACGTTTTTCTTGGTTATTTTTTCTGACGATGTCTTGTAATCTATGATTGTTATGCCGTTATTGTCATCATTTACATCAATTCGATCCGCCTTGCATATAACTTTGCACACATTGTTTGGATCAATAGCAAGCGAACGTTCTCCCCATATTTCAGAAATTGAGCTTCCAAAAGTATTATCTTTCACGAAATCCAAAATATTATTTATTCTAAAGAACCAAAATCCGAATGACAGCTCCTCAATTTTTAATTCTTTTAAAGTTTCTTCCGCTGTGTGATATATATCATCTCCGTAGCGCTTTTTTACAAAATTATCGAGCACGACATGAATATAATTTCCACGGAGATTTTTTATTTCATCAAATTCATTTAATTCTTTGAGCTTTAAAATTTTCTTTGCATAAAACGCATAGGCATTATTCTTTAATGATTCAATATCTGTCACTGAAAATTTATTCGGACGATATTTCAACTGTGGATTAGCATAAGGCAATGAAATTTTTTGAGGGCTTTCTTTTTTATCACCCTTGTTAACACAACTTATAAGATTATAAAGATTCGTATTTTTCTCTGATTTGAGAAGCTTCAATAACTTATCCAAAAATGGATATTTGACTTGCTGAGATCCAAGAACTCTATCTGAACGAGTAATAAGAACATGTTTCTTATGTGCAAGCCGCTCAAAAACGCATTGTATAAACTTATCTTTTTGTTCATTAGTCGGAATATTTAAAGTGCGCATCATTGAATTGCTCATCCAGAAATTTTCTTTTTCCGATGATATAAAAGAATCCTCATTTGCTCCTGCTATTATTACAAAATCAGCATTAAGTAGTTGTGCCTCTAGAGTTCCCAACATAACAACGCCATCTGTATATCCGCCAGAGTAACGCACAGAAGTTTGCAAAGAATGTTTTTTGATGAAAATTGAATACTCATCAAAAGATATTTCACAAAAAACATCAGAAAAATCAATATATTGTTTGATAATTTCCGCAAACAGAGCTGCAGTTTTCGCATTAAAAATATCAATGATATCTATAATTATCTGAGACCATACAGAGAATGTTTTTTTCGCCTGTTTTTTCAGTAAATCATTATTTTTCAAGATGTTATATAATTTGCTGACAAGCGTCGATATTTCCTGATTCATTTCAGAATTTTCGGATTTCCATTCCATAAAAGCATCAAAAAAATGGGGATATATGCTTCTTTGCGTTTTCAAAAACTTTTCCATTTTAAATGCATGCTGAGAATGTGTTATTTTTAGAATTTTCAAAACTGAACGAGATGAAAATTCATCAGTAAATACATCCAGAACTAAAGAAACCAATAACCCATGATATGTTTCAGCAAAAACTTCTCCATATGAATCATCCGCGACAATATTCCAGCGCTTGAGTTCGCTTTTTATTCTGACAGATAAATCCCTATTTGGAGCTACAATTAAAACGTTTTTTTGTTCGTATACCGCCTTTCTAACAGATATTGCAACAGCTTGCGCTTCTTCTGATATATTTTGGAATTCTGCAAGCTCTATGAAATCTCTTTCTCGATCCGTAGAAAGATTAGTAGGAAGATTAATATATGGCAGATCACCAATAATTTCTTTGTTATATGTTTGATTTTGAGAATTTGCATTACCGATTGTAAATATCAGGCCGTTTTCAGATTCATAGGTAGCTTTTATGAATTCTTTTGTATAAATATCCGTATTACTTATGCCTGCAACAATTATTTTCGCATCATTTTCAGAAATTGATTTAATAGAATGACGCAAGTTTAATGTTGCGATTGATAACATATTGTTTATTTTTTCATTAGCTATACATTCAGAAATCATGTTTACTGTGTGTTCCCAATGATTCATGAGATTAGCAGGAACAAAATACCGAATTTTAGTATAATCTACATTATTTATTATCAGTTCTTTTATTAATTTTGTTATACTTAACGCAAGTTCAAATATTGTGTTGATCGGAATATTTTTGTTACGATTTCGTAAAATTTTTGTTATTAGCGCGGAAATTTTTTGATCTTCGAATATTATGGTATCTGAAATAGATATGATTTTCGGAAAGCATATTGTTTTTGATTCATTATTTTCGGAAAAATATTTTTTGAATTCTCTGCAACTGCGATTGTTTGGAAGCACAACTGTATATTTTACAATCTCAATTGGATTAATATTTTGTTTTATAAATCCAACAACTTCTTTTAAAAAATTTTCACAAAGATCGATATTATAAATCTTTCCCATAAACGATTTACTTTACTACAACATCTCTAACAACAATAATTTTTCCTGTTATATCGGTTTTACTATCAGAAATTTCATATTTAAAATTATAATATTTTTGCGCTTCTGATAATTCTTGATCTAATTTCTCCCCTTTCAGAAACACTCCGCAATTCGCGTGTTTTAATACCAAAAGTATAAGTTTTTGGAGAGATGAAAAGCCTCTTGCGCAGATTGTATCAAAACGTTCCGATATATCTTCTACTCGAGCAGTAAGTATTCTAACTTTTGTACCAGTTAATCTTGCGACTTCCTCTAGAAAAAGCATTTTCTTGGAATCAGAATCGAGGCATGTTACTTGAAATTTCCCACATATAGCCAATACCATACCCGGAAATCCTCCGCCAGAGCCAACATCAAGGACTGTTTTTCCATGAATTCTGTCAATTATCTGCAAAGAATCAAGAATATGGCGACTCCAAAACGCTTCTAATGTTCCACGTGAAACAATATTTAGCGCATTTTGCCATTTCACAAGCAGACTTTTGTAAATTTCAAGTTTATCGAGTGTTTCACGTGAAACATTATATTCTTTACATATAACGTTTTTTGCTTCACTCTCATTCACTTACATTCTCTGCTACTGATTTGCTTTTATCCAATCAATCAAACGCGCTTTGGATGCTGCACCAACATTAACTGATACTTTCTCGCCTTTTTTAAAGATTGCAAGAGTCGGAATACTCATGACATTATATTCGGACGCAAGATTTGGACTCTCATCAATATTAACCTTTACAATATCGACATTAATTTCTGATTGTATTTCTTCCAAAAATGGAGCAATCATCCTGCAAGGTCCGCACCAATCCGCATAAAAATCAACTAAAACAAAATCCTTGCTTAATACATCCTCTTTAAATTTTGCTTCATTAGTAAGAATCATATTATCCTCCTTAAAACTATTATTGTATTCTATCTATAATAACACCACAACCTGCAAGCTTTTCTTTAACACAGCTATACCCTCTGTCCAAATGATATACTCTGTCAATTACCGTCTTGCCATTTGCCGCTAAAGCAGCCAAAACCAAACTAAAAGAAGCTCTTAAGTCAGTTGCCATAACTGGCGCGCCTTTTAGCTCTTTCACTCCTATAATCTTTGCATGCGCATTGTGAATCTCTATATTTGCTCCCATACGCAATAATTCAGCGACATGCATAAATCTGTTTTCCCATATATTTTCTTGGATATTTGATTCTCCATCGGATAAGCAAAGCAATGCCATCGTCTGCGCCTGAAGGTCTGTTGGAAATCCCGGATAAGGTTCAGTCTGTATATCAATTGGTGCAATATGTCCGCTTGATTCAACTCGTAAACCATTCTCAATATCGGAAAAAATCAGTCCAGCCTGTTCCATCTTTTCGATAAACGAAGGCAGCAAAGCCCTAAAGTTTCCGCCAATTAAATCAACACATCCATTGCTAATTCCTGCAGCTATAGCATAAGTTCCGGCCTCTATTCTGTCAGGAACAACATTATGTTCAGCATGATGTAACCCATTGACACCGTTAATAACAATTGTACTTGTACCATGACCTGATATGTCTGCTCCCATCTTATTGAGGCAATCCGCTAAATCAACAATCTCTGGTTCTCTGGCCGCATTTTTCAAAACCGTTGTACCACTCGCAAGAACCGCTGCCATCATAACGTTTTCCGTTCCTGTGACAGTAACTATCGGAAAATCAATTTCTGCTCCTCTCAGCCCTTTTGGTGCGCTCGCATGAACATAACCATCCTTTAACTCTACTTTTGCTCCCAAAGCCTGCATGCCTTTTAAATGAAGATCTATAGGACGTACTCCAATTGCACACCCTCCAGGCAAAGAAACCGTACACATACCGAACCTCGAAAGCAAAGGCCCAAGTATCAATATAGATGCACGCATCTTTTTCACTATTTCATAAGGAGCAGTGAAGTTATCAATAGAATCCGTCTTCAAAAAGATTGTTTGAGAATCTAAACTATCGTTTGTAATATGAGGAACTGCGCCCAATTCTTCCAATAAATCGAGCATAGTTTTCACATCAACTAAGGGAGAAACGTTTTTCAGCGTCAAATTGTCGTCAGATAGCAAACTAGCGGCAAGCAATGGAAGGGCAGCGTTCTTAGCTCCTGAAATATGAACTTTCCCATTGACTTTTTGCGGACCGATTATCTCTATTTTTGCTACCATCTGACTATTTCCAAATGTATAATGCTACATCTTTATGATTGTACTGTTATTTCAGTAAATCGCAAGATTGAAATTAAAAAACTCGCTTTCTCTATAGAAAAAAATGAAAAATCAGAAAAATATGCTGTTCTCATTTATGGCGACAATCAAAAAATCACTGAATAATTGCTGATCGCCGCCCATAAATAAACGTAAATAAACGTAACTATATAAAATGATACTTATTACACTCCCGCTCTTGGATCGATAGTCTTTTGTCCACGAATCCAACCGCATTGACAAAGCTCGCCTGTTTGCAATGCATCAAGCACTCTCAAAGCTTCATCAGGATTTCTACCAACGTTAGAATCTGTGACCATCACAAAACGAATAATGTTTTCAGGATCAAGGATAAATAGTGCTCTTTGAGCTACTCCCGAATTTTTGCATAAAATACCAAGCTCTGTGCACAATTCCCTCTTTACATCAGCCATTAAAGGAAACGGTAATTTATTCAACTCCGGTTTGTATTTTCTCCATGCCCAATGCACAAATTCACTATCAACGCTACAACCAAGAATTTGTGTATTTCTCTTCTTAAATTCATCCAACATGTTCGCAAAAGCTATAATTTCAGTAGGACAAACAAACGTAAAATCCTTCGGATAAAAGAAAATAAGTTTCCACTGATCTTTGTAAGTCGATTCGGTTATTATTTTAAACGCGTTATCAATACTGATCTGTTCCAAAGGCAAATCTGAGATTGCAACCAAATTAAAATTCGGAAATTTATCACCAACCGTTAACATTTTAATACTCCTTAAATATCACAAAAAATACTATGAAATCAGTATACAATTGCAAAATCTGTTTTAGCAATACTAATGCGGTAAGATCGATACTATAAGAAATCATTTCTTAATATGCTTTTTATATTACAATGTTCCTGCTTGCTATTATCGAAAGATTTTTTATGGTATTACAATTACTAAGAGCAAAAGAACAAGACGCAAAATTAATATGGTTGATGCAAGTAGAAGCCTTCACGGATTTATTTGCGAAATATCAAGATAAAGCCACCAATCCCGCAAATGAAACTGTTGATAGAACAATTTATCGTTTAAAACAGCCTGAAACTTATTTCTATTTAATACAATTAGATCGTAATTATGTTGGTGCTGTGCGTGTTATCGATGAAAAAAATGATAAAGCAAAAAGAATATCTCCGCTGTTTGTTCTGCCAAAATATAGAAATAGAGGAATTGCGCAAAAAGCATTATCGGAGGTCGAAAATATCCATGGAAATAAGCATTGGATATTAGAAACCATCCTTGAAGAAAAAGTAAGCTGTCATTTATATGAAAAAATGGGATATCACCGTCGAATAGGTGATAAAAAAATCATCAATTCAAGAATGACATTGATTACGTATGAGAAATAATATGTTATGTTTCATTTTTATTGATCCAAAAAAATTTATCGTTCTTTTTTGATAAAATCAAAAGTTGGTATATGAATTTCATTGCTATATTATTATGTCTTCAATGATTCTTAAATCCATTTATTTGTTCAGAATAACATCGTATGCCTCCCTCATTCAAAAAAATAAATAACCAAAGGAGCAAGAAACAAAATATCAACACCAATCTTATTATTCTTTTTCACCCAGAATAATAGTCATAGCGATGATATTATAAATATGTTCTATTTTCCTGCCTTATTCAAACATATTCTCTCACTTATCAGCATTTTCACAAATTATGTGCCAAAAATAGAAAAAACTTCTTTTAAAATCCTTAAAAAAATGTTAATATGCTGATAAATAAGGGATTATAGGGGCAGATCATGAAGAAAGAGATTTTCAAATCCGGGCAGTATGTTGTATACCCAGCGCATGGAGTTGGTATCGTGCAAGGTATTGAAACTGAGAATATTGCAGGAACGGAATTGAAAGTCCTGATAATATCATTTGAAAAAGACAAAATGGTCGTTCGCCTTCCTTTAAACAGTTCTATGGCTAAGAAAGTTCGTTCTCTATGCAGCAAAGAAGAAATGGAAAGAGCGATAGAGAGTCTTCGAACACCGACGAAATCAAAAAAAATGATGTGGAGTCGTAGGGCTCAAGAATATGAAGCAAAAATAAATTCAGGTGATATTATGTCCATAACGCAAGTTGTTCGTGACTTGCATAGGACCGCTACTCAGCCGGAGCATTCGTACAGCGAGCGTCAGATATATCAGGAAGCTATGGATCGACTTATGCGAGAATACGCTGCTGTTGCTCAAATTGATGAAGATAAAGCTATGGAAAAGCTAAAAGAAGCTTTAGCCGCATAATTAAACTAAATAATTAACTAAAAAAGATTAAAGATAAAGATTTTTTGTGCAAGATTTTTCTTTTAAACGTTTTTCAAAAGAAATTTGGCTGGTAGCTCTGTTTGGTTTTTTTCTAAGTACCTCTACACAGATGCTTTATTCTCATCTTGCTTTGTTTTTGAAATTCAATCTGAAAACTTCCATATTGGATATAGCAAAAATAGATGGTTTTGTTGAATTTCTTTCATATTTTGTGCGAATATTTTCGGGAGCAATCAGTGATTATCTTTACAATAGAAAAGTTTTGTTAATTGTTGGCTGTTCAATAGCGATAATTGTAAAACCTGTTTTTGCGTTCGCCAGTTCGGCTCTGGCTGTAATAATTGCTGAAATATCCGAACGTCTAGGATGTGGCATTCAAGCTTCGCCGAGAGATGCCCTTATAGCTGATTTAAGCGATCGCAATAAACTTGGAGCTTCATTTGGATTTTGCAAAGCAATGAAAACAGCAGGGGGCATTATAGGAGCTTTTGTCGCTGTTGTTATTGTTTATTTATCCGATAACAATTACCAACTTTTATTTTTTCTCTCCACGCTTCCTGCTCTATTGGCTATTTTGTGCGTTTCAAAAATACATAATCCTAATAAACCGTACCGAAATATATATTATACAAAGAAATTCGATAATCCATTTAGCAAAAGATATCTGAAATCTCTGGACTATAAATTTTGGACATTGATGTCGCTGGCGTTTGTATGTGAATTAGCTCATTTTGGAGAATCATTACTGACAATCAGAGCTTCTCAGCTGTTGTTTTCTCAAAATTTTTCGGGAGTTGTTAGCATTGTTGCAGCTTTTGGGCAAGCAACCTTCGCTTATTGTTTCGGAATAATATCTGATAAGTACAGAAAATTCACATTATTGCGTTTAAATTTATTTTTGTTACTTATTTCATACTTTATTATGAACTACACGACATCAATTTACATATTTTTGATCGGAATCTTTCTATTTTATGCGCAGTTTGCCGTAATTCAGTTACTCTTTCTTGCACTAATCAGTCGAAATGTCAGCTCAAAATTAAGGGGAACAGCTATAGGTGTTTTCTATTTTGTTATAGGCATCTCATATCTTACAACAACCTATTTTTGTGGCATTTTGTGTGAAGATTTCGGATATAATCAAGCTTTTGCATATGTATCAATACAGGCTTTTATTGCATTCGCAGCTATTTGTTCCACTGAATCAAAAAAGTATGAGTGAAAAATTCAGTGAAGAACAGTTAACAATCGGTTAATAAGATGTTAATAAAAAGCTAATTTTTTGAATTAACAAAATTGTTCTTATTTAATCCACAATCAATCCACAAACATATTAATTAAAAAAATATTAATTTGCAGGAGTTGAATACACTTAATAAGCAATTCACAGGAACAATATATAACAACAAATATATTGAATAATTATATTTATTGTTGTAAAAGATATTCGATTGATCTGTTCTTTTCGGGGTGTGGCGCAGCCTGGTAGCGCGCTTGCTTTGGGAGCAAGGTGTCGGAGGTTCAAATCCTCTCGCCCCGACCATTTTCTCTTGTTTTAGATAACAACGCGAGCTAACGTTAAAACAATCACTTCTTTAGCCATATGTTTTTTCAATACCTTAGAGCATTCATCTACTGTAGATCCTGTTGTAAATACATCATCTATGAGTATAATTTTCTTATTTTTCAGAAGATATTCATATTTGCAATCTATTCCGAAAGAACCTATAACATTTTTTCGACGCTGGATACCTGATAAACCTTCTTGCGGAGAAGTTTGTTTGATTTTTTTCAAAATTCTTGGTTCGTATTTTACTCCGCTAATTTCGCTTATCTTTTTGGCTAACAATTCAGATTGATTATATTTCCGTTTTAATCTTTTCATAAAATGAATTGGCACAGGAATAATTAAATCAGAGCTTTCTATTTCTAAAATTGCAGATCTAAACATCAATTTTGAAAGTATTTCAGCCAAATAAGTTGCGTCAGAGTGTTTAAATTTTAGTACTATTTTCTTTGAAAAATCATCGTATACAAAAATGGAAACGGCTTTATCAAAATTGGGCGGTTTTGAAAGACATTGAGCGCACACGGAATCCACCGAATCTATATCAACTGTAAAAGGTTGACCGCATATACGACATTTTGGTTCGGAAATCCATTTTATTTGTGACCAACAATCAGTACATAAGCCTTTAGAATCAAGCAAACACTCGCAAATTCCGCATTTTGATGGGAAAAGCATATCTTTAAAAAAATCTATATTTATTTTTCTTACGTTCATATATTCTAAACTTATGTAGTTTAATGTATTTATCGGATTATAAGAGGTAATTGTGGAATTTTTGTTAAATCATACAAGATTGTTTATTTTTTCATTTGTTACTTTGTTCGCTCAGTCGTTTTTTATGCTTGTTTCGTTCTATTTCTCTAAGAAATTTATAGATATGGAAATGGATAAGCTAAAAAAGGAATCTACACATTTCGATCTTGGTATGATTCTTACTTTTGGTATGATTATTTCGACAATTATATCTTTTGTTGGAACGTTGATCGTCAGTGCAACTGCGAAATATTTCTTTACCGATCCTGAGTATTTATACAGTTCATATTTCGAATTACTCGTTGTTTTTTCAGCGATTTTGCTTGCAAGTTGTGTATTGTTTGCAAGACCGAAAGAACATTTAAGATTCAAAAATATTTCTCATACAGATTCGAAAAACGTTCACAAAAAATTTATGCGCATGGTTCTTGTATCTTTGTTTATAACAACCGTTGCTTATTCTATCGTTAATACGTTACTTGGAACACAATACAGTTTAATTTGCGAATATTGTGCTATAGGAGTGATAATAATTTATTGTTTTGTTGAGATTTGTTTATCTCACGATCTTATATCCAAAGTTCTAAATCTAAAGAAGACGAGAACAATTACTGTTTCTGAAAAAATAGTTAATTTTCTTAATCATAAATTTCAATACGTAATGTTATTTTGCATGATTTATGCCGTAGAAATAAACTGCAGAGATCAATTGAATGATACTGCGGCATTTACTCATATAAATAACGTATACTTATTTCTTTTGGCTATAATTGCGTTTCAATGTATTGTCGTAGTTATAGTAAATAAATTTTCCTCCTATATTAATTCATTAGATGATGGAATTCGTTCAGAACGTCTTGTGCAGAGTCGCAGTAACAATATGATTTGGATGTGTAATTTTATTGTGTTGGCGATATACTTTGTTGTGGTTTGTACGGCTCTTCAATATGCAGGAGTTAATGTCAAAAAATACGTTTTTAACGAATATTTTATGATCGTCGTATTTGGTTCATTTATCACAATTATGCTGTGTCGTATTTTTAACGAGTTCAGAGATATGATTCTTGAAAAGGCAGAGAAGGGAGATCAAGAACACTATCTGAAATTAAAGACTTTTGCACCAACTTTATCAGCAATTTTCTATTTTGTTTTGCTTCTCACTGCTATTTTAATTATTTTATCAAACCTTGGAATTGATGTAACACCTGTTGTAGCCTCTTTCTCAATTTTTAGTGCAGCATTTGCTTTGGCTTCACAAGATATCATTAAGGCATTTTTACAAGGTCTTACTTTGCTGATTGAAAAGAATTTATACATCGGCGATTTTGTGGATATAAATGATAAAAGCGGAACAATAGAGAAGCTTTCTGTGAGAGTTCTATATTTAAGGGCGATCAACGGTTGTTTACATGTTATTCCGTACAATATGATAAACAGTATTACAAATCATTCAAATAGCTATACTCGTCATTCTGAAGTATTAAGGTTGGTATCTCAAAATGATATTGAAAAAGCTTCAAAGATTTTGATTAACCTTGTGGAAGAGATGAAAAAAGAGCCTCAGTATAAAGACAAAATATTGAGCGAAGTTGTTATTCATGGACTCGAACCGTTTGGACTAACGGGAGTGAAAGTTAAATGGGAAGTAGTTACACATCCTACTTTGGTACATATAGCAGATGATGTATATCACCGATTGGTAAAGAAATTTAAAACTGCGGGCATTCAAATACCGGAAATGGCGAATAATATTAGTGTAAGAGAAGAATAAAGAAAATAAATAGTTTATGTTGATTAGGAGAGTGAGAGAAAATGAAGAAAAGTATGTTATTTTCTGTGGTGTGTTTTTCGATATTGTTATCGGGATGCAGTTATTTCTCATTTGGTGGTGGAGGAAATCCTTGTGTAGAAAGGCTTGCTGACAGACACGAGCAAAAGCTGAAGCAATATTTTACGAGTGGCAATAAAGGGAATACGGATGTTTCTACTCTTATATCTGAAACACGAATGATTTCTCAGAAGCTCAAAGCTGCAGGAATGAAAGAACGGGCGAATAAATTTGATTCTTATATCGATGTTCTTACTTATGGAAACAAAACAATAGATGAATCAATCAAAGATGTAGAAAATCTCGTTCGAAACAAAGAGGACAGTAACGGAGGAGACAGCAAAGTTTGCGGATTTTTGAATAGCGTGTTTCCATAAACGCTTTTTTATTCGGCGATAAACACGGAAAATGAAATTGTGCCGATTTTTCGAGAAATTAATGTCCGAAAACCTTGCAATGTATCAAACAGAGTTGGAGATTCAACTGCTACAATAGTTTGTGTAGCTATCCAGTCTTCTTTTATGAGATGATTTATAACTTTCTCTATACTTATATTGGCATGAAACGGAGGATCTAAGAAAGCAAAATCACATTTTTTGCGTCTACTTTTGATGCTTAGAATATCTGAGCAAATAATAGTTGATAATGTTTCAGCTTTTACTTTTGCAATATTTGCTTTTATCATTTTTGCAGCATTATTATTAATATCCACAAAATATGCGTGCTTTGCACCACGTGACAATGCCTCTATTCCAACAGCTCCTGAACCAGCAAAGCAATCCAACACAACCTTATCTTTAAAAAATTCTCCAATATTCCTGTTATCAATTTTTGACGATTCCAATATATCGAACAAAGATTGACGGGCTCTTGATAAAGTTGCCCTCGCGGATTGAGGAACGTCTATGCGAATTCCTTTAAACTTACCCGCGATAATTCTTATACTCATGATAATATTTTTGATAACTGCATTATCTCATCTATCTGATTCAATGAGTTATTTTTAGTAATTGATAAAGCACGTTCATGAATGTTTTTTAAAGTATTTCCTGATAGTAATTGTTCGCAAGTATTGCAAATATCATCGCTATTATTCACTTCGAATCCCAGTTCTTTTTCTTTAAGAAAATCTCGTACTTCCATTGCATTTTCCATATACGGACCGAACAAAACAGGCTTACCGAGAGCAACAGGTTCGTATATGTTATGTCCTCCGATTTCTACAAGCGAACCACCAACGAAACAAACATCAGCTAATCTAAAGAATGTGCCGACTTCTCCAAATGTATCTATACAATATACTTCGCATTTTGAATCTTCGCTTGTTTCAGATCGTAGAGAGAATGAACAATTGTAGTTTTCGATGATTTCACAAACTCTTTTTACTCGTGTTAGATGTCTTGGAATGATGATTGTGACAATATCGAAATGTTTTCGTAATTTTTTATGAGCTTCGAGAATTATATCTTCTTCTTTTTCATGGGTACTTGCTGCTGTAAAAACAACTTTTCCTTTGCATATCTTTCTGAAAGTTGTGAGAAGCTCTTCATTGCATGCTAAAACGGCATTTGCGTGTTTTAGATTGTCTATACGCCTTGTATTTTCAAAAGAGAAAGAAGCATAGCGTTCCCGATCAATTTCTGATTGAGCTAAAATGCATGTAAACTTCTGCAAGATTTCTCTGAACGAGTTTTTAAAATAACTCCATCGCTTAAATGACTTCGGAGATAATCTGG
Source organism: uncultured Alphaproteobacteria bacterium (assembly GCA_905233185.1). Lineage (GTDB taxonomy): Bacteria > Pseudomonadota > Alphaproteobacteria > UBA3830 > UBA3830 > BNWE01. The sequence continues at coordinate 8,922 of CAJODB010000006.1, read as the reverse complement.
CATTGAGCAGAAAAAGTGGAATTGAACGTGCATGTATTTCCGAAATAATGTTTGGCCATATTTCTGACTCTAAAAAAACAGCGATATCCACTTTCCAGTAGTCCATGAAATTTTTTATCCACGATGGATTATCAGCGACTACAAATTGATGAAAACAACTAGGAATTTTTGCGATTTTCGGCTGCAAAATTTCGGCAGATGTAACGGTAATTGTAGTAATCAGAACATTCAGATCAGGAAACTGTTTTTTTATGTGATTGATAAATGTTAACGCAGATGTTGACTCACCAATACTAGCAGCGTGAACCCAAATTAATTTACCTTTCGGGCGTTTTATAGTCGCTATTCCAAAGTGATTTTTTACACTTTCTCTTTTATCTTTTCCATACAAACATCTTACATAAAAATACAGGCGCAAAAAAGGAGAAAAAATTGTAAATAAGAAACGATATAATTTGATTAACATCCCAATAACCTATGAGCTTCTTTTGAGGCTTCGTTGATTCGAGACTCTACCATTGCAACAGCCTCTTCTTCAGACATGCTTTTTAATTCTTGAGGTGTAATTGGTTTTCCCCAAACCATAACTCCGCGATTAAATGGCCACGAAATTATAAATTTATCCCAAGAATCCAATCTACGATATCTTTTTACTGCGAAACTATAGACAAGTATATCGGCGTTAGACAATCTCGATATAGCGACAACTCCCGGAGCTAATTTATGACGAGGACCACGTGGGCCATCGGGAATAATCGCGATGTATTCGCCGCTTCTGGCAAGCTTTATCAGATTTTTTGCTGCAGCCATACCTTTTTTTCCTGTAGAACCATAGACAACTGGCATGGAAAAATCCTCAACGACTTTTGCTATAAGACGTCCGTCTCTATGACTGGAAGCAAGAACATGTAGTGGTTTTTTCCACTTCCAAACACAAGGAGCGAGCATAAGTCGGTCATGCCAAAGACAAACGATAAAAGGTTTTCCAGATTTGTGATAAGAATCAGGTATTTCTCCACCTATAACGGTCCATTTTGTTGTGTAGTAAGAGAAGCGCATAAAGTAAGGCAGAATTTTCGCTGCTATACGCTCAAAATCCGCACTTTTACGCGCTTCTTTTATAAAGTTCGAGGCTTTTTCGATGATCTTATTAAAATCCAAAAGCAAACTACCTCGTAAAGAAATCAGTTAAACGCTGGAAAAATGATTTTTGCTCCGGCTGTGGTGGAACAGGAGGAAGTACGCTTTCATGTAAGCAAAATATAACTTTTGCTGGCTCCTTTGTTAAGTCAGGAATTGATTCAAGCCCTAAAATCTCTCCGTTATCGACAATTCTATAAGCTTTATAGCCAAGCTCAGATAAGGTTTTCTGAATTTCATCATGATCTGTGCCAGAAGCTTTTAAGGCATTGCTATTTACACCAAGCATAATTGCCGGACGGAATTTAGCGATAGTCTTTTTTGCCCCATGCAAAGCCTTCAATTCGCTTCCTTCAATATCCAATTTCAAAACATCAACGTGCTTTATTTGATTTGCCACCACAAAATCATCAAGTGCAATGGTATCTACATTTTCTTTAGCTACTTTATCAACGCCTTTGAAGCTGAACTCATTTCCAAGTGTGTTAAGCGCACTGCGTTCTTCTGTCGCAATACTCAAAAGCGCAGTACCAGTCGTATCTGATATAGCCAAACGATAAGTAGAGATAATATTACCGAGATTGTTGATTCTTACGTTATCTACCAATCTATTATAATCTCTGGAGCTTGGTTCTATAGCGATTACTCGACCATTTGGACCTACTGCTTTTGTAGCAATTATAGAGAAGTAACCAAAGCTTGCGCCAACATCAATGAACACGCCATCCTTTGGCAATAAGGAATTAATGATAACCATAGAGTTCGGATCGTAAATTCCTTTTACAAAGATAGCTCTGAAAATTTCGTTATCAGGGTATATGCGAACAACAAAATCGTCGATCCATTTCATAACGACAGGGGTTTTCATACGAAGATATTTCCACCAACGTACCCACTCTCTAAGAGAACCTGCAGAATCTCCGGAGTATCTGTTCCATTCAGATACGGGAACAAGATGATCATAAGAAGGTGCATCTACATCTATTGTTACGCTAACAGGCTGCTCATCAGGAGTTTCAATTGCGACAATTTCTTGTGGTGCAGATGACTCATTAGTAGTCGTTTGTGCTGCTTCTTTTGGCGCTGAATCTGTTGCTGTTTGACTTGGAGCGTTATCGCTGCCGGATGATGACTCTTGCTGCTGTGCAGTTTCGCTATTGAGGGCAGGTTGAGTTTGTTGTTGGGATTGGTCTGCCTCTGATTGAGAATCCTCTTTTTCCTTTTCCGATGCAACATTTGTATCTTTTTCTGCTTCTTTCTGCTCTGCTATTGATTCTGTCGCAGGAGCATTTTCATCATTATTGTTAGAATCAGCAGGGACTGTAACTGGCGCTGTTTCTGAATTCTGATCTTGCTGTTCACTTGCGTTTATTTGAGCAAATAATGCTAAAAAACTTGCGGAAAAAATGGCTTTCTTATAAAAACTGATCATACAAAACTCCTAAAGAAAAACTCTCATAACATACTAATATTAATATCGAAAAAAACAAGAGTTTTGTCATTTCCTTTTGCGGTTACAGAGCATAAATAATACGTTTTATATATTTCTCTTGATAAAAAAGAAGTTTTGCGGTATCTAATATCCGTAATTCTTTTCTTAGACATTTTTGTCGCTCATGCGTCCTTAGCTCAGCTGGATAGAGCGTCGGCCTTCTAAGCCGCAGGTCGTAGGTTCGAATCCTACAGGGCGCACCACCTAAAATTTCAGCAAAAGAATTGGTTTTTATGAAATCAACAAAAACTTAAATTTTAAAATTTTACCCCCATATTACCCCCATAAATGTGTTTGCTGTAGTGTTAAGTTATTAATCAAAATTAGAAACAAAGGATTTATCCGAAAAATGAGCAAACAAAAAAAGTTTCGCTCATCATTTTTAAAAAGCACAAATTACCTCCCTTTTTTTCTTTCAAAATAATGAAAAGATCCGCAAAAATAAAAGATTAATTATCGAAATTAATAAGCTCAGTATTATTTTTTAACCATTCAATCAGATCCTCGATAAAGTATACAGTTTTGCGTCCAATGATTTGTCGATTTTGTACGCCTTTACCTGTCTGATCAAGTATAGCCATAGTTCGTCCGCAAATTAAACCTCCTGTGATTCTTTTTAGTTCGTCTCTTGTAATATAACCACGGGGACAATACCTTTTAAGCTCATCAAAAATATCTTCTTTCATTTCTTCACCTTTATTCTATTTTTCAGCCATTCAATAACATCAGATTTCAAATACGCGATTTTTGTATTTATTCTGATTCTCCTTTTGATACCTTTTTTCGCTCCGTCAAAGGTATTAAAACTCCTTGCTTTATACAGTCCTCGTGTAAATTCTCCTATTTCACTTCTTGCAACTAACATTGATGGCCATGCGCTTGATAATTCTTCCAAATCGATCATGTTTTTTTCTCCTCATAACAAAATTTTTCCAGAAATTACGTAAACCTTTTTGTTCCCATACGGCGTCCATTTTTGTTGGTAACAATCTCCGCTGTTACTTTTCAGCAGAAATCCTTTTTCGATTAGCAGAGCAATGACCGCTTTTCGATTAAATCTCCCGCAGATTTCGTTTTGAAACACTGACGGAGATACGAAAAAAGTTACAGCATCTTTGTAAACAGATTTGTAACCTGCCATATTGCTGATTTTCTGGTCTTTGAAGCCGTCTAAATCGAAAAAACGACTGTGAGCGTGCAATTCAAAAAATGATTTCACATGCTCCAAAATTTGGCGATTTTCATCATCTCCGACACCGTCTTTATCCTCAAGCCACGAATTAAAACAAGCAACGGCTGCTTGGTAAGCGGTGTTCGGTTTCCAACAAATTATGCCGTATTTTATCGCCAATTCTCCTGCGAAGCCGACAAACATAAAATGCTCAAAAGCTCGCATGTCCTGACCTTCAGCATTCGCCGGTAAATATAATGTTTTAAGTCTCTGGAATTCCTCCTCATACATTTTCTTGATGTTTGCTTGATATTTCAGGACTTCTTTGATGAAAGCAATCGATGCAACTCCGTAATATTTTGATGCCTTACCTCGAAGATAATCTGAAAACTCTGCTCCATCCTGAAACCCCATAAGATTTTCAAAAATACCGAAACTTGTGTTGCCGGCTTTTGCGGGAATATTCAAGAAACGAACTTTCTGACCGGCTTTTGAAGTTTTGTTGGCTTCTGCCATGTGAGCATTTAAGTCAACTTCTCCGCTCGAAAGAAAAATCAGTCTCCAAGAGAATGTTTCGCGAGTATTGCAATTTTTATCAAGTCTTTTCTTTCCCTGTCCATTAGCAAGCATGTAAGCTACTTCTCCTGCTTTTGACGCTGACATTTCCGAAAGTTCATCCAGAATTAATAATGCATCGTTTCGTTTAACTGCGACTGCTTCTAAAGCGTTGTCTGTGGCTTTCCATGAAACTAAATAATTCGGTTTTCCAAATACGGAAGCAGCAACATTTAAGCAAGTTGTTTTTCCTGAGGAGCTATTTCCGACAAAATGAAATCCGAAATTTTGAAGATTGCAGAATTTTAAAATAATGCTCGCAAAAGCAGCGCAAATCGCAAAAATCAGTCTGGAATTTCCAAGACACCAACGAGCAATTAAATCGTTCCATTCTTGCAGAGTTCCCGATGAGCCATATGAATCATCTTGAATCGATTCATCAGCGATAATTTCATTAGTTGCGTCACCAATTACACGGTCAGGTCGGACGTAAATATTTTCGGAAAATCCTGTTTTTGAGATTAAAGTTGCTTCTTTTTCAGGAACAGAGCTAGCGATGTATTCATACAATTTTCGCTTAGAAAGCGCATTCCCTGAAAACACAAATCCTTTTGAAATCAGATGAACTCGTATTTGATCTCCGTCTTTCGTAAACATTTTTGGCTTGATGAGAGTACGTTGTAAATTATTTCTGTAGTCTCTAAATTCAACAAGTCTTCCAATTTCCCCATTGTTTTTTGTAAAAGCCAAGGTTTTGATATAATTTGAAATACGAACCAACTGTCCTATATAGCGATCGAAGCAAAACAAGCCATCATTAGAAAGAGCGAATCCTTCCGGAATTTTTGCTTGCTCAGCATCTTCAAAAGCGTTATGCAGAATCGCATTAACAGCGTCCTTTCCTTCTAAAATAAAGAGATCATTAAAATCGGTCGGCTTAGAGGAAACATCCTTAAATTTCGGAACAAACACAGGCGCATTCGCGATTAACGCTGCTTCTTTCGCCTTTTCTAATCCTGCGTTTACACTATTGTAACAGTCGTTGTCGGCACAAATGGCTATTTTGAGTTTTGGATACTTCTCATGAATAGCTTGAACAACTGATTTTAGATTACCCGAATCAAAAGCTACAACAACAGGTTCTCCAGTGCATTCGTAAACAGTCGCTCCGGTTGCGTAGCCTTCACAGATAAAAGCATTTTCAGTAAGTGTACCGATAAGAAAGAAACAGCCTTTCTTTTTTCCTCCATTTAAGAAGCGTTTCTCTGAATTTTCAGTGATAAACTGAAGTGACCACAGCTGGCCGTCAACATCTTTTAAAGGAATCACAAGACAGCCTTTATAATTTTTTAAGCCATGAGATAAAATCTTTTTTTTGGAAAGATACCGATGATCAGCAGCATCACAGGCGTTATTCCAAATATTTTCAGCTTTCGATGAAACACGGCCCTGAATACTTTTCTGCTCGATTTCTGCCTCTTGCTGAGCCTTTTTCATGCGTTCCCGTACTTTTTTCAATTCTGCCTTTGTATATTCGTTCTCAGCTTTATCAAAAGCGTGAGTACTAAGGCTTGAAACGAAGTCTCCGAAGACATAACCTCCCTCAAAACGCTTAATCCAGAAGCGATTATTCTTTCCCCAGCGCACTATTCGTCCCGAGGATATATTTTGAGGAGGCATGTCAAAATCGTAATTTTTTAATATTTTCAGTATATTACACACGGCAATTGCTCCTATTTGTAACAAAAAAGTCAAAAACCATAACAAAGAAAATTGAAAAATAGTTAGGCAAAAAATGCTGTATTTTCAGTAGCTGGAAGGCGGTTCTACCCATATATCGACATATCTTCGAAAAATACACATGTGTATAATATTTTTTTCGATGACGATGATTAAGAACGTAAAAAAACTTACGTATATAAAATATAAAGATAGAATAGATAGAAAGATATAAATATATATAATTACTTAATATATGAATAAAAAATACCATATCTAAATTATAAAAAAATATATCTTTACTAACTAAATCAGTATTTTCTTTTAATCTGCTCATAAAGAACCTCTTTATAATTACTTATTCAGCATTTAAAGCACTTTTGTCCGCACTTTTTTCAAAAAATTTTGAGAGACAAGAAAAACCTCATTTCTCAGTGTTTCATTAACGTTAATTACCTTTCCTGCATTCATTTCTGAAAGCGCACATTTTGCACTTAAAAAAGCTTGGATCAGTTGAAATACAGGGCACTGCTTCTCCATTTTCGCTGGCTTTCATGATTTGCACGGCTCTGTCTGAATATCGCTGAGCAGCCTCAGAATCAAATGGAATCAGCTCAAAATACAGCTCTGATGTGTCCTTATCGAGCGCGGTAAATAAGCATTGCTCAAGATCTAGATACGCCATGTATAGCTGAACCTGAGCGAAATAAATTGGCTTTGTGAGCATCAAGCCTTTTTTAGCTGTCTCCTGCCAGCTCTTGTTATTCAAGGTCTTACATTCCCAAAGAAGCGGAAGACGAGGAAAAAATTGCTTTAAATCCTCTGATACATCAACAATTTTTCCGTCAATGTGTCCTTTTATGCATCCTTCAGCCGTTGAAAATCCGAATTGCTCTCCGTTTTCGTTCTTGGTTTTTAGATCGAATCCCGCAATTTTAAGCCACTCTGCCACAAGATCTTCTAAACAATGTCCGATATCGAAAGTTCTCAAAGTTGAGGCAGAAAACTCCGCCTCTTTTCCTTCGTATTGCAATTGAACCTTGCGCAAACAATCGTCTCCGATGCTTGAAACTCCAAGATAATCTCGCTTTTTTTGTAACTTATGACGTTCAATAATCCTGGCATCTAAAATTTTATTGATTTCCTGCATGACTTTCTCCGTTAATCAAAAATTCCACGATTTTTATGACATCTTTCACTGAAAATTCTCCGATTCGTTTGTCATTTTTGTGCTTCATGCTCAGGAAATTGAACAAAGCCATCGCCTTGATTTTCAGTTCGCTACTCATTGTTGTTATCCTCCTTATGAGTTAAGAAATATTTTGTGAAATACACTTGCCCTTTGCCTGTAATTTTCGCTGTCTTCGCAATTGTTACATGACCATCGGAATGCGTAATCGCAGTTTCAATTATTCTGAACAGGCCGAGATTCATTGATTTTTGCGTTGGAATATTTTTATCGCTGCCTTTTCTGCGAATCAAAAAACCGTCTTTACGTAATCTTTCGAATAAGCGATTTTGTCCGATTTCAATTCCGTTTCCTTTCAAAATTTTCGCCATTTCACCGATTAAGATGTGACAGTCAGAGGCAGAAACAGCGTCTGAGAAAATGACTTTCGGCTTGTCCTTTTCGATTTTGTTTTGTAACAGTTCCTTTTCTCTGCGCTCCTGCTGCAGAGTGCGAATGAGCTTCACCCAAGTATCAGGATCATTCATCAGCTCTTCCATTTTTGCGGAAGTAATGTAAGCTCCGTGCTTTCTGATTGAAGGAAGAACCTCATGTGATACCCAATGCATGAATTTTTTGGCTTCGGGTTTATTCGATCTGAAAATAGTTTTATATAATCCTGCTTCATTGATAATCGTTGTTTTTTGAGTTCCACCAAGGGAGTCGATTTTTTCTACCCCCTTTTCATCTGGCTCTAATTTCAAAATTATGTCTTTATGATTCGTTATTCCTAGAATCTGACATACATCCTTGAGCACCCACCAAATTTCACCATCTTTAATGGTTGTTCTGACTTCATTATTTTTGTAATTAAAAATTTTTAACTCACTGTTATTCATAAAAAAATCTCCTAAAAATCGGTTTCAAATTTTGATAAAACTCAAGCATTACGTTATGAATCCAAACGCATCGAGAGCTTCAATCAATTGTTTTTGCTGGTTATTTCTGCATTTTTTATGGCGGAATAAATCTAAACATCATCTCAAGCTCCGTTTATAATTCGGCTAAACACATTCTGTCTGAGGCACATCGGATCAACTTTTGCGTAGTCACAAACATTTCGAAAATCAGGATTGTTCTCGAAAATCCAACGGAATGAGTCTCGTCTTTCTTTGTCTGAACCATGGAATAAATCATGAATGGCTTGAACGATAACCGCATTCCATAAAGTCTCCTCTGACATCACAAACTCCAAGGAATATCTTGTCCGTGCATAAATTCAGTACACGAGTAGTGGTCTGGAGTGATGATCGCAATCACTCGATTTTTATCTTGATACTGACCGCTTTTGTCGTGTTCGACTCCGATTTTTATAATGACATCAAGATTGTTCAGCTCATCGAACGAATTGATTTGACGCGCAGCTACGGCGATTTCGGAAATATCTTTCGGATTAATTCCTTTGGCTGATTCGAGAATCGCTCTGATTCTAGCCTTTCCCATGTTTACCCATTTATCAGAGCCTTCGAGTCCGATTTTGTCGAAAACTTTTCGCTTGGCATATTTTCCCTCAAGAATGATAAACTCGCAGTTCAAATAAGCTGTATCGCCGCCTTTGCTCCGAGTTATATAAGGATTTGTCGCATCATTTCCAGGCTTTATTACGAGTCGAGCTTT
>CAJODB010000005.1 GCA_905233185.1 uncultured Alphaproteobacteria bacterium | reverse complement strand
GCCTATAACTCCAACCAAGCTGCATACAGCACCACCGGAACCGGTACTTGGTCTGCCGCCACTCTTCCCTCTAAAGCCGATTGGCGCTCAGTCTGCTACGGAGGCAACAAATTCGTTACTGTTGCCTATAACTCCAACAAAGCTGCATACAGCACTACCGGAACCGGTACTTGGTCTGCCGCCACTCTTCCCTCTTCTGCCTATTGGTACTCAGTCTGCTACGGAGGCGACAAATTCGTTACTGTTGCCTATAACTCCACCAAAGCTGCATACAGTACTGACGGAATCAACTGGTTAGGAAGCGATTGTCAATTATCATTTACCCAAAAAGGAAAGATATCCATAACAACCACAGGTTCAGGTACCTTAACCTTCAAATCAGGAGTAAGCGGAACAACCAGCTACTCAGTTTCAGGTACTCAAACGACTGAAGTTGATCAATCAAGATTAACAGGTTCAAGTCTGAACTATTTCCTCTCTGATGGTGTTTATACTACTACTGTAAAGATGGTCTATAGCACGACGACTACTGAAGAAGTTGAAGAAACTGTAACCCATACCGTTAACGTAACCGATACTACGGACAAACTATGTCTAAAATCTAACCTCAATACTGCATTAACTATGTCTATAGCGGACTCTGGTGGTACGATTACGAAGTCTAACGTTACTCCAACCAATTCTAGCAATGGTTGTTATTATTATGACGTCACATCCGGCTATACACCAAAGTATGCCAAAAGAGTGTTAGACCAAAAATCCGAAGAAGTGTACGATATGATCGACTTTATTGGCCTGAGCGGCACGCCCACTGCAAAAAATGGTGTGTTAGGTCTAAGTGGCCTAAGTGGATCTAACACTGACGGACTTTACACGGTATCGTCATCGAGTGGTGCTAAAATTACGGCTAATAAGCTGGGAGCGATCGAATTAGTCGTGGCACCCTCTATGACGTCGTCTAGTGGTGGCACTATAAAGCTGCTGCATGGATCAAATACGACGCAAAAGACGATTACCGAGAAGACAGTTATAACGATTCCCGCAAGCGATATGCAGGTGAGTGGCACAGCTCCTAGTGCAACGTATTACATGGACTTCGATTGCGCGAATTTGGTCTTTTTAAGGGCGAAATTTATACGCTGGCAGCCTATTTTTACCGCTCCGACAGTACCAAGCTTAAGCAGCGTGATCGATTACTCACAAACGAGCAGCTCAAAACCATCGTATAATGCTGATTTGATCTTTACGCAGCAGGATAACGCCACTTATGATACCAAATTGGGCTATTGGAGACTAACAGGAGGCAGTCATTGTGTTGTGGATATGCAAAAATACGCCAAAAACGACCTTTTCTTCTTCACAGAGGAATATAATCCGATGAGCGCAAGCGTAGCAAAGACAATTTGGTACGGAGACGGAACGCAAAAATCATACGCTAACCGTGTTACGAGGTATTTACCGGGAATGGTCGGGATGTTTTTCAAAGGAACGGAATATTGGCCTGGTTTTGGTCATGGAGGAACAGGCAATCATAAGATGGTATATTCGGGCTGTACGCAACCGATTAACGCTGCCCTATACAATTATGCCAAGGGAACGTCAGAGGCCATCCTAGACGCGAATATAGGCCCTACAGTGGACTTTAATAGGACGGTATTAAAGCAGCTTACGACAGACGCATGTAGCAAGCTGAAAAACGCAAGTGTGCGTGTGTATGTTGTGAAGTATCGGAAGCAGACGAAATATAACAGCATCGGCAGTTCGAGTGTGAGCGGATATAGCAGTTTGACAAGCAGCGATACATGGACAAATACGGCCGCAGATCAAAGCTATACGGAGATCGAGAACTGCGCAACTACGACAGGTGGCGCAAAGTACGACGTGACGACGGAGGCAGATTTGAAGACGACGCTAGACACCATCGCTGAGGCCATCAAGACATGGGCAGGAGCGACAGAGGCGAAGATAGCGGAGTAGGCAGCAGCAGAAACGGCGGAAGCGAGCAGCGAGGACGGATGCGGTAGGCGGAGAGCTGGAGCAGGCGGAGAGTGCAGACCAAGTACCGGTTCCGTCAGTGCTGTATGCAGCTTTGTTGGAGCTATCGGCAACAGTAACGAATTTGCCGCCTCCGTAGCAGACTGAGCACCAATTGCCATAAGAGGGAAGAGTGGCGGCAGACCAAGTACCGGTTCCGGTAGTGCTGTATGCAGCTTGGTCGGAGCCATAGGCAACAGTAACGAATTTGTTGCCTCCGTAGCAGACTGAGCGCCAATTAGCAGAAGAGGGAAGAGTGGCGGCAGACCAAGTACCGGTTCCGGTAGTGCTGTATGCAGCTTGGTCGGAGTTATAGGCAACAGTAACGAATTTGTCGCCTCCGTAGCAGACTGAGTACCAATAGGCAGAAGAAAATAGTATAGAATGAAAATTATTTATAAATTATGATTTGATATGTTATTAGCTGTTTATAAAAAACTAAAATTTTTTATATACCGTATTTATCTATTTGTTTCTTCAGGTTTTTAGGATAATAATAAATATTATATTAAACTGTTATATAGGGCATAAAACTTATATTCTATTAGAAAACTATCAAAAAGATTTAAATAGCGTATTAGTTTTTTATTTTTTATGTTTTTTTGATTTTATTTTTACCAATTATTAAGTTTCTCTTGCTATTATTTAAAAATATTCTTTTAAAAAGATATTTAAAAATAAAGGAAAAAACAATGAAAAATAATCTATTAAGAACGTGTATAATTTTACTGTTTTTTTGTGTATTTGATATTGAAGGTGTGAAAACAGAAGCTAGAGGAAAACAACCGCTTCGAATATTACAACAAAACGCATGGGAAGATGATTATCAATTACAAGATGATAAACCTAGTAAGCAACGAAGAGATTTACGTACAGCTCAAAAGAGAATAGAAAAATTTAGACAGAAAGAAGCAGAGGGTAAGATTTCATTAAATGAAGATGATGAAAGGTATGCTGCGTCAACGATGTATGGGAAACAAATGGTTTTGAATGCTGTGGGACAGTTAATACCGGTTGGTTCGGATAAAAACGCTCCATATGGATATGTAAAAAATTCTGCAGGACAAATGAAACCAGCGACATCTTTAGCAGAAGGATTAATTGCAGGAGAGGAAGCTTCAAACCCTTCTTCTCTATCATCTGCAAAAAAATCATCAAGGTCGACAAAAACGGTTTCTACAGTTGCGAAGGTAGTACAAAAAGCATCTGAAAGTTTGTTGAGTAAAGATCAACTTGACCAGCTTTTGGCAGAAAAGATGGAAATTTTGAAAAAAATCGCGAAAGAAGATAAAAATGGAAATAAACTATTGCAAGATGCGGCTTCTGCTGTAAAGGACAATACAAAAGTGAGCAAAGCTTGGGATAATTCAGTAGACGATCTCTTTATCATATCTGATAGTAAGAAAAGAAGAGAAGATATAAAACAGAAACATACGAAAATTAAAGAAACAGATTCTGAAAGAAAACAAGTTTGGCAAGAAGCTTATGATAAATTTTTGGAAGCTATTGAATCAGATATACAATGTAGAAAATTATATCACGATCTTTGTGAAAAAAACGAAGATATAGCATCGAAATTTCAATTAGAACTGGCTCTTCTGAAAAAACGTTCGGAGAGCAGTTGGGAAAAAGTACATGAAAAGGCAGAACAATTAAAACGATTGGAAAATGAACAAGAATTAGCGTTAAATACAGCAAAGGAAGAGACAGAAAAACTGTTATTAACTTCAGATACGACTAATATATCTGTAAGTGACAGGAATAGATTGAAAAAACTTTGGAACAAAGCGGCAAGCAAAGCATCAGAAGTTATCCGGAAAGATATAGAATATAGAAATAGCATCATAACAGCAAGAAATAATGAACAAAAAGTTAAAGCTAAAGAAGTGATGCTGCAGATGGAATATGATCTTTGGATAAAGAGCATGAGTACGAAAGTTCAAGCTACAGCGATTAATATAAGACAGATTCATACGCTGTTGAATAATGAATTACAAAGATGTTTGATTATGAGCATTCTTCGTAAGAAATTTTCATCTAATTCCGGTAGCGGTGATAGAAGTTCAAAATAAGATTATCGATTTTCGTGAGCGTATTTTTCCTTTTAATTGCTACGCTCACGAGGATTTGTTATCTACGAGTTTTCCATGTTTTGTTTTCTTTAGGAAATTCAGAAGGAAATTAGGTTTTTATAAGATCATATATTGTATTTGTAAAAAAAGTCCAATATAGCTTGAAAATATTGTGTGAATAGGTTAACTTAAGCGCCGAAATGATAATTATATCTTATTAATTAAACAGGGAATGCATTATGCTGGCAGTTATAAAGACAGGCGGAAAGCAATATAAAGTCAGAAAAGGTGATTTCTTTTCGGTTGAAAAGCTTCCATATGAAGTTGGGCAATCAGTTGAAATAAATGACGTGCTTATGACGGAGTCAAATGGCAAAGTTACTTTGGGTAATCCATTGATTTCAGGAGCAAAAGTTGTAGCGAGTGTAGTTGCTCAGAAAAGACGCGGAACTGTTCTTATTTTTAAAAAGAGTCATCGCAAAAATTATCGCAGAAAGAATGGGCATCGTCAGCCTATAACTGTTCTGAGAGTGGAAGAAATAAAGCATTAGGAGTTAGACTATGGCAACCAAAAAAGCTGGCGGTAGTTCCAAAAACGGAAGAGATTCTGAAAGTAAACGCTTAGGAGTAAAGCGTTACGGTGGACAGACCGTATTGGCAGGTAATATTCTTGTGAGACAGAGAGGAACAAAGATTAAAGCTGGTGCGAATGTCGGCATTGGTAAGGATCATACTTTATTCGCGACGGCAAGTGGCATAGTAAGGTTTTCGAAAAATTCCAGCGGAAGAAGTATGGTTTCTGTTGAAGCTATGGAAGGCTAAAAGTTTCCCGTTTTTTATCTTAAGATGATAATAATTCTAGCCTGCGGTAGAAAATCGTAGGCTTTCTTATTTTCGTGTATTATTCATTGTTTTTCAATGGTTATTGAAAGTTATAAAAAAGAAGATTGTATTTAGAGTATATTAGATATTAAATAATTTAAGCATTCTGAATAAAATTAAGAATATAATGAGAGATATTATAAATTCTATTCTACATAACATATTATCTGAATCTCAGGAAAAAGATATTATTGAAGATCAAACAGTGATTAAGAATGAAAAAGAAATTTGTCTACAAAATAATGAATTTGGAGTATCTAAAACTACGAGTAGAACACATTATTATAAAATACCTCCAATTGATACAGAATTAAGGGAAAAAATTGAACGGCTTAAGGCTGCGATAGCTGTACTTGAAAAGAATTTTTGCAAAAAACAAAGTGATTTCGTGGATAATGGGTACAAAATTAATTATGCGAAAGAATTGAATCCAAAACAATTAGAAGCCGCAATAACAGTTGCAGGAAAAATATTGATAATTGCGGGAGCTGGAACTGGAAAGACCAGAACACTGGCATATAGAACAGCCTATTTGCTTGAAAATAATATAAGCGCTGAAAAGATTCTAATTCTTACATTTACCAAAAAAGCAGCTGGAGTTATAAAACAACGAGTATCTCAATTGTTAGGAAATAATCTTTCGAATAATGTAACCAGTGGAACTTTTCATTCTTTTTGTAATATGCTCTTAATGAGATATTCAAAGGTACTTGGAATAAATCCAAAGTTTACAATTCTTGATCAAGAAGATTCTAAGGATTTAATTGAACTGTTAAAGAAAAGAATTGTAGAAAGAGATATAAAAGCATCTCTAAAAAAAGAGACTATACAAAATATAATATCATTATCTCGTAATTTGATGATATCTATTGAAAAAGTTATTGAACGTTATCATCCAGAAGTAAAAAATTATCAGTCTGCAATAGATGAAATTTTTAATAGTTATATGAGTTATAAGAAAAATAATAATTTATATGATTATGATGATCTTGTCGATAATGTTTGCGATCATCTTATTAATAATGATAATTTTAAAGAAATTGTTACTAGACAATATCAACATGTAATGGTTGATGAGTACCAAGATACCAATGTTCTCCAGAAAAAATTGATTGATTTGTTAGCTGGCAAAAATAGTGGTTCTTTGATGGTTGTAGGTGATGATAATCAAAGTATTTATGCTTTTAGAGGGGCTAATTATGAGAATATATTGCTTTTCGGAGAAAGTTATCCAGATGCAAAATTGATAAAATTGGAGCAAAACTATAGAAGTACTGGAAATATTTTAGATTTTATCAATGCAGTATCAGAGCATATTTTACTTGGTTATAAGAAAAATTTATTTAATGATGAAATACGTAAGGGAATAGTTCCGACTTTTATACGTTGTATAGACAATGAGCAAGAAGCGAGAATAATTGCAGACTATGTTATCAAATTAAAAGAACGAATAGGTTATAATAAAATTGCTATTTTATGTCGCTCTTCATTTCATTCTAATTTTATACAAGCTGAATTTTTAAAAAGACATATACCATTTATTGTTATTGGAGGTTTAAAGTTTATAGAAAAGCGACATATAAAGGATATTCTGGCCTACTTTAAGGTTTTACATAATCCTTTTGATTATATCTCTTGGAATAGGGTTTTAACTATTCTAAATGGAATTGGTAATAAAACAGCAGATAAGATTATACAAAAAATTCTTGATAGAAATGGAGAATTGACTCCGCTTGATGAGTTAAAGGACAAGGAAGATATAAGGTTACTTTATGATATGTTGAACTTAGCAAGTAATAGCAAGTCATTACTTGAAATGTTTGAGATTGTCAGAGAATATTATGTTCCAATTCTAAAAAAACTCGAGGAAAATTGGGAAAAGCGGCTTGAGGACTTTAAAGTTTTGGAGCGTTTATGCGCAGAATATAGAACTCTGGAAACATTACTTTCTAATGTAGCTCTTGATCCACCAAATGAATCAAAAGCGGAATTTATTTCTGTAAATGATGACAATGAAGATGCAGTAACAATTTCGACAATTCATAGTGCAAAAGGGCTTGAGTGGAATACTGTATTTGTTATTTCAATGTTAGATGGTGCAATTCCCAGTTACAAGGCTTTTAATGACTATGAACAACTGGAAGAAGAGAGAAAATTATTTTATGTTGCATGCAGTAGAGCAAAAGAGAATTTATATCTAACATCACCGGCATATCTTTTGACTTATGGTTCTTATTTCGATAAATTATCTCGATTTCTAACTGAAATTGATCAAAACAAATACAATATTGAAGAATATTATGATGAATAATATTTATGGTTATATCGGTGAGTTTGATATGTAACAATTTGTTTTTTATGAAGATGTTTACGAACTTATTTTATAATTTTTAATTATGAGTAATCTATTTTTTTACGTTTGATTGCAACTTATATATTATTGTTGCTTTTGTTCTTCGAATGGAAAAAGAATAAAAAAATAAACCCTACTACACGAAGCAATAGGGCAAAAATTTCGAGTAAAAACTCTTATTAGCGAGTAAATATCCAAAACCAATACGCTATAAAAAACTCGCTAACTACTATTTAATTTATACTATAAGATTATTATATGTCAATTCTGAGTATGATACAATAAAATAGTTCTAAAATTTTAGAGGTTTTTTGTGAGATTTGGAGGTTTTTATGAGATATAGATTAGGGTTAGACCTTGGTGTGACTTCTATAGGATGGGCTATATACGATTGCGAAAAAGAAGAAATAATCGATAGCGGTGTTCGTATTTTTGATGATGGAAGAAATGACAAAACTAAGGTTGCTTTATGTGTGAAAAGGCGTGAAGCAAGAGGAGCAAGAAGATTATATAAACGTCATTCTATGAGGATACTCAGTCTTGTAAATGCGCTAACAGAAATGGAGTTGCTTCCGAAAAGGGAAGAGGAAAAACAAAAACTAAAAGATTTAGACCCATATGTAGATATGAAATCAGATAATTCTGAAAAGATGGAAAGGATAAAAAAGTGCAGAAGAATGCCTTTGTATGCACTTAGATCTGAAGTTCTAGATAAGAAATTAGATTTATATGAGATTGGACGTATTTTTCTGCAGTTAGGACAAAGGAGAGGATTTTTATCTAATCGTAAAAATAAAAGCGAAAGCGGTGGAAATTTAAAGAAAGGAAATGAGAGTTTAAAAGAAAAAATGAATGAATCTGAGGCGAGAACGTATGGCGAGTATTTATATTTTAATCATCTTGAAAATCCGACTGCGCCAATACGTTTAAAGAAAGCATTAGATGATAAAGGTAAATTGAAGAATGGCATAGAATTTCCGTATAGAAGTGAATATGAATGTGAATTTGACGCGATTTGGGAAAAACAAAGGGAATTTTACCCGAGGCAACTGAATGAAGAAAATAAGAAAAAGATCAGAGATATTTTATTTTTTCAACGAGCATTAAAAGAACCTGAGATAGGTTTTTGCTATTTCGAAGCAGAGAAACGAAGAATACCAAAAGCGCATCCTTTATTTCAGGAATTTAGAATTCGGCAATTTATAAATAATTTAAAAATTAATGAAGAGCCTCTTACATTGCCTCAAAAAGAGAAACTTTTTGAAACATTAATGAATCCTACAAATGGTTCTGAAAAGAATATTTCTTATAAAAAAATAAAAGAAATTTTGCTAATAGATGAAGAGAACTCAATTAACTATAAAGAAATAAATGATGATCTGGAAAATGGAAAAGGTGTGCCGTTAAATAAGACAGAACTTGCAATAAGAAAACTTAAACAAACAAAAGAAAATGCTCCATATATTGAAGAGTTACAAAGATTTTGGACGGGATTAGATTTTCAGAAGAAATGTGAAATTATTTCTTTTG
Organism: uncultured Alphaproteobacteria bacterium; assembly: GCA_905233185.1. Lineage (GTDB taxonomy): Bacteria > Pseudomonadota > Alphaproteobacteria > UBA3830 > UBA3830 > BNWE01. Next base: position 59,792 of record CAJODB010000005.1, on the reverse strand, counting down.
AGGATAGACCAAAAGATTTCTTTGAATCAAGGAAACTAATTGATTTAAAAAAATCATATGAAAAAGCTCGAACAGTAGAAGAACAAGACGCATTAATTATTGAATATTTACATAATACGTATAATTTGCACAATAATACAGTGCGAATTTTGTTAAATACCTCTTTTGAGGAAGGCTATGGTAGCTTATCTGAAGAAGCTATCATGAAAATTCTGCCATATATGCGTGATGAAGGGTTACAATATAACGAGGCTTGTGAAAAAGCAGGCTATAATCATTCACAATATACTTATGAAGAAAGAAATGAGCTTCCGTATTATGGAGAGATTCTAAAACAAAACTGTTTAGGATCAAAAGAAAACCCAAAAAATGACGAAGAACGATTTGGAAAAATTAGTAATGCAACAGTACATGTAGTATTAAACCAAATTCGGTTGTTAGTTAATGAACTAATTCGAATATATGGAAAGCCTAACGATATTTCAATCGAATACGCTCGTGATTTGAATGCATCAGCGGAGGAACGTCTTAAGATGTTGAATATTCAGGATAAAAATATGAGGGAAAATGAAAGAATAAAAAAGGATATAGAGAATAAATGTAATATAAAACCTTCTAAGAATGATATAGAAAAATATAAAATATGGGAGAGTATGGGCAATATAAATAAAAGAATATGTCCTTACACTGGAAAACAAATCAGCATAAAAAATTTATTTGATGCCAGTACAGAAATAGATCATATTTTGCCTTTTTCCAGGACTTTTGATGACTCACTTAATAATAAGATTATTTGTTTTGCTCAAGCTAATAGGGACAAGGGAAATCGTACACCATATGAGGCTTTCGGTCCAAAAAATAATGATTTGTTATACTCTTGGAATGATATTTTAAAACATATAAGTGGACTTAATAAAGAACGTCATTGGCGCTTTTCTGAAGGTGCCATGAAACATTTTATGAAATTGGAAAATCCTGTTAGTCGTTTACTCAATGATACGCGTTATATGACAAGAATATTACAACAGTATTTACGTCCTATAGTTGATCCGAATGGTTATAAAACGGTTCAAGCGATTCCGGGTAAATTAACAGCTATGGTAAGAAAAGTTTGGGGATTAAATGATTATAAAGAAAAAAGTAATGTCAAAAAATATCGTATAGAACACTATCATCATGCTATAGATGCTATTGTAATAGCGGCTGTTAATAGAATGCATATAAACAATATTTCCAGAGAGTTAAATCGAGAAGCTTTGAATATTAAAGAAGAAGCTAGACGGATTTTTAAAGAAGAACTATGGAAATTATGGCCTGAAAATAAGGAAAAAATATCGGGTGAGGATATTTCAGATTTAAAAAGACGCATAAAGGACTTTGTAATTGGAAAAACGCATGAACTTATCAAGCGATTAGTAAAAAAGCCCGATAATTTAGATGTGACGGCTATAAAAGATTTAGTTTCTAAGATCAATATTTCGCATAAAACAAGTTTGAAAAATATTCAAGATAAACGATCAACTGTTGGAGAATTGCATCAAGATACAGCTTATGGATTACGATCATTATCTAACCAAAGTTTAAGGGGGCAATTTCAAACAACGAAAGAAGGTAAACAGGAGAGTAAAAAATAGATATTACAACTTATGTTCCTATTTTTCGGAATAAGACAGATCGTGATGCATATTTTGATGCTTATAGAGAATGGTTTATTGCAAAAGGAAAATCGAAGTTAGTAAGAGCCAAAAGTAAGGAAGAAAAATTATTAAAAGGTTCTTTGAAAAATATAGAAATTTGTGCGGAACAAAAGTTAAGAGATTTCGCAAAAAGAGCGTTTAAATGGTTTGTAAGTGGAAATAGTTATTGTATGACAATTTATGAAATAAATCAGAATAATAAAATTAAAGGTATGTCATCAAAGAATAGAGGAGAATGGGAAGGGGAAGTTGTATCAAATTATAATGCGACTTTGAGAGTTCGTCGTGGTGAAAGTGTATCATACTTACCATATCGTTGGCCAACGTCAAAGAAAGTTATGGAACTACATCGTAATGATATGGTTTTAGCGACATTTACACGAGAAGAAATAAATGCCCTTTCCGATGATGATAGAGTTATTGAGAATGGGGCGGTAATCGATAAAGGTACGACAATATCGACTTTTGCACCTGGATTACGTAGCTATTTAAAAAGGAATCTTGCGAATGCTCCAGAGCACCAATCAGAAATAAAAATATTATTTCGTGTAAAAAAGATGGCAGCTGATGGAAAAATTCATTTTATTCCGCATGATATAGCAAAAGAATTATCACAGGATGATACATCATGGGGAACTAGTGTCTCTAATTTGCAGGATCATAATGTTCGAAAAGTCTATATTTCTCCTGCTGGAAAGATGAAATATGCATAAAAATATAATTGAAATATCGACTGATAATAAACATTTGAGTGTTCATTTAGGATTTTTGCGAATTTCAGAAGACAAGAGGGTTTTGAAAGATATTCCATTAAATTCGATAAATTCTATTATCGTGACAGCTCATGCTGTTTTGTATACGAACAATTTATTGCAAAGATTATGTGAAGAGAATATCCCTTTGGTTATTTTAGGTACGAATTATGCACCTTCGGGAATTTTATTATCATATATCGGCCAAAATAAACAAATGGAAATTCAACATTTACAAATTGAAAACAAGAAACCTTTGCAAAAGAAAATTTGGCAGTTAATTATAAAGGAAAAGATAAAAAATCAGGCACGCGTTTTAAATTTATTTCATAAGAAGAATAATCTTATGGAAATTTCTAAAGATGTTTTATCGGCAGATAGTAGTAATCGAGAAGCTTATGCGGCAAGAATATATTTTAAAATGCTGTTTGGTGATAACTTTACACGCCAGAATAATTCTATAATTATAAATGGATTTCTGAATTACGGATATTCTGTTATTCGTTCGGCACTTGCAAGATATGTTGTAGCTGCTGGTTTAAATCCTGCTTATGGTGTCGGACATACTAATAAATTAAATCCATTTTGTTTAGTTGATGATCTGATAGAACCTTTTCGTCCGATGGTTGATCATTGTGTTTATGAAATTTTTGTGAAAAATAAAAATATTTTAGAACTTAATCGTGAGCATAAAGCGCATATTTCCGGTTTATTAACTCAAATGTGTTTTAATGGAGAAGGTGTTTCTCCTTTTTATATGTTGTTGCAACAAATAGTTTGGGATTTAGTAAACATATATAAAAGTAAGAAAGTGAAATTTAATTTTGTAGATTATCTGCAGAATTGCGCAGCAGGAGAAGATGATTAAATTAACTGGATATAAACTCATGTGGATGATGGTCATGTTTGATCTTCCTACAGAGACCAAGCAAGAAAGGAGATTTGCGACACAGTTTCGAACTTTTTTACAAAAAAATGGATTTGAAAAGGTTCAGTGGTCTGTTTATGTCCAATTTACAGGGACACTTGAAAGTTCACAAAAATATATAAGTGCAGTGAAAAATAATTGTCCTCCAGTTGGGGATATAAATATTTTATTTTTTACAGATAAACAATTTTCGAATATAATACATATATCTAATAGAGATACAGGAAAATTAAAAGAGGCTCCTGCGCAATTTGAGTTGTTTTAGTAGATCCGAATAGTATTTTTTGAAAAAAATAAATTTTTTAAAATAAAAAACAAAAGAAAATGCGAAAAAAAGAAACTATCAATCCTAGAAATCCCCTCTATTTAGAGAGAATTTCTAGGGCTAGGATTATAGCATATTGGTTTTGGATATCTAGTCGCAACATTACGATCGTCTTATGATTAACCTTACTCATTATAGCATATTGGTTTTGGATATCTAGTCGCAACAGGAGTTTCCATAAATGTTAAGTCGACTTTATTATAGCATATTGGTTTTGGATATCTAGTCGCAACAGAAGAGTTTGATATGACATTTCACCCTTATATTATAGCATATTGGTTTTGGATATCTAGTCGCAACCAAGCGTCTTGACCTATTGAACGCATGTTATTATAGCATATTGGTTTTGGATATCTAGTCGCAACGTTCCCTGTCGCCACTTCTCCTTCAAACTCATTATAGCATATTGGTTTTGGATATCTAGTCGCAACTTATTATGCTAAAGAATTGATCACGATTTTATTATAGCATATTGGTTTTGGATATCTAGTCGCAACAATCACAAAACGCACCTTGCACAGGTGGGTATTATAGCATATTGGTTTTGGATATCTAGTCGCAACTATGAAGAGTCTGTTGTAAGAATCGAAGTGATTATAGCATATTGGTTTTGGATATCTAGTCGCAACAGACAACTCAAGCAAGCTGCGGTATCCTCAATTATAGCATATTGGTTTTGGATATCTAGTCGCAACATTGTTAAATTAGATCCGTCATTTACTTTTATTATAGCATATTGGTTTTGGATATCTAGTCGCAACGGCAGATTATTAGTTAATTTGGTTAGAGAATTATAGCATATTGGTTTTGGATATCTAGTCGCAACGGTAGTATCTGTTATCATTGGCGCGATAATATTATAGCATATTGGTTTTGGATATCTAGTCGCAACATCGCTAATGATGGATCTTCGTATTCTTGGATTATAGCATATTGGTTTTGGATATCTAGTCGCAACGCTTGCATACCACTTTGAAAATTGCTTTCTATTATAGCATATTAGTTTTATATATCTAGAATAATACTGATGTTCTACCCTATAATTCCTCTTATAAATCTTTCCGTTTTCTTAACCATTTCCCACTAAAATTACCTCATATAAACGGAGAATCCGCCATGTTCAAACCATTTCAAAACATATTTCGCAAAATATACGGGGGGGGGTATTTGCGCTTTTATTCAAGGCTTTGTGCTTCTATAAGCTACACAAAGGCGGTATATTAATTGAGTTCGCTTTTAGTATCCCTGTTTGTATCTCCCTTCTTTTCTTTGTGAATGAGCATTATCGCATTTATGAATTGCAAAACAAAATCAAGACTTCTGCTTATCTCGCTGCGAGCATGATACAGCAGGTTACAAACAACAGATCAGATAAGCAGTTAACGCAGAATGATCTTGCAAGAATATCTTATACAAGTTGCTTAAATCTTTTTCATACAAATTCTATGCTCGATCCTTGGCCATTGGATATATATTACGATATCGATTATGTTTATGTTAAAAGAATAAGCAGCGATAGTTACAAGATTCAAACAGGATGGGGATCCACCAGTCAGGGTTCTTCGCCGAACGATATGAGTAAGAATTTTGAAAATGTGGCTACAAAAAATCTTGCTGCCGTACAAGCATATCATCCAGACCTTGTTTGTGATAAAGATGGAGATGAACGTCTTCTTTTGAAATGCTATTACAGAAAAAAGAAAATAGGAACCTTTAATAAAAGTAAACTTGGATTTCTGATAATCAATCCGAAAACTACGAAAGATCCCAATTCAGGTACGAGCAATAATTTGTTTAAATATTATTTAGTAATTACTCCAAAACCTGGTTTATTTCCCGGTAGAAATGAATAATCAAAAAATTATTTTTGTAATCTCTTGTTCATATTATTCCTGATGAACTTTTTTCTACTGAACTGTCGGAGCATGTGCAAGTACGGTTTTCTTTGTTATATTTCCGACAAGCGCAGTCTTCAAAACATCATCAGCAGTTTCTGCTTTTACAACGTTCAGATTTTCCAAAACACTACTTGGAATTTCTTGCAAATCAGATTCATTTTCGATAGGAATAATTACCGTTTTGATTCCTTCTCTATGTGCTGCAAGCAGTTTTTCTTTCAGACCACCTATTGGAAGTACTCGTCCGCGCAAGGTTATTTCACCTGTCATTGCTACGTCTTTTCTTACAGGAGTTGATGTAAGTGTAGAAACAATACTTGTCATCATCGCTACACCGGCAGAAGGGCCGTCTTTCGGTGTTGCTCCTTCCGGCACATGAATATGAAAGTCTGTATTTTCAAAAATTTTCGGGTCAATTCCGAAATGTTCTGCCCGTGATCTTACATAACTGATGGCCGCATGCACTGATTCCTGCATTACATCGCCTAATTTCCCCGTTAGCGTTGTTTTTCCTTTTCCTGGAACACTTATAGCTTCTATAGATAGTAGTTCACCACCGACTTCTGTCCAAGCCATTCCTGTCACTACACCAATGAGGTTTTTATCTTCCAATCCGAGGCGCTTAAATTTCTTCGGCCCTGCATATTTTTCTAGATTTTCCGTAGTAACGTGTATGGTTTTGATTTTCTTGTTACTTTCTTCAATTTCTTTTACAGATTTACGAACAATATTCGCGATTTCTCTTTCAAGCGCTCTTACACCAGCTTCTCTTGTATAGTTTTGAATCAACATCATAATGGCATCATCGGATATAGTGAGTTCATGAGCCGATAATCCGCCATCTTTGCGATTTTTTTCTATCAAATGACGTTTTGCTATCTCGAGTTTTTCTATTTCTGTGTATCCAGATAATTTTATTATCTCCAAACGATCCAGCAAAGGACTTGGCATATTATAACTGTTTGCAGTTGCAACAAACATAACATCGGACAAGTCGTAATCTACTTCGATATAATGGTCGTTGAAGTTGCTGCTTTGTTCAGGGTCCAAAACTTCCAAAAGTGCACTGGATGGATCACCTTTCCAATCAGAACCAACTTTATCCAACTCGTCCAGTAAGAAAAGAGGATTCGATGACTTCGCTTTTTTCATGCATGATATGATTTTTCCTGGCATGGATCCTATATAAGTCCTGCGATGGCCTCTTATCTCTGATTCGTCATGTACACCGCCAAGAGACATTTTTACGTAATTTCGCCCTGTTGCCTTCGCTATGGATTTTGCAAGCGAAGTTTTTCCGACTCCCGGAGGACCTACGAAGCAAAGTACCGTGCCTTTAACTTTTCCCACACGATTTTGTACGGCGAGAAACTCAATGATTCTTTCTTTGATTTTTTCAAGTCCGTAGTGATCTTTATCAAGAATTTTCTTCGCCTCTTTGAGATCTTTTTTGATTTTTGTTTTCTGCTTCCATGGAATTGTGATGAGCCAATCCAAATAATTGCGAACAACAGTTGCTTCAGGCGACATATTTGGCATATTTCGAAGCTTCTTTAGTTCAGAATTGAATTTTTCACGAGCTTCTTTCGTAAATTTCACTTTTTTCGCACGATTTTCAAACTCTTTTATTTCATCAACTACTTCATCAGGATCGCCGAGTTCTTTTTGAATGGCCTTTATCTGCTCATTGAGATAATACTCCTTTTGGCTACGCTCCATTTGCTTTTTTACACGACTGCGAATTTTTCGCTCGACGTTTATTACGTCTATTTCAGACTCCATAAAGGATAAAAGCTTTTCGAAACGCTTGACTGTGCTGGTTTCTTCGAGTAGCAATTGTTTTTCATTTATACGAAGTACCATATGTGCTGATATTATGTCTATAAGATCATTCACTGACTCCATATTTTTCGCAGCAGCAACTATATCAGAGGAAATACGTCGGTTTAATTTCGAATAGTTCTCGAACATATCAATGGCAGTCCGTCGATATGCTTCAATTTCCATTGCATTTTCTTCTGAATCAGGCTTGAGTAATTCGTATTTTACGGAGAAATAGTCAGCATCGGAAATGCATTCTGTTACTTTAACGCGATCGAGTCCTTCTATGAGAATTTTTACGGTATTATCCGGGAGTCGCAAAAGTTGCAATATGCTTCCCAAAACGCCGACATGATACAAATCGTTGAAAGCCGGATCGTCGTTTTGAAGGCTTTTCTGAGTCAGTAAAACGATTTTTTTATTACCTTCCATCGCTGCATTAAGGGCATTAATGGACTTCTCTCTTCCAACAAAAAGAGGAACAACTATATGCGGGAAAACTACAAGATCCCTGATAGAAAGTACAGGACAAATACCGTCGTTATCCAAGTTCTAACTCCCAATACAAACACTATTATTCGCATCTGTATATTTTAGTATAGGTTTGCTGGTACCTTCAATAACTTCTTTAGAAATTATCACTTCTTCAACATTCTTATATGACGGTAGCTCGTACATTATATCCAAAAGAATAGATTCCATGATTGAGCGAAGTCCTCTTGCTCCTGTTTTCCTTTCAAGAGCTAATTTCGCAACTGCTGCAATTGCGTCATCTTCAAAGATGAGAGAGACTCCTTCCATACTGAATAATTGCTGATATTGTTTTACTAGGGCATTTTTTGGTTCGGTTAAAATGGAGATTAGGGCGGTTTCGTCGAGATCGTTTAATGTGGCAATTACCGGAAGACGCCCGATAAATTCTGGAATGAGTCCGTATTTTAGCAAATCTTCTGGCTCGACTTTTTCAAATAACTCTCCGATTTGGCGATCGTCTTTATCTTTGATATCTGCGCCGAAACCAATGGAAGAGGTATCACCTCGTGCTGCTATTATTTTGTCCAATCCTGCGAACGCTCCACCGCAAATAAATAAAATGTTCGTTGTATCAACGTGCAAAAACTCCTGCTGAGGATGCTTTCTTCCTCCCTGTGGCGGAACGGATGAAACAGTTCCTTCCATGATTTTCAGAAGAGCTTGTTGCACACCTTCTCCTGAAACATCTCTTGTTATAGAAGGATTATCTGTTTTCTTTGAGATTTTGTCTATTTCATCGATATATACGATACCCATTTGGGCTTTTTCTACATTGTAATCGGCTGCTTGCAGTAATTTCAAAATGATATTTTCTACATCTTCACCGACATATCCTGCTTCAGTAAGTGTAGTTGCGTCTGCCATGGTAAAAGGGACGTCAATAATTCTCGCTAAAGTCTGCGCAAGAAGTGTTTTTCCCGTTCCTGTCGGTCCTATTAACAATATATTTGATTTTGAAAGTTCGACATCGGTTTTTTTGTTGTTAGAAGTGTGTGCAAGGCGTTTGTAATGGTTATAAATAGCTACGGATAGAACTTTCTTCGCTTTATCTTGGCCTATTATATAATCATCTAGCGTCTTACAAATTTCTTTAGGGGAGGGAAGGTTGTTTTTTCCTTTTGAAGTTCCTCCGGTGGGCGGATTTTCTGAGATTATACCTGCGCAAAGCTCTATGCATTCGTCGCATATATAAACGGTAGGTCCGACAATGAGTTTTTTTACTTCATGCTGTGTTTTTCCGCAAAATGAACAGCGCAAAGTCTCCTCACCGTTCCCTGTCTTTGCCATCGTACCTCCTAAAATAACTTATCTAATTCAAATCTTCTAACAATTATAACCATCTAATCAATCATGAAACTGTTTGATTAAGTGTATTCTCTCATCAATATTCAAAGAAATACTTAATTTTACGATTTTTTCTGCGATAAATTCATAATATCGAAAAAAATCTGAAAAAAGAGCAGTTTAAAATATTTCATTTACTTGTGAAGCGTCTGCTCCTTCTTTCTCTAACAACTCATTATTGATCTTTATTTCGTATTTTTCTTTGGAAAGATATCCTACTAATTGTTGATACAAATCATCGGACACTTTTCTTATAAGATCTACGTGGCAACGAGTTAATTCTTCGCCATTTACATCTCCTGCCGGAATTATCTTTTCGACTTGAGCAACAACAATTATGTTATTCATCTCCTTATAAGATGCTGAATTCTGATCGCTTGAAAAGGCATTTTCGGCAAAAGCTGACGCTATGCTTGCTATTTTCTCGTCATTTTGATTCTTTTTGGTAACTTTATTCTTTGTTCCTTTCTTCTCTTCTTTTTCAGTAATCAAATTGCCGTTTCTATCGAAAGGTTTTGTGGAAAAAGTCTTTCTGCCGCTTTTTGCTGCGATGGTTTGCAGTTTTCCTCCTTCTTTTGCAGCCTCACAAAAGGATTGAGCAAGTTCAATAGCTTTATCATGTCGTTGCTTTTTGTTCCATTCTTTGCTTACCTTGTCCTTAACAGAATCGAACTCCGCTACATGCTTTGGTGTAACAGAATCAACATGTACCAACCAAAGTAATCTTCTTCCTTTTTCATCTATGGCTTCAGCAAAAGAGCTGTCTGAACCTTCATCGGTTGAAAAGGCAACAGTAAGAACATCTTCATAATATTTTGGCTTTATTTCTGACTTATTTTTTCCGCCTTTATCAAGAGCTGTTGCATCTTTTATTCTCATAGCATCTAAATTGAATTTTTTAATAACTTCATCGATATTTTCTCCCGCCATAAGAGCGTCTTCTATCAGGCGGGTTTTTTCATCAATTTCGTTTTGCAATTTGTTTTGTGTTATTTCTGCGACTATTTCATCTTTCATTTCGTCATATGTACGATCTTCTCGTTCAGGAGAAGTTTCGTAAAATTCTTTCTTTTCTTCTTCTGATATATTTATATTTTTCGCTATATCATTTTCATATAAAATAACTACACTGAAATTTCTGGATTCATCTATCATAAACAAATCTTGATTTTCTGCGTAAAAATCTTCCAATTCGGTTTGTGTCGGTTTTTCGCTGATTTTTATTGAGTCAGGATTTATTTCGGCAACTGATAGGGTCCTTTTTTCTAAATTGGATTTTATATGATAGTCCAATGATCTATGTACGGATACATATTTAAACGGAGCTTTGATAAGTGCATTTTTTATGTCTTTTCCTGAGAATTCTATAAACATAGGTTCAGATACATTGATGTTTTGAAGGAAATGTCGAAGCATTCCGGCGTTAAATCTGCCATCTTTGTCTCTGAAAATGCTCATTCCTGCTATGTATTTTTTGATTGTGTTTTCAGAGACTCGGAATCCGAAGTCAGATGAAGCTTGATCAATAACGTTTTCCCATATTATTTGGTGCAGAATGTTATTTATTTCAGCTTTTTCATCGATGTTTTTTTCATGTGAACGCAGCATATTAAGTTTTTTTGCTTTCTCCATACTGAACATTACGGGAGTTATTTTTGTATTTCCTATTTTCACTACATAATCTTTTCCAGTCCAACGTCTTATGACATCGTACATTCCGAAGCAGAATATGAAAGTACATGCCAATACACCTGCCAAGATTTTAAAGGTCGTAGAACTCGCGCTTTTACGTATAAACTCCAACATTATATTTATTTCCTAATTTCGTAACTTCTTACTAACTTCTATTGTATTATAATCGAGAGAGTTTGTTGAGCAACCCTAAATGAGGATATTCAGATGAAATTCGTAATTGCAAATTGGAAAATGAATGGTGATTTTGAGCTGGTAAATCAAATGATGAGCGAAATAGGGAAGGGGAGAGAGTGTTGCAAGGTTATTGTATGCCCACCTGCGGCTCTTATTACGTCATTTAAAGGATTTGAGCATGATTTGGGAGCACAAAACAGTTTTTACGAGGAAAAAGGTGCGTTTACAGGGGAAAATAGCCCGAAACTCTTGAAAGACATCGGCTGTAAGTACGTTATTTTAGGACATTCTGAGCGTCGAGCGATCTTTCAAGAGTCAGATGAATTGATTTTTAAAAAATGGAATGCGGCTATTAGGTTTGGACTAACGCCTATTATTTGTATTGGTGAGACTTTGGAAGAAAGAAGCAGATGGAAAGAAGTTTTATCCGCACAATTAGCGAATTATTGTGCGGATAAATCTTTGGATCTTCAAGGAACGATATTCGCATATGAGCCGGTTTGGAGTATTGGTACGGGTAAAGTTCCATCAATGCAGGAAATTGAAGACGCAATCGGATTTATTAAAGATGTAATAGGAGCAGAGCGCAATTATTATGTCGTATATGGAGGGTCGGTTAACGGCAGTAATTCAGCGGAGATATTAAATATACACGGATTGGATGGTGTTTTAGTTGGTTCGGCAAGTCTAAAGGTAAGCGATTTTAAAACCATAATTGGTAATGCATCTGTCTAGAAAAAATCTTTTTTGATAATCCTTTTTCTATATCCGTTAGTATAACGTACTGATTTTGTTATTTTTGGTATAGAAGAAGGAATTCATTCAAAGTTTCAATAATCGAAGATTGTTCTAACCGATTTCTCTTCTCTTATTCTAGCCATTGCATGTTGAATATTTGTTTTTTTTATACTATTGTAACGGCGATGATTTTTTTGTGTTTTTTATGCGGAAATCATGCAGGGGGATAGCTCAATTAGGCTAGAGTGGCGGTCTCCAAAACCGTAGGTTGGGGGTTCGATTCCCTCTCCCCCTGCCAGTAGCGTTTATGTTTGTTTATGAGATATAGAGAAGGTTTTTGATATGATCAGTCCTGCAGACTTTGTAAGTCAAGTTAGGAGAGAATTGCAAAGAGTTACATGGCCAACACAACGTGAGACAGTAGGGATGACTGTTGCTGTCGTACTCATGGTTATTTGCTCAATGATATATTTCTTCGTATCTGACAGCATTGTTTGTTTTATTCTTGAGAAAATTCTTTAAAGATGGGGGAGTAGAACTTTTATGAAGTGGTATGTTGTTAATGTCTACTCTGGATCTGAGAAACGGGTTCTTGAGCAGATTTATGAAAAAGCAAAGAAAAATGGTCTCAGTGATATGTTCGGTGAGATTCTTATTCCTTCCGAAGAAGTTATTGAGATAAAGAAAGGTGAAAAAGTTAAGTCGGAAAAGAAATTTTTCCCTGGATATATTCTTGTTCAAATGACTCTGACAGATGAAACATGGCATTTAGTGCGTTCAATTTCCAGAGTTTCGGATTTTTTGGGAGCACGTGGCAAGCCTTTGCCTATTTCCAATGCGGAAGTGGAGAGAATTGTCAAGAAAGTCGAGGACAGTGCCAATGTTTCGCATCACGCCATAACATATGAAGTTGGGGATGCGGTCACTGTATGCGATGGGCCATTTGCAACTTTCCAAGGTGTAATTGAAGAGGTTGATCAAGAGAAGGAGCGCGTCAAAGTTTCGGTTTCAATATTCGGTAGACCAACAAACGTTGATTTAGCCTTTTCTCAGATTGAAAAAATATTGTAGTTTTATTTTTTTGTTGAAGCTTTTTTGTATAGATGGTATAAGTACGTCGAAAATGAGGGATTATCACAAATGAGAACGTTTTCTCTTAAAGCCGGGCAGGTGAAGAAAAACTGGGTTTTGGTTGATGCGAAAGATATGATTCTTGGGCGCTTATCTGCTGTTGTGGCAAGCCATTTGCGTGGCAAACATAAGCCGGAGTTCACTCCTAGTATGGATTGCGGTGATTATGTAGTGGTCATTAACGCTGACAAAGTGCAAGTTACAGGGAATAAGCTTGAAGATCAAAAGTATTATTGGCACACAGGGTATCCTGGCGGTTTAAAAGAAAGAACATTGAAGGATACATTGGCAAGCAAGCATCCTGAGAGAGCAATTGAGAAGGCCGTGGAGCGTATGTTGCCGAAAGGGCCTTTAGGACGCAAGATGTTGGGTAATCTGAAGGTATATGCAGGTGAATCGCATCCTCATGAGGCGCAGCAGCCAAAGCGCTTGGATCTTGCTTCTGCAAATGCAAAGAATGTGAAGAGGAGTTAAAATTAATGTCATCTACTCTTGAAGAGCAATTAAAGTCTGTAGAAGTAAAACAGGCTGTTGAGAAAACAGAAGAAGCTCCAGTCAGAGTTCAAAAACTTGATAAACTTGGTCGAGCTTATGGAACAGGGCGCCGTAAGGGATCTGTCGCTCGTGTATGGCTAAAGCCTGGCAATGGTGAGGTAATTGTTAATGGAAAGCCGGTATTAAAGTATTTTACCAGATCAGTTTTGCAAACAATTGTCATGCAGCCGTTTACAATTTCAAATAGAGCTGGTCGTTATGATGTTTGGTGCACTGTGAGCGGTGGTGGATTATCGGGACAGGCCGGCGCTGTTCGTCATGGAATAAGCCGCGCACTGGCTGATTATGAGCCGGATTTACGTAGTGTTTTGAAACCTGCCGGCATGATGACAAGAGATTCTCGTACGGTCGAGAGAAAGAAGTTCGGTCTCATGAAAGCAAGACGCAGCTTCCAATTCTCTAAGCGTTAGTTCATTTTTTTTATTTAAAAGCTTTCGGTATATTTATATTCATATCGAAAGCTTTTTTTTGGGCTCGGAGGTTTCGAAATGATGATATCAAAATTACCAACGCAATCTTCCGTGATGACAGTAATGGCAAAGGCCGTTATAAAGGCATCTAAAGGTCTGTTAAGAGATTTTTCCGAGCTTGAGAATTTACAAGTATCAATAAAACCGAACCATTCTTTTGTTACAAATGCTGATTTGCGGGCTAATCAAGTTTTAAAAGAAGCGCTTTTACAGGCAAGACCTACTTATTCTCTTATATCGGAGGAATCGGAAGAGGTTGTAGGAGAAGATTCATCGCATAGATGGATTATTGATCCGCTCGATGGTACTTTGAATTACATGCATGGCGTGCCGCATTGGGCTATTTCGGTTGCTTTGGAAAAAGAAGGCGAGATAATTGCGGCAATTACTTATGATCCAATTAAAGATGAGATGTTTTGGGCAGAAAAGGGCTGTGGAGCATATCTGAACGATAAAAAAATACGGGTTTCAGGACGGCGATTTGTTGCTGACGTTTTAATGACTGTCGCATCTATAAAAAATGTGTCAGGAAAGGTTGTAAAGTCGGTAAGCGGAGTAAGGAAAACCGGCTGTATGACATTAGATATGGCTTATTTAGCAGCGGGAAGATCAGATTTACTTTTCTTTACTGATAATAAATCTAATAATATATGGGATGTCGCTGCGGGAATGTTGCTTATAAAAGAATCGGGCGGAATTGTTGCTGATAATGGTGGGAAAACTACAAGTAACTACTCAGATATTGCAATAATGTGCAATATCGACCTTATACCCGATGCAAAAAGAATATATCAAACTCTACACAGCGAGTAAGAATTAGTAACGCAATTTTTATATTGACAATGATTTATATATTACTGCTTATACATTATGGAATAATAATATGAAAAAAATAGCATTAATAACAGCGCTAGTTGGAGTATTGAATGTATTACCTGTGAATATTGTTCGTGGAATGGATGAAGAAGCAGCTTATCAAGAAGCTTTGAGAGTTACAGCTCCTCTTCAGGAAGTGGTAGATGGCATTCATGGTGAAGGTCAAAATACAAATTCTTTGGATGATTATAATTTAGCTGTAGATAATATTATTAATAGCTATAATGCGGACAGTGATTTATCTCTTATATTGGATACAGCATACTGTCATAATGATGGTTCATGGCAGGTAATAAAAAAACGATTGTCTGCAAAAGTTGAAAATTTGGTACAAATGTTGACAGACTATTTTATAGCTAATCCTTCATAAGTATATAGAATGACAATGTCTTTCTCATGTTATCTTTATGATGACAAGGCAGAAGAATCCAGCTTATAAATCTTCGAAAAAGGGCTGGATTCTTTGCTTTTTAGAGTGTTAGGGAGCATTGAGTGCATGCGATATAAAGGCGATATCAAATATAATCATGCTTTCGGAAAATATTCAGGTAGTGGAGCAGTAATTTTCACTCCGATTTCTTCGATATCTACCTTATATGCATGCAAAAATAATTCTCTATGCATCGAATTTTTGTTGTATTTTTTATCTCCTAAGATCGGCGCATGTAAAGCTTCGGCACAATGGACTCGTAGCTGATGTTTCCGTCCTGTTTGCGGATGAAGTTCAAGTAAAGTGTAGTATTTAAATTGTGGATCTGAAATTTTTTTAGGGAAATATTTTGTTATAGCGTGTAGACCATCTTCATTTATTGCGATTCGTATTTTTTCTTCACCGCCAATAATAGATTTTTCCAAAAAATTATCAATCGTTCCTGCTGTTTTTATTTTTCCATCAACAATTGCAAGATAAGTTTTATGAATTTTATTTTCTCTAAATAATCTGGTTAATTTTTGCGCCGCCAGTCTTCCTTTTGCGATTAATAAAATTCCAGAAGTATCTTTGTCTATTCGATGTACCAATTTTAAATCATTCCGATACGATTTCATCATGGTTTCTACGGAGATTTTTACTTTAGATCCCATTTGAACCGCAAGATTCGTTGGTTTATTTATTGCAATAAGATCTTCATTTTCGAAAATAATCAATTGTTTAAATTCTTTTGCTAATTTTTGATTCTTGAATTCGGCATTATTGGTTTTGTTTAAATCGGTCGGAGAATCTTTACTTGCAAAAATCTTTATAACGTCATCTTTATTAAGATGGTCGGAAGCTTTTGCATGCTTTCCATTTACTTTTACTCTTTTCATGCGAAAGATCTTCTGTAAGAAAGTATAGCTTACTTCTCCAAAAACATTTGCAACGATTTTATCTGCTCGCAAACCGTTTTCTTCCGCAACGACAATGTGTTCAATCATACTAATTCAATAAATTTTCGGATTGCCTCTTCGATTTTTGCTTTTCCTGTACCGGCACCTTGTGCGAATGTCGCGTTTCCTCCGCCTTTACCGCCGAAAAATTCGACGCAGCTTTTCAAAAGTTTCCCGGCGTTGTATTGATTTTGCAGATCAGCGCTTACAGAAACCACAACATTAACTTTATCCGATGAATTTTGTCCTGAAATAATCAGAACTATTGTTTCTTTAGGATATTTTGCTTTTATAATATCTCCTATTAATCTTAACTCGTTGATTTCGTAATCATCCGCAATCAAATAAGCTATTGAGATGCTTCCTTTTTCTTTTATTTTGAGTTTATCAACAGCCATTTTCTGTCTGCAAACGACTAATTCTTGATTTTTCTTTTTTAGATCGCTTACAACGTCATCAATTTTCTGAATAATTTCGGAACTTATGCATTTCAAGTGATCAGATGCGATGTTAAGCGTGCTTTCAACCGTTCTCAAATGCTCCAAGACTTTTGCGCCTGTGATCGCTTCAATGCGTCTTATACCTGAGCCAATGCTTGCTTCTGATAAAATCTTGAAAGCTCCGATCATTGCGGTATTGCGAATATGTGTTCCTCCGCATAATTCAAACGAAACAACTTTTCCTTCATTATCTGGGAGTGCGACCTTAACCGTTCGTACAATATCGCCGTATTTTTCTCCGAATAGAGCTGTTGCTCCCGCAGAAAGCGCATCATTTTTTGACATAGATTTGTTTGCTACATTTAATCCTTTCAGAATCCAATCATTGATTAAATCTTCTACTTTTTCAATTTCTTCTTTTGAAAGGGCGGCATTATGCGAAAAATCAAAGCGTAAACGTTCATCATTTAAGAAGGATCCGCGTTGTGCAATATGATTTCCTAAGACTGACCGTAAAGCTGCTTGTAAAAGATGTGTTGCGGTATGATTTGCTCTTATTTTACAACGCTTTTCGAGATCGATTCGCATATATACATCATCCGTAGTCAAAATCTTCCCGGAAATAATCTCCCCTTTGTGAGCTGTAATTGTATCGCAAAATTTTAGAGTGTCATTTACTTTGAATTTTGCTCCGTTTTTCGTTTCGATTATACCTGTGTCACCACATTGCCCTCCACATTCAGCATAGAATGGAGTGGACGAAGTTATCAAAAACGCTGTTCCATCAGAAAGTTCGCTGACTTCTTCATTATCTTTTACTATGGCTGTAATTTTCGAATCGCAAGAATCATTTTCGTAACCAACAAAGTTTGTTGCGACCAATTTTTCTTTTAGAATATGCCAAATTTTCTCTTCTTTACTCGCTCCTGAACCGGCCCATTTTGCTCGATTTCTTTGTTCATCTAATGCTGTATTAAATGCCGTAGTATCTACCGATATATTTTTTGATTTCAAAATATCTTGCGTTAAATCAAGAGGAAATCCGTATGTGTCGTATAATTTGAAGGCAATATCACCGTTCAAAACGCCGCCAGAAGGGATATTTTGTGTACTTTTATTTAATATGCTTAAGCCTCGCTCAAGAGTATCTAAAAATTTTTCTTCTTCATTCAATGTTATTGCAGAAATTGTTTCTCGAGCTTTTTCAAGTTCAGGATATGCATCTTTCATTGTTTCAACAAGTGAGTTCGAAAGTTTGAACAAAAACGGCTGCTTAATTCCAAGCATATTTCCATGTCTGATAGCTCTTCTTAAAATTCGTCGTAAAACATATCCTTGCCCTTCATTACTTGGTACTACTCCATCTGCGATCAAAAATGAAATTGATCTTATATGATCAGCGATAACTTTATAGGATGGATAAGTATCCTCAAAATTTGTTTTGGAGATTTCTTTTGTGTCGTGAATTAGTTTTGTAAATAAATCAGTTTGGTAATTGTCATGAACTCCTTGAAGCACACTT
Organism: uncultured Alphaproteobacteria bacterium; assembly: GCA_905233185.1. Lineage (GTDB taxonomy): Bacteria > Pseudomonadota > Alphaproteobacteria > UBA3830 > UBA3830 > BNWE01. The sequence goes on along the minus strand of CAJODB010000005.1, from coordinate 41,524 downwards.
GCAATACGCTCCAGTCCCATGCCTGTATCTATGGATTTTTTCGCGAGAGGAATTTGCTCGCCTCCTGGTTTTTGCTCAAATTGCATAAATACCAGATTCCAAATTTCAGTGTATCTGTCGCCGGATTCATCTGGAGTGCCGGGAAGTCCTCCGGGAACATCAGGACCGTGATCATAAAATATTTCTGTGCACGGACCGCAAGGACCAACGTCGCCCATTGACCAGAAATTATCAGAAGTCGAAATAGGTATGATGAGAACGTTGCCTGCGACTTTCTTCCAGATTTGCTTTGCTTCTTCATCGGTGTGGTAGACCGTTACTGATAATTTTTCTTTTGGAATTCCCAATTCTTTTGTAAGCAAAGTCCAGGCGAAATTAATGGCGTCAGCTTTAAAATAGTCGCCGAAAGAAAAGTTTCCAAGCATCTCAAAAAAAGTGTGATGACGAGCTGTGTATCCAACTTGATCGAGATCGTTATGCTTACCGCCTGCACGAATGCATTTTTGCGAAGTTGTAGCGCGTTTATATTCTCTGGTTTCTAACCCTGTAAAAACATTTTTAAACTGAACCATTCCTGCATTCGTAAATAGTAGGCTTGGATCATTGTGTGGAACAACGGAACTTGATTCTACAATTCTATGTCCGTTTTTTTCGAAAAAACTAAGAAAAATACTGCGTATATCTGATGCTAGTAACATGATAACTTATTCCATCTATTATAATGAGTCGTTATTTTACGCCAATAATGAATTTTGGGAAAGAGAAAGTAAGTCTCTAGAAACGTGGATTATATACCTTTCTGATGTCAATGAAAAAAGCAACAGAGAAGTCGATGTATAAGTATCCCATTGTAATCTCGCCTCTACCGAATTGATTAATTATGCGCTAAACTACCTACCGTTCGGTTGCGTCGTTTTCAGGGGCAGGGTATTGTCTCGGATAGGGAGCTTTTTCGTTCTCTGGTTTTTCCAGAACTCCTCTGCGACCGCATGCAACAACGACTAGTAAAATTGAAAAAAGGATTATAGGAAAGGATCTCATGTTCTTCTCAATAAAAGCACGCAATTATACAAAATTTTTGTTGATGTCGGTAGTCGCAATGGCGGTCTTTTATAATTTCTCCGATTGCTATGCAGGAACGATTGCTCCATCTTCTTCATCAGATGTAAAAAATTCAGATGTGAAAGAAGAAAAGGTTTCTGAGGCTGTTGATCAACAAGAAGAAAAAAAAGACGAGGCTCTTTCTTTTTCTGATATTGTCGGAGATGACTTTATATTTAGTAATGAAAAAGGGTATAAATTTTCCTTTGCAAATTTAAAAGGGCATGTACTTGTTATTGCTTTTTCTACTACATGGTGTCCGAATTGTCCGATTGTTTTAAAATCGCTTGATATGCTTAAGAAAAAACTTTTGCAGCAGGAAATCTATAATGTCGGAGTTATTACGCTGAACATAGGAGATGAAGATATCAAAGCGGTAAAAGATCATTACACGGATCACAATATCGAAAATCTTACAGCATATGAATCTGTAGCACATGCAAATAGAATCGAAGGCGTTCCCGTGTGTTTTGTTTTCGATAAGGAAGGAAAATTAGTTTCAAAATATTTAGGGTGGCATGATTTTGCTTCAAATGATTTTATTGCATTTCTAAAAAAACTGGCAGATAAAAAAGTAAATGTCTATTCTTCTAAGAAAAAAGGTTCTATAATTAACCAGGGTAAGGTTTATAAGAAAATGGAAATATTAAAGTACGGAAATCCGATTTTGAAAAAGAAATGTGATCCTGTTGAAATCGGAGATAAAAATGCGGCGGAACTTTTAGACTGTATGCTGCAACAAATGTATGAATCTGAGGGCGCTGGGCTTGCAGCTCCACAAGTCGGTATTTCAAAAAGAATGGTTGTAATTGATGTCCGCCAAGAACCGGCAAAAGTTTATAAGATGATAAATCCAAAAATAGTTTGGAAATCGGAAGAAACAACAGAGTTTCCGGAAGGTTGTCTTTCACTTCCAGGAGTTTATGAAAAGGTAAAACGGCCAGCATCTGTTTCAGTTGAGTATCTAGATGAGACTTTTAAACCTTGTTTTATTGAAAAAGCTACAGGATTATTGGCGACATGTTTGCAACATGAGATCGATCATTTGGATGGTAAATTATATATAGATCGTTTAAGTAGAATAAAAAGAGCAAGACTTATAAGTAAATACAAAAAATTACATGAGCAAGATCCTACGGATAACGATAATGGTGTATTGCAAGCGCAGCAACAGAAATAAAAGCATTCGCGATATGCTTTGGAGTAAACCATGAATATAGTTTTTATGGGAACTTCGGACTTTTCTTTAAAAGGTTTGATTGCTTTATACGCAAATAATTGTAACGTTGTCGCTGTTTATACTCAAGCTCCGAAACCTTCTGGCAGAAAGCAAAAAATTCATAAATCGGTGGTACATGAATTCGCAGAATCGAAAGGAATTTCAGTTTTTACTCCCAAAAGTTTAAAAAAAGCCGATCAAATTGAAATTTTTGCATCACTTAAACCTGATTTAACTATTGTATCATCATATGGATTGATAATTCCGAAAGATATGTTGGACATTCCAAAATATGGGTTTGTGAATATTCATGCCTCTGCACTTCCTAGATGGAGAGGGGCGGCTCCGATTCAAGCAGCGATTCTTGCGGGCGATAAACAATCGGGAATTACCATAATGAGAATGGATTCCGGCATTGATACAGGCGATATTATCTCTATGCAATACGTTGATATTCATCCAAAAACAAATCATGGGCAGTTGACTGAGGATTTAGGAAATCTTGGTGCGAAAATGATTATAGAAACACTTTCAAACCTTGATAGCATGCTTGCAAATGCAAAAAAACAACCAAATGAAGGCGCTACATATGCACAGAAAATATCTAAGGAATCTTGTAAAATAGATTGGAATAATTCGGCGATTGATATTTTGAGGCACATAATGGCGTTTGCGCCTATTCCATCAGCTTGGAGCGAAGTTGATGGAATAAGAGTGAAAATTTTGGATGCCGATATTTCTTCAAATTCGGAGATTTCTGCAAAAAATGTCGGGGAAATTTTCGAAAACAAGGGGGAAATGTTTGTAATGTGCCAAGATGGTGCTTTGAAAATTACAAAAATTCAACCTGCTGGAAAAAATGCAATGAATGGGACAGACTTTTTGAGAGGACGAAAAAACCTTGTCGGAAAAATATTCTCTTGAAGTAGTTATTAACCTAATCGATAGTGATTTAAGAAAATTGACTTCTGAATGGCTAGAATTTTTAGCTGTACAAAGAAAATATTCAGAACATACGCTAAAATCGTATAGGCGAGATGTCGAAAACTTTCTCAAATTTATGAATCAACATAAAGGCGAATCTGTATCACTCGCATTGTTGAATTCACTAAAGATTTCAGATTTTCGCGCATGGCTTGCAAGCAGAGCAACTGCTGGACTTGTAGCACGAAGCAATGTTAGAGCGGTTTCTTCTTTGAAATCTTTGTTTGCTTTTCTTGCCGAAAAACATTTAGTTGATATGGACGCGATAAATCTATTAAGGCGTCCGAAAATTCCAAAATTACTGCCGAAACCTATCGAAGAAAAAACGATCCTCAATTTTCTGAATGCGGAATTCTTTTTCGATGGAGATCTTCAGTGGATAACGAATCGTGATAGAGCTCTATATCATCTTTTATATTGCACAGGTCTTAGAATTAGTGAGGCTTTAAACATAAAAACAAAAGACGTTGCGCCGAATATGAAAATTTTCGGGAAAGGAAAGAAGGAACGGATTGTTTTGCTTTTGCCTGTAGTGATCGAGAAAATAGAAACATATATAAGTACATGTCCGCATGATTTAAAGAATGGTTTTCTTTTTGTCGGTTTAAAAGGGAAAAAGTTGCTGGCACCATACGTCGATGCACGTTTGGAAAAATTGCGTTTGATATACAATCTTCCCGATCACGCAAGCGCGCATGCATTTCGACATAGTTTTGCATCCCACCTGATACAAAACGGAGCAGATTTGCGATCAGTTCAGGATCTGCTTGGGCATGAATCTCTTGCAAGTACACAAATATACACTGACATCAATGACTACAATATATTGAAGATATACGAAAATTCTCATCCTTTAGCGAAACGAACGGATTAAAAAGCATTTTGTAGAAATTTCTCTAATAAAATTTATTTTATAAAACTTTTTGATGCTTTTATTGGGCTGTCGTTATGCTCATTTTCTCTTCCCATTCATCTTTAAGTTTTGCTAGACTATATGAAGCGTTTGCCGGGCTGGTCGATGGTAATTTAATTATGTCTTTTCCAATATTTTTATAGCAATATTTCATATATATGCGATAAGCTTTTTCTCCATTCGCGTATATTTGCTGAATGTTTGAGCATTTCAAGATCTTTGATAAATCGTTCGGAACAACATTTGTTATTGAAGCATCGCTTGAACCTTTGATATCGCAGCTATGTATCACATCCCATAACGCAATGTTGTTTTTTAGTAATATTTCAATTTTTTCCTCAATTGATTCAGGAATTTTTTTGCTTTTTGTAAGCAACGTAATTAATTTCCAAAAACGATTTTGCGGATGTCCGTAGAAAAAACCATCTTTTCTTGATTTTTCAGATGGAAATGTACCAAGTATCAACATTGATGAATATCGATCAAAGACAGCTTCAAATGGATGTATCATTACAAATATCTTTTCCTACAATAATCGATAAAAATGCGAAACATATTTTAACACAAGATCTACTGTTTATTTATTGACTATATTTTGTACTATTTCTTAACTACATATTATAAGTTTTCTGTGAATTGCAGTTTCCGTAACATTATTAATGAATAAATAAGTAGCAGTGGCTTAACAGATTGAAAAGCAAAAGATGATATCCCTCTTTTGAAAAAATATCCAATCGATAATTAATATTATTGTTAACTGGAAAAAACACTAAAAAACTTTGGCGGAGAGAGCGAGATTCGAACTCGCGAAGGGGGATACCCTTGCCGGTTTTCAAGACCGGTGCCTTAAACCACTCGGCCATCTCTCCGCATTAAAAAATCTGTCGCAAAATCAAATCATAATTAGTATTCGCGACCTTCTTTCCAAATAAACAGTGCGACTGCCGTTAATCCTGCGGATATTACAAATAATATAGCAGGCATTGTCGGATCTCCAGTCCATTTTACTAAATATGTAGCCAAAGTTGGTGCGTATGCTCCAAAAGCTGCCATAGCGAAGTTGTGAGCGATTGAAACACCGATTAAACGTACTCTTGTCGGCAACATTGAGCAAATAGTAGCCGGAATTGGTCCGTAATACATTGAGAACAGGAATATAATTCCCATTTCTCCCAAAAGTGCGCTGATAAATGTTGCTGATCCCATATAATGAAACAATGGGAAAGCTAAGGCCATCAATGAAACGCAGGCAATTAACATTTGCGTACGCTTTCCAGTGCGATCAGCAAGCCACCCGCCAAGCAATATGGATAATCCGAACACGACCATATTTATGGTTTGAATTATAAACGCAGATTCTCTTCCGAGATGAATAACTGTTTCAAAATAAGTTGTGAAGAAGATTGCAATTAAGAAATATCCGCATGCAGTAAGAACGTCTGTAATGGTTATGAGTGTCACTCCTTTCCAATGATTGCGGAATAAATTGCGCAACAAGCCTTTCTTTTGGTTTTCATCCATTTTACTTTGCTGTTGAGCTATAAATTCTTGTGGATCCTCAAGCTTATGTTTAACATATTCGGCTACAAATGTTCCTAAAAAGCTGATTATAAAAGGAATTCTCCAACCAACGCTTTCCAGTTGTTCAGGTGTAAAGATTTCGGCCATGATTGTTGCAACGACAGCGCCCAAAATAAATCCCGTAACTAAGCTAAACGGCGCCCAAGCTGAATACGTTGCTTTTTTGGACGGACTGGAATGCTCATAAAGGAATACAATAGTGCCTGTAAAACCACCTCCCAGAGCTAATCCCTGCAAAATTCTAACGATTGTGAGAATAATACCTGCCCATATGCCTATTGTTTCATATGTAGGTAAGAATCCCATAAGAGCAGTAGGGATAGCCATCATATAAATTGATATAACGAGAGCTTTTTTGCGCCCGTATATGTCTCCTATATATCCGAAGAGAATCGCTCCGATGGGACGCGCTATAAGACCTGAAGCAAAGGCCCCAAATGATGCAATTATTTGTTGAAAATCGTCTCCTGATGGGAAGAATAACTTACCAATAATCGTCGCAAAAAATCCATATACTGCAAAATCATACCATTCGAGGGCACTCCCTGCGACACAAGATATAATTACCTTCTTCATTTTACTGAATTCAGATTCATTTTTACTACTTGCAGTACTCATTGTTAGTCTTCTAACTCCCAAAAACAAAAGAACAGAAAGGCTTATATCATAAAAAGTTAAAATTCTCAATATGTTAATAATAGTAGATGTAATTATGACTCTGGTATGAAAGAATGAAAAAATGTTATTCTAGAATATATTTGTGTTGTTATTTAGCATATGTGTATTTGTAGTGAGTGTAAAAATGGTCGGAAGATTTAGCGGTTTATATAATGAAGAAGCTCTTTCACTTTATATGGAGGAAATCAAAAAATTTCCTATCCTTGGGCAGGACGAAGAATATGAACTTGCTACGCGATGGAAGGAAAAAGGAGACAAGCGTGCTATGGACAAGCTTATCAAAAGCCATCTTCGGCTTGTTGCGAAAATTGCTCGTGGGTACTCTGGATATGGCCTTTCTCAGGCGGATCTTATTGCTGAGGGAAATATCGGCATTATGCATGCTCTACAACACTTCGATCCAAGCGTCGGATATCGTTTTTCAACATATGCTATGTGGTGGATAAAGTCGAAAATTAGGGATTTTATATACAATTCATGGTCTATAGTAAAACTAGCGAGCTCAAAAGATAACAAAAAAGTATTTTTCGGACTTAATAAGATAAAAAAGTCACTTGGAATAGATAAAGTTTCCGATGACAATGCAAAACTTGTAGCAGAGAAGATGAAAGTAGATGAAGATAACGTCATAACTTTAGAAACGCGTTTTACGAACAGGGATTTTTCTGCGAATACTCCGATGGGTGAAGACAGTAACAGTTCATATCAGGACTTTATTGCAGATATGTCCCAGTCACAAGAGGAGCAATTATTGGAGCAACAAGAACATGAGTATCGCAAGAAAATTCTGCATGAGGCGCTGAATACACTAACCAAGCGAGAATATGATATAGTTTCTGCATATCGTTTGAATACTCCGACAAAAAGTTTGCGTGAGATAAGCAAGGAAATGAATCTATCGGCAGAACGTGTTAGACAAATCGAGAATGCTGCGTTTATGAAACTGCAGAGACATATAAGAAGCGTTGAGTGGAATATGGAAAATCTGAATAACAGCAAAGGAAACAACAACTCTTCTTACCAAAATATAGCAAAATGCTTCGCAAATGTACTAGTGTGCTTGTGATGATGGAGTAGAGGGGAAAGAATACCAAGAACTTTATATGAAAATAGCTTATTGAAAGTTATTTATCAAAATATATAATCTCCGTATCTTAATGTTTTTTGTTTTATAAATTTTCTTTTGTTTTTTCGTTACAGTTAATTCAGTAATTTGTTATGTCAAGGTAAAGATGGCTAGGTTTATATATTTTTTCATTGTTATATTCTTACTTTTTATAAAAAATTCGTTTTCAATTCCCCCTATGGACGGGTTGGAATATTTGGAACGTTGTAGAAAATTTACAGTTCCGTTGTCTTCTCTGATAGATTATAAAGATATCCCTCCTGCACTTACGGAATGTGGGGTAGATCTTGGCAAAGTTATGGTCATAAACACGGAATCCATTCTAAAAGGTGTATTTTCTGATAAAACAGATCGTATTTCTTATTTTCATGGATTGATTGATTCAAAAGAAAAATTGTCTGAAGCTTTTAAAACGTTTTTATATTCTACTCCTACAATATTAGAAGATGAAGAAACAGAGGAAGATTGTCTGAAGAGAAGTGAGACTTACAGGCAATTCGTTTTCGAAGCCATTTCTAACGGTTTTGAATCTCGTAAATACAGAGAGCGTATTGTATCTTTTCTTGCTGCCTTGGAGTATCGCAAAAGCATAAATCCGAAATTTACAATTTATCTCTCAAGAAGTGAAAAATTTGAAGAAAGAGACTGTGGAGATTACCTGATTTTGGGACTTGAACTGAAAGATGGAAGGCATTACAGCGATTATGTCTCCAAAACTCATTGTAATTTTACATTGCCGTACTTATTAGCCAAAGAAACACCAATTTACTCTAATGGATTAGCTGCAATAACTTCAATAAGCGATGATACCTATGTTTATTCACATGAGATAGGACATGCGATCCATGATTTGCTTGGTATTACAGCGCGTGGTATACCATTTTCTCTAATGGCTGATAATATTTTTATGAGAAATACATTTTTTCCGCTTATGTGTAGAGCAGAAAATTTGATGCCTCTTCTTATTTCAGAAATAAAATTATCGATAGATCGAAAAATAGAAAGTAGGGAATGCTCAGATGCGTTAGATTATTTTACAAAACGCCTTGAAATGGTAAAAGCGCCTTACAAAAAAGATAGATTGCCATCAGATGCTGAAGAATTCGATAGAATGGGGATAACTGAGATAGAAAAAATGCTAGGAACTGAGTCTATACAACAAGTTTTGAAAGAAAAATCCATATCTGTGAATGATAATTTTTTAGAACGATTTGTTATGTTGGGTATAAAATATTTGGTTTTTTATGATAGTTGGACGACTCCTGAAGAGTTATTTCAAATAGAAGGTGCAGTAGCAACGAATAGCTATATAATAATAGATACAAACAGTGATTTAGATTTATTTAAAGATCTAAGTCTTCCAATTCGTTGGCTGCATGCTTGTGGAGATACTGCAAAAATGTCTCCAGAAACTCCTACTATTGACTGTGCGCCTGAGAAAAAATACATAGAAGCATTATTCTATCTTCATGGATTGAAAATCTAAAAATTGTTTCTTCACTTATTCCAATAGTTTTAAAGCATAAAAAAACACGGCACTGAATATATAGTACCGTGTTTTAAGAGGTAAAAAATAATGAAAAAAACTTATTTCAGTTCGACTTTTGCGCCGGCAGCTTCTAATTTCTCTTTCATTTTGTTTGCTTCGTCTTTTGAAACAGCTTCTTTAATCGCTTTTGGCGCAGCCTCTACAACAGCTTTTGCTTCTGTCAATCCGAGACCGGTCAATTCTCTTACGACTTTGATAACACCGATCTTCGAGCTACCTGCATCGGTCAAAACGACATCAAATTCGGTCTTTTCTTCAGCTGCGGCAGCGGCCGGAGCAGCACCTGCAGCAGCGACAGCAACAGGAGCAGCAGCTGAGACTCCCCATACTTCTTCCAATTTCTTGCTTAACTCAGCAGCTTCCAAAACAGTAAGCTTGGACAACTCTTCAACGATTTTATCTAAATTTGCAGCCATTTTATTTATCTCCCTTTATTATTTTTCTGAATAGGCTTTTAACACACGAGCGATCTGTCCTGCAGGAGCCTGCGACAACGTAGCAATACGCTGAGCCGGCGTCTGTATAACAGCAATAATTTTAGCTCGCAATTCATCCATAGAAGGCAATTGAGACAGAGTTTTTACTTCTGCTGCACTCAATAGCTTTCCGCTATATCCACCGCAAACGACAGCAATTTTTCCATCGCTCTTAGAGGCATATTCTTGAACAACTTTTGCAGTTGCCGTAAGATTCTTTGTGAAAACAATCGCACTTTGCCCTGTTAGTTGAGGCAAAACACATTCGTAAGACGTCCCCGTGACAGCTATGCGTGCGAGAGTATTCTTGCATACAAAATAACTACCGTCTGAACCTCTTAACTGTTTTCTAAGATCCTCGGTTTCTGCAACCGTCATTTTGTTTTGGGTTACAACGAAGATAGCTTCACTTGAATCAAGATCTTGCTTAATCTTCGCAACCACTTCGGTTTTTTGATCTCTTTTCTTCACAGCTTCCTCTAAACAAAAAACGCTTACATTACGAGGAATACCGAAGATTTTCAGGAGACGAGAAATAAAATCAAGCCATCTGCACCGGGAATTAAGCCCAAGAACGCAAAATCCTCAGGCACCGATGGTCTTCGATAGTCCTAACAACGACTAAAAAGTGAACACCTCAGCGGTATCCAATTTCAAACCGACGCTCATAGTACTCGATATCGTTACAGATTTCAAGTAATTTCCTTTTACTGAAGCTGGTTTCGCTCTTACAACAGCTCCAACAAAAGCTTTGATATTTTCTTCGATCTTTTCTTTTGCAAAACTGATTTTACACAAGCCTGCATGTATTATGCCTTGCTTATCTAAACGGTACTCAACCTGACCAGCCTTTGCATTTTTGATTGCATTAACGACATTTGGAGTTACAGTTCCCAATTTCGGATTTGGCATAAGACCTTTTGGACCTAAAACCTTTCCAAGACGACCTACAACACCCATCATATCCGGGCTCGCTATGCAAACTTCAAACTCTATATCGCCTGATTGGATTTTTTCGGCCAAATCTTCTGCACCAACGAAATCTGCACCAGCTGCTTTTGCGTCATCAGCGGCCGTTCCTCTTGCGAAAACCGCGACTCGCTTGGTTTTCCCCGTTCCTGCTGGCATAGAGACCATTCCGCGAATGTTTTGATCAGCATTACGTGGATCAACATTCAAATTGATAGAAACTTCTACAGTTTCATCGAATTTGCAACTTGAATTATCTTTCAAAAAAGCCACTGCTTCTGATAATTTATAGCTTTTATCAGCATCAAGCTTTTCAGCCATTTTTCTATATCTTTTTCCAGCGTAAGCCATTATTGTACAACCTCCAACCCCATTGAACGAGCTGATCCAATGACCATCATACTAGCCGCATCAACATCATTGGCGTTCAAATCTCTCATTTTTTTCGTAGCGATTTCACGAACTTGTGCCATAGTTATGCTACCAGCTTTTCCTCCTCTTCCTGGAGCTGAAGCTCCTTTAGTAATAGCTGCAGCTTGTTTCAAGAAATAAGAAACAGGAGGCAATTTGATGATAAAAGAAAAAGTTCTATCGCCGTACGCTGTAATAATCACAGGAAGCGGAGTGCCTGCTTCGTATGACTGCGTTTGCGCATTGAACGCTTTACAAAATTCCATAATATTCAAGCCTCTTTGACCTAATGCTGGTCCAATAGGAGGCGAAGGGTTTGCTTTCCCAGCCGGTACTTGCAGTTTTATATAACCCACAATTTTCTTAGCCATATAACCTCAACAAATGCAGACGTCAGTTTCTACCACATCCCGTATATGTTTGCAAGCATAGAATTACAGGAGCAAATAGGATGTAGTAAATTTTTACGATACTGATTTTTCTTATATTTGAACCAACTTATCTTTTATCTGTAACTTTTATAAGATGCCAGCCGAATTGTGTTTTTACGGGAGCGGAAATTGCACCTTTTTCAGTGGAAAATGCGGCATCTTCGAACTCCTTTACCATCATTCCGCGGCCGAAATATCCCAAATCACCGCCGTTATTTTTGGACGGACAGCTTGACCACTTTTTTGCGGCTTCCTCAAATGAAATCAAATTGCTATTGATCTTTTTCAAAATATCATTCGCCTCTGATTCTGTTGAAACCAAAATATGCTTTGCACTGACTTCTTTGCATTGCGCAGCATTACTATTGTTCTGCTGTTTATTATTATCCATTGTTGCACCATTGTATTTTACGCATACAAATACAGCACATACTGTAAATAAAAGCAACAGACTCCATAGAGCCATTTTGATTTTGTTATCACTATTACTCATCTGAACATACCTACTCAAAAAATACTCATTTTCTTTCAACCTTCAAATAATACGGTTTTTTCCCATGTGATATGGCTTTTTGTTCATATCGAGTCGGTATAAACCATTCAGGTCTGATTTGTAATTGTTCTAATTCCGATATTTTTGCAGAAAATTCAGAAGCATTGTTTATGATTTCCGCAATTTCTTCCATATAATTTTCACAATCCGTAGCGATAATCAATTCACCGCAAGATTTTAGCTTAGAATAAAGAGTCTTTGTTGTAAATTCTTTTGATAAAAGTCTACGTTTATGATGCCGTTTTTTGGTCCAAGGATCAGGAAACAGAATATAGAATCTATCTATTGATGAATTTTCGAAAAAATCCAATAAAAAGCGAGCATCACCATTAAAAATTTTTACATTTTTCAGATTATTGTCGTGGATTGCTTTCAAAGCTTTTGCTACACCATTTTCAAAAGGTTCACACCCAATAAATCCGATTTCGGGATTTTTAATTGCGTTTTGTATAAGATGTTCGCCGGCGCCAAAACCGATTTCAACGAAAATTTTTGATACTGATGTGAAAAAAACTGATGGATTCAGAATTTTTGTTGGTAAAGTTATTCCATATTCATTTGAAAGATTCAGAAGAGCATCTTTCTGTGATTCACTTATACCGTGTGAACGACGTCTTCCGTAGGATGGAATAACAACAAAACGATTTTTCTCTTGATTACTTATTGTCATTCTGATTCATTATTTTGTTGTTGCTGTTGAGGTTTCCTGATAATTATTCTTTTTACTCGTCGTGGATCCGCATCAGCAATTTCAAACTCAATTCCGGAAGGGTGCATCAGGATTTCTCCACGTGTTGGCATACGCTCTGCCATTAGCATAGTTAATCCTGCCAAAGTTTCCACATCTGGTAGTTCTCCATCTTGCGCATACGGTTTCAACAAATCTACTCCTAGCATTTCTTCGCATTCGGTAAGTAACATTTTTCCATTAGCAACAAAAGAACCATCAGGGCGCGTAACAACCTGCGGGAAAATGTCGCGGTTCTGCTGAATTTCACCTACAATTTCTGAAACAACATCTTGAAGAGTTACGAGACCATCAATGCCACCGAATTCATCAACAACCAGTGCCATATGATTTGCTGAACTTTTTATTTCCACAAGTAATTCAAGAATCTGAATACTTGGAACTACGTAAATAACTTCTTTCAACAATGACTTTATATTAAATGACTTTGGATTCTTTATATATGGAAGAAAATCACGAACTCTAACTATACCAATAACATCATCAAGCGTATTGTTATATATAGGAATCTGCGAAAAACTCGTTTTAGAAAAGATATCTATGAATTCATCAAGGGTAGTATCGGCTTTTGCTGCGACTATATCAACTCGTGGAACCATTATATCTGCCGCTGTAAGTTCTTTGAGTCCCAATACGTTTGCGACAAGAGCCAGCTCGCTGTTATCATCCGGTACTTTATCTTCGGGATTAGCTTGATCTTCTTCAATAAGATTTTCTAATCGATCAATTAATGGAACTTCTTGTGGTTTTCTCAATAATTTTTTGAAGTAATTATAAATTTTAAAAGGCATAAGATTTACTACTACACTTATTTTTTCTGAGTGTTATTTTACTGATAAGGATTTGCAACATTCAAGCTCTTTAATATTTTTATTTCCAGAGATTCCATTTGTTCAGCTTCTGCATCACCTATATGATCATAACCGAGAAGGTGAAGAACACTGTGCACAATTAGATGCCGTAAATGATCATCAAATGAAACATCGGTTTGTTCGTCTGTTTCTCGTTCTACTGTTTCGTATGCAATGGCGACGCTTCCTAGTATACAAGTACTGCATCCAAGCGTATCACAACCACAAACATCCCCGAAGTCGCTTTCTATATCATCTATGTCATCAGCGGGAAAAGAAAGCACATTTGTCGGTTTATCTATTCCGCGATACGTTTTGTTTAAAACACGAACCTCTTCATCATCGGTAAACAAAAAACATATTTCGACATTATAATGATTCAATTTCAGCTCTGAAAAAACGGCATTAACACAATTGCTGACTATCGATCGAACGTTGCTTCTTTTCCATCCGTTATGTTCAATACTAATTTCTAAATTCATGCTCTTTTATTTTTCTTCAATCGATCCCAGCAAACTATGAGATTTTAGTTCTGTAATCTTTACGTTAGCCATATCACCAATATGTATAGCTTTATCACATATTGATACTGCTTGTGAATACTCACTGCGTCCAACAAGTTGATTTTTGAATTTACCTTTTTTTGTAAAGAGAACGGAAACTGTTTTTCCGATAGTATTTTCGTTGAATTTATTTTGTTGATCGTTTAATAAATTTTGTAAAATCTTGAGCCTTTCTTCTTTTATTTTTTCAAGAATTTGATTATCCATTTTCGCAGCTGCTGTTTTATTTCTCGGACTATATTTAAATGAGTAAGCTTGTGCGTATTTAACTTTTTCAGCGAGCTTCAATGTATCTTCGAAATCTTTATCAGTTTCTCCGGGAAATCCAACAATAAAATCAGAGGAAAAGGCCATATCATGTCTATATTCCCGTAACATCTCTATGCAATCTAAATATTCGTTTACGGAATATTTTCGATTCATTTTCTTAAGGATTTTATCGGAGCCGGATTGTACGGGAAGATGTAAAAATGGCGCCAATATCTTTATATCACGATGTGCTTCCGCAATATCTTTTGTAACATCTTTTGGATTTGATGTTACATATCTGAGACGAGCAAGTCCTTCTACTTCGGCCATAGCATATAATAACTTTGAAAGTGACCAGATTTTTCCGTCAGGACCTTCACCACGATAAGAATTTACGTTCTGTCCAAGCAAAGTAATTTCTTTAACTCCCAGAGATATAAGCCTTTTCGCTTCTTCAATTATATCAGCAACATCTCTCGAAAATTCTCTACCACGAGTATACGGCACTACGCAATATGTGCAAAAATTATCGCAACCTTCTTGAATAGTAAGGAATTCCGAGCAGCTTCTTTTCGTAATCTGATTCGATTGAAGATTCTCAAATTTTTCTTTGGCTTCCATAGCATTCATGAAGATATATTCATCTTCATCATTTTTGTTTAAAGCTGTTTTTATGGCAGAAACAATTTTGTGAATTTCCTGCGGACCGATAACGGCATCTACATAAGGTGCTCGATTGGTAATTTCTGTAGTTTTTGCTTGAGCGACACACCCACAAACAATTATTACGAAATCTTCGCCTTTGTCTTTTGCTTTAAATTTTAGTGATTTTGCTCTTCCAAGATCAGAAAACAATTTTTCGTCTGCTTTTTCTCTTATACTGCATGTATTAAATATAAGTATGTTAGCATCGTCTTTCTTTTTGCTTTCTGTATAGCCCGCGGTGGTAAGCGCATCAGTCATTCTTGTTGAATCGTAAAGATTCATCTGACAGCCGTAATTTTTTATATAAAATCTCATAAAGAATCCCTTTTCAGTGCAACATTTCAGATTTTGTTTTCAAAAAACTCGTTTTTTTTACGGTTTTCCTGATTTTTTGGAAAATAACAACAAAGAAATTATTCGCCGCAACATTTCCTGAAGTAGCTATCGGATCAATCACACCATATAAAGCGATTATGAATGCCGTCATAGAATCATCAAAACCAAAATATTGCTTTAAAACAGGTACTGTTACCATTATTGTGCCACTTGGAACCCCTCCTCCTGCAAATTTATTCAGTACAAAGAAAATTCCGAACAAAATGAATTCAGAAACAGATGGAAGCGGGTGATTAAACGCCAATAATACAAGCATCGCCATTATCGGAACAATTATTGTGTCTCCTACCATATGAAAATTAAGAGTTAAAGGCATGACAGCATCTGCCAAAACTTTATCTTTCGTATTTTTTTCCGCTGCTTCAAGAGATAAAGGAAGGGCTGCCGCACTGGACATTGTGCTGAAAGCTGTCACAATAGCCGGCAATGCGTTTTTCAGAATTTCTATAATTCTATCCCGTTTAAATGAAGCTGCAACAGATAACCAAAGAAATAAATAACACCCCAAAAATCCGAAAATTTTTAAGTATATTGTTGAATTCTCTGTTACAAATCCTGTCATTCTTCCTTCAGAGAAAAGTTTTAGTAAAAATCCCGAAACAAAAATCGGAAGAAGAGGAACGAAAAACTTTTTCATGAATATCATTACCAAAGAATGAAGGGTTTTTATAATATAGGTAACGGTTTTATTTGGATAAAGCGAATTGAAAAAACCTACTATAATTCCAGCAAGAAGCGCATGAGATGTGCTGGCGATAATCGGCAGATTCAGTTCAAAAAACGGCATAAGATTTATTCCGCTTTCAATTATTTCTTTTGATTGATTTCCTGAAAGAACGAAAAAACCGACTATTCCTGATATCATGATATTCATGAAATTTGATATGAATACAACGGTCATTAATCCCAGCACAAACAACATTCCTTCTCGAGGTATGGCGGAAAGAGCAACGGCGATAAAACTAAAGAGAAGAAAAGGCAGAACAAACACCAAGGTTTCTCTTAAACACACGCTGATAGTGAGAAAGAATCTTATCGTATCAGGAGGCAGATTCGCATAATAACATGAGCAAAGAGCCATTGCGCAAATGAGTTGTACAAGAGGATTAAAAACAATTTTTCTAATGCTCTTCACTGCTACTACCTCCAATGATATACGATTAATTGCATTATTTATAAGACGCTAGAGAATACTTTCGAAGAAGTGAATTGTCAATTATTTGATAAAAGAAAGGGGATAAGAGAGGATTTTTTTGCTTATTTTATGTTATTGTATTATTGATAACGATATTTTAACATTAATTTTATATAAATTATATTCATATTTTAAGGAGGACTCCTATGGAAAATGACACAAAAAATAAGCTATTAGCGATAGCAGTAGGAATTGTCTTGATAATTGCCGTTATAGCCTCAATTCCATCTCGAACACCTAAGGGGGCAAACGACAAGGAGGTTTTTACAAAAATATATGACGTAAATATGTGGGGTGGAAAAGGTTCAGGACTCGGCGCTATAAAAGGAAATGCGATTCCATTTTTAACTTACCTGCAAGATTTTATCAATTCAAATCACATAACGTCTATTGTGGATATAGGATGCGGTGATTGGGAACTCATGAAGTATATAAACATTCCGCAAGGAGTTAATTATATGGGAGTGGATATTGTCGATCGCCTTATAGCAAACAATATAAGAGATTATGCGAAGGATAATATAAAATTCTCTACAGTAAATAATATGGAAGATCTTACAAAATATGAAGGTGATTTACTTATCATCAAAGATGTTATGCAGCATTGGGATACCGTCTCAATTTGGTTTGCTATAAATAGGATATTGCCGAATTTTAAATACGCAATATTGGTGAATAATTTTGAATCAGAAGGCGCTCCTCCAGTCAATTCGGATATTCTTACAGGAAGCAGTCGGCCATTAGATCTTGAGGCTGCACCGTTTTTCATGAAGTTGAGGGTAATCGGAGATTATAGATTGCCGCGCCGCATGAAAAGGATGTATTTATATGTAGCTGATGACCAGATGAAAAAAACTTCGAATTCATCAACATCAACGGACATAAATAAACAATAAAATTGAATTTTATGAACGATAAACAAAATAGTGCTCGCTTTTTATTCCCCTTTGGATAGTGATAATTGTTATCTAAAGGGGAGTGCAAAAATAAATAATAAATTCTCATTCACGAATTTAATCTAAATTTTCTTTCTGCAATATTATCTCATTTTTTAGTATTTTTTCAGTTTTTGAGCATCTTTTAGCCTGTTTCATTTTTGCCATTTATATGTTAGGATAACACCCATAATAATCAGGAGATAAAATATGATCGAAAAAGATATCGAATTAAAGGATGAAGAGCGTCAGCAGTGTGAAGTTTGGACCAGAGTAATGGGTTATTATCGTCCGACATCCTATTTCAATGTTGGTAAACAAGGCGAATATGCAGAGCGTGTTACATTTACCGAAGAGAAATCTTGCGGTTGCTGCGAAGATCACGATTAATAACATCGGCGAAAAGAAAAAGGAATCTTTAAAGATCCATGGATAAGGCTCTTTTGGTTGGCGGTGTTGTTTCGCTTTCTACCGTTGACTATCCTGACTACATTTCATCGGTGATTTTTTTACAAGGGTGTGGTTGGCGCTGCAAGTATTGTCATAATCAGCATTTGCAGCCAATAGAATTGTCGCACTCTCTTCCGTGGGAAGATATTTTGGAACTTCTAAGGTCACGTAGAGGTTTTGTCGATGCTGTTGTATTCAGTGGCGGAGAGCCTTTAATTCAAGAAGCGCTTCCTAATGCTATTATGGAAGTAAAAAGCATGGGTTTTATGATCGGATTACATACAGCAGGTGCCGTTCCTGAAATGTTGGCTAAAGTAGCACCAATGACCGATTGGATAGGCTTCGATGTAAAGAACGATTTCAAAGATTACGAACTTATAACGGGTGTTCCTAACAGCGGAAAGACAGCTTTAGAAAGCTTAAAGTTGCTTGTAGCTTTGAACGTGAATTTTGAAGTCAGAATTACGATGTATAAAACTTTAGATACATCAGTAATCGTTGATTTACTAAAAGAGTTGTCATCTATGGGCGTAAAAACCGTAGCTTTGCAGAAGTGCAGAGATATTGAAGAAATTGTTGTTGAACATCCGATTTTTTCTGATAAAATTTTACTCGAAGATATATCGAAGTATTTTGAAAATTTCTTTGTAAGATAATTTATATGACTTTTTCAAAGTTTCTTTGATTGTTCTGTTTTTATTTTAAGGGTTAATTATGGCAAATCATAAATCTGCAATAAAAAGAATTAGACAGACGGCTACACGTACAAAACGTAATACCGATAGAATCAGTCGTATTAAGACATTTATCAAAAAGTTTATTTCTAGCTTGGGATCGTCTGAAGCTGCATCAGCCTTTTCTTCTGCGCAATCTGAAATTCAGAAAGGCGTATCAAAAGGCATTTTGCACAAGAACGCAGCAAGCAGGAAAGTCGCAAGATTAAGTAAGCTTTTGAAAAAATCCGCTTAGAAAACGAGCATTTTTTTCGCAGCATTTTAATTTGTTTATCCTCAGATAAGTGGTGTTCTTTTGCGTGATGAAACAGATAAAAGAATATGGACCATTGTTTGTCGGAATTTACAATCCGATCTGGGGGAATCTGTCGCGAATAGTTGGATAAAACCTCTTTCATTTGATCGAATAGACAACGAGGTGGCTGTTTTAGGCGCGCCGAGCATGTTTATGCGTGATTGGGTGCAAAATAACTATGCTGAACGAATTTTGCATCATTTCCGTAAGGAAAATCCGGGCATAAAAAGTGTGGAGATCGTTGTTTCTGATGACAATGCTCCTATTTCAAATGAAGAAAATCATGATACATCAACGAAGGATTCGAAAAAAACGGCGAAATCCGAAGAACAACATGATATAAGTATTCCGCTTGATCCGAAATTGACATTTGAAAACTTTGTTGTAGGAAAACCGAACGAGCTTGCATATGCAGCAGCCTTGAGGATTGCGGAATCTGACAAAGTTGCGTTTAATCCTCTATTCTTATACGGATCAGTTGGACTTGGCAAGACTCATCTCATGAATGCAATTGCATGGAGTATTAAATCACGCGATCCTAAGCGAACAATTGCTTATCTTTCTGCTGAAAAATTTATGTATCAGTTTGTTAAGGCGGTGCGTTATAAGGATACGATGGCTTTCAAAGAGCAATTTCGTTCAGTCGATGTTCTTATGATAGATGATATTCAGTTTATTTGTGGAAAGGATTCAACTCAGGAAGAATTCTTTCATACATTTAACACCTTGGTAGATAATAAACGGCAAGTCATTGTTTCTGCTGATAAATCACCATCAGATTTGGAAGGAATGGAAGAGCGGTTAAAGTCGCGTCTTGGTTGGGGATTGGTTGCGGATATCCATCCAACTACATATGAGCTTCGACTCGGTATTTTGCAGTCAAAAGCGGCTATGGCATCTGTTTCAATTCCTGATAAAGTTTTAGAATTTGTTGCACATAAGGTTACATCGAATATAAGAGAACTGGAAGGTGCTCTGAATAGGATTATTGCAAGCGCTGTTTTCGTTGGAAGAGAGATAACAGTTGAAAGCGCACGAGAAGTTTTATCTGATTTACTGCGTACGAGCGAAAGAAAAGTTACAATTGATGAAATTCAGAAAAAAGTTGCGAATCATTATGCAATAAAGTTAAGTGATATGTCTTCTGCACGACGTTTGAGGCAGGTTGCTCTTCCAAGACAGGTTGCAATGTATCTCGCAAAAAAGTTAACGACACTTTCATTGCCGGAAATTGGTAAAAATTTTGGTGGAAGAGACCATACAACAGTCATACATGCGGTGAAGAAGGTTGAGAGTTCAATACAAACTGATGCAAGCTTAGCTGAAGATGTACGTTTATTGCTACAGGTACTTGAAAAAACAAATTAGAGAGTAAGTGGCATTATTTTACATCGATTTATCTCACCATAATTTTTGATAAAGTAGGTAATATAAAATCCATTACAGATTTCTTCTAAGACTTTTTCTTCTTTTTCTTTTTAGTCGATTGCTGTTGTGTTCCGGAAGATGAAGTTGAACTACCACTGCCAGATGCGGCGGCTTCTTTTTTCTTCTTTTTCTTTTTTGTTTTAGTACTACTGCTTGAATCTGAATTCTGCTTATTTTTTGCTTGATTTGAATTATTATTACCAGAATTTACTGAAGTATCACCATTTTTAGACGATGCTTTTGATTTTATTCCACTGGCAACTGCTGATACAAGCGATCCTACAGAACTTGCAAGAGAAGCTAATGGTTGCGCTGCATTTTTGATTGCTTCTGCTGAATTCGCTACCTGAGATACTGTATTTGCAGCTGTTGCTGCAGCACTATTTGCTGCGTTTACTGCGGTATTAGCTACTCCGACAGCTGCGTTGGTAGCTTTTTCCACAGCTCCTGTTGCTGCATTTGCAGCTGTAGACACCGCTGAGGTTGCCGTGTCTGTTGCCGCTGCTACAGCTCCTGCAACTCCACTTGTTCCTGCGGTATTTGCTGCGCCAGCTGTACCTGTAACGCCATTTGTGACACCGGGGGCAGTTGTTGCGCCAGCGGCAGCGGCGGCAGCTCCAGCAGCCAGACCTTCTTCAGGGGAAGTAGCGGGTCTCATTTGCCCTGTTGCAGGATCCTTTACATATCCGTATGGAGCGCTTAGATCAGATCCCATAGGAACTAGCTGTCCTTGTGCGTTCATAACCATTTGTTGGCTGCTTGCGCCAGCAGTTCCAGCGACTCCGCCAGCTCCTGCGGTATTTGCTGCGCCAGCTGTGCCTGTAGCGCCATTTGCGACACCGGTGGCAGTTGTTGCACCAGCGGCAGCGGCGGCAGCTCCAGCAGCCAGACCTTCTTCAGGGGAAGTAGCGGGTCTCATTTGTCCTGTTGCAGGGTCTTTTACATAACCATAAGGAGCGCTTGGGTCAGATCCTATTGGAACCAGTTGTCCTTGTGCGTTCATAACCATCTGTTGGCTGCTTGCTCCAGAAGTTCCAGCGACTCCGCCAGCTCCTACTCCTGTTGTTGCACCAGCTGTGCCTGTAGCGCCATTTGCGACACCGGGAGCGGTTGTCGCACCAGCGGCTGCGGCGGCAGCTCCAGCAGCCAGGCCTTCTTCAGGAGAAGTAGCAGGCCTCATTTGCCCTGTTGCAGGGTCTTTTACATAGCCATAAGGAGCGCTTGGGTCGGATCCTATTGGAACCAGTTGTCCTTGTGCGTTCATAACCATCTGTTGGCTGCTTGCTCCAGAAGTTCCAGCGACTCCGCCAGCTCCTACTCCTGTTGCTGCGCCAGCTGTACCTGTAGCGCCATTTGTGACACCGGGGGCAGTTGTTGCGCCAGCGGCAGCTCCAGCAGCCAGACCTTCTTCAGGAGAAGTAGCAGGTCTCATTTGCCCTGTTGCAGGATCCTTTACATAGCCATAAGGAGCGCTTGGGTCAGATCCTATAGGAACCAGTTGTCCTAGTGCGTTCATAACTAACTGTTGGCTGCCTGCACCAGCAGTTCCAGCGACTCCGCTAAGCATATTGCCGACTGCACCAAGCATTCCTTTTAATCCACCTCCTGCACCTCCAGTTAGTTTACCAGCTATGGACATTAAAGAATTCATTCTGCCTTGACTGGGGGTTCCATTTCCCATTATTCCATTATTTCCGTATGCACCTTCGCTACCGCCGTAACTATCGCCGTATCTGCCTGAACCATATCCGTAGCTGCCATAACTTCCGCCGGAATCACCATAACCTCCTCCTGAACCAAAGCTTCGGATTCCATAACCACTGTTGCTGTTGCGATTGTCATCGCCATCGCCGAAAAGCGACATAACGCCTCTCTCTAAAACTCCTTTTATTCCACCTGCACTAAAAGCACTTCCGTAAGAATTTCGAGAGCGTAAGCAATCTTCACAAACACCCCGCATTCCTTGACCTCTTATTTGAAATACGAACTTTGGTCTCATACATATAATGCATTCGCCATCGACCATACCCGCTGACATTTTTGAAACGCGGTTTTCGTCCAAAATTCCCAAATTTCTGAGATATTCTATGGTTTCGTTAACAACGCTTGCATAAGCTTGCTGACTCATGCCGCTATTTCCCCATTGAGGCGTCATTGAACCGTCACTCATTTGCCCATAGGAATTGGTACTTACACCATTTATGCTATCCTGACCAGCTTGTAATAGCAGATTTTGTTGCAAATTGATGTTGGTATTTCCACTGTTTGATTGGCCGTATGGATATTGTGTTAATGATGTATTGGGATCAGTTGTAACTATTTGATCTTGTTTGTTAATAGGATATTGCTGCGTTTCTGGTAGTACAGGATATTGCGTTACACCAGGTAGGGTCGGCGACAGTGTTGTTTCCGTTCCTGCAGATACAGTAGGAAGTGATGTTGTTGATAACTGTGGCATTGTAGGTAATTGAGCTGTTCCAATATTCGTGATTTGTTGAGGCAAAACAGTCATTTGTTCTTCTGTTGGCGCTACAGATTCTTCATTTTCTAAATTTTCGTTTAAAGATTCATCGTATTCTGACTCTTCATTTGTGTTTTCTTCATCATAATTTTCTGATTCTCTATCATAAGATGAATCACTATCATCTTCCCATTCATCTAAAGATCTGATATGAGAACGTTGCTCATCATAATTTACTGAGTCATCGCCTTTTTTTCCAAAACTTAAGGAGAATTGCCCTTCTTCATAGCCATTTTCATCTACTGATGTAGAATTTTCTTCATTTTCATGATGAAAAAATACGCCACTTAAATCTAAAGTGTATTTTTGTTCAATTCCCTTTTCTTCGGTATCATTATCTGAATATCTGTCTTTTGATTTACTGCTTGCTTTTTCTTCATCGTAATTACCGTTATCAGAATAATGCGAGCCATATCTATCTTCCTTGCGGCTATATTCGTTACTTCTGAAACCGTGTCCGCAAAATTTGCACCCTTTTTTGCTGCTTTTCTTTGAAAAATTGCTACTTCTTTTTTTATTGGCATGCCCACAAAAATCGCACTTGTTATTACTCGATTTTTCAGAAAATGTTCTGGTGTGTCCGCAAAAAGAACATGTTTTTATCGATTTCGAGTCAGCAAAAAGTCGTTCGGTATGTGTTGTAATACCGTTTATGATGAACATAACCATAAACCAACAGAATATTCGCACTCTTTTTCACACAAGTTCTATCCTTGGTTCAATTATTTCATATATTGATTTAATTTTTATTAAATTGCGCTGTTTTTTTAATGTCAAAAGGAAACTACAAATAAAATTTATAATTGTTCTTTGATAAATTAGAATTATTTTTCGTTTTAATGTTGAAATAGTTCTTCGGGAATAATTCCAGCTATTTCAAGATCAGTTATTGTTGCTATGGCTTCAAAACACTTGTTTGCCAGACTCATTTTACCTTCACGAATTAGTATTTCGTTGAGTATTTCACGTAGTTTGTGGAGATAGAGCACGTCGCCCTCAGCGTATTTTAATTGTTCCGCAGTAAGCTCATCTTGTCCCCAGTCAGAAGATTGCTCATGCTTTGAAAGTTCAATTCCGAGCATATCCTTGCATAAATTTTTCAGTCCATGTTTATCAGTATATGTTCGAGCAAGTTTTGATGCAATTTTTGTGCAGTAAATCGGATGAACATTTATGCCGAAAGTGTAATTTAAAATCGCGACATCAAAGCGGGCGTAATGAAAAATCTTCAAAACAGACTCATCTGTTAGCAATCTTTTTAGATTTTTTGCTTGATCTTGTTTGTTTTTTTGAATTTGCACCAAAAATGTCTGTCCATCTTCAGAACACATTTGCACAAGGCATAAACGATCTCTTTTTATTGCGAGCCCCATAGTTTCAGTATCAATTGCAACGCTGCCTTTGAATTTTATGTCTGCAGGTAAGTCATTTTTGTATAAATTCATAAAAATTGCCTCCGATACTTATAAAAATTTTTGAAAATGGTGCCCAAAAGAAGACTCGAACTTCCACCCACTTGCGTGGACTAGGACCTGAACCTAGCGCGTCTACCAATTCCGCCATCTGGGCACATCGTCATCTCGTAATCAACCAATTACCACGACAAGATTATTGCTATAATACTGTCGCGCGCTTATACGATTATTTTGCTCTTTCTACATAAGTAGAGTCTGCAGTATTAACAACTATTTTTGTCCCTGCTTCTATATGCGGAGGGACTAAAATCCTTATACCATTTTCCAAAACCGCAGGCTTATATGAGGAAGCTGCAGTTTGCGCTTTTACGACAGCATCAGCTTCAATAACTTCCATAACTACAGTATCAGGAAGTACTACTCCAACGATTTCTCCTTCGTACATAGAAATTTTTACGACCATATTATCTTTGAGATAACAGGCACTATCACCAATGATATCTTTGCTAACTTGGATTTGATCGAAAGTTGTCATATTCATGAATGTATATGAATCTCCGTCACTATAAAGCAATTGACATTCTTCCTCATCCAAACGAACTTTTTCCAGAATTTCATCTGATCTAAAACGTTCATTGAGTTTTGTTCCGGTTTTTAACTCTTTCATCTCAACTTGAACAAAAGCTCCACCTTTTCCGGGTTTTACATGCTGAGTTTTTCCAGCTGTCCACAGCTTTCCATTGTACTCTATAAGCATGCCTATTCTTAATTCATTAGCGCTAATTTTCATTCGTACCCATCATCTCATATATGAATAGCAATTATTCTACGATGTTAGTAAGCTTTTTCCAAGAACATTTTATATATTCCTTCTAAAATGAAAAGGAAAAATAAGAAAGAAACGGAAACAAAACATCGTAAGCCCTATTGACACACTTTGAGTATTAATTTATCTTTCGTGTATGCTCATTCGGAATGCATATGATAGAATATAAATGCATATTAAGATGAGTAGTAGGTGCGGGGGTGTAGCTCAGTTGGTTAGAGCGTCGGCTTGTCACGCCGAAGGTCGCGAGTTCAAGTCTCGTCACTCCCGCCAGTCAGATTTCAGGAAAAAAGGCGATTGGAAATTGATCTTAAGATCGCTTAATATTTACTATAATAATTTTCAGAAAAAAATATAATCTTCGCTAAAGAAAATTTTAGAAAATCAGAGCTTTTTTATTTGTTATTGTGGATATGTTAAATTAAATATTTTTAATTGCTTATGCTTTTGGGTGAAATTGTTTGTTTTCTATTGGATACAAGAGTTAGTCTTGTTTTTAGAAACTGAGGATAATGGTTATATCCTATAATTGGCTTAGAAATTATATTAACTTATATTTTAAAGACGATAGAGGTTTTAGAGGTAAGGCTTTAGAGTATTTTTTAAACAACTTCTTACTGAAGTCATTTAGATGATTTCCTGAAGACTTAGAAATCGTTGTATTCCCACTTGTACATTATTCGGAAAAAATATGGTGTTTCGTTTGCGCGAATTCCTTAGGACATAATAGATGAAAAACCAAGAAGTTTAATAGATGGGTACAGAAAAATAATAAGATACAATGATAAAAGAGTATGGTTCCTTAGTTTCATTTTACCAACTCTCGAAATAGTCATTGCGAAAACGGGAAATTTTATAGTAAAATATTATTTCAACAAAATATATTTAGCTACAGAAGATGCAAATGTTTATAAAAAAAATTGAGGAAGAATTCGGAGAAATGCTTGGATGGGAATTCTCGATATAAATTTGATTATTTATGAATTAATAAAATGTGAGACATTTATTAGCGGTAAAGTCAATGGAGCTATTACATTTGGATTCTTGATGTAGATAGCTGTAAAGGTTACTAGGGATTTAGAAAGATACAAGAAAAAAACTCTCTGTTCTTGAAAAAATATTTTCTGTAGTTAATGAGGAAGGTTCCAGTGGAAAGAAGTATAAATTGGTAACATTATTCGGTTTAGAGTTCGCATTCGTTAAACCTGGATGGTATAAAAAATGAAAAAAATAATCATTTAGACCTAAAAAGTTACAAGTAAAGAGAATAAGAGATATGCCATTTAAATTTGAACATCAAGAAATTTATGATATAATTCTAGTCAAGCCCGAAGTTTTTGGAGATAATCGTGGCTTTTTTCTTGAAAGCTACAAAAGATCTGATTTTATAAGTAATGGTGTTAGTGTAGATTTTAATCAGGATAATCATTCTAAATCCGTGTATGGTGTTTTAAGAGGCTTGCATTATCAAGCAACACCATATGCGCAAGCAAAACTTATTCGATGTTTAAAGGGAAGAATTTATGATGTCGTTGTAGATATAAGACCTAATTCAACTACTTTTGGAAAGTATATAAAAATTGAACTTTCAGAAGAAAATAAATACGAGTTATTTATTCCTGTTGGTTTTGCTCATGGTTTTATTACTTTATCAGAAGAAGTGGAAATTTTTTACAAGACTGCAGGAGAATATGCACCACAAGCTGATAGAGGAATTATTTGGAATGATCCTGATATAAATATAGATTGGAAAATTGACTTTGAACCAATACTTTCCGATAAAGATCAAAGACATCCCAGATTATCAGACATTAATAAAGATGAAATTCTATAATTGAAAGAAGTTATTTGAAGAGAAAACTATGGCAATAACATTATTAGTTACTGGTGGTGCTGGTTTTATCGGCAGTTGTTTTATAAGACACGAGCTAAAGAAACATCCTGATTACAAGATTATAAATTTGGACGCATTAACTTATTGCGGAAACATAAATAATCTTAAAGATGTAGAACAAAATCCAAACTATACGTTTGTTCACGCTAATATTTGTGATAAGAAAAAGGTCAGAGAGTTAGTTGCAGTAAGCGATTTTGTAGTAAATTTTGCAGCAGAATCTCATGTAGATAATTCAATTGAAAATCCTGAAGTTTTTATTGAAACGAATGTTAAAGGTACATTAAATCTCCTGCAAGCTTGTAAAGATTCGAAGATTCAAAGATATTTGCAGGTTTCAACTGATGAAGTATATGGTTCTTTAGAAGTGGGAACAGACGATTTATTTTATGAAACAACTCCATTAGCTCCAAATTCTCCATATTCCGCTAGTAAAGCTGCAGCAGATATGCTTGTGCGAGCATATAATATTACATATAAACTACCGACATTAAATACAAGGTGCTCCAATAACTACGGGCCGTATCAATATCCAGAGAAATTAATCCCTTTTTTCATTTCTCAGATCTTAAAAGGAAAAACTGTACCTTTATATGGTGATGGTTTAAATATTCGCGATTGGTTATATGTCTACGATCATTGTGAAGCCATTGATATTGTCTTACACAAAGGAAGAATTGGCGAAGTTTATAATATTGGAGGACACAATGAAAAAACAAATTTGGAAATCACAAAATTAATTATAAAAATAATGCAAAAGGATGAAAGTGCGATTGAATTTGTAAAAGATAGACTCGGACATGACAAACGCTATGCGATTTCTAATAATAAAATTACTACAGAATTAAATTGGGCTCCGACAATGTCTTTTGAAGAAGGTATAAAAACTACAGTTAATTGGTATTTGAAAAATAAAGAATGGATCGAAAATGTCGAAGACAGAAAAAAAATCTTTTATGAACAACAAAATGCAAAAAATATCTACTGATACACCGCAAAAAATACTAGTTACGGGTGCAAAAGGAATGTTAGGATGTGATTTGTGCCATATTTTGTCCGATATTGGTCATAATGTTATTGAAACTGATTCCAATACGCTCAATATAGTGGATAAGAAAATGGTTAATGATGTTTTGTATACAGAACGTCCAGAAATCATAATTCACTGTGCTGCATACACAAATGTTGATGCTGCTGAAGAGGATTTAACTAATGCACATTTGGTTAATGTAAACGGAACAGAAAATTTAGCAAAAAGTTGTGCTCAAATCGGAGCAACGATGCTTTATATTTCTACTGATTATGTCTTTGACGGGACAAAAACAAGTCCATATGAACCAAAAGATGAGACTAATCCTATTAATAATTATGGATTGACTAAATTGTATGGTGAGCTTTCAGTAAAAAGCAATCTTAATCAATATTATATATGTCGTACTAGCTGGTTATACGGATATTATGGGAAAAATTTTGTAGAAACGATTCTTTCATTAGCAAAAAAAGCTAATATAGAAAAAAAAACGTTGAAAGTTGTAAATGATCAAGTTGGATGTCCTACTTGGACTGTAGAATTAAGTTATGCTATTGCAAAGATTCTGCATGGTAAACATAGACAAAATAATTTAGATTTTTCATTTGGTACGTATCATTTATGCTGCGGTGGATCTGCGACATGGTATGATTTTGCAAAAGAAGTTTTAGAGCTTGCAAATATAGATAGTTCAATTCTGATTCCATGCTGTACTGATGATTTTCCACGACTAGCTAAACGTCCATATTATAGCGTCATGAATAATCATCAAATTTGTCGGCATTGGAAAGAAGCACTAAAGGATTATATGAATTCAAGAGCATCGTAAAAAAATGGAGTTTCTTACATGAAGGGAATAGTTCTAGCAGGAGGAAGTGGAACAAGATTGTATCCAAGTACTATCGGTGTATCAAAGCAGTTATTACCAATATACGATAAGCCTATGATTTATTATCCTATTTCTGTATTAATGTTAGCAGGAATTACAGAAATTCTAATTATTTCAACGCCAAGAGATTTACCAAATTTTAAAAAACTTTTAGGAGATGGAGCTCAGTTTGGAGTAAATTTTTCTTATCAAGAACAAGCTAAACCTGACGGGTTGGCTCAAGCATTTATTTTGGGCGAAACCTTTATCGGGCAAGATTCTGTTGCAATGATTTTAGGAGATAATATTTTTTATGGAGCTGGTTTTTCATCAATGTTGAGAAACGCCATAAAAAACGCTGATACGAAAAATGTTGCAACTATTTTCGGATATAGAGTTAAAGACCCTGAGCGCTTTGGCATAGTTGAATTCGATAATAATGACCTTGCAATATCATTGGAAGAAAAACCATCGAATCCGAAATCTGATTATGCAGTAACAGGACTTTATTTTTACGATAACAAAGTAGTTGAATATGCAAAGACATTACAACCCTCAGCTCGAGGTGAATTAGAAATAACAGATTTGAATAAAATTTATTTAAATAGAAATATGTTAAAAGTAGAGCGTCTGGGACGAGGTTTTGCATGGATGGACACAGGCACTCATGCATCATTATTGCGTGCCGGACAATATATTCAAACAATTGAAGAAAACAATGGAATAAAAATCGCTTGTTTAGAGGAAATCGCATTACGTATGGGATTTTTAGATAGAGAAATTGTACTTGAAATAATAAGTAAGTATAAAAATAATGAATATTATAAATATGTAAGACAAGTCTGCCAAAATCAGAACGCATAAAGAAGATCTATGCGTTCTGAATAAAAAGTTTTATTACCAAGCGATTAGAACAAGATCAGCTTGTGGCAAAGTCATTTCACTACGTCGAATCATAAAATTTTCATAACCTAGATCAATTAGCTTTTGTTTTAAATCAAAAAAATCTTCTGGAGTATGATACATAGCAATGGTAAGAACAGGCTTATCTCTTTTAATAACTTCTTTTCCTCCTTCAATAATTAACGATTCACAAGACTCTGTATCTAGTTTTATCAATCCTATTTTTTTGATTATTTTTTTGATAAATTTTATCAATAGTAGTTACTTTTGCTCGATTTCTTGTATGCCATTCAACTTCTATCTCTCCATCTTCATTGGCCAATCCCTGCTGAAATAGAACAAGCTTATTATTACAATTATCTACTGCTAAAAATTTCTTTATGATTTCGCAGTTAGATATCACAGGTTCAAACATGTGAACTAATGAATTTGGAAAATAATGATGAAACATTAATGCCGTATCTCCATTCATTGCTCCACCATCAATAATAATTTTTTCCATCAATGCTATCGAATATACTCTTAGGTAAATCAACTAAGCCGTATATATTTGAATAAATGTAAGGATCAATACTTAAAATTTTCGGGAATGGTTGTTTGAATGCTTTTTCAAATTCTTCTTTTCTAGAAAGTGTAATAATATCATATTCTGTCCATTTATTTCCTATATATTTAGCTTCCCCCCCCCCTTCTTTTTCAACACAATAGGGAAACAATGTTACAAAATGTTCAACGTACCTTTGGGAAATTTTATCTAAACCAGATTTTAAATTTTCAGCTTTAAGTTTCATATCATATTTTTGAAAATACAGCTCATAAATTTTCTTCCAATAAAAAACAATTTCCGTTTTTGCTTCTTTCATTTTAGCTTCTCACCAAAGGTGGCCGTCATGTAATAATAACAAACAAAAAAATAAGCTAATTATATTATACATAACATATAGTCATCATTTTTTTATTATATGTCTCCAAATTATTTACTATATTACAATTACGAATTCCTTCTAAGAAAAGCAGGGATTTCCAAATCTTCTTCTTTCGGAGCGGTTGTCGAGGCATTTTGTATACTTTCCTGTTTTTGGGATAATGTTCGATCCTCGGATTTTTCAGTGCTGTGAATGGAAAATGGTCTGCGAATACCAGTTAAACGCTCGAACAATGACGGAGCTTTCTTTCTTGGCTGCTCATGATGTATCGGACTATCATTTATTTGAGTCTTGTTGCTTACAACGCCAAGAATCGGTGAGGCTTTCTCTGACATATTCGCATCGGTTGACTGCTCTGCTGACAGATTTGTAGCATCCATCGGCACACTGCTTTCTAAAGCTGCTGTATCGATTTTTCCTTCAACGGATTCTCCATTTTCTGCAGCTTTTGACTCTCCGTATGCGCGCTTCTTTTGTTCAACAGCGGCGGCATCAATGCCTGTAGCGACAACAGAAACTCTCATGCGTCCGTTCATTTTTTCATTAAATGTAGAACCGAAAATAATATTTGCTTCTGGATCAACTTCTTCTCTGATTCTATTCGCTGCTTCATCAACTTCATACAAGGTCATATCATAACCACCCGTGACGTTAATAAGGATTCCGCGAGCCCCCTTCATAGACACATCATCGAGCAATGGGTTTGATATAGCGGCTTCTGCTGCTTCGATGGCCCTTCTTTCGCCTTCAGCATCTCCGGTTCCCATCATAGCTTTACCCATTTCGCTCATAACCGTTCTGATATCTGCAAAATCAAGGTTAATAAGACCCGGCATAACCATCAGGTCTGTTACGCCTTGAACACCGGAACGAAGAACATCATCTGCCATTTTAAATGCGTCAGCGAAAGTCGTTTTTTCGTTGGCAACTCTGAACAAGTTTTGATTTGGAATAACTATTAACGTATCAACATACTGCTGTAATTCATCTATTCCGCGCTCAGCAGTACGCATTCTATTTGTTCCTTCAAAATGGAAAGGTTTTGTAATGACGCCGATAGTAAGAACGCCTTGCTCTTTTGCAACTCTTGCGATTACAGGAGCTGCGCCGGTACCTGTTCCTCCGCCCATTCCGGCAGTTATAAATACCATATTGCTGTTTTTGACATATGCGGTTATATCTTGAATCGCTTCTTCTGCTGCTGCACGCCCTACATCAGGTCTTGCACCTGCGCCTAATCCTCCAGTTATTTCCAAACCAAGCTGAATACGTCTTTCACATAGCGATTGGAGAAGAGCTTGAGCGTCTGTGTTCGCTACGACAAAATCTATGCCCTCGAGATTTGAACGGATCATATTGTTGACGGCGTTTCCTCCTGCTCCACCTACACCAAAGACTGTTATTTTTGGTTTTAATGCAGCTTCATCGATCCCACTGCTTTCTTTCAAAAAATCAACTTGCTTTTCTTTGCTTTCAGCTTTTGTCTCAGTGGTGTCCGTCATAGTTAAGAAATCTCCTTTAATGTTTGTATGTAGTTGTTGTTTTTTTAGTGACTCAATTTTCACCACGTGGCATGATACAGTAAAATCGAGCTTTTTACCAGTTGTTTTTCAGCCAATTACGCATTTTTTTCCAAATTTTTGTTTTGCTGTTGCTGTTAATTGCATTGGTATGTTTAGAATCTCCTAATTCAGACATTTGCGCAAATTTTATCATTCCAAAAGCAACGGAAAAATCATTTTCAACCTGAATTTTTGAATCAATGCCATGATTATTTGTGTGTTTCAGTATTACTGTTCTACCTAAAATCTCTGTTGTGAAGTCTTTTATTCCTGTTAACTGACTTCCTCCTCCAGTTATTATTACAGAACTGTTAGAAAAATCTTTTTTAAATATTGAATGATCAATTTTCTTCTTAACGGCGTTTAGGATTTCTTCAACACGAGGTTGAATTATGCTGTTCAGTGTATTTTTTGTTATTTGTTGCAGATCTATTATGTTTTCATCTTCAAGGACAGGAACGAAAATGCTATCTTTTGCATCATCAATGGAAACAAAAGCAGCTCCATGCAATGCTTTTATTCTTTCTGCGCTGGATTTTGAGATGTTTAACCCAAATGCAATGTCATTTGTTATGTTATTACCACCAAGCGGAATGATTTCAGAACCGCAAAAAGTTCCATCATAGAAAAATGCCACAGAAGTCGTTCCCGCTCCGAAATCAACCACAATATTATTAAGTTGAGGATTTTGTTCATCGCATACGCACAATCCTGACGCATAACTCGAAAGAACAATCCCAGATAGTTCAAGATGGCATTTAGCTAAACAAGCCAGAATATTATTGATCTGATTTTTTGGAGCAGAAACGACATTAGAATTCATCTTTACTTCATCAGCAATCATTCCCACAGGATCTTTTATTCCCATTTGCGAATCTACCGTAAACATGATGGG
Source organism: uncultured Alphaproteobacteria bacterium (assembly GCA_905233185.1). Lineage (GTDB taxonomy): Bacteria > Pseudomonadota > Alphaproteobacteria > UBA3830 > UBA3830 > BNWE01. The sequence goes on along the minus strand of CAJODB010000005.1, from coordinate 8,144 downwards.
AATAGCATGAATTATATCGTAATCTTCATCTCCGCTACCATTCATTGATAGTAACTGTACAATATCTTCATTTTTGATAACTCTACCGCCGGTGTTTATAGTAGATGAAACTATTCTTGATCGAATATTTTTACCAGAAATGCTGATATATACTGATTTAACTCTGAAATTAGCGGCATTTTCTGCTATTTCTACAGCCTTTGCTATGGAGCGCTCTACCGAGCGCATATCTGTAATTATTCCTGCTTTTACACCAAGGCAGATACAGTAACCCGTTCCTAACACCGTAAATCTTCCGTCACTAGCTACACTTGCTATGCAACAACAGACTTTAGTGCTTCCTATATCTAAAACAGTGACTGTACTTCCTGTTTTCATTGCGCCTTTTCACCTTCTGTTTTTTCTTTTTTGCTTATGATGACTCTATCAGGAATTCTTAAATCGAGAGATGCGATATCATCATAAAAGAATCCATTACTATCAGAGATTTCATCCAATATACCAAGTGCCTGTATTAAGCCTCGATCAGGAAGTTTTACGATAATTCCTCGATTAATTCTTATGTTCCAACGCCGTTTTCCAACTCTAACAGCGAATACCAATTGCTTCCTTATTTTCGGAAATTTGTCGATGCTTTGCAAAAAATTGAAGACTTCTTTTTCCGCTCCTTCGCCGGCAATGATAGGTAGATTGTTAAAACTTCCTATGCCGTCATTGTCGAGAACTACGCCATCACCATCTACTAGGTGAAGCTTATGTTGCGATTGAAATATGGCGATAGGAGTGCGTTCAGCGATTCTTATTGAAATTTTTCCCGGCAATTTTCTTTGTACAGCTACAGATTTTATCCATGATATTTTTTCTAATCTATCTTTAACGTCAGATATGTTTGCGGAAAGAACACTATCTTTGTAATGTAATTTTGATGCTTTTAGTAATAAAACTTCAGGGACTTGTTCGTTGCCATCGAATTCTATTTTTTTTAAAGAAAAATAATCTTGTGAGGTTTTTATAAAGCTGTCTTTCAAAAAATATGATACGCAAAAAGTGCATACAAAAAACAAAATCCACCAAAATATATTGCTTTTCAATAAAAGCTTAACAGGGAGCAAGCTCTCTGATAACGATTTCTTTTGTGTTTGTTTTGATGAAGATTCTTTTTTCTTCGTCACAGAATTACTCCCGATGATTTGTTTACTTTACCTGCTAAATTTTTTTGTTAGCTAATGCTGCCATTACCAAACCACAGCTTATCATAAACGTTAGCATTGAGCTACCTCCGTAAGATAAAAAAGGCAAAGGAATGCCGACTACAGGTAGAATTCCCATAACCATTGCAATGTTTACAAAGGTATGCAGAAACAACAGGATACCAAGTCCTCCGCATAACAATCTTGAGAACATTGACTTTTCTTTCGTTGATACCCAAAAGAAATACCAGATGAGTCCCACAAACAACAGAATTATTGCGCAACCGCCGATGAAACCGAATTCTTCAGATATTGTCGTAAATATGAAATCTGTATTTTTTTCAGGAAGAAAATCCAATTTGCTTTGCGTGCTGCATAGAAAACCTTTCCCCCAAAAACCGCCCGATCCTATTGCTATTTTTGATTGCAATACGTGATACCCTATACCACATGGATCACGATCAGGATCTAAAAATGTGAGTATTCTGTTTTTTTGATAATCATGAAGAAAGAACCAACCGAATGGGCATGCTGCGATTCCTGCTCCAACTGCTGTTGCAAAAATTTTTTTTGGGAAGCCGGAAAGAAATATTACTCCAAAACCTGTTCCAAGTAATAAAGCAGCACTTCCAAGATCTGGCTGTTTCAAGACTAATAGCGTTGGTATTAATGTTAAGAATATCGGTATGTAATGATTCTTCACTTCACTGATTTCGAATGGAGTAAGTAGAGAATAGTAGCGGGCAAGAGCAAGAATAAGTGATATTTTCATTGGTTCAGATGGCTGCATTGTGAATATTCCGAAATTTATCCAACGCTGAGCGCCAAGTCTTATAACCCCTAATGCTTCGACAATTATGAGTGCTATCAAAGTTACAGCGTAAAAAACGTATGCGTAACTATAGAAAATCCTTAAATTGCATGAATAAACAGCGTAAAGTATTACAATACCTGAAAATATGCGTAAAATGTGATTCTGTACGGAAACACCAAATTCTCCATTACTGGCGCTAATCTGTCCAACGATCCCAATTACAAGCAAAAGAAATAACAGTATGAATAAAATTTTGAATTCATCCAAAAATAGAAGATTGTTTTTCCCGTTAATTTTCTTCATGTTTTATAATTTGCTCGATATTTCTGTTAGTTATGCTTTTTTCTTGTCCGTTTTTTAAGATCAATTTATCAAATATCTTTCTTGCAATAGGCGCGGCTTTTGCTGATCCGCTGCCTCCGTGTTCTACCATAACTGCCACAACGTATTTCGGTTTTTTATATGGTGCGCATCCTACAAAAAATGCATGATCACGTAAATGCCAAGGAAAAGCGTTTTGACTCATTCCTGCTTCACCTTCTTTAATTCTACGGACTTGAGATGATCCGGTTTTTCCTGAAATTCCATATTCTGTATGACATGAGGCTGAGGCAGTTCCTCCAGCATTACAAACTTGATATAAAGCTTCTTTTATGACGTCAATATTTTCCGAATTTATAGGTTTTTTTGAAAATTTTTTCAGTTCTTCCTTTGTTTTTTTTATCAATGAAGGTCTAAAATCATAATTATTGCTGTATATCTTTCCCATCATTGTTGCAGATTGAATTAGGGTAGAGAGAAGAGCTCCCTGGCCTATAGCTGTTATGATAGTTTCATATGGTTTCCATGATCTTCCGTATCGTAGCAATTTCCAACGTTTACTTGGTAGTAATCCTGAACTTTCGTTTGGTATTTCTATTCCTGTTTTTTCTCCAAATCCCAATTTTCTTGCGTATTCAACGATGGTATTTATTCCAAGTCGACGAGCTATTTCAAAGATATAACAATCGCAGGAAAATCTGAGAGCATCATATGCGTTTACTTTCCCATGACCGTATCGTTTCCAGCAGTGAAACGTATGACCATCGACAACGACGCCTCCCGAACAATATATAGTGTCTTTCGGCGATATTATTTTTTTATCCAGGGCAGCCAATACAGTTACTATTTTAAATACGGATCCAGGAGGGTATACACCATTGATTGCTCTGTTCATAAGAGGTTTCAAAGGATCTTTTTGGAGGTCTGTCCATTGCTTCTTTGATATTTTTGATGACATAGGATTCGTATCGAATCCTGGAACAGAGCAAAGAGCAACAACACTTCCATCTGTGATATCCAGAACAACACATGCGCCTGCTTTTTCTTTCGATAGTTGTTCATAAACGTATTTTTGAATTTCAGAGTCGACAGTAATTATAACATCTTCACCATCTACAGGGGCTATGGAATCGATTACACGCATTTTTTTGCCGACTGAATTTATCTCAATTTTCACATTTCCTGGGATACCAACTAATCTGTCGTCAAGAAAAGCTTCAATTCCCGTTTCACCGCTCAAAAAACGCAAATAATCCTTGCTTCTGGATGTGTATCCGATAATATGTCCGAATTCTATTGAATCTGAATATTCTCTTGCAAAACTATTTTCCAGCGAAATATGTTTTAGTTTGTAAAAAATCATCGCTATTTTTGAGTATTCATCCCAAGAGAGCTCATCTTTTGCTATTATTGGGGTGTATCTTGGCGTCTTTTTGCGAATATCCAAAAGTTTTTGTATTTCGTCGTTAGAAATTGAAATTTGTGATGCAATTAAATTTAAATCTTTAAAAAATTCATCTTCTTTACATGATTCTATGGATAATCGATAGCGTTGCCGATTACGTGCTAGCACTTTTCCATCAGCAGATATGATTCGTCCACGCCTTTGAACAACTGGATATACCCTGATTCTGTTTTTATCCGATAAGGTTGAGTATTTTTGCGATTCTATTACTTGAAGTGTAAATAACTTAAATATTAAAACGGCAAACAAAACTACTGTTATATAAAATACTGTCTTTGCGGTTTTTCTGAAATTATTTTGGTAATCTTTATTATTGTCTATCATTTCAATCTTTAATCTTTCGATTTATGAAAGCTGCAAAACAATACAAACAACACAAAAACGTTGCAATGGATATATGTTGGAAATGAGACATTAAATTAAATGGGTTGCGGGATAAACAAGTCGTTATAAAAAATCCAAGAAACTCCATTACCAGAAGAGATAAAAAGAAGAAATAAATTCCGAAAATAATACGACTATTCAATAAAAAAATTCGGAATTGAAGAACAAATAAGTATATAAAAACAAATTGGCAGAAAGAAAGTCCGATAAGTTGTCCGCTGTATATATCCATAAAAGTCGATATGATAAATATTGTTGTAAAATTTATTAGATATGGTTTGGATAGAGTAAAGAGAAAAAGAAAACAGCAAAAAGCTGAAAATGCAAACTCATCGGATATAAGCGTAAGAAACATAAAGAAAATTGAGATTTTAAATACATTCAGAGATTGAAATAACAGAGAGGATATTTCCATTATATTTTATTTTTCACTTATTCTTTAAGATACATACATATTGCAGAGAACAAAAATCAACAAAAGGCTTTATGAAGAATGTTCCATGCGATTCAATAACTTTCCCGACAGGAATTTGATTACAAATTGGGTTTTCAAAATATGCGGTTTCCGCGATATCTCCATCTTTCAAAGAAGTATCTTCATTTTTCATAGATACACTCAACATTCTGGAATTGTCTCCGCTTAAAATCGCATTAATTTGTTCTTTACCGATTTTTACGGGAATTTTTGAATTTGTATCTATTATTGAAAGTACACAACTCCATGTTTCATGCACTTCGGATATTCTACCTATTAAGCCATCTCTGTTTCGTACTATATCGTCTACTTCTACACCATTTGAACTGCCGACATTTAGTGCGCAAGATCTTATGTAATCATTGGAAAAAACATTAGTTATTTTCGCTATGATTATTTTATCCGATATTCGTTTTTTTAAATCCAAAATCTTCCGTAATTCTTCATTCTCAGCTTTGAGATGTTTGAGGTTTTCTATTTCGTATGCAAGTTTTTGATTGGCTTCGTGCAGTTTTAATATGTTTTTATTGATATCGTGGTTAAGAAAGTATCTTATACTAACTATTTTGCTGTTTATATTTTGAAAAGATTGATTTATGTTTACTGCTGTTTCAATTAACAAAGATCGACTTTTGTTTACGAAACTTTTTCCTGTTGTATTGAGAATTAATATAACTAAAACGCAACATAGTATCGGAAATATGAATTTTCTTTTATCCATACTTCTGAAAAAGATCGAACGTTTTCCCATTTGCGTCCTATTGTTACCATAATTATCGAAACTGTAGATAAAAATATCAAAAAACATAAAAAACCTCTAGCCAAACGATCTTTTTTTTGCTATTTGTATGGACAATGTGTTCCTCGGTAGCTCAGCGGTAGAGCAAGTGGCTGTTAACCACTGGGTCGGCGGTTCGAACCCGTCCCGAGGAGCCATTTTTTTTGGATCTATTCGTTATGATCATTGATGCGAAAAGCAAGACATTCTTAGTTGGAGAATATTGCGTTACATGTGGTGGAAGTGCGATTGTTCTTTGTACTGGGCCAAGATTCCTATTACGAATAAAGAGCAGTAGAAATACACAACTTAGAGGAATAAAGGAAGGCTCGCCGGCATTCACTTTTTATGTGGAAAATCAGCGATTTTTTAAGAATCTTTTCATAAAATTCATCGATCCGCACAAAAAAACAGGTGGATTTGGAGCATCAAGCGCTCAATTTGTTACACTATATAAGCTACGAAGCAATATAATCGGCGAAAACAACGATATTAATGTTTCAAAATTTCTCGATGAATACAGATCGATTGCGGGAAAAGGACAAGATATAAAGCCAAGCGGAGCTGATTGTTTAGTTCAATTTCAAAATAATCATATATATTTCAATAGCAATGCGAATAAAATAGAAAATCTGCAATGGAATTTCAAAGATATAGATTTTTTGATTTTTAAAACAGGAAATAAAGTTGCAACGCATGAGCATTTGCGAAAATTGTCACCGGATTTTATTTGTGCTAATAGCGATCATCTGAATCAAATTGTTGAAAGAGTAAGAAGAGCTTGGATACAAGTCGATTCAGAAAATTTTGTGAATAATATTATGGATTTTTCCGCTTCATTGAATGATCTGGGACTTGTATGTGATAAAACACAGAAATTGGTTTCAAAGATTTTGAAAATTGAAGGGATTCTGGCAGCTAAAGGCTGTGGAGCAATGGCTTCTGATACGATCATCATCATTTTTGAAAAAAAAATGCGGAATAAGGTAATAAACGCTATGAGAAATATTTTTTCTTTTGATTCCTATCGTTTATCGAAAAAAATTAACTAAATATTTCCTTTTATGTTGTATAAATATATTATGCCTAGAGTTATGGTTTGAAATATTTTTTACTGCCGGAGCATGTGATGAAGAGCGATATTTCTGGATTTCCAGAGTTTCTGCCTAATGAACAGATAGCATTTAATAATGTTATGAATACCATAAAAGAGCATTTCGAGCTTTATGGTTTTGTTCCTATGGATACTCCTGCAGTTGAACGCATAGAAACTTTACTTGCAAAAGGAAATGATAGCGAAATTTATGGTTTATATCGTTTGGCGGATGAGAATTCTAAAAAGAGTTTGGGCTTGCGCTTTGACTTGACAGTTCCATTCGCTCGCTATGTTTCATCTCATCATGGACGTATGATATTTCCGCATAAACGATACCAAATCGCTCCTGTTTGGCGAGGAGAGCGGCCTCAATATGGACGTTACAGGCAATTTTATCAATGCGATGTCGATATCATAGGGGAGGATGAACTTTCTATTTCGCATGATGCGGAAATTCTGAAGCTTATAACTGAGACTTTGAGAGATCTTAATATTCCCGAATTTACAACCAAGGTGAATAACAGAAAAGTTCTTACGGGCTTTTTAAAACATGTTATTGTCGGCGAGCATGCGGAAGAAAAGATTCTCGAATGTATGCATCTTATAGATAAAATCGACAAGCTTTCTGTTGATGAATTTTGGAAAGGTATGGAAGAATTTGGAATATCTTCGAAAGACTTGACGAAACTCAAATCGTTTTTGGAAGTCGAAAAAAGAGGAAGTAATGAAGAAATTCTGAAAATGTTGAAACCTCTTAATTTTAGTGCTGAATTTAACGAAGGTGTTTCTGAGCTTGAAACAGTTCTCGATCTTCTTAAAAAATTTGGCATAGAAGATCGCTATGTAAAAATTTCAACTAGCTTAGCTAGAGGTTTATCTTATTATACAGGGACGGTTTTCGAAACGTCTTTCGACGATATAAAAGATATCGGCAGTATTGGTGGCGGTGGTCGTTACGATGATCTTACGTCTATGATATCAGGAAGTGATAAGAAGTTCGTAGGAGTTGGAGCTTCTATAGGTATTTCGCGAATGGTTCCTAAACTTATAGATAAAGGCCTATTGAATTGCGCAAAATCGACAACGTCTCAATTGCTTGTTACTGTTCAAAATAGGAATTTTATCGGAAGCTATATGAAATTGTCGGGGAAGTTCAGACGATTAGGAATCAAAACAGAAACTTATCTGCAAGACAAATCCCTTGGGGCGCAAATAGGATATGCAAGTCGCAAAGGGATTAAGTACGTGCTTATAGCTAATGACATCGAACTGCTGGATAATAAAGCAATTATACGAAATCTGGAAACAAAAGAGCAAACGGTAATTCGGACCGAATACATGGGCAAAGAAGTTGTTGATTTACTGAGGTAATTAACAACAGTCTTATATTATTGAAGCTGAAAAATCAGTTTATTAGTTGAATTGCGAATTGTAATAATGAATTAATCATACTGAAGAAGAATTATGCATAGAAGATTTTAGAAAAGATTAAGGGAAAATTAAGGAAAAGGGGGTATAAGGTAGGAGTAGTACAAGGAGAGATCGGTTGATCGGAAAGAAGGAGAGCGGCGCGTGTAGTGCCGGTAGGTCAAAAGTCTTGACGGGGGGGGGAATTCACTTT
>CAJODB010000004.1 GCA_905233185.1 uncultured Alphaproteobacteria bacterium | reverse complement strand
AAAAAATGAGGATATATAGCGACAGACTATTACTTTGAACGCTTTGTTATTATTGAATTTTAAACACTAAATTCTTTTATTTTGGTAAGTTTATGGTCAGAAAATGCAAATATTCGTTTTAAGTATTCACTTTTTTAACAAAATTAACTTTATATTAATAAAATTATTCTATTCTGATTATATGAGGCAGTACCTAGCTAAAGGTGCTACCTAAAAGAAAAAAAAGAAAGGAAAAGAAGATGAAATATAAATTACTTACTTTATTTTTATGCATATTATGTATTAACAATACTTTTGCTTCATTAACTACTGATTTAGACCTAAAAAGTGATTCATTAGAAAAAAGTAATGAAAATTCCAAAAAACAACATATACAAGTAAAAACTATAGAAGGTGAAGAACCAGAAGTAAAAATCATAGAAAATGAAAAAGAAAATAAGATAACCCCAGAAATATCATTATCTGGAGAGAAAACATATAAATGTCCGAATTTTATTATTAAAATTGATAAATCGAAAGCATTAATTAGTTTGGATATAAAACTATCTGAAAAAGAAGATGAATAATAAAAACAAGAGATTTAATTACTATTTGCAATTTCATCATTGATATTAGTATATCAAATAGTGAAGATACCGATTTAATTCGCGAACAGATACTCCCCGACGATTGTATTCTTCAATCGAAGCGTTTTTTCGGTAACATTCACTATTTTTGTTTATGAAATCATTATTACACCAAAACTAATGTTATTTTCTGTAAAAAAGTAAGTCTACCTATTCGAAATAACAATAAAATCGCGATCAAAATCTAAAATGATATGTTTCAAAGTTCTTTCATGAAAAAATTTTCTGTAATCCTCTCGAGTCATTAGTAGAAAAATTCGTTTATCGGAATCCCAACGTTGAAATAATTGATCTTCTGTTATCAATCTATCATTCTTTTCCGCTTTATTTCCGAAATCGAGTTCGCCTGCATGGTCAGTTACGCCAACCAATCTTTCCAAATAAACAGGGAAATCTTGTTGATATCGTTTGTGACAGAAAATTAAGTCTTCATCTCTAGCATTCATACGAACAATCTCCGCCAGTTGTTTCGTTGATGGCTTCTTAACTGCTTGATAAAATGGTGCGGCTTTATTCAATATCCACATTAAATTCATTGCAAGAAACACATATAAAATAATGGAATTGCTTACTTGCTTTGATTTTGAAAAAATCATGTAAAATAACAAAATTACGCATGCAAAAAGAATAAGCGCGAAAGCATTCATTAAAGTATAAACTTCCGGAAATGCTCCAAGTACATCCGCTACTCTGTCTTTTTCAAAATGAAAGGCAACTATAGCAAGCACAAATATTGCGATATTCAGCAAAGCACCGATTTTAAAATTCTTATCAGATACATTAATTTTTATAAGCGTTTTTGCCGTAAGAAAAGCTATCGGAGGTACTATCGGAAGAATATAAGGAACAAGTTTTGAATTCGAAAAGGAAAAGAAACCGAAAATTCCGAAAATCCAACACAATAAAAATATATCCTCGTCATTATCTGTCTTTTTGATTATATTTCTTGCTGATTCCTTTAATGCAACTAACGAAAAACCCGTCCAAGGAAGCATTCCCGCTATTATAATCGGCAAGAAAAACCAAATAGGTTGATATCTGCTGTGCAATTGTGTTGTATATCTAAGAAAGTGTTCGACAACAAAATAAAAATGAAAAAAATCCGCATTTTTTATACAAACAGCGACATGCCACGGTAGAAAAATTATCAAAAAAACGAGAATTCCTTGAATAGAAACTATATCTTTTATTTTTTTCCAATTATTAGTGAAGCATATCCACAAAAAACCGACGAAACCAGGCAGAATTACTCCTATAAGACCTTTTGTTAAACAAGCTAACGCCGCCAAAGTATACATACTTACTACAAGTTTTTTCGAAGGCTTTTCTCGTTTTCTTACAAATGCGAGAAAAAAACACCATAACACACCGCTCATCAATACTGAAACTGCAAGATCTAATATAATTATACGACTATGCGCATAATAGAGCAGATTGGTTGCTAGAATCCCTGCAGATAGAAGTCCAAGTGCAATGGATTTACAAGCCAAACCAACAAGAAATATATTTAAACATCCGAAAACCGCAAAAAAGGCCATCCAGAAGCGCATAGAATATTCGCCTATACCAACAGTCTTTATTGTCGCAGCCTGTAACCAATAAATCAGAGGAGGTTTTTCAAAATATTTCAGTCCGTTTAGTCTTGGTGTTATATAATCTCCCGTGACAACCATTTCTCTTGGAATTTCTACATATCTTCCTTCATCAGGATCAGCGAAAGGACGATTTCCAATCTCATATCCAAAAAAAATAACTAATACTAAAGTTAAAAGAAAAGAAAACTTTTTTATGTTTAATTGCTTTATTTCTAACATCTTTTTTCTCACAAAAAGAAGAAAGGAAATAATGGAGCGGGTGAAGGGAATCGGACCCTCGTCACAAGCTTGGGAAGCTCGTGCTCTACCATTGAGCTACACCCGCACGAAACGTGTTGATAGTATCTTATGCACAAAATGTTTTCAATATCCAAAACTGTTGGCTCTATCTAACCTTATTACCCTATATATACTTTCTTAACACGACGGCCAAAACGACATGCAACTTCATGAGGAAGTGTATCCATTTCTAAAGCCCATTTCTCGAGCGTATAATCAGGAGACTGAGTTAAAGCTGCCCATTTACCTATCTGCAAGCAAGAATCATCTTCTATATCCGTTACATCGATTACCATATAATCCATAGAAATACGACCGACAATCGGAACTCGTTTACCTCCGATAAATGCATGCCCAAAGCCAGCAAACTTACGCATAAATCCATCTGCATATCCCATGCCTATAGTTGCAGTACGCATTGTTCTTTCTGCCGTATATGTTGCTCCATAGCCTATGGTTTCTCCTTGCGGAATCTCATTAAGCTGCATAATTCTGGCATAAATATCCATAACGGGTTCAAATGTTCCGATTTTATCTTCTCTAATCGAAAAACCATATAAAGCTTTTCCAGGACGAACTATATCAAACTGATAATCTGATCCTAAAAAGATACCGTTAGTAGCTGATAAACTCGCTTTTACACTATTTCCGAAGAAACTCAATATTTCTTTAAAACGACGGAGTTGTTGTTCATTTTTGTAATGCCCGACTATATCAGCACACGCAAGATGACTCATTACAAAAGAAATATCTATGTTATCAAGAATCCTTTGGTAATGCTTTTCGACATCATTTTTTGAAAGACCATTTCTCACCATTCCTGTATCAACTTGGATTGCTGCTTTTATTTTTCTGCCAATTTTTTTTGAAAAATCTATCCACAGATCAACTTCATACATGCTATTTAAAACGGGAGTCAGCTTATTTTCGAGGCAAATTTGCTCGCAGCCTTTCAATATTCCCGCCAATAAGAATATTTCAGCGTCATCTTTTAAAACTTCGCGAACTTCCAATCCTTCATCAACAGAAGCAACAAAGAAATGTCTGCAACCTTCTTCATAAAGCTGTTTGCTGATAGGAACAGCTCCGAAACCGTATGAATTTGCTTTAACTACTCCTCCGACAACTGTTCCAGGTGCCAATTCTGATTGCACCTTTCTATAATTATTGCTCAATTTACCCAGATCAATGGTAGCTACAGACATTACATAAGGTTCAACAGACTTTAAAATTTTCTCCACTTTTTTGCTCCAATAATTGTATTTTATTTTATCAAGATTCTTCACTTTTTCTGCTATCAGATAGATTATCGAATTTTGTGTACTTACCATCAAAAAACAATCTCACAGTACCGACAGGCCCGTGTCGTTGTTTTGCAAAAATAACCTCCGCTAAATTGTGAACTTTAGCCATCCTATCCATCCATTTTGCATGATCATCAGTTCCCGGAGTAGGCTCTCTTCGCGCTTCGTAGTATTCTTCTCGAAAAACAAACATAACAACATCTGCATCCTGTTCAATAGAACCCGATTCACGCAAATCCGCCAACTGAGGCCGCTTATCATCACGAGATTCAACGGCTCTGGATAACTGAGACAAAGCAATAACTGGTACATCCAGCTCTTTTGCTATTGTTTTAAGCGATCTTGTAATTTCTGATATTTCTTGCACTCTGTTTTCGTTCCTTTTATCAATAGATCCCTGAAGTAATTGGAGATAATCAATTACAATTAAATCCAGCCCGAACTGGCGTTTTAACTTACGTGATCTTGAACGCACCGTAGATATAGTTAGCGCAGGAGTGTCATCGATAAAAAGCGGAAGATCTGCTATTTGCTTTTTTACTTCTACTAATTTTCCATAATCTTCTTCTTTTATTTCTCCTCTACGAATTCTTTCGGACGGAATATTACACTCCTGAGCGAGAATTCTTGTAACCAATTGTTCTTTGGACATTTCGAGTGAAAAAAAAGCGACTTTTCCACCACCATCACTTCTTTTTGAATAGGCTGTTGCCGCATTAAAAGCGATATTTGTTGCTAAAGCAGTTTTTCCCATAGAAGGACGTCCAGCTATTATTACAAGATCGGAACGACTCAGACCACCTGTCCACTTATCTACATCTATAAAACCTGTAGTGATACCAGTTATACTGCTGTCGCTTTTGTATGCAACCTCTAATACATCCATTGTAGACGATAGAGCACCTGCAAATGAGATAAATCCACCTTGCTTATCTGCTGTCGCTATTTCATATAACTTAGCTTCCGCAATTTCTACTTGATCCATTGCTTTTTCTTCAAGAGCAAATGTTGTAGCGCGCTGTGAAATATCTTCTCCTAACATGATTAATTGGCGACGCAAATATAAATCGTATATTATTTTTGCATAATCTTGCACACCTGAGATTGATATGACAGAATTAACGAGTTGAATCAAATAATTTCCACCGTCAACGCTATTTAGCTCATCATTTTTTTCAAAATAAGCTCTGAGAGTAACCGGATCCGCAACCAAACCTTGTGACGTTACTTTCATGATCGCATCATAAATCTTACCATTTATCGGAGTCGCAAAATGTGATGGTTGCAAAAATTCCGAAATATTTTCCAGACATTCGTTGTTTAACAAAATAGCACCAAGAAGCGATTGTTCCGCTTCCGTATTATGCGGAAGAATTCGCATTTGATTCTCTACGTGAGCGCCTTTTACAGGCTCCATGACTGCCTCTGTCTAAACCGAAGCAGTATTATACACCATAACTGCATTTTTTGATTGAGAAAATAATCAAGAAAATATCGAAATTACAATTTTCTTATTCTAAATTTACCAATTTTTCGTTTTCTTCTTTCTTATACACGCTCAATTTATGCCGTAATGTCCGTGCAGGAATACCCAATTTTTCCGAAACAATGGTTCTATTGCCTCCAAATTTATCAAGAGCGTTAAAGATAGTTTCTTTTTCGATCTCTGCTAACGTTTTTTCTGATGTCGATGAAAAGTTTTTTGTTGGTATTACCTGCCAGCCGTCTATATCTTCAATATCAATCACATCATTTGTCGATAAAATCACGGCTCTATGGACAAAATTCTCCAATTCTCTGACATTTCCTTTCCATTGATTTAATTTTAGTTTATTCAACAAATTTTTCGATAAAATCTTTTGAGAATGGGAGTATTTTTTACAAAAATAAATCGCTAGAGGAATTATATCCATTTTTCTATTACGTAACGCAGGAACTTCTAATGGAATTATATTCAATCTATAAAATAAATCTTCGCGGAAAGTCCCTTCCTGAACAGCTTGCTCTAAATTTTTGTTACTTGTTGCGATTATCCTAACATCTGCCTTTATTTTCTCATTACTTCCTAGACGCGAAAATTCCTTCTCTTGTATTATTCGTAATAATTTTGCTTGAAGAGACAGAGGCATTTCACTTATTTCATCCAAAAGTATAGTTCCGTGATTTGCTTCTTCAAATTTCCCAATTCTTCTTTGATGAGCATTTGTGAAGGCTCCTTTTTCATGACCGAAAATTTCAGATTCCAAAAGAGCTTCAGGAATTGCCGCACAGTTTATCGCAACAAAATTTTGTTCTGCTCTGTTGCTCATTTTATAAATATATTTAGCAAGAACTTCCTTTCCCGTTCCCGTTTCACCTGAAATCAGTACGGTAGCATCAGTCGGAGCGACTCGATCCGCGATACTAAACAAATTTACGCTATTACTGTCCACAATAATAGGTGTCACGGTTTTGCACCTTTCTAACATCCACACATCCAGCGAGAATGCTATCATCCCTTTTGTGAACAATGAGTTAAAATTTAAAAGATTTTATAATTTTATTACTTCAGCGACCTTTTTTTTGACGCTAACAAGTCTTCTACATAAGCGACCTTTTCCTCAAGATCATCACCTTCAAAATCTTGCGCGTACACTGCTCGAGCTTTAGAAATATTCCCAGATAATCCATACGCCAATGCAAGATTGCTGCGATACGTTACATTTGCTTCAGGTAACGAACAGGCATTTTCCAAATAAAATATAGCATCTCGATACCTTTCGGAAAGCAAAAGCGATAATCCCATATTGTTATACGCATCAATATAATTTGGATCCATCGAAATTACTTTTTTATACATCGCTTGTGCTTTTTGATGTTCTTCTCTCTCATCGTAAATTGCTCCGAGAGCATTTAACGCATCTATTGATCCGCTTTTCATAAACAATTTCTCTGCTTTCTTCGAATCACCAGTTAAAAGAGCAACCTTCGCTCTAAGATAAGCGACTCGCGAAGGACTTCCTTCTAATTCCTCAGCTTTTTTAACATATTCCAGAGCTCCATCAAGCAGATTTGTGTCAATATAGACTTCCGCCAGTCCAAAATAGGCCGCAGAGCTGCTTGGATCGATCTTTAGTGCTCTATTATAAAAGCTGATTGCTGCTTCTGAGTTACCTGATTTCCTTGCTTTTTGCGCAATTCGTATCATTGAAGCCGAAGATCCCGCTCCATCAGAAGATGGTCCTGAACAACCAAACAACCAGATAAGAGAGCAAATTGAAATTGCCGCATATATTTTTTTGTTCTTCAAGGTGAACCTCCTACAAAAACTACTATTACTTACTATCATTATTACTACTGTTATAGCCTAAACGCCTAAATGGTCTCTCTATAAAACGATATACCAACTCCGTTGTAATAAATAAAACTACAATGAATATTATAAACTGATAAAGATAAAATTCATACTCCGAAAGGGATTCTTTAGGAAAATAAATAGAATTTGTGAAAAAAACGATATAATTTGCGAGTACTGTTTGCATTACATAAAACGAATATGAACGACTTCCCAAAAATCTGAAAAAACGTCCGATAATTGGAAAGTTAAAACTATCTTTCACAAAAGCACAAAACACCACAAGAAAAGTAGCAGAAATATGCAAAGGCATTCTGCAAAAATATGTTCGTTCAATAGAATTTGGATAATACCAAATAGTTAGAGCTAAAAGTGCTGTTATAACTTTTGCAGATATCTTGCTGATATTTTTCCCGATATCATCAGTGTATAAAAACGCAAAAAATGAACCCAAAAATAAGCAAGGAAGATGACCGTATATTGCGTAGTACTTTATACCCACAAAACCTGCGACAATAGGTTGAACAATAAATAGGAACAGACACCCAAACAACAATGCCATTATTGCTCTTGCATTATTGTCTTTACACATCAAAAGCATAACTGGCCACAACATATAAAATTGCCCTTCAATAGCCAGTGTCCACAAAGGCCCCATTCCTCGATCATGTAATTTATCCGTAAATTGATATAGTTCCTCAGAATATTGAAAGACACCGCAAAATAATTCCGGAGTTGCACGTAACCACGACCTGAACCAATCAAAATTCGGTTCACTTATACAAAGATACAAACCTGTCATTAATACACACAGCAACATAACAGGAGCGATTCTGAAAAAGCGCCTTTTGTAAAATGCAAAAATCATAGATTTCGCAGAATTTAATCTTTCTAAGAAAATATTTCCTGATAATTTTGATATTTTTTCTCGTAAAGAAAGTGTAACAACAAAACCTGATATAGCAAAAAATATAAATACGCCTCCTTCACCAAGAAGAAGTCGGTGCGGAACAATGTTATATACATATCGCAGCGGACAAATAAAAGCTATGTGATGGATTAATATAATTAAACAAGCAAAGCCTCTGAGTCTTTCTATATCTTCCAGCAGATTTTTTTCGTTATTCATCTTTTCCTTTACCTTCTACCTTCCTAAAGCCGACATTATTTTCGAAAAACCACCCATCTTCCTGAACTTTTTCATCATTTCAAGAGTTCCTTCGTATTGCTTTATTAATTTATTCACCTCTTGAACCGTTGTTCCTGATCCCGCCGCTATCCTTTTTCTTCTGGAACCGTTCAGAATTTTATAATTTCTCTTCTCTTTTTTAGTCATTGAACGAATTATCGCAAGATTTCTTGTAACAGTTTTATCAGAGATTCCTTGTGATGCCATTAATGATTCCAGTTGTCCGCTTTGCGGAAGCATTTTTATTATCGATTTCAAACCGCCTAATTTAGACATTTTCTCAATCTGATTTGCAAGATCATCGAAAGTAAACACTCCTGCTTGCATTTTCCGAGCAGATTCTTCAGCTTCCTCTTTTGAAAAATTCTCTTGAGCTTTTTCAACAAGAGAAACGATATCTCCCATTCCGAGCAATCGCCCTGCAATCCTTTCTGGATCAAAAAATTCAATATCATCTAATCTTTCGCCGACACAAAGAAATTTTATCGGACATCCCGTTAATGCCCGCATCGACAAAGCTACTCCACCTCTGGCATCTCCATCAACTCGCGTCAGAATTATTCCGCTTATTTTTAATGATTCAGAAAACCTTTTTGCGATATTAATCGCATCTTGCCCGGTCATAATATCAGCAACTAAAAGAATTTCATCAGGTTCGATTATTGACTGCATATCGATTAGCTCATTCATTTTTACATCATCGATATGCAAGCGCCCGGCAGTATCTACAATAAGAATGTCACCGCTCTCTTCTGATAATTTTTTCAGAGCGAATTTCGATATATTCCGATGATCTCGCTCACCTTCTGGAAATGCAAACAGTGTTCCATCGATCTTTTTGGATAATACTTGTAATTGTTCAATTGCTGCAGGTCTTTGAATATCAGTTGATGTAAGGACAACCTTTTTATTTTTTTTCGTAAAAAATCTCGCAAGTTTAGCCGCAGATGTAGTTTTTCCTGCTCCCTGTAAACCAACTAACATAATTTTAAATGGTTTCTTATTTACATTTATTTCCGATGCTGTTCCGAGTAGATCAATAAGATGATCATGAACAATCTTAGTTACCATCTGTCCGGGAGAAATTGATTTTATAACATTTTGACCGATAGCTTTTTGCTTAACATCCGCAATAAATTTTTTCGCTACATCCAGAGCTACATCAGCTTCAAGAAGAGCGATACGTATTTCTCGTAAGGCTGCATCAACATCTTCTTCTTTTAGAATGCCGCTTCTTCGCAGTTTTTCAAAAATATCGGAAATCTTACTAGAAAAAGAATCGAACATATACAATTCCTCAAACTATGTTGTTGATTCTACCATAACATAGATTTTTTTGATATTATTTTGCTGTTTCTTCGTAACATTGGAGATAAAAATGGTCGAGGAATTTTCCGTTTCTCAACTTTCTGCACTAATAAAACAATCTATAGAACAAAATTTCAGTGATATTTGTTTAAAAGGTGAAGTAAGCGCCTTAAAAGTTCATTCATCAGGGCATTTATATTTTTCATTAAAAGATTCAGAAGCAATAATTAACGCAGTTTGCTGGAAATGGACGGTTATAAAACAAAAAATCAGACTTGAAGACGGTATGGAGATAAAATGCATAGGCTCTGTGTCAACTTATCCGATACAATCTAAATACCAATTTGTAATAAAAGAGTTTGAACTCGCAGGAGTTGGTGAACTTTTAAAAATTCTTGAAGAACGAAAGAAAAAGCTGGCAGCAGAAGGGTATTTTGATCTTGCAAAAAAGAAGCCTATTCCAATTCTACCTCGTATAATCGGCGTTATTACTTCTCCCACAGGCGCTGTTATACAAGACATACGACACAGGATAAGTCAACGCTTTCCAAGACCGATTTTATTATGGCCCGCCTTAGTTCAGGGACTTGATGCTTGCCGACAAATCGTTGAAGCAATCGATGGAATGAATAACCTTCCTATTGATCAGCGACCGGACGTTCTTATCGTTGCGAGAGGCGGTGGAAGTTTCGAAGATTTAATGCCATTTAATGAAGAGGATATCGTAAAAGCAGTAGCGAGAAGTGAAATTCCAATTATATCCGCCGTTGGCCATGAAACTGATACAACGCTTATCGATTATGCGGCAGATTTACGAGCTCCGACGCCTACAGCCGCTGCAGAATTTGCTGTTCCTGAAAAAATAAAATTGCAAATGGACGTCGATAAGACATTTTCAAACTTAAAAATAAATGTCCTGAATAATATGGAAAGAAAAAAACTTTTTCTTAGTTCCGCAAAAATATTAGATATTCGAGGAATAATTTCAGAAAAAACACAAACCGCAGACTATACTTTTGAAAAAATCGGAGCACTCTTAGAAAAGATAGTTTCTGAAAACAGAATACGTTTTGTAAAACTTTTCATTCCAAAACCTATCATAAAAGATGACGTAAAAAATATTTTCAGCCAATTAAATCTTTTATTTCTTACAAAGTTTGATTCAACAAAAAATAATTTCAATGCAATATCCAGCCGTTTAGAAAGTAACTCTTATGTAAAAATACTAAGAAAAGGATTCGCTTTTGTAAAAGCACCAAATGACACTCCAATTACAACTGCAGAAGAAGCAAGAAAACATTCGTCATTTAGTTTGGTATTTTCTGATGGTGACGTAAAAGTACGGCATGAGGTGTTCCAGATGAAACTAATTTAGAAAATTACAATTTAAAAAAACTAGATTAACTCCAATTCTTTTGCTCCTGCATATATTGCTTCTTTTTTAAAATCGATCATTTGATCAACAACTTTCTCTGTTTTCATCCATTTCCAATGGGAAAACTCGATTTCTTCTGAGTGTAATTGCAGATTAATTTCAGTTTCATCACCAATGAATTCAAACAGAAAAAATTTTATGCTTTGGCCTTTATAATCAGTCCAACCTCTTTTTTTTCTCTTCTCCAAAATATAATTCGGAAAATTGTAATTATATCGATCTTTTGTATTTGCTATATATTTTACAGAATAGATTCCTGTTTCTTCTTTCAGTTCACGCAGAGCCGCATCATAATCATCTTCGCCGTCTTCCACTCCTCCTTGAGGAATCTGCCAGGCGTTTGGTTCATTTATACGTTCTGCAGCAAAAACTAACCCAGACTGTTTTTGTAAAACAAACATACCAACGCATTTTCTGTAATTGCCATCGTTCATTTATTTATCTGGTTTGCCCTCAAAAATCCAATAATCACAAATTATTTTCCGTTGATAACTTCTTTTAATTGCTTTCCCGCCTTAAAGAAAGGAACACGCCTTGCTTTAACAAAAACTTTCTCACCCGTACGAGGATTCCTTCTTTGCGCAGCTTCTCTTGTTTTAACCCAAAATGATCCGAATCCGCGCAATTCAATACGACGATCCTCTCTAAGCGCATCAACGATACTATTTATAACTATTGAGACTACTCTATCTACATTTCGAATACTCATATATGGATAAATTTCTGAAATTTTCATAATTAAATCGGACTTCGTCATATCTTCCTCTAAAAATACAAAATAGTTTTAAGAATTTTCTTATATAACTCAACTTTTTATAATATATACTAAATCCATTGATTGAAGCTAGTAAATAAACTGCGAAAAATATAAGAAAAAACAAAATAATAAGATGACAGACGAAATTTTTTATTTTATTCCGGAGCTATTAAGCTTTCTTACACTGCTAGTTTGTATCACAACTATATTATTTGCCACAAAATTTTTCGGAAGGTATGGTTTATATGCATATTCAGCGATTGTAACCATAACTTCAAATATTCAAGTTTTAAAACTTACGCAATATTCATTAATTTCAAACCCTATCGCCTTAGGAACAGTATTGTTTTCGACAACATTTGCAGTAGACAATATATTAACAGAATACTATGGCGAAAAAGCAGCGAAAAAAGGTCTGTATATTAGCTTTTTCGGATATATGTTCTTTGTTATCGTAATGCAAATAGCCGTTTGGCATCCTGCTGTTATCAATTCAGAGTGCGTAAACTTGCATTCAGAATTAGAAAAAATCTTCTCTCCGGTATTCTATCTTTTTATTTCAAGCTTAATTGCGTATTTTATAGGCCAACGTACTGATATTTTTGTTTATTCATTGTTAAAAAAAATTTCTCGTGGAAAATTTATAGCATTGCGTTCTATGATTTCCATGGCGATTTCAGCTTTCGTAGATAATTTTGTATTTTCTTTTTTTGCATGGATTATATTTGCAAAAAATCCGATTTCTTTAACTCTTCTATGGAAAACATATATTTTTATCACATACATGATAAGATTAGCCATTGCTGCTTTGTGTGTTCCTCTTGTAAAATTAGCGGGAAAGTTTATTTCTAAGGAAAGTGATGTATAGGAATTTCGGATTTAGAATAGTTTATCAGCCAGAAGGAAAATATCGCATCGGTGAGATAACCACTCCTCATGGAAAGATCAAAACGCCGGCTTTCATTTTTTGCGGGACAAAGGCTAGCGTAAAAGGAGTTGCCCCTCAGCAACTTATTGAAAACAATACTCAAATTATTTTATCAAATACATATCATTTATTTTCATATCCCGGTTCAGAATATATAAAAAATCGCGGAGGACTCCATAAATTTCTAGGATGGAATGGTCCTATGTTTACAGATTCCGGAGGCTTTCAAATATTTAGTCTTGGACATGGTTCTGTTGCAGATGAAATAAAAGGAAGACGTTCGGGAATATCTACGCTATCAAAGATAAACGAAGAAGGAGCAATTTTTAAATCTTATTGGGATGGAAGCGAGCAATTACTAACTCCGGAGAAATCAATAAAAGTACAATGTGATCTTGGCGCGGATCTTATTGTCTCATTCGATGAATGTACGCCATATCATAGTGATAAAAAATATACTGAAAAATCTATGGAGCGTTCCCATCGTTGGGAAAAACGTTCTTTAGATGAATTTTTAAGAAGAAATGATTTTTCTCAAGCATTATATGGGATTGTTCAAGGAGGAATTTATTCAGACTTACGAAAACGCAGTGCTGAATTTGTAAGTAGTCATCCCTTTTTCGCGACAGCAATCGGCGGAACCTTAGGATCAACAAAAGAGCAAATGTATGAAGTTGTGGAAATGGCCATGAACGGTCTCGATATAAGCCGCCCTATTCACCTTTTAGGAATTGGGGGTATTTCCGATATTTTCAGAGGAGTCCGATTAGGAATTGATACATTTGATTGCGTACATCCGACAAGAATAGCACGTCACGGAGGAGCTTTGGTTAAGGCGATGTATCGTGACAGTAATTCTAGAGAACATATAAATCTAAAACGATCAGAATACAACGAAGATGACAATCCGATAGAAATAGATTGTGATTGTTCGACATGCAAAACTTTTTCAAGAGCTTATTTACACTACCTTTTAAAAGCAAAGGAGCTACTCGCGTTGCAAGCGATTGCTGTTCATAATATAAGATTCATGAATAAATTGATGGAAGAAATTCGTGACGGAATATTTGAAGGAAAATTAGATGAAGTAGAAAGGAAATGGCGTTGAAATTTTTCTTGAAAATTACATTTCTGCTTTATTTATTCTTTTTTTCCGCTATTTATGCGATTGATGAAGATTTCCATGATTTTTATTATCAAGCCGACCTTGTAATAGATATGGAACGCAGCCTTTTAGGAAGAATCGGAGATTTGTTTACTGGATCGGAAATAGAAGAAGATATTTTATCCTTGCGTACTTTTTCGGAACAGAATAAACGGGTTAGCAACTTACATGCGCTATCTGATAGGCTCAACGCTGACATATCCGAAATTCATAAAAAAGCACATAATCTTGGTTTTTATGATGCCGCAGTAAAATATAAAACCCATGTTTCGGATAATAATAAACTTCTCATAACAATTTTTGTTGATTTCGGGCAAATATTTAAACTGAAACTGAATATTAATTACACAAATAAAGATGAAACATTCAGGAAAGAATACAGCGAAAAATTAGAAGATAAGGTTGCGAATCTCACAGCATCTATTTCCGATATGAAACAACTTATAACAGAGGCTGTTCGAGACTTACAAAGAAATGGATATTATAATCCCGAGGTTAAAGAAAAAAGAGTTTGGCTAAATTATGTTTCAAAAGAAGCTGTTTTAAATCTTACAATTGATCCCGGGAAAAAAGTTAACTTTTCAAAAGCTACTATAAGCGCTTTTACCGATATAAATCCTGAATTCATAGAAAATCGCATCGCATGGCAGGAAGGAGAATTATTTAACATAGAGAAATTAGAACAAACCTCAGAAGATTTGTACGCGACTCAAATCTTTTCAAGAGTAAAAGTTGAGCCGGATAAAAAGAACATTACTGATACGGAAGTTCCTATTCTGATTTCTGTAAAAGAAGATAAAAAACATACTGTTGATTTAAGCTTACTTTACTCCGGAATGCGAAGCATGAATTTTGAAAAGAAATCGAATACAAATAAAAGATTGAAATCAATAATCGGAAGGATTTCTTGGACAAATTGCAATGCTTTTGGTGGCGGAGAAAAATTGAAATTTACTATAGAAGGTACCCCTGTAAAAGTAAAAGAACGCCGAACCGACTATGCTTTTGAAGCTACTTTAATTCAACCTGATGTTTTCATAAAAAATAATACAGCAGAATATATTGTTTCTAGACGCCAAGAACTTACAAATGTATTTTTCAAAAAAAATGATAAAATTTCAGTACTATTCAGTTATCCAATATGGGTTTTTTCAGCAGTTCGCAGCGGATGCGTTTTAGAAAAAAACTATGTAGATTCTTGCGAAGAATTTACAGGAGAAGAAGATGAACGAAAAAGATATGAAGATATAATCGTTCCAATTGAATTTATCTTAGACAGAACCGATGACATGCTTAATCCGACTCAAGGATATAGAGCTTTTGCTTCTTACTCATATATAAAATTTAGACACGCAAAGATAAATAATTTGCATACAATAAACGCGGGATTTTCGTATAACTTTCCATTAGATGATTTGAAAAAAACAATCTTTGCATTCAATATAGAAGACAAAATGATTTTTGGAAAAGAGATAGACGACATTCCTCTCGATAAACGAGTATATGCGGGAGGTATGGCGTCTGTTCGTGGTTATGCGAATCAAATGGCAACAGATGCGGTTATCGGTCGTGATACTGTAATGGGAGGAAAATCTGCATTAGAATTTAATACGGAGTTACGAAGAAAGTTTTCCAAAGATTTCGGTGGAGTAATTTTTTTCGATGGAGCGAAAGTTTTTCAAAATCGTTCAAGATATAGCGATATGCAGATTGAAAAGAAAAGATGGTTCCATTCTGTTGGATTCGGAATTCGGTATTTTACAAGTGTTGGACCTATAAGAGCAGATTTTGCTTTTCCTATAAGACGGCGAAAAGGTATAGATTCAAAGATGCAGTTTATTCTTAGTTTGGGACAAGCATTTTGAAAAAAAAGCATGTGAAAATATTAAAAAATTTTTTAAAAATATTCGGAGTGATTTTTACTGTCGCAAGCATTCCTATTGCTATGTTTCTTCTTGATTCCGGGCGACAGATTTTACTTAACGGAGCGACTACTTATCTAAAATGGAGAGGAATAGATTGCAAAATTCAGGGACTCAATAATAGTTTTTCGAACATTGATAATGTCTCTGTGAAATTATCAGACAATTCCAGTATTTCTTTTTCAAAGATCTCATTAAAAAAGAACGGATTTTTTTCAAAAGTAGAGATTCATATAAATAATTTTATTTTCCAATCTAATGAAGGTTCTAAAACTGATATAAATTTTAAAAATCCCATTCCTTTTATGAAAGCTCTGAGAACTTTTATAAATAAAATAGACATTGAAAGCGGAAACCTTATTTTTTCAAATAAAAATTACTTATTGAGCGATGTAAAATACCGTTCAAAACAATCAGAAGATACTTTTTCATTTCTTATAAATAAAGAGAGCGTTTTTAATTGTCGTATACAATGGTCAACACTCAACTGTAAAAAAGTATCATTATATTTTGAAAAATTTTCAGATTTTAATGGCATTTTAGAAATAGAAAATCCAGAGAGTTCTTTTTCGAATTATAAATTAAATCTCACTAAAGCTAATTTAGTAGGAATCAATTCTTTTGGAAATATTCAGCATAACAAAATAGTTAACATAGAAGCTTTTAATATAGAACATAATAAAAAAATATATCTTATAAATGGTGATATACATTTCCTGAATGATCATATTCTTTTAAACATACATACCGATTCGAATAATCTGATAGCAGAGTTACCAAATGAAATTAAAAAGAATTTTTCAGATACTATCGCAAATTTAACAGCAAAATATTTTTTCGATAAGAACCTCAAAAGTGAATTCATTTTAGGTTTTGAAAAAAATGGTATCGATATTGGAAAAATTTATGGGATTTTTAAGAATGACCAAGTAAACATAAATGGGAATCTTGATTGGATAAATATTTATGGCTATCAATTAAAAAAATTAGATTGCGAAATTCAGGATTTCAAAAAAGCAGTTACAACCATTCATGGGAACAATTTTGTTATTACATCGACAGCAAAAATCGGAAAAACCTTTTTGATCGAGAATTTTATTTTTGATGCTCCAAAAAACGGCTCAATAAAATTAGTAAAACCATTCGATTTTAATGCAACAAATACCGATATAGATTTTTCATTCAATTTTGATCAGCTGGATTTTTGGAATAAAATTATACCGATATTCGGCGATATTAACGGAGATATCTCATATAAAAATGGGATCATAAAAGTCAAAGCAAATGGAAATAAACTAATCTTTCGAGATACTGAATTAACTAGCTACCATGCAATTGTTGATGGTAAAAATGTTTCGTTTACATCTAAAAATGCGCAATATTTCATATCGAAGTGGCAGAATCTTTCTTTTAAAATTACAGATGGTAATTTGAAATTATCAGGGAAATCAAATAATAATTCCTCGATAATTGCTGATGGAAAAATTTCCGATTCATTTAAAAAAATATCTTTAACACGATTATCATTAATTTCTGATGAAATGAGCTGTGTTTCAAAAACTTGCAACCTTGATTTTGAACGTAACTATTATAACGTAATATTCAATCTTCTTAATAAAAAAACAAACAAATCTGGCCTATTAGAATTAAAAAAGAACGAGGAAGTAACTCAATTGAAATTATCTTCTTTTCGTCCGAATATATTAGGAAAAATATTCGGCATTTGGATACCAAGATGTAGTCTAGATGGCTCTGTAAAATTTAATCATTCCAAAAAACAAGTATCGGGAGGAGGACAGATTACAATTTCAGAACTTTTATCGGGAAGAAGTACAGTTGAGTTAAATGGAAAACTTATAGATAGCAGCTTACAACTGATCGGAACAATAAAAAGCGCAAAAAATACTCTTAGATGTAATGCATTTGTTCCTATTTTCTTAGAAAAAAATGGAGATATAACAAATAATACACATTCAATGCCACTGAATTGTCATATATTTGGTACAACTCGTTTGGAACATGTCTTTGAATTGCCTGATAAAACTGACGCTCGCGGTTTATTTTCTTGCGACTTAAGAATTTCGGGAAACTTAGAAAATCCTCAGATAAATGGTACAGCAAGCTTGAAAAACGGTTACTTTGTAATAGGTGACGTGATCTTAAGACAAGGAGATATTCTATTTAATTGTTACGGAAATAATATAAACGTATCTCACGCGGAATTCATAGATAATCAAAAGAGAAAACTGATAGCCACAGGAAATGGAAAATTCTTTTTTGATGGATTTATACCAAATATAAAAACCAATTTAGCCTTAAACTGCGATAATTTCACTCTTTTTGATTCTGAAGACTTAAATATAAGGATAAAAGGTAATGGAAGAATTTCAGGGCCTATAAATGATCTTCTGATAAGCGGAGCTGTTGATGTAACAAAATGCGTTGTTAGAAATATGGGAACAGGAGACAGCAATAAAAATGATGGAATAATTATAGATAACGAAATTAATGTATCCAAAAAACAGTCAAAAGATAAAAAAGTCGAAAAAGACTTTTGCAGGTATGATATCGCTATGCATTGTCCAAAAGTTCTTGTTGTCGGAGATATTTATGAAATAATTTTTGGCGGAGATTTGCGATTGGCAAGTTATAACCATAGAACTACTTTGATCGGTTCTCTTTTATTGCAGAAAGGAACAATAAATTTATTCGGAAAACGAATGGTTATGAGAAAAGGAAAAGCAGAATTTTTTGAACAATACCCTTTTGATCCAGATTTAATATTGCTTTGTAAAAACAATTTTGGAGATATGGTTGTTTATTTAAAGATAAAGAATATTCCAGAAACAGGAGTTACATTTGATTTATATTCTGTGCCAAGTCATTCACAAGAAACAATTTTATCTCATATGTTATTTGGAAAAGACTTAAAATACCTTAGTGTTTCTGAAGCTGCACAATTTGCGCAGGCCATGAGTAGTTTCAATCAAAGTGGAGGTTATATTTTTTCAATATTAAATACATTCAAAAGTAGCGGTGTAGTCGATACTATATCTTTTTCCGATACAAGTTCTCGAACAAGTTCATTAAATACTAATACTCAAACATCCGAGACACAAAGCAATATGAATATCAGTGCGGGAAAATACATAGGAGATAATCTTTTTATCAGCGTGAATAAAAAATCAGATGAAACAACTTCTTTTGATATAGATTATTCACTAACCCCAAAAATATCAGTAAAAGCAAACACTAATGGAGAAGCTGGTATAAGTTGGAAATATAAGTACTAACTTACTACGTTATTATATTATTCGTGCAATAACTACTCTGTTTATTCCTGATAAATCTTTCGAAAAAGCTATGTTGAAAAATTCATTTTCTTCTAAAATTTTTTTCACATATTCCGCTTGATCATATCCAACTTCCAAAAAGATATATTTTTCTTCTGTTCTTTTCTGATTTTTTCGCAAAATATTCTTTGCAACATAACATATTTCTTTATAGGCACTTAATCCATCTTCTCCTCCATCTAAAGCGATATGTGGATCAAAATTTTTTACGTTTTCATCTAAAAAATCGATATCCGCAGTACGAATATATGGAGGATTACTAACAATAACATCAATATTTATTCCTTTTCTTTCTAGAAATGAAAAAATTTCATTCCAACTAATATTAAGAAAAGTTGCATTCTCGATTTTTAGTTTATCTTTATTTTTTTCAGCGACATCTATTGCGCTTTTGCTTATATCAATACCAATTCCATTAGATTTTTTTAACTCTGATAAAATGCTCAATAAAATACAACCACTTCCTGTTCCGATATCGAGAAAATTGAACGACTCATTAATATTATTAAATTGCGCAATAACTTCTTCTATTATCAACTCCGTTTCTGGACGTGGATCCAATACATTACTATCTACAAAAAAAGTATGTGTCCAGAATTTCTTTTGTCCTATAATTTTTGAGATTGGTTCATGCTTTTTATATCTTGATAAAAATTCATAGAAACTATGTACCTCATCATCACTTAATTCGATTTTTTCAGGAGAAAATATAACATTTTCATATGGAGTATTTTTTATATAAGCAATTATTCTTTGAATATCTCGATTATACGACGTAATATTTTTTAGTAAATCAAAAGCAGTTTTCACAACAATCACTCTTGAAAACTGGCTATTTGATCTTCTTGGTCTGCCGCGACAAGCGCTCTTATTACTTCATCTAAACCTTCGCCTTCCATAATTTGCGGCAATTTATATAACGTAAGATTTATACGATGATCGGAGACTCGCCCTTGCGGATAATTATATGTACGGATTCGCTCAGATCTTTCTCCTGTTCCGACTTGCAAACGCCTATTTTCTGAACGTTCTGATTGAAGTTTCTGACACTCTAGATCGTATAAACGTGCCCGCAGAATCTTCATAGCTTTTAAACGATTCATATGCTGAGAACGCTCATCTTGTTGAACAACCACTATTCCTGTAGGAATATGCGTAATTCTTACTGCACTTTCTGTTTTATTAACGTGTTGTCCACCAGCTCCTGACGCTCGCATAACATCTATTTTCAAGTCCGTTTCGTCTATTTTCAAATCAACTTCTTCCGCTTCAGGAAGAACAGCAACCGTTGCCGTTGAAGTATGCACACGCCCACTTGATTCCGTTACGGGAACACGCTGCACTCGATGTACTCCAGATTCAAACTTTAGATAAGAAAAAACACCTTTTCCAGAAATACTTGCCGCCGCTTCCTTTATACTTCCTATTCCCGATTCATGCGTATATAAAAGCTCAAATTTCCATCCACGATGGTCTGCATATTTTTGGTACATACGAAAAAGATCAGCAGCAAAAAGTCCCGCTTCATCCCCTCCTGTTCCGGCACGTACTTCTATAATTGCGTTTTTCTCATCATTTGCATCTTTCGGAAGCAATAATATTTTTATCTCTTTTTCCATTTCAGGAATTGATTCTTTTAATTCTTTGATTTCAGATATCGCCAGCTCTTTTAAATCATTTTCTGAATTAGAATCATTAATTATATTTTCTAAGTCCGCAATTTCTTGAATAGATTTCTTATATTTTTTCCCTAAGCTAACGATATCCTCAAGATCAGAAAATTCTTTAGAAATTCTTGCAAAAGTTTCCGCATTATTTACAGTCTTTAGCATTTCGTCTTTTAAAAAGTCGTATCGTTCAAAAATTTTATCTAATGTCGTTTCTAAAGACACTTTATAACTCCCTCTAAAGTTTGATTGATTCTAATATAAATTTGATTCAGATTACATATTCCTTTTTTTTGCACAAAAATCCATAATTTTCGAAAAAATATTCAATTATATTAACTGCAATTTTAGATAGTTATAAATAATTTTAATTATATACTACCATTACTTGTGTTTTAATGCTATAATAGACAATGTAAGGTAATATGGAAGGAGGATAATAATATGAAAATATACAAGTCAATAGCAAAAATCAGTTTGGCGATTTTTAGCATCTACGGATTCCAAGTTATAGCAGATTGTCAGAATCATAACGCATGGAATAACAGAACCGTCGATACAAATATCTACTCTGATTCTGAATTAAAATCAAAAATAAATGATGAATTGGCTTCTCTTGAAGGTGATTTACAAAATAGAGTAGAACTTGCCGTTCAGGATGGTATGGTTATTGTGATAGGCTATGTTCAAAATGAAGCCCAGCATAACGCCGTAATCAACGCAGTAAAGCGAGTCGGCGGATATATTGAGCTAATCGATAAAGTAGAGATTAGCAGCAAGCCAGATACCCTTGTCAGAGACACGATTACCACTGGAAAGGTAAAAGCGTATTTGATGCGTCCGTTCAATGGTATGGCGGTTGGCGATTATGCTGTAACTACAGTCAATCAAGTTGTTTACATAGTAGGAACAGCGAAATCAGAAGCTGAAAAGAAACGGATTATTGACTATACGAAGTCTTTATCCAATGTGAACAAAATTGTTTCACATATTAAGGTTCATTAATAGCTAAATAGTTCTACTTTTTGATGTAGGTCGAGTTAAAGAAATTTGCTCGACCTATAGTTGTGTTGATTTTTGTATCAATCAGCGCAATTATTCCTTGATAGTACCGATGGATATTTTTTATGTTTTACTCACGCAAAGATGGGATATTTTTTATTAATGTAAGAGTGACAACAAAAGCTTCTAAAAATTATATTCGAGGAGTTAAAAATGATGAATTATTAGTATCTGTTACAGCAGTCCCCGAAAATAATAAGGCAAATAATGCAGTTATAGATTTGATAAGCAAAAAAATTGGTGTTCCAAAATCAAAAATACAAATAATATCAGGTGAAAAAAATCGCAATAAAAAAATATCTATCGACTCAGATAATATAGAAGAAATTTTATCAAGTTTATCTATTTTAAAAAGTTAATTTTTGCAATAGCATTGTAAGCATGTTATAGCATGGAGGTTTTTATGCGTATTTCCGGCCGAGCGAATAATGAGCTAAGAAAGATCGAAATTGTCCCGGATTTTTTAGATCATGCAGAAGGTAGCTGTCTTATATCATTTGGAAATACAAAGGTAATTTGTGCCGCTACAATTGAGAATAAAGTGCCGCCTTTTTTGAAGGGCACAGGTACAGGCTGGATTTCTGCTGAATATTCGCTACTTCCTCGATCTACTAATGTTCGCACTGAGAGAGAAGCAGTCAAAGGAAAACAGACAGGACGAACACATGAAATTCAGAGACTAATAGGACGTTCTTTGCGGGCGGCCTTTTCTCTGAATAATTTCGGAGAACGTCAAATAAAAATAGATTGTGATGTGATTCAAGCTGATGGAGGAACTAGAACGGCATCAATCTGCGGAGCATGTGTCGCAATCGGACTGGCGATTAAAAAAATGCGTTTCAAAGTTAATCCTTTTCGAAATTTAGTAGCAGCAGTATCATGTGGGATTGTCGATGGTAAAGTTTTATTAGATTTAGATTTTTCAGAAGATTCTCGCGCCGAAGTAGATGCGAACTTTGTTATGATAGATACCGGAGGGCTTGTTGAAATTCAGGCTACGGGTGAGAAAAATGTTTTTGAAAATTCACAATTGATGGAAATGTTAGAATTTTCGCGTCAAGGGATTAATCAGATTTTCAAAATTCAAAAAGATATATTGTTAGGGTAAATTGATAAATTCCATTTAGTAACTTTATTTGAATGTGCATAAAGAAGCTTTCAATATATCTGCATTGGCCATTTTGTTTATCGAAATGTCCTTATTGCGATTTTATGAGTATCCCTACAAAAAATGATGGCGAATTTTTCGAAAAATACGCAGAGCTTCTTCTCTTAGATTTAGAAAATTCTTTAGAAAAGATAGACTATGATTTTCAAATAGAAACTATTTTTTTCGGCGGAGGTACCCCATCACTCATGCCGACAAAAGCAATAGAAAAAACATTAAAATTTCTGCAAAAGAAAACGAATACTAACGCAGAAATATCTCTTGAGGCGAATCCGGCAACATTTGATTCGCAAAAAATGATAGATCTCAGAAATGCCGGAATAAATAGAATCTCGCTTGGAATTCAGAGCTTCTCAGATATTAATCTACAATTTTTAGGAAGGATTTATAACTCTTATCAAGCCCATTCTTCAGCAGAAATTATTGCGAAAAATTTTTATAACTTTAGTTTCGATTTTATTTATGGATATGAATGCCAAAATATAAATTCTTTTGAAAAAGATTTGCGAACTGCAATAAATTTCGATTGTAAACACATATCCTGTTATGAACTAACCTTTGAAGAAAATACTTTGTTTCACAAAAAATTGCTGTCAGGAGTCATAAAACCGATTTCTGAAGAAAAAGAAATTCAATTTTATGAATTTACTGATGAGTTTTTAAAACAATATGGAATTCTTCACTATGAAATTTCTAATTACGCCAAAAAAGATTTCAAGTGTAAACATAATTTAGCATATTGGAATTATTGTGATTACTTAGGTGTCGGACCAGCAGCACATGGACGAATAAAGTTAGGAAATTGCAAATATGCAACGGAAAAAATCCGAAACCCTTTTAATTGGGCAAAAGCTATTGAAGAAAAAAATGAAACATATTCACTATTTTCAAAATTAAATGAAGAAGAAATATTACAAGAAATATTAATTATGAAATTGAGATTACTTAAAGAACTAGATCTCTGTGATTTATATAAAGAAGTTTCAAAAAATACAGTCGAGAAAATAATTTCGCAAAAAAAACTACAATTCTTGCAATCTCAAAGGCTTATAAAAGTACAAAATTTAAAAAAAATTAAACTAACTAAAACAGGAATTTTAAAACTCAATTCAATAGTAGAATTTTTGTGCAGCTAAGAAAAAAACAAAAGTCCCGATATCTACTAAAAAGACATCGAGACTATAGGTTATTATGAGTTATCGTTTAATCTTGTAATCCAGCCAACCGAAATTGCCGTCTTCTCGCTTGTAAACGACGTTAACAGCGTTATTGGCTATATTTTCAAATATAAATACACGCCGAGTTTCCGTTATTTTCTTTGTTGCTTCACTAACGCTCATAAGAGGCAAATCATCCAAAATTTCAGCAATAATCATTGGCTGAGTTTCATTCTCAAATGAATTATCGTAGCTGTTTATTTCAACTCCTGTTCTTCCTGATGTTCTATCATGCGTTTTTTTCTTCTTTCTTATTTGTACATCTATTTTTTGTAACGCACTTAAGAAACTTCCAACCGGATCATCATCGTTATCACTTGCTTGATAAGTATTACCGGCACAACTTTTTACTGCTATATCTGTATAAAAAAGATGGTTCTCCTTTTTCATAACAATATTGACGTCTAAGAATTCGGTATCATATTTTTCGGCAAGAGTTTCGCATGCCTCTTCTGCTCGAGTCGTTAATGACTCCCCTATTTCCATATGACGGCCAGAAAAAGAAAACTTCATGACTTCCTCCAAAACAAAAACAACAACTAAACTATATAAAGAAAGTATAAATAAAATCTATACAAAAAACATCTTGTATTTTTCGCAGAGTTATTTAATTAATTTCTCCGCCTCCTAAAATTTTATCACCATCATAAAACACACAATGTTGTCCTTGAGCTGCTCCATATTCTGTTTCAAGCAAATCAACACACCAACATTGCTGATCTGAGTCATAGGAAATATTTGCGCGAATTTTTTCTCCGTTAGATCTGATTTTTACTTTACACTCTCCTTCGAAAGGCGAATTTATAAATTTCGTATTATTTAAATGTATCTTTTTCGCTTTAATCTTTTCTTTATTCGATACAATGATTTCATTTCTCTCTGCATCTATTCTATAAACAAAAAAAGGACCTCCTGAAAGTCCTAATCCTTTACGTTGGCCAATCGTATAATTTATTATTCCGTTATGTTGTCCCAAAATTTTACCGTTCACATCAACAATATTTCCGGTTTTAAATTCAAAGATCCCTTTTAATTCTTGTTTTATGAACGATATGTAATCATTATTTAGAATGAAACAAATATCCTGACTATCAGGTTTTTCAGCGACTTGAATTCCTGCTTTCTTAGCTATAGTACGTGTCACAGATTTACTTTCATGATTTCCTAAAGGAAAGTCCGCATGAACTAAAATGCTTTGATCTACTGCATATAAAAAATAACTTTGATCTCTTTTTAAGGATGCTCCTTGATGTAATTCAGCAAAGCTTTCATATCTTTTTATTTTTGCATAATGTCCCGTAACTAAAAGATCTGCTTCACATTTTTTACGAAATTCATCCAAGTATTTAAACTTGATAAATTCATTACACATCACACATGGACTAGGAGTTTTTCCATTCCTGTAATAATCAACAAAATAATCTATAACATACCGTTTAAAATCTTCAGTACAATCAAGTACTTCGATTGGAATTTTTAAAAATTTTGCAACACTTCTTGCGTCTCGAACTGAGGCATCAGCCTTTTCATTATTAAATAATTTCAGAGTACAGCCAATAACGTCATATCCATGCTCTTTCATAAGAAAAGCCGAAGTAGAACTGTCTACCCCTCCGGACATACCAACAACGCATTTCATAAAATTATCTCCAAAATAATAAATAGGTCGCCGAAAATAGCAGCGACCTAGTTTGATTATTTATAAAAAGAAAATTATAGTTGGCAGATCTCTACTGAATGTCCTTTTAGATCATTCAAAACAACTATATTATCTCCAACTTTCGCAAATTTGTGTTCTTTAACGATATCTTTCGCTGCTTTACTCATCACAGAAGTATCGAACTCTTTATTCTCGAAAATATTTTCATGAACAGCATACACACCATAACATAACCCGGATTTGCTTGCGACTCTTACTGACGATGTCACCAAAACAACAGGAATTCTCGGACGTAAGCGTGTGCATCTTACTACAGATTCAAAATTATCTGTAAACAATACAATTGCAGTAGCACAAGAATATTCTGCCGCATCTTTCGCTGCTGCCGAAATTGCGTCAATTGTCGTTCTTTGCGGTAATTGCGTATCATCTTCCAATCTGCGCTGACAGTACGGATCAGATTCCACATGAGCAACTGTCCTACTCATAATCGAAACGGCTTCAAATGGATATTGGCCCGATGCGGATTCTGCTGACAACATTGTCGCATCTGCACCACTATAAACAGCAGTTGCAACGTCAGATATTTCTGCACGAGTCGGACTTGGTGATGAAATCATGGATTCAAGCATTTGCGTCGCTACAATAACAGGACGTCCCATTCTATGACACGTATTAATAACGCGACGTTGAATTGGCGGAACCTCCTCAGGATCCATTTCAACTCCCAAATCTCCACGAGCAATCATCACAGCATCAGAAGCCTCTATAATCGGCTCCATTGCTTTAATTGCAAGAGGTTTCTCAAGTTTAGAAACCACTCCAGCTCGACCATTTATGAGTTTTTTTGCGTTTTCTACATCTTCTACTGTTTGCACGAAAGAACAAGCAACCCAATCCACACCTAAATCAAGAGCGAATTGCAAATCTTTCTGATCTTTTTCGGTTAAAATCGGAATATTAAGCTTCACTTGTGGAACATTTACACCTTTTCTGTTAGAAAGAGGACCACCAACAAGCACTTTCACATCCGCATAATCTTTTCCACAAGCAGTAACCTCAAAGCGTAACTTTCCATCATCCAACAGCAATGTTGTTCCGACATGTAAAGCCTCTAAAATCTCAGGATGAGGAAGATTAACGCGGCGCGTATTTCCGGGAGTTTTATCTAAATCGAATCGAAAAGTATCTCCCGACTCAAGAATAATTCTGTCATTTTCAAAAGTTCCGACTCTCAACTTCGGCCCTTGCATATCAGCTAATATAGTCGGATGGCAATTGTACTTTTTTCCGATAGCTCTAATCGCCTCATATACTTTTGCATGTCCTTCATGTACACCGTGCGAGAAATTTAACCTAAAAACATCAACTCCTTTAAGAAAAAGCCCTTCCAATTTCTCTGGATCAGAGCTTGCAGGCCCGATTGTAGATACGATCTTTCCACAGCGATAACGTCTCATAACATCTCCTAACTAAATCAAAACAAAAATACATTTTCAGGAAGTATAATGTTAAAAAATTCATAAATCCATTAAAGAATTTTAAACAAAACCATAAAAACCCGAAGATCATTGTAATCTTTAATAAAATTCCGCATTAATATACCTTGACATAAATATCGGTTGGCTGTATAAGCGTGTTGTTTAAAGAATTTATATGAAAAAGGTGTTGAATCATGTCCAAAGTTTGCCCGTTGACCGGAAAGAAGGTTCAGTATGGAAACAATGTGAGCCATTCAAATAACAAAACAAAGCGCAGATTCATGCCGAATTTGCAAAATGTATCTTTTTTGAGCGATAAACTTGGTCGTCAAATCAGATTAAGGCTTTCAACAAGCGCCATTCGTTCGGTAGAAAAGAAAGGTGGGATTGATAGTTATCTGATCAATACATGCGACTGCATGCTTTCAGGAAAATTCAGAAAACTCAAGAAAATTATTGCGGAAAAGTGCGCTACAGCAGAGTAGTTTTTTTGCGCTTTTTTAGTTGTTTATCAAAAGGAATTGGAAGATTCTTATGCGCTAAAAAGTGCGAAATAAGTGGCAGTAAGTAAAAATAGATTTAACTAAGCTCCTGTGAGAAGTATTTTTATAATGTTTTTGACTTTTCAAAATCAGAGATAATAATATATTATCGTGTGATTTAAAGAACTATAAATTAGGAAAAATTAAAAACTCTCCCACAAAAAACTATTAAAAAGGCAATTTCATTCCCGGAGGAAGAATCCCTCCCATTTGTTCCGACATTTTTGCTTCCAGTTTCGACTTAGCATCGTTGTAAGCTGCGGTAATCAGATCACATACGATTTCTGCCTCGTCTGGCGATAATAACTTCGGATCGATCTGAACTTTTTTCATCTCATTTTTTCCATTTATGGTAATGGAAACCATTCCACCACCGGAAGTCCCGGTTATTTCCAGACCGCTCATCTTATTCTGAGCTTCCATAAGTTTCTCTTGCATCTGCTGAGCTTGCTTTAGCAATTGATTGAAATTGTTATTCATACCTTTTTCTCCCACACAAACAATATTACAAACTAATAACTATTGGACAATAGCATTTGGAAACATTTTTAAAGCTTCTTCCATTAAAGACGACTCAGTTGAAGAAGCATTTTCAACCGATTTCGCAGAAGTCTTCAAATCTTTTTTTAGCGGTGTTTCCTCTTTTGGTTTCGTAGTATCAAATAACGGCGCAGCAGGAATTTTCTTTTCAATTCCATTTCCGCTAATTATATCAGCTAAGTCAGGAAGTCCTGATGCATAGGCTATACGCACAATGATCATCTCCAGAACAATCTCAGGACGATCGCACATTTTTATTTCTTTCATACCACGAAGAAACATCTGCCAAATTCTGGTTAATGCAGGCAATGAAACATTCTCTGCGATCGATTTTAGCTGCGGAAGAATATCTTCTGTTACTACGCCGTTTTGCAGTTCTATGTTGCTTTTGATGCATGTAATTACATGAATATAATCTAAAATAGTATTAGCAACTTTTTCACATGATATATTGGCTGTAAGAATTTCACGAAATTTATGAACGGCTGACTTAACATTTGCAGATACAATTAACTTCAGTAATTCAACTATATCGAATTCGTCGGACATTCCCAAAATACTTTTAACATCATCCATCGAAATTTCATTTTTATCAGTAACGTTAATTACCTGGTCCAATATCGAAAGACTATCGCGAATCGATCCATCTGCTGCTTTCGCAATCGCCATAAGAACATCTGCGCTTGCAATAACATTCTCTTGATTGCAGATTGCAGAAAGATGTTGAGCTAAAACAGCAGCATCAATTCTTTTTAAATCAAATTTCAGAACACGAGATAAAATAGTTTCTGGAATTTTATAAGTTTCGGTAGTTGCCATGAGAAATTTTACATGCTCAGGAGGCTCTTCCAGCGTTTTCAGCAAAGCATTAAACGCACTATTTGAAAGCATATGAACTTCATCAATAATAAATATTTTATATTTTCCTGTTGTAGGTTTATAACGACAAGACTCAATGATCTCTCTTACATCATCTACGCCTGTGTTACTTGCTGCGTCAATTTCAATTACGTCGATTTGGCTTCCATTCGCAAAACTGAGACACGACTCACACTTTCCGCATGGCTCAGGATTGCTGTTTTCGCACCTGAAAGCCTTTGCGACAATGCGAGCGATAGTAGTTTTCCCGACTCCGCGAGTTCCTGAGAAAAGCATCGCAGCACCAAGGCGATTTTTTAACATGCCGTTCATTATTATTTTTACGGTTATGTCTTGGCCAATAACATCAGCAAATTTCTGTGGTCTGTATTTTGTTGCTAAAGGGATATAAACACTCATTCGCAATCCGTATAAACTTATTATAAGGGCAATCAACCCGATTGGTGTTCACTACGGCTGCTTCCTTCCGAACCTGACCGGGTTTGCGATCCTAATCGTCTGACTACCCGCGATGAGTATATCAAAAAGAAAAAAGAGAATGAACAGGTAAATAAGAATACTCCAATCGTACAATAATAGTATTTTGAAATTTTCTGTGCTAGGTTAACGTTACTTTGTAAAAAAGTTACTTGAAGAGTGATTTAAAAAATATTTCTGAGATTTTTGAGGAGAAAAAAATGCTGGTCGTATTTCCTGGACAAGGATCACAAAAAATCGGAATGGGAGCAGATATATATGAGAAATTTGCATCTGCTCGTAACGTGTTTCATGAAGTTGATGATGCAATTTCATATAAATTATCAGATTTAATATTCAATGGCACAGAAGAAGAATTAAAATTGACGCAAAATGCTCAGCCCGCAATTATGGCAGTTAGCATAGCATTCGCGCGAGTTTTAGAAAAAGAATTCGGATTCAATCTCGTGGCTAAAGCCAGGTTTTTCGCCGGACACTCATTGGGAGAGTATTCGGCTTTGTGTGCAGCGGGAGTAATTACATTGGCAGAAACAGCAAAAATTCTGCGAGTAAGGGGAAAAGCAATGTCTGAAGCGTGTCCAAATCAAGGAGCTATGGCCGCAATAATCGGTTTAGATATATTAACAGTCGAGAAATTAGTTAATGAATCAAGCTCAAATGAATATATATTGCAAATTGGAAATGATAATTCTCCGAAACAAACAATAATTAGCGGTCATACAGAAGCAATTGAGAAAGCAATCGAAAAAGCAAAAGAAAATGGAGCTCGAAGAGCTTTAAAATTAGAAGTCAGTGGACCTTTTCATAGCGTTTTGATGGAAAAAGCTATCGAACCGTTACGTGAAGTTCTGGATTCTGTAAATTTTAATACACCATCACGCCCAATTATATCCAATGTTACCGCTAAAGCCGAAAATGGCAATTTCAAAGAATTATTGATCAAACAATTAACATCACGAGTGCGTTGGACAGAAACAATTCAGTTTGCAAAACAGGAATCGGTAAGTAAGTGCATAGAAATAGGTCCAGGACGTGTTCTTACAGGACTTGTTAAGCAAATCACAGATGATATGGAAACAGCAAATGTGAATTCAGTAGAATCATTGGAATTAATGAGATAGAAATGTAAAAGCTCTTAGCAATAATTGAGCAATTTTATCCTAAATCACGGCGTGTGATGATAAGAATTATATTTTTTTCTTTCAGAAGATCATCAACGGTGTCGATTCGAGTGTATTTATTTTTTTCTGTTGCTTTATAAAATTTCAATCCCTTTGCCTTTAATTTTGTAAATTCCGTTTCAGCTCCTGAATCAACTGGATCATTATCGAAAGTAAGAACGAGTACAATATCAGGTGATCTATCAATTATACTTTCGCAAGATCTTAAAATCGGTATTTCCATATCCGGGATATCTACAGCTATAAGATCAACCGGACGATTTTCATCCATCATTTCCTCATCTAAAGTACTACAGTGTGCAGAAAATATTCTTGGTTCGGAATATGTACCATCGGCAAGTTCTCTTATTGAAATACAATCAGGAATATCGCAAGAACCTTTATGATCAGAAATAGCTATATCTTTTATTGTAACTTTGTCATCTATATTATTTAAAACAAGAGTCTTACGTAACGCCGAACAAACTCTGCTATTCGCCTCAAAGGCATACACTTTTCCGTTATCTTTTAGGCCCTTGGCCAAAGGGATAGTGTTGTACCCGAATTGAGGTCCAACTT
The DNA here is from genome assembly GCA_905233185.1 of uncultured Alphaproteobacteria bacterium. Taxonomy (GTDB): domain Bacteria; phylum Pseudomonadota; class Alphaproteobacteria; order UBA3830; family UBA3830; genus BNWE01. The sequence continues at coordinate 50,787 of CAJODB010000004.1, read as the reverse complement.
CTATAACTACAGAATTATCGTTATAAAAACTGCTTATAACATTATTAAAATTAGAACGTATTGTCCCGAATACACGCAATTGTCCGCCTACATTAGGATCATCCTTATTTATAAGTATGGGAGATCCATCGCTTGTTGTAGTTATAACAAAGTTATTAACAGCCACCTCACCTCTAAACATCGGCACTAATTTGAATATCATTTTTGTCTTTTCAAGAGCCAAAATAATAACGAACAAAATGCAAGAAATAATGATAGACAGCGAAATTACCTTATTTTTGAAAACTCCTAAGCCACCCATAAAGATCTCCAAAATACACTTATATATGATAATAGTAGATAAAAAATGTTACTTAACAGTTAACAGATCAAAAGCAAAATGTACTAAATAAAGTTTGTTGTGATAATTTTGATGGAATTTTGAAATCGATATATCCAATTGTATTAATTTGAATGCGTTTTATTTCTCTTCCAAGTGAATCAAAAACAGCACTAATACCTATATTCGTAGCTCTGATCAGCGGAATTCCCATTTCTATTGCTCTCGTTCGAACAATCTGCAAATGCTGAAACGGTTGTGTCGAAAATCCAAACCAGCCATCGTTTGTAAGATTAATCATGAGATCAATACTTTGCTTATCATTAGATGGCATGCAATCTACAGGGAAAACAGCTTCATAGCATATAGCTAACGCAATTTTTAACCCACACAATTGAACAGAATTATGATTTACGCTTCCTATATTAAAGTCACCTATATCATTTGTGATATTTTCAAATGGCAGGAATGATCGAAAAGGAATATACTCACCGAATGGTACTAAATGAATTTTATCATAATTATGAATATTTCTTCCAAAGTGATCGATAATTACGGCACTGTTATAGATATTTTCCGCAAAATCTTCTCTAACCGCTCCGGCAATTAAATAAGCATGATTTCCAACAAGAGGTTCTGAAAGTAATTGATGCAATCCGCGTAAATTTTCCGAGTAAAGATAAGGAATAGTTGCTTCAGGCCATATCAACAAATTGATATCACCAATATTTCTACTCAATTCGAGCATTCTATTGAGCATATCCTTCCTTTGCTTCTTTTCATGATGCTGAATATTTGGTTGAACGATTCTTGCTGTTATTGGAGTATACTCAGTTGGATTTTTCGCAAGTCTTATAACTCCAAAAATGCAAATTAAGAAAAAAATCGAAGCAGAAATGCTCAGATATTTAAGACTCTGCTTGGTTTTATCCTGATTTCGATAGAAAATTGCAGCCCCAAGAAATGAAGTAAGCAGTATAGTAACAAAGCTAAGACCGTAAACTCCATAAATGCTCAAAGTTTGCATAAAAAGTTCATGTAAATTCCAAATATACGCAGAAAACACCCACGGAAAGCCAAAAGATCCATGACCATGAATGTATATTGTCACAGTGTACAAGACTGAGAACACAAACGATTTCGAAAATATTCCGCGAAAATAACGAAGAACAACAATCGGAATAAGCATTTGAACAGAAAAATATGCGGGAATTAAAGTAACAGCAAACGGTATTAGTACAAAATGCTTAGAAAGATCAACAGTAAGGGGAATCGCAAGCCAATATAAAGCAGCAATGTAAAATCCAAGAAAAAAAAGAAAAGATTTCTGAAGAGAAACTAAACTATTATCGTATACCTTCGCTAAAAACCATGAAAAAACTGCCATAAAAATCGGATATAAATTAAACGGAGCAAATCCCAAAGCTCCTAACATTCCTATAAAAAAATATTTAAAATTAGAATTGTTGTTGGCGAAAAAGTAATCTTTCGTTTTACGAAGCATCTTTTGGAAAATCCATATACATTCTTGAAGCTACTGGTCCTCTTGCTCCGTTATACTTTCCGTTATACTTTTCAATCTTTCCGAGAGTTGTCCAAAAAGTCACTTGCCCTATCTGCATTCCTGGATAGACGGTAACAGGTTGCACAGCATTAAGTTGCAGAGTCAATTGATTGATCGAGCCGATATCAATTAAATCTGCTGTTATATTAGTGAATAATCCGAGACGGCCAATTGATGATCTTCCTCTTATAATCGGCACAAAATAATCACTGCCAATAATCTCCCTTGTATGTCCTAGATAAACGTATCCCGGAGCCAGTGTAATACCTGATTCAGGAATAATAATTTCTCGAACATCATTTTCTTTTTTTGCGTCAAGAACGTAATTATTATAAATCATTAGACGATTTCCGAGAGTGAAATTGTAAGAGTTCGGATTAACCATCTTTTCATCAAAAGGATCTATTACAATTTTCTTTTCCTGAACATTTTTAAGAATTTCGGATCCTGTTAATATCATTTTTTCACCACATTTAATTATAACTATTTAAACTCTTTATAAATTTCACTGGATTTTGCGATAGAGAACTTACTGTATTTTCCATTGTATCGCATATCTGTGTTTCCTTCTGTCTTCCAAAAACTTACTTGTCCAACACGCATCATCGGGTATATTTTCAGAGGCTGTACGGCTTTAAGTTCCAGAGTCCACTTGTGCTTTGCTCCAAGATTCCCCAAATCCGCAGTAATTTGAAGAAATAATCCGAGCCTTCCAAGTGAGGTCTTTCCAATCAACAATGGAACGAAAACATCACTTCCAATCTCTTCATAAGTATTAGCCAAATAAGTTTTGTTCGGCGAAAGAACATATCCATCATCCGTAAAATTGATTTCATGATATGTCGTTTGCTTTTTCGGATCTACAGGCAAATCTTCTATTTCAAGCAATTTATAATCAATCCTATAATCATAGCTATTAGGATTTACCATACTTTCTTCAAACGGAGTTATATGAATGTCTCCGTTTTTTACGCTTTTTATTATCTCATGATAAGTCAGTATCATGTTTTACTATTCTCCAGAATCCAGAACAAACTACTACTTTATTTACTATTTACTCCACGTTTATTGTCATTTTCTTATCATGTAAAATGGCTTTTGCGTCATATACAAGCGGCATATTGTGGTTGCCATGACCAAATTGATCAGTTATGTAGACAGGAATATCCATAGAATCCGCGAATTCGCATAAAGTTCTTCCAACTTCCTTTTGAGAAGTTCCTGTTCTTACAAATCGACCAAAAACAATCGCTTTTAGACCTTTTAGTCTTCCGCTTTCCTTTAAATGATACATTGAGCGATAAATCCACCATGGTTTTAAGTTAATATCTTCCAAAAATAAGATTTTACCTTCTGTCTGAACCTCCCAACATGTACCTATACTTGCTTCTATCAACGTAAGATTACCTCCAGTAAGGCGCCCCTCAACAATTTTCTGCTTACGCGCAGCTGCATTGATCGGATAGACTTCATTTATATCATATGTGCTGATTGTTCCCTCTAATATACCAAGCAAAGTCTCAAATTTATCCTTAGAAAATACTTGATCTGACAGATGAATTAACACAGGTGCATGAATCGATTTCCATCCCCACTTCTGAGTAACGAAGAGTTGCAATGAAGTTGTATCACTGAAGCCAACCAAAATTTTCTTTTCTTTTGGAATTGGCCATTTATCCATATCTGCCAAAAGCATATTTGTTCCGAAACCTCCTCGCATAGCCCATATAATCGGGTGAGGTGAATTTATCGCTTGTTCCATAAATTTCAGACGATTCTGAACCGAATCAGAACAATAGGTAGCAGCTTTGTTTGCAATCGCTTGCATAGGAATATTTACACCATATTTTGTTTGCAAAATTTGCATTGTACGTAAATGATCTTCAGTAATGCCTGCTCCAGGAGCAACAACTGTCATATCAAGAGCAGCAATTCTTTTTGATGTTTCATCCAGATCTTCATCCTTAAACGTTCCGGCAGGAGTTTCTTCCGGGCCTTTTCTTTTCTCTTCTTCAACACATCCAATACAGATCAGAAACACCGCAAGAGCACAAAGACTTTTTAACATTCGTTTTAACCTCAATAAAATAGCGGGGCAATAATACCAGAATTGCTTTTGTAAAACCAGAAATTACGTGCGTATATTCTTTTGTATCAACTAAACTTTAATTTTATTGACATTAAACCTTTATAAAGGTAAGCTGCGATCAAACTTTCTTCTCTGAGGCTGGGTGGCAGAGTGGTTATGCAGAGGACTGCAAATCCTTGTACGTCGGTTCGATTCCGGTCCTAGCCTCCAATCATCGTTTTTTTCTGAATTCATGTTTTTTAGAGATATTTCAGTAAGTAATTTTTTTTAGCCTTAAGAATAACAGGGAATATTAGATCTCTTGCGAATATCGGAAACGGCATTTTGTAATTTTTGATTTTCAGATGCTAAAAAGAACAAAAAATGGCTTTCGCAAGAGATCTATTCTTTTTCTATTTTTGGAAACAAAAAAAACGCGGGCCGAAATGACCCGCGCCGTAAAAACCAAACAATTTTCTCCCAAACTTAAGCAGCTGGTGTGGCGGCCGCTGCAGGTTGAGCCGCTGGAACTGGAGCTGTTCCAAGAGGTTCGATAGGAGAACCATCTTCATTAAATCTGGTTACATTAAACTGCTTCGCTAAACGATCTATCAATTTCATAATTTCTTCTTGAACGATCATTTGCTTCAGTGAATCCTTTATTTCCTCAAACTTTTGAGGTGAAGTATCTCTGCTATCGCCTAATTTAAATATATGATAACCATTATCTGTTTTCAGAGCTTCTTTTGTATATTCGCCTTTCTTAATAGCTTCAAGTTTCTCTTTCACAGGAGATGGTAATATACTTATTGCAATATATCCTTCTTCTCCTCCCTTTTCTTTAGATGGTGCGAGACTCTTCTCCTTCGCTATTTTCCCGAAGTCTTCTCCTTTATTGAGGCGCTCTATAACAGCTTTTGCATCATCTTCAGAACTGAGCATTATATGATAAACCTGAGTTTCCTTAATTTTCTTAAACTCAACCAAATATTTTGTATAACGAGCTCTGAGAGCAGAATCATTTTCCGCTTTAGGTGCGACTTCTTTCATCAAGAACATTCTTGCAAGAAGATCATTCTTCATATTCTCTAAGCGTTCCGTGAAATCTTTTGTCTTATCCATACCTGCTTTCTTAGCTTGTTCAACCATAAGATAAGAACTGATCAACTGATCCAGACACATAGCAAAAAGCTTATCATCAGGAACCCCTTGTGTTAACTGAGGAGGAAGCGATTTAATGACCTTGAGGACATCGCTGCGTCTGTATTCCTTTGAACGACCGATTTTTGCAACAATCGGATCACCTTTAATCTCCTTTTTCGGTGCTGGAGCTGTTTTCGAACCAGTTGCTGCTGTACCAGATGCTGCGACTGTCGAAGATCCTTCCGCTGCCGTATTATTGGCCGCAGTTTCCTCTGCAGAATCATCTCGATCTTCATTTTCAGAGGCAACTTCATTGCTTTGCTCTGCTGTATCTGCTTTATTTTTCTTAAAATCCTTAACTAAAGCACCACCGTAAAGGAGTTCACAACAAAAAAACGACAAAACTACTGCTGCGCAACCTAATTTAATTTTCATAGCTATATTCCTAATCTCCAAGTTAATTATCATGGGCGAAATACGGGGAAAACCATACATACGCCCAACCGAATGTATTGTACTTTGCATTAAAAAAATACGCAATAAAAAATAAAGAGCCAAAAACAGAGTTTGATAATAATTTTTCAACCGATTCCTTGGCTTATCTTCACATTTTCTACACCAACGATATTTCTCATATCCAAAATATCATATGCTGTAAGAAAATATTTTTCCGGCAGAATGATTTTCTTTCCATCAGCAAATAATAATTCGATTGTTGTTATTCCATCTTTTCTGAAATGATTAATAAAATTTTTGATTTTTTGCAGTTCTGCCAATCCGTTGATTTTTATACTCATAACTTGATTTTTCGGCTCTTGATGAACGCGTTGTCGTAAAGTGTCATCATGATTAAATTGATATCCTACTCCGCTTGAAAAATTTTCATCAAAAACTTGTACTTTATCAGCTGTAATTCTCAATTGATCTTCAAAACGTGAACAGCTAATACTCAAAACAACAATGTTTCCTTCTTCTAACAAGCTGCCGTAACTTGATAATGCCTCAGAAAACAGCGAAACTTCGACAGAACAAGAAGAATCGGAAACTTGTAAGACGCAAAATCGATTATGATTTTTTGTAGTTTTGTATTTTACATTGTTAATAATAGCGACCACGCTTGTTTTCGAATAGTCCTTTGCCTCCATTAAAGTAGGAAAATGTAATTCCTTCAATATTGATTCGTATTGTTCCATAGGATGAGCAGAAATATAAAATCCTATCACGCTAAATTCATGTTGTAATTTATCCGTGATATTCCATTCAGGTACATCAGGTAACTTTGGTTCCTCCGTTGCAAATAAAAATGACTGTTCGTTATTATCTTTAAACGACATGATCTCACTGATAGATTCAAAGAGTTGTCGTCTATTTGGATGTAAACTGTCGAATACTCCAGCTTTTATATAGTGTTCAAAAGCTTTTCTTGTGATTATTTTAAGTTTCGACATACGTTTATAAAAATCAAAAATTGATTTAAATTTCCCGTTCTTCTCACGTTCTTTTACAATCTCTATGACAGCTTGATCTCCGCTGCTTTTTATCGCTGTTAAACTGTATCGGATAGAATTATCTTCATAATTAACAGAAAAATCATGATCGGATAAATTTATATCAGGAGGTTTAATAGTAATGCCATTTTTTTTCGCATCTTGATAATAAGCATACAACTTATCAGTATTCGAACTATCAAGAGTCATAATCGCAGCAAAAAACTCGATCATATAATTCGCTTTTAAATATGCCGTTTGATAAGTAAGAATTCCATAAGGAGTAGAGTGGGATTTGTTAAATCCATAACTCGCGAACTTACTCATTTGTTCAAAAAGAGTCTCAGCTATATTTAAATCTATTCCACGTTCGACTGCTCCATCAATAAAACGTTTTTTCTGCGCTTGCATTTCCTCTTTATTTTTCTTTCCCATTGCACGACGCAAAATATCCGCTTGTCCTAATGAATATCCGCCGATTTCTTGAGCAATTTGCATAACCTGCTCTTGATAAACCATAACGCCGTATGTTTCTTCAAGAATCGGTTTTAATTTTTCATGAAGATATGTAATTGGTTCATCTCCATGTTTGCAAGCAATGTATTTTGGAATATCATCCATAGGTCCTGGGCGATAAAGAGCAACAAGCGCTATTAAATCTTCAATCCTATCAGGTCGAAGTTTTTTCAAGACCTCCCGCATTCCGCCACTTTCTATCTGGAACACGCCTACACAATTTACTTTATGCAAAAGATCAAAAGTTTTCTCATCATCCAAAGGGATATCCTGTGAAGTTAGATTTACTCCACGCTTTTTTATAAAATCCAAAGCCTTTTGAATAACCGTAAGTGTTTTTAATCCAAGAAAATCGAACTTAATTAATCCAGCACTTTCCACATACTTCATAGAGAACTGAGTAACAGGCATAATAGATCGATGATCTTTGTACAAAGGTACTATCTCTTTCAAAATTTTATCGGAAATAACAACACCTGCCGCATGAACCGAAGCATGCCTATTCAATCCTTCAAGACGTAAAGCAATTTCCATAAGTCTTTTTACTTGTGGGTCGGATTCTATAAGATCACTGAGAGCTTTTTCTGATTTTATCGCATCAGCCAATGTGACAGGGCTTGTCGGATTAAATGGAATTAGCTTTGAAATCTTTTCCATAAAACCATAAGGAAGAGCTAAGACTCTGCCGATATCTTTAACAACTGCCCTCGCTTGCAGTTTTCCGAAAGTTATAATTTGAGCAACAGATTCGTAACCGTATTTACTCTGAACATAATACATAACCTCATCACGACGTTCCTGACAAAAATCAACGTCAAAATCCGGCATGGATATACGATCAGGATTAAGGAAGCGCTCGAAAAATAGTTTGAAACGAATCGGATCAACATCTGTTATTTTTATAGACCATGCAACTATCGAACCTGCTCCAGAACCTCGTCCGGGACCAACGGGAATATTTTGCGATTTCGCCCAACGAACATAATCGGCAACGATAAGGAAATATCCGCTGAATCCCATTTTTTCTATTACGCCCAATTCATATTCCATACGTTCAAAATATCTCGGCCGAATTTCTTCAAAGTCAGGTCTTGATTTTAGGCGCTCTAATCTTTCTTCAAGACCATTTTTAGCCATATCACGAAGAGTTTCTTCTTGCGTTTTTCCGTTTGGTGTTTTGAACTGAGGCATAAAGGGTTTTATTTTATGCAAACAAAATGAACATCGTTGAGCAATAGCAATAGTATTTTCAATCGCTTCCGGAAGATCATCAAATAACTCATTCATTTCTTGTGGCGATTTAAAATAAAATTCAGGAGAAGAGGTTTTTCGTTCAATATCAAAAATTGTTTTTATTTGAGCGATACAAATAAGCGCATCATGAGCTTCAAAATCATCTCTCGAGGGAAAACAAACGTTATTAGTAGCGACAAGCGGAATATTATAATCGTATGCTAAATCTATCGCATGATTTTCTATTGTCTGCTCATTGAAATTGTTGTGTCTGGATAGCTCAATATACAAACGATTATCGAATTTCTTTTGAAGGAACTCCAAATAATTTTTTGCTCCATTAATATCTTCATTCAATAATAGTTCACCTAGCGAACCGTAAATTCCTCCCGTAACTAAAATAATATCTTCGGAAAAATTTCCAAGCGTATCTAATGAAATTTCAGGATACTCTTCTGCCGTTGAATTAAGATAAGAACTCGTAACAAGCTGAATGAGATTTTTATAACCGTTCTTATTTTTAGCATATAGCAAAACATTTGTTGGATGATTGATTTTATTGGGATGTTTTACATTTAATTGGCAGCCGATAATATGCTGTATCCCATGTTCTGACAATTTTGTGGAAAGTTCCAGAGCGCCGAATAAATTGTTAGTATCAGTAACTGCAACAGCCGGCATGTTATATTGTTCACATAACTCTATAAGCTTTTCTGTCTTTACAGCACCTTCAGAAAGAGAATATGTCGAATGCAATCTTAAATGTACGAAGTTTGCATTTGTTTTATTTTCTGCTGTCATTATCTTTCCAATAATCGTCCTTCGGAAATATAGTAAGTCCGATCCATTTTTTCGACAAGCTCTTCGTTGTGGGTAGCAATTATAGCTGACATTTTATTCACTTGAGCAATTTTCAGAAGATCATTGAATACCAACATTGCGGTTTCATAATCTAAATTACCGGTTGGCTCATCAGCAAGTAAAATTTCCGGATCATTCGCTACAGCACGAGCGATTGCTACACGCTGTTTCTGCCCTCCCGACAGTTCAGAAGGAAAAGCATTTATTTTTTCTTGCAATCCTAATTCGGAAAGTAAATAGACAGCTTTTTCATGAGCAACTTTTCGAGAAATTCCACGTATTAATTGCGGAAGAATAACATTTTCAACGGCAGAAAATTCTTGTAAAAGATGGTGATATTGATAAACAAAACCTAATTTCATTAATCGAAAATTCGTTTTTTCTTCATCTGAAATATTATCGATATGTTTTCCACAAATATAAATATTTCCCGAATTTGGTGAGTCCAAAAGACCGCATATATGCAGCAAAGTAGATTTTCCTGAACCAGAAGGTCCAAGTAAGGCAACAAATTCATCTTTTTTTATGCTTAAAGAAACATTCTTTAAAACAAATACACCACTTACATCATAACGTTTGCATATTCTTTCTAATTTTATAACAGTAGAGGAAGTCATAATCGAAAATTACAATACAAATACTGCGCAATTATCAGAAAACGAACAAACTCCAGAATTTACGGGAATTGATAACGGCCGTTCAATCCCTTTTCGATAAATTTTCAGCTTGCCGCTTTTTAAAGAGGTAATAATGGAAATATGATTTGGCAGAAGACACATTTCTCCTTCAGTGGCAGGAACAATAACCTTATCGGCTTCCCCATCAAACAACTTTTTTTCAAGCTCAAGTACTTTTACTTTCATAAAATACCTCTGTGAATTTTGTTACTGATAAATGATAACACATCAATAATAACATATTGGATTAAATTGTAGAATATTCATTGTATGAAAGCTGCTATCAGCAAAATATTTCAATACTTTTCTTTTTTCTTGATTATTAATAATTTTCTATCTCTTATGCAAAACAAGAGTCAGCCAATCTTCATGTATATACTTATATTTCAATTCTAATCCAAGAGAAGCGTATTTCTCAAGCACACTATAATCACCGGCATTAAAACCAGATAGAACCAAAATTCCATCTCTGTTTAAGCTTTTTTCAATTGGTTCCGCTAAAGAAATAAGTGGTGTCGCCAAAATATTTGCGACAATAAAATCATACTTATTTATATCAAATTCATGACCAATATTTTGAAAAACCGAAACTCTATGTGGAACATGATTAATCACGATGTTCTCATTCGTTATTCGAACTGCTTCTGAATCAATATCGCATGCTGTAACAAATCTTGCTCCTAATTTCGCAAGAGCAATGCTGAGAATTCCAGATCCACAGCCTATATCCAACACCTTCTTATGTATTTCATGATTAAAAAACGCTTGGCATGCAAGCAAACACCGACTTGTCGTCGGATGTTCACCTGTACCGAAAGCCGTAGCTGCGGCAATTTCTATCCCAATTTTATTTGCTGGCCTTTTTTTCATGCGCAGATGAGGTCCAAACATATAAAAATTGCCAACCGTAATGGGCTTAAAATTTTCAAAACACTTAGCTAACCAATCGATATTTTCAAGAGTATCTGTTTCAAGAATTGAATATTCATAATCCGCTAAAATTTTCGTAATGTCCGATTTATTTATCGGAAGCATCGATAAAATTTCAACAAACCATTTATCATCCCCTTTTTCGACACATGATACCGAGAGATAATCCCCTTCAAACAGCAAATCGACTATTGCAAAGCCATCGCTTATGGAAAAATCACCGATCGTACATTTGAAAATTTTCTGCATCATTGCCATTGTTTCACTTCTGAGTCACAGGAGAAAGAATCATCATCATTTGACGTCCTTCAAGTTGCGGATTCCCTTCATTTTTCGCGAATTCTTTAACATCATCGATTAATCTGTTCAATAATTTCACGCCGAACTCTTGACGAGATAATTCTCTGCCGCGGAATTTTAGCGTAATCTTCACTTTATTCCCTTCTTTAATGAACTTCGTAATACTGTTCAGCTTAACTTGATAATCGTGTTCACCAATAGCTGGTGTAAATTTTATCTCTTTTATCTCTATAACTTTTTGTTTCTTCTTCGCTTCTGCTTTTTTCTTCTGAAGTTCGTATTTTAATTTTCCATAATCTATTATTTTACAAACAGGAGGAACTGCATTTGGTGAAACCTCAACTAGATCCAATCCCACTTCATCTGCCTTAGCCAAAGCAGATCTTATATTTACTATACCTAATGCTTCTCCATTTTGATCTATTAAACGAACTTGCTGAGCTGTAATTGCTCTATTTATTCTGTGCTTTTCCGTAGAAAGACGACTACTTTCCAAAATTAACTCCCATAAAAAAATAAAAATCACCGAATGTCAGACTAATTATTTTTACATAAAAATCAATTAAGAATCGGAATATTTTTTTAACTGTTGTTTTTAACGCACGATTTTTTCTAAATAATGCCACTTTTCTGTTATTCTTATGAAAAAAGAAATAGAGAAAAGGAACATCAAATGGGTATTTTTTCGAAAATAAAATCCGCATTACAAAAAACATCAGAAAAAATATCAATAACGATAACCGGGAAAAAATTTGATGAAAATTTGGCGCAAGAAATAGAAGATGCTCTTATTTTAGTCGATGCAGGCGTAGAAACAGCAACTGAACTTGCAAAAAAAATAGCGGATAAAAAATTTCCGAAAGAAACGACTGATATGGATGTAAAAAAATACCTCGCAGATGAAATTGAAAAATTAATGAAACCATATGAAACCGATTTTTTTCATCAGGATTTTTCTCATGCCCCATTTGTGATTTTGGTAATTGGAGTAAATGGAAACGGCAAAACAACTACAATTGCGAAAATTGCAAATGTCTTAAAGATTTGCGGGAAAAAACCTTTATTAGTTGCCGCTGATACATTTAGAGCAGCGGCAGTTGAACAGTTAAAACATTGGTCTGATCGTATTTCAGTAGATTTTTTATGTGGAAAAGAAAAAGCAGATCCTGCCGGATTAGTTTACAGTGCCCTCGAACATGCAAAAACGAATGGAAACGATATTGTTTTAATAGATACAGCAGGAAGAATGCAAAATCGCAGTGACTTACTTGATGAATTAGAAAAAATAAAAAGAGTAATTAAAAAAATCGATGATTCCGCACCTCATTCCACCATTTTGATCTTGGATGGAATAACCGGGCAAGCGACTCACAGCCAAGTTGAAACATTTTTGGAAAAAATAGGAATAGACGGCGTAATAGTTACAAAATTAGATGGATCTGCAAAAGCCGGATCGTTAATTTCACTAACAAGAAAATATGGAATTAAGATTTTTGCGATAGGTGTTGGAGAAAATATCGACGATCTTAAACCATTTAATGCAAGCGATTACGCAAAAGCAATAATGGGAATTTGAAAAAAGAAATTATCCAAGGGAAAAGAAGAAAAATTTTAATTCTTAATATTCTTGGGCATTACAGCATGCTATTAATGTATTCCTGATTTTTTTACTAAGCAATACCTGCAAAAACAGCACTAATTAAGAACCTTTCTTGTTTTCAATAATTTCATAAAATTTCTGACACCTTCTGCATGCTGTCCACCTCCATATCGACCATCTTTCCCGATTATGTTCATATAATATCTCAAAACGTCCGGATAATTCACTTCATCCAGTGCGTATCTTGCTATTACAGCAATTGAAAAAATTTCTCTTCGTGCTTCTTGCAACAGTAGATTTAATTCTCTGTTTTTCTGATACGTTTCCACAAGTTGCGGAGCATATGGCGGAGAGTTATATTTTGTTAAAGGAGTAATAGGTTGTCCACCAGCTTTCATCCATTCTACAAAGTTTGCAGAATTATGATTATGAACCTTTTCTTCTTTTAATTCCTGTAATAAACGCGATATATTTTTCCCCTTCTTCCACATTTCTTTTATACATTCAGTACGATGTATAACACTTTGCCATTCGAACGTTGCTTCGTCTATTAACTGCAATATTCTGTGGTTCTTCTGCTCCAACTCTATCATAGGGGACATCTCACTCGCAAAAATATCATTAAAAAGTATAAACAACCCTATAAAAGAATATATTATGTAAATCCTTTTCATAACTTTTTTCAATTTTCAGTCAGTAGTAAAGCAAAAACAGACCAAATAGGCCTGTTTCGCTCCTGTTATAACCATAAATGAAACTACAAACAAATTTATTAATAGGAAGAGACTAATTAAGTTTGCTTTTCTTTATCGTACCCTTTCTTTTGTATGTTCCAATTTCGGGATCAAACCGTCTGATAAATTCTTCCACTTTTCCCGCAATAATATTTCTCCATTTACTTCCGGAAAATACGCCGTAATGTCCGACTCCCGGCTGTAAATAACTGTGTTTCATCTCTTGCGGAAGATTTTTGCAGAGATTTATCGCAGCATAGCACTGTCCCGGAGCAGAAATATCGTCCTTTTCTCCTTCAAGAACCAATAACGCAGCATTTCTTATAGCTCCCAAATCAATTGTTCGCCCTTTATATTTCATTACGCCCCTTGGAAGTTCATATGTTTGGAAGATTTTTTCGACTGTTTCCAAGTAGTAAACGGCATCCATATCAAGAACCGATAAATACTCATCATAAAATTTGGTATGACGATCTATTCCCGCTTGATTGTTGTTTATCTTATCTTCCAAATACTGCAAATGCGCTTTATAGTGAGCATCTGGATTCATATTTATAAAAGCTGTTATTTGAACAAATCCCGGATATACTCGTCTTCCTGCTCCTATATGCCCCTCAGGAACATAAGTAAGGAAATTTGTTTCAAACCATTTCAAAGAATGTGATTCCGCCAACTCATTTACCTGTGTTTTCTTTGCTCTTGGATCAATAGGACCGCCCATAGGAATTATAGAAGCAGGAGCACAAGGATCACCCGATTCTTCCATCACAGCAGCAAGAGCCATTACCTGAACTGCTGGCTGACAAACCGCCATAACATGCGTATTCGGGCCGATATAGTGCATAAAATCTATCAAATATGAAAGATAATTATCTAAGCTGAAATCACCCGCAGACAAAGGAACATCTCTCAAGCTCTTCCAATCAGTTATGTACACCTCATGCCGTTCAGCCATTCTTTTTACCGTATCTCTTTCAAGGGTCGCAAAATGCCCTGAAACCGGAGCAATTATCAGGACTTTCGGTTCATATCCGAATCCCTCTTTCTTGAAACGAACCAAATTACAAAAAGGCTTTTCAAGTACAGTTGTTTGATACAAACGAACACTTTCTCCATCTACATTTATGCGTTCAATACCGAATTCCGGCTTTTTTACATAACGAGATGTGCGCAAATACATATCAGCAAGACCATCCGCGAAACGCCATACGCCATAATCCATCGCATGCGGAGTATTCGCAATAAGAGTACGCAAAGAACTCGCGAATTTTCTCACAGGCAGTTGCGTATAAGCCATAGCATCATAGAATTCATACATTGGTCAATGTCCTCAAATAAACTCAATTGATATTTTGTCTAAAAAGCTTTAAAAAAGTATTAATTTTGTAAACAAAAACTTCAAAAAATTATTATAAATAATAAAGGTGTTGCTTTTTTAACACTAGAAAAAAATACATTCTCAATACGCCAATTGTAAAAAGCATAAGTCAGATATAATGATTTGTTATTCTGTTATTCAAAACATTTGTTATGTTTTCTATTTTTTGTTGTCATTAATTTTTTTGTCCTTACATATATGATAGATTTTCTGCAAAAAAAATGGAGGTAATAATGAAAAAACAATTTACAGGTTTTGTGCTAGGTAGCATGTGTATAATCACTAATTTTGTACATGGAATGGATATTGAAGAAATTGAATGGGTAAGCGATGAACCATCTTTTTCTAGAGCAGATGAAACGATCTATTTACATACGGAATTATCTAAAATAATAGATTCTCAGCCTAAATTTAAAAGGAACTTACATCAATATGATTTTCCTTCACTTTATGAAGTATTAAGTGAATTTATGAAGAATACACCAACGGGAAAAGATCAACCTTTAACAGAGAAAAACAGTTTGGCGCTCATATACCCTAAATTTTGCAAAGAGATTTTTAAAGAAGGAATAAAAGTTCCAAGCTTTCCCCATATGGTGGACCGTCGTAAAGAAACCATTGCAAATCAATTGCTATCACTCTGGGAAAAATGGATCGTCGCTACTTATGGAAATTTTGATAAACTTGCTAATTATTCCATGCTTGGCGCCTGTTTGTTGGCAGAAATAAGTGAAAAAGGCACAATTGGAGACCATATAATACAAGGAGATATGTTCGGACCTATTGGATGGAATGAAGAAAGAGTGAAAAATTTCGCTGAACTATTCAATGGCTATTTTGAGCTAAAAGAAGCATATAATGGGCATATGACAGGACGACCAAGTAGCAGTTTAGATAATGATGATAGTGATTCAGATAACGAAGATGAGTAAGTATAAGAAAAAGTGACGACAAAAAGCATAAATATAATAGAGATCTTGTGAAAGCCATTTCCGACTTTTGCAAGACCTCTGATAAAATATAATAAACGAAATTTTCCGTGGATCATTAAAATGTAACTGTGCAAAGGATAAGAAAAAAGATTCACCTATACATCTTATTATGCAAATAAAGGATTCTGAAAAATATAAAAACTACTCTTCTTTACCTAACAGAGCTCTGATTTCTTCTAATTCTTCCTCTGTTACCGATTCACTAGCAACAGCTGCAACATGATCAGCTAAAGCATCAAAACTGTTACGGAAATGTTCTTTATCTTGAAGCATATCATTTAAAGCTCCACCAAAAATCGCAGAATAATTCACATCTCCAGCTCCTATAAATGGTGTTGTCGCATTTGCTTTAAGAAGACGCTTAGCAAACTTTAATGAATCAATATCATCCACATTAGCATCGCCTTTTTTATAATATATCCCACCTAAAAGGTATGCCACCTTGTCGATTTCACTGGTTATCTCCATAGAGAAAGTTTTTACAACTTGCTCTTCTTCAAAATTGTCCCCTCCATAACGACATAAAAAGGCATCTGCCATATTAGAAGTATCACGAATAGCACGCAAATTATCAAGAAAATCTGTCGGAGCTATATTCCCTGTCTTCGCTTCATCAACAATATGTTCAAAAACATGATCCGCTGCATAACTGAAAAACGATATAAACAGTAAAATAAAACAATATATTCGCATTTTTTTCTCCTTTCAAAATTAACTAAAAACCATTCCACCCTATAAAACCTTCAGATTTAGGTGGAGAATCTGGAGCAACGCCAACACCAACTACAAAAGCAGCCGCTTCTTTAGCAGCCGCTTCTTTAATCAATTCCACAATCCCAACCGGAACATTAAAAAAACGTTTATCAGTATGAGAACATCTAATACTCAAACCTTTTTTTCCCAGTACATAAGCTCCTTCGCTATATTTATTAAAATAAATTTGCCCTCCAACTACAGTTATTCCAGTTATATTTTGAAACTCACTGAATCCTGTATATACTTCAGAAAGTTTTAAAATATAGCTAATATCTACTTTTTTATCTCTAAGTAAAGGAATGATATCATCAAAACTTTCTCTGAAATCAGAGGTTAATCTTACAATAAAATGATGATTCATCTCATGAAGTAAACCAATATCAGCTTCGAAATCTTTTTTTTCTGCTGCATATGAGTGAACAATGGGTACGGTACCTGCTCCTACATGAGTGACTAAAGGAGTTCCGATAACACAATATGCTGATATAGCTGTAGGATTTAAACGAATTACATAGGAATGAACAGCAATATTGTAACTATACTCACTTCGTGGACCTATCTCCATTGAAAACATTTTTTTACGAAGAAACGGTAATACGCTTTTTGCTGAATCTGCAACAGCGACATTCCAAAAACGATTGATATGAGTAACTAAAAGTGCAGGATCATTAGTAAAAGTGTCTTCTGTTAGAATGTTTTCTGGAATCATATTTGGAAAAATAATAGGATTCCCCACTAAGGATTGAAAAAGTGCTCTACTATTCGCAGGATTTATAACATCTAAAAAATCTCTATTGTGTACATCTAAAAGACGATACAAATACGATACTCTCTTTGCTTTATTTATCTTGTCTTGCGGAGATATAACTCGATCTGTTGGAATTGAATTGATAAGAGCTTCCAGAGAATTCGCACATTTTACGTATGGATTTATCATAGCAGCCATTATACGAAGCATTCCAGCACCTTGTGGATCCGTTGCTATAATTTGCAGTTGCGCATTGATTACATCACTTAAAGCTGTAGAGTTCTTACATCCGATTTTAAACTCATCAACCAAATCTCCATTATTTACAGAGGCCAATCTTAAAAATTCTGTTTGCTCACAAGATGTCATTGTAGGAACAAACTCGTTCATCCCCAGGATAAATGATGGAGATAAAAAATATAAAAGAAAAATATATCTAGAAATTTTTACCAACAATGTACTACCCCTACACAACTTTGATTATATATTACAATAACATCTATAATGTGCAATATCAATATGAATTTAGAAAAAAATAGGAATTAATTCTTAGCAGCAATACAACTTAAAGTTTTTTTTCTCCCTAACCCCTTAAGTCCTTTCGCTCTTTCAGCGATAATAGAATAAGATAGCAAGATATAACACAAGTTGCAGATATAAATGCATAAAAAAAGCGGCTATAAAAACCGCTTTTCAGAATTCGCTACTATTGCATTGCAGCGTCTATTTACACTATTACTGTGCAATTACATCTGCCGGAACCGCAGCAACTGCGTCATTTTTCGGTGCTGGCGTTCCTTTTGCCGCTGGATCACGATCGAGAAGCTCAATAACCGCAATAGGAGCAGCATCACCTCTGCGAAATCCGCACTTTACAACTCTTGTATAGCCGCCATTCCTTGCCGCATAACGTTCAGCCAATGTCCCGAATACCTTTGATACAAGACTATTGTCACGCAAATCTGCAAATAATTGACGACGTCCTGCAACAGTTCCTTTTTTTCCTAAAGTAAGCATTCTCTCTATATAGGATCTCAAATCTTTAGCTTTTGGCAGAGTCGTAACAATCTGCTCATACTTCAATAAAGCTTTCGCGAGGCTGTTAAACATAGCCTTTCTTTGCGCTGTATCTCTATTGAATTTTCTGCCACTAATTCTGTGTCGCATATCAGTTCCCCTTAAAATTTCTCATGTGCACGCTTGGAGGCATCTTCCATATTCTCCAGAGGCCATCCCGGAACTTGCATATCCAAAGACAATCCCATCTGAGATAGAACTTCTTTAATCTCGTTCAAAGACTTTCTACCGAAGTTTGGCGTACGGAGCATCTCGCTTTCAGATTTTTGTACCAAATCTCCAATATAAACGATATTGTCCCCCTTCAAACAGTTCATAGAACGAACAGAAAGTTCGAGATCCTCAACTTTTCTCAGCAAGTTAGGATTAAATGGCAATGGCTGCTCTGTAGCGACCGCCTCTTCCTCGACTTCTTCCTCAAAATTGATGAATTTCTGCAATTGATCCTGCAAAATCCTCGCTGCCATAGCGATAGCATCCTCAGGATTGATTGAGCCGTCGGTCTCAACCGTAAGAATCAGCTTGTCATAATCTGTATCTTGCCCGACACGTGTATTTTCGACCTTATAAGATACCTTTTTAACAGGATTAAATATAGAATCGATAAATAAAGTACCAACAGGAGCATTTTCAACTCTGTTATGCGGTCCTGTAACATACCCACGACCAACAGCGACAGAAGCTTCCATTGAAAATGTCGCTCCCTCACCTACTGTACAGATATAATGATCTGGATTTAATACCGTCAGTTCTGACCCCAATTCAAACATTCCTGCTGTAACTGTACATGGCCCCGTTACAGAAAGTTTCATTTTACGAGGAGAATCCGCCGTAAGTTTTAGCGGCATAGCCTTTATATTTAAAATTATATCCGTAACGTCCTCAGGAACACCTGGAATAGTCGAGAATTCATGGGAAACTCCATCTATCTTGATAGAAGTAACCGCTGCACCTTTTAACGACGACAACAAAACTCTGCGCAATGCATTCCCAAGAGTAACGCCGAAACCTCTTTCCAAAGGATCAGCGACAAACGTCCCTATCCGATGGGTTGTCTCCACATCAGAAGAGCCAGACGCTTCAAGACGCAATCTGTAAGGCTTTATAAGATCCTGCCACTGTTTCTGAATCACCACAAACCTCTTTCACAAATATACAAAAATTAAACTCTTCTACGTTTAGGCGGCCTACATCCGTTATGTGGAATAGGCGTAACATCTCTTATAGCTCCAACAACTAATCCAAGAGCCTGAAATGTCCTTAAAGCGGATTCTCTCCCCGATCCCGGACCAAGAATCTCAACATCAATGTTCTTCATGCCATGCTCAATCGCTTTTGAAGCAGCTTTATCCGCCGCCATTTGAGCAGCATAAGGAGTAGATTTACGAGATCCCTTAAAACCTAAGCTGCCTGCTGAACTCCAAGAAATAGTATTGCCATGAACATCTGAAAAAGTAACGATGGTATTGTTAAATGTCGCATTAATATGCGCAATCCCATTCGTAACGTTCTTTCTGTCCTTCTTTTTTAACTTCTGCGAGTTGTTATAAGCCATAACGTTCCTCTTCTACCCTATTTTATCTTACTTTGTTACTTTTTTCTTACCCGGAATAGCTCTTGCTTTCCCTTTTCTGGTACGAGCATTAGTATGGGTTCTCTGACCATTTACAGGCAATCCCTTACGATGTCTTAAACCGCGATAACATCCTAAATCCATAAGACGCTTGACATTCATAGTAACAATTCTTCTCAGATCTCCTTCGACCTGATAATCGCGATCAATAACCTCACGAATTTTCAGCACTTCATCATCTGTAAGCTCGAAAACTCTTTTCGCATCAGGAATTCCTAACTCTTTGCAAATAGCAGCAGAACGAGTCGGACCGATTCCGTAAATATATCTTAAAGCAAACTCTACACGCTTTTTATCAGGTAAGTTAACACCAGCTATACGAGCCACGAATTATCTCCTCTTTTCTATTTCAAAATCACGAAATGTCTCATCTACATTTCGCGCAACTTCTTCCGGGGTTCCTTCGCCGGAAACTTTCGCCAATCTATCAGCATAATAACGAGAAACAGGAAGAGTCATATTAACGTACTCCTGTAATCTGCGTCTTACAACATCCTCGCTGTCATCCGCTCTCTTAATAAGTTCGCCTCCACAACGCGAGCAAACAGTGTTGCCATTAAGCTGAGAAGCATTGAACGTAGCACCACACTTAGAGCAAACAACACGCCCTGCTATCCTAGCAACAACAACTTCATGATCTACATCAAGTTCAAGAACACGAATCGATGATTTTAAGTTGCCTTCATCAATAGCATCCAGAAACTTTGCCTGTTCTACAGTCCTAGGATATCCATCCAATAACACGACATCATTTCCTGACAAAGCTTTCTGTAAGTTGGATTCTACAACCCTGTTAACAACATCATCGCCAACTAATTTGCCGGAACTGAGTATCGCCTCTACTTCTTTACCTATAGAAGTACCATTTTTTACCTCATTTCGTAGCAAATTTCCAGTGGAAAAATGCACAACGCCATAATTATCCAATAAATGCTGAGCAACAGTTCCTTTTCCGGCACCAGGCGCACCAAAGAGAATAACGATTTTTACTGCATTTCGCTGTGTCATTTCTTTCTCCCTGCCTTTTTCAACACACCTCTGTATTGATGAGATAAAATATGCGTATATATTTGAGAAATTGTATCGATAGTCACACCAACAATAATCAGAATACCCGTACCACCAAATATAAAATGTACTCCGAATTTAGCATTTATCATGTCAGGAATTAAGCAAACAAATGACATATATAAAGCACCAACAACGGTCAATCTTGTGAGGATATAATCCAAATATTCAGCTGTCGCTTGCCCCGGTCTTACTCCAGGAATAAATCCACCCGCTTTTTTAAGATTATCGGCCGTTTCGGTTGGATTAAATACGACCGCTGTATAAAAGAACGAGAAAAACATAATCAAAAAGACTAATACCAATGAGTAAAGAACTCCACCCCTTGTGAAGAATGAAACTATTCCTGAAGCTATCTCACTCTCCGTACCAAATGAACTCGCTAAAACAACAGGTAAAGACATCAAAGAATATGCGAAGATAGGAGGAATAACACCAGCAGAATTGATTTTTAGAGGCAAATGGTTTACATCAAGAACCTTTCCCTGCTGCATCATTGCTTGACGCTGCGGATAATTAATAGCTACACGACGCTGTGCTCTTTCTATGTAGACGACAAACACAATAACTGCAACAGCAATAGCAAAAATGACCACAACGGACATTAATGATAATGCCCCTGCCCTTCCCAACTCAATAATATTCGCGATACTGGCAGGCATGTTCGCAACGATACCTGCAAAGATCAGCAAAGATGAACCATTACCGACACCGCGTGATGTCATTTGTTCACCAAGCCAAACAAGGAACATAGTTCCACAAACTAAGCTCGGAACAGCAATAACCGGAAATAGCTTTCCGATAACAACCGGGCTGTTAGGAATATTCATAAGCCACAAGCTGATCGCATAGGCATGAAAAGAGCAAACAAAAATGGTTAAATAACGCGTATATTGGTTGATTTTTTGGCGCCCGACTGCCCCTTCTTTTTTTAAGGCCTCCAGCTGCGGACTTATAACTGTCATAAGCTGAATAACAATACTTGCTGAGATATAAGGCATAAGATTCAAAGCAAACACAGTCATACGACTAAGCGCACCACCGGAAAACATGTTAAACATGCCCAAAAAGCCAGATCCCGACAGATATTTCTTGGCTAAATCCTCGATAATAGCAGGATCAAGCCCTGGTAATGGTATATAAGTACCGATTCTATATACAAATAAAGCAAGCAAAGTAAAAATGATTCTATCTTTCAGATCAGAAGCCTTCGAAAAGGTCTCTGAACTAATTTTTTGAGAGAAAAAAGAATCTAACGCCATAAAAACAACCTTTTAAAAGAACGAAATCGCTGCAGAATCCTACTTTACCTAATCATACAAGCAAAATAAGCTCGTCTAAGCGATCTGTACTTTGCCTCCTGCTGCCTCAACACCCCTAATTGCAGCATCTGAAGCATAAGATACTGTAATATCCAATGCCGTCTTCAACTCACCTTTTGCTAAAAGACGAACAATACACGCATTTTTTCTAACGACATTAGCCGTTTTTAGTGCATCAATATCAACCTTATGCTTCGCTTTAAAGATTTTTGCATCACAAAGTTTCTGTAAAGTCGAAAGATTCACATAAGCAATACAAGATTTATCCTGAAGCGAGACAAAACCTCTTTTTGGAAGTCTTCTGTAAAGAGGCATTTGACCGCCTTCGAACCATGTCACTTTACCACGCCCCGAACGAGCTTTACCGCCCTTATGACCATAAGAAGAAGTCTTGCCACAGCCCGAACCAATTCCTCTGCCCAAAGCTTTTGCATCTATTCCATTGCGGCGCTTTAAACCGCTTAATCCTAAATTACTCATTTGAATCCACCACTGTAACTAAGTGAGAAACTTTCCTTATGAGGCCACGAACACACGGATTATCTTCACGAATAACACATTTCCCGACTTTTCCGAGTCCAAGACCAAAAAGACTTTGACGCTGAGCTTCAATGCAACCTATGCTGCTTTTTACTTGCGTTACACAAATCTTTTTTGCGGATGCTTTGGCTGTTTTTGCTTTAGTCATAATTCACCCTCTATTTCGCTGCTGCTTTAGCTGCCGTTGTACGACGAGAAGTAATCTCACCGATTTTCTTCCCACGTTTGCTTGCTATATATCTTGGAGAAACCGTAGACATGAGGGCATCAAACGTTGCTCTGACCATGTTAAACGGATTCGCAGATCCAAGACATTTGCTAACCACATCCTGAATACCTAAAGCCTCAAAAACAGATCTCATCGCACCACCGGCAATAATCCCGGTACCAGCAGGAGCTGAACGTAAGACGACTTTTCCTGCGCCGAATTTTCCGAATGCATCATGATGCAAAGAACGACCTTCGCGCATAGGAACCCTAATCATGGATTTTTTGGCTTTTTCTGAAGCTTTTTTTACAGCATCAGTGACTTCCTTTGCCTTTCCACTGGCGAAACCGACACGACCTTTTCCGTCTCCAACAACCACCAAAGCTGCAAAAGAAAACCTTTTTCCGCCCTTAACAACTTTAGCAACACGATTGATCGCTACCAGTTTCTCAATATAAGCTGTCTCTTCACGACTCATTAGACCATTCCTTAAAACACTAACCCTGCACTGCGGGCACCATCAGCCAGAGCCTTAACTCTGCCGTGATAATTATATCCGCCACGATCGAAAACCACCTCTTTTATGCCTGCTTCTGCGGCCTTTCCTGCTAACATCGCCCCAACTTTAGCCGAAGCCTCGCAATTAGCCGTTTTTCCTGAGCCTCTCAGATTTTTATCCAAAGTAGAGGCTGAACACAACGTTCTTCCCTGAACATCATCAATTATCTGAGCATAAATATGGCGTCCAGATCTAAAAACAGAGAGTCTTGGCTTGCCAAAAGATTTGCAACGAGCTTTATAATGTACTCTGCTTGCTCTGCGCCTAAAATTCTTGCTAAATCTAGACATGGCTATTTCTTCTTTCCTTCTTTACGATAGACATACTGTCCTTCAATAATTACTCCTTTACCTTTATACGGCTCTGGAGGCCTGTAAGCTTGAAGCTGTTTTATTAACTCCCCTACTCTCTGTTTATTTGCTCCCGAAACAACTACAGTAGTAGGACTTTCACAGGCTACTTTCAGGTCACTTGGTATCTCAATGACAACATCATGGCTATAACCAAGCTGCATCACAAGATTTTTCCCTTGGACACTGGCTTTATAACCTACACCAACCAAGTTTACTTTCTTTACAAATAAAGTCGATAAACCATCAATAGCCTTCGCTACGATTGAACGACATGTTCCCCACATAGCTCTTGCAAATTTATCGTCACTAGTTGGTTTAAAGATAATTTTACCATCTACCAGCTCGGTTTTTACGACTTCATGAACCTTAAACTCGAATTCCCCGTTCTTTCCTTTGCCGACAAGAACTCCATTATTGAATGTAACGTTAACACCAGCAGGAATATTAATGGGATGCTTTCCAATTCTAGACATTTTTAGAACACCCTACACAAAATCTCGCCACCAACATTCTGCTCTTTTGCCTCAGCATCAGACATAATGCCCTTAGAAGTCGACAAAATAGAGATACCGAAGCCATTAAATACACCGCCGACCTTCTTAATCTTAGAATATACGCGACGACTTGGCTTAGAAACTCTATCAAGAGTCTTAATAACAGAACGTCCTTCATAATATCTTAAAGTAACTCTGAGAAATTTACGATTATCTTTCTCAACCTCTGTAAAACCGTTGATATAACCTTCTCTTTCAAGAACTCTCAGAATTCCTGCCTTTATTTTGGATGATGGGATATCAACTGTTTCAAAACTACGCATACAAGCATTTTTAATTCTTGCAAGCATATCCGAAATAGGATCGGTCATCATGTCTTTATTCTCCTACCAACTTGCTTTGCGAACGCCTGGAATTAATCCACCGGCAGCCATTTCTCTAAGCATAATACGAGAAATATTGAATTTCCTGTATACGCCCCGACCACGTCCCGTAATCATGCAACGATTACGAATTCTTGTTGCTGAAGACGTTCTCGGCATTGCGGCCAATTTCAACTGAGCAGCAAAACGCTCTTCAGGCGCGATCGCCTTGTTCATAATAGTTGACTTCAACTTTGCGCGAGTAATCTTCTTCGCCTCTACACATTTACGAATTCTCTTAACAGACTCAATTGTACTTTTGCGAGCCATTCAAAATCTCCTTATGAAATAAACGGAAAGTTAAATTCTTCTAACAAAGCAGCGGCATGCGCACAGTTAGGAGTACTTGTTACAATAACAATATTCATTCCGTGTATATTTTCCACATTACTTACAGCAATTTCAGGAAACACGATCTGCTCTTTTATACCAAAAGAGTAGTTGCCGTTCCCATCAAAAGCTTTTCTTGGTAATCCTCTGAAGTCTCTTACCCTTGGAAGAGCAATATTTATCAAACGATCCAAGAATTCATACATTCTATCACCACGAAGAGTAACCATAGCCCCAATTTTCTGCCCCGCACGAAGCTTAAATCCCGCAATGGATTTTTTCGCAACTGTAGGAACCGCCTTTTGACCGGCTATAGCTGTCAACTCCTCAACAGCCTGCTTGATGTATTTGCTGTCAGTAACCGCTTCACCCATTCCCATATTAATAACAATCTTCTGGAATCTAGGAACTTGAAGATCATTATCTAATTTCAGCTTTTTTTTCAGCTGAGGAAGAGCTTTCTGGAAGTAAAAATCTCTTAAACGAGCCATATTAATCTCACGTCTATCCAATCAAGGCACCAGTACGCTTTGAAAAACGTACTTTCTTACCATCAACAACCTTAAATCCAACTCTGGTTGGCTTATCATCCGAGCTATCTATCAACATAACATTAGATGCATGGATCGATTTCTCTTTCTTAACAAGACCGCCAGCGCTCGTCATAGACGGTTTTTCATGTCTTGTAACGACATTTACATCTTTAACAACTACTCGTCTTGCATCCCTTTCGACACTGAGGATTTCTCCCCTCTTGCCCTTATCTTTTCCGGCAATAACCTGTACGGTATCGCCTTTTTTTATGCGCCATTTATCCATATTACAGCACCTCCGGGGCTAACGAAACTATTTTCATCATATTTTTGGAACGCAGTTCCCTCGTAACAGGCCCGAAAACACGAGTACCGATAGGTTCACCCTGTTTGTTAATTATAACAGCGGCATTTCTATCAAATCTGATAACGCTGCCATCTTTACGATAGATAGCAGAAGCTGTTCTAACAACAACAGCTTGTACTACATCGCCTTTTTTGACCTTACCACGAGGAATAGCGTCTTTTACAGAAGCAACAATAATATCTCCGACTCTTGCATACCTACGTCCGGCACCGCCGAGAACTTTTATGCACATAATTTCTTTTGCGCCGGAGTTATCTGCAACATTTAAACGTGATTGCATTTGTATCATAGTTATGCTCCCTCACGATCGCTAACGACAACCCAACGCTTCGTCTTAGATATAGGACTTGTTTCCGCAATCGCAATTTTATCGCCGACGTTGACTTCATTTTTCTCATCATGAGCGTGATATTTCTTCGTCACGTTCACATATTTTTTATACTTAGGATGCATAACACGACGCGTAACTAAAACGGTAACCGTCTTATCGCATGCGTTACTGGTTACAACCCCTTCTAAAATGCGTCTAGCCATTCTTTCCTCTCAACTCACCAGACATTACACACTTCGCAACATTTTTGCGAACCTGCTTTATTGTATGAGCAGGAACAGTTTCGCCTAAAACCCTACGAAAACGGATTCTCATGGCTTCCAGTTTTGCGGCTTCTAACTCGCTGTTTGCAGAGGCCTCTTTTTTCTTTCTAGCTGCCATGTATTACTCTCCTCTTGTAATTATTTTTGTGAGAATAGGCAGCTTCGCAGAAGCAAGATTTAAAGCTTCCATAGCAACAGCAGGCTCTACACCATCCATTTCAAACAAAATTGTTCCCGGATAGACTCTGCACGCCCAATATTCTACACCACCTTTTCCGCTTCCCATTCTGACTTCAGCAGGTTTTTGGGTAACGGGCAAATCAGGATATACACGAATCCAAACTTTACCAACACGTCTCATACATCTTGTAATAGCACGTCTTGCTGCCTCAATTTGAGCCGCAGTAACACGAGCAGGTTCTAACGCCTTCAAACCGAAAGCACCGAAATTTAAACGATGTCCGCGAGTAGCGACTCCACGTATTTTTCCTTTGAAATGTTTTCTGAACTTTATCTTAGCTGGAGATAACATCTTCTACTCCCTGCTTCTTTCTTGCTTTTCGGCCCTATCGCCAACACGCTTCGGCAAAAATACATTTTTCGTGTTAAATGTCTCTCCGCGATAAATCCAAACTTTTATTCCAACCGTACCGTAAGTGGTATATGCAGTAGCAAAACCATAATCGATATCAGCGCGCAATGTCTGCAAAGGAACCGCACCATCACGATACCACTCCATTCTTGCGATTTCAGCGCCACCAAGACGCCCAGAGCAATTTACGCGAATTCCAAGACCGCCAGCTCTCAATGTCGACTGCATCGCCCTTTTTACAGCTCTGCGGAAACCGACTCTTTTCTCAATTTGAGATGCAATGGATTCAGCGACCAACTTGGCATCAACTTCCGGCTTACGTACTTCTACAAGGTTCAGCACAACATCAGAACCGACAAAGCCCATTAAATCAGTGCGTAATTTTTCGATTTCATTGCCTTTTTTTCCGATAATCACGCCTGGTCGAGCCGTATGCAAAGTAACCACAACTTTCTTAGCCAATCTCTCCAAAGTAACCTTCGAAATACCCGCAGCCTTAAGTCTCTCATTGAGGAACTTCCTCAAATCATAATCCTGGCGCAATAATTTTGCATATTCGTTTTTCGAAAACCAGTTAGAATTCCAATTGCGGATAATACCCAGACGAAGCGAATTCGGATTTATCTTTTGTCCCATTTCAACCCTCTGTCTCACACAATACAACAGTTAAACGACTAAATCTCTTGAAGATTGGACTCCCGCTTCCTTTTGCGCGCGCCATAAATCTTCTGAGCGTGAGAGCTTTCCCGACATAAGCTTCTTTTACTCTTAAAAGATCAATATCCAAACCGTGATTCATCTCAGCATTGGACACAGCAGACAAAACCGTCTTTCTGACATCCTCAGCTACTGCCTTATTGCAGAATTTTAACTGATCGAGCGCCTTACTAACCGGCATTCCTCTAATCAATTTCGCAACCAAATTAACCTTTCGCGGAGAAGCAAGAATCATACGATCCTTAGCCACTACATCCACAGAAACTGGTTTGATTCGTAACCTCTTGCTCATATTAGTCCTTCTTTACTTTCTTATCACCGGCATGACCATTGAAAGTCCTTGTCGGAGAAAATTCGCCGAGCTTATGACCAACCATTTCTTCTGTAACAAGCACAGGAATAAACTTACGGCCATTATGGACTGAAAATGTAACACCAACGAAATCAGGAATTATCGTTGAACGCCTAGACCAAGTTTTTATAGGATCACGGCGACCTGATTCAAGCAACGCCTTGACTTTTTTTATCAAATATCCGTCAACAAACGGACCTTTCCACACTGAACGAGCCACTTATATCACCTATTTCTTTCTACGCGTCAAAATAAACTTATCAGACTGCTTAGCCTTTCTTCTTGTTTTATAACCCTTCGTAGGTTTTCCCCAAGGAGTAACAGGTTGTCTTCCGCTTTTAGTCTTACCTTCACCACCACCATGAGGGTGATCGATCGGGTTCATAGCAGAACCTCTGTTTACAGGACGCCACCCCATCCAACGACTACGCCCAGCCTTGCCAAGATTAATATTTTTCTGATCCTGGTTCGAAACTGCGCCAATAGTAGCACGACATTCACCATTTATCAACCGTACTTCTCCGGAAGATAACTTCACAATGACTTTTCCTGAATCACGCCCAACAATTTGGCCATATGTACCCGCAGAGCGAACATACTGAGCGCCTTTGTCGACTTTCAATTCGATGTTATGAACAATTGTACCGACAGGAATATTTATCATCTTCATGCAATTTCCGACTTTCACATCGGCTTTATCTGCGGAAATAACCTTATCGCCTACAGCCAATCTTTGAGGAGCGATAATATAAGAATATTCACCGTCTGTATATTTAATAAGAGCTATAAACGCTGTTCTGTTCGGATCGTATTCGATTCTTTCGACAACTGCCTCCATATCTCTTTTATTTCTCAAGAAATCAATGAAACGATAAAGCTTCTTATGGCCACCGCCTCTATGCCAAGCGGTTATAGTACCTTGAAAGTTACGTCCACCTGTAGACGATTTACCAAAAGTAAGCCCTTTATATGGTCTTCCACTCCAGAGAGAGGATCTATCAACCAAGACTAACCCTCTTGTGCCAGCTGTAACTGGTTTATACGATTTTAAGGCCATTAGATACCACCCTCAAAATTAATAGAACCTTCAGAAAGACGGACAAACGCTAACTTTCTCGGTTTAGTTTCGCCACGCTTACCTCTGAAACTTTTTTTCTTTCCATTTCTGTTCAAAATGTTCACACTGGCCACTTTTACACCAGAAAAAACCTTTTCTACAGCTCTTGTTACATCAAGTTTTGTAGCTTCAGGAAGAACGGTGAAGATGTACAAGGCATTGCCTCCTTCTCCGCCTTTCATTGCTTTTTCTGTCATAACAGGAGCAATTAAGCAATCGTACTCTGATATCATGGCACTTATCCTAACAAACGCTCTTGAAGACTGGCAACGGCACTTCTGGTAAGAACCAACTTTTCATGCCTTAACCCGTCATATACATTAAACCCAGCAGAAGGAATTACATCGACTCTATAAATATTCGAACATGCATTTCTGAAGTTCTCACAATTCGCTGAATCCACAAAAAGAGCCGATTCCAACTTCATTTTTTTCAAAGATTCCTTTAAATCTTTCGTTTTAGAAGATTCCATATTCAAATCTTCGCAAATAACAAGATTTTTCTCTTTGGCTTTTATTGAAAGGAGAGTCTTTAACGCAAGAATTCTGACTTTTTTATTGATTTTAAAGTCATGAGATCTTGGAGTTGGACCAAATACCACACCGCCGCCGACGAATATATTCGCTGTCTTGGCTCCATGGCGCGCATTTCCCGTCCCCTTCTGACGAAAAGCCTTTTTTTTCGTGCGATTAATGAAACCACGAGTCTTAACCGCGTGCGTTCCCGCCTGTCTGCGAGCCAACTGCCATCTTACAACATCCGCAAGACATTCAGTTTTCGGTTCAATCTTAAATACGGCATCATCAAGCGCTATATCGCCACTAGCTTCACCGTTTAGTTTTACCACATGCAGTTTCATTAACGTTATTTCCTTTTTACTGCGTCTTTTATCAATACGTAACCGCCTTCAGGTCCCGGAACTCCGCCACGAATTAAAAGAAGATCGCCATCTGTTCCGTGAACCACCAAATTTTGCAAGGTTACTGTTTCGCTACCCATATGACCAGCCATTCTCTTGCCTTTAAAGACCTTTCCCGGATCCTCTCTGTTACCAGTGGAACCATGGCTCCTATGAGACAGAGATACACCGTGAGTTGCTCTCAAACCACCGAAATTATGACGTTTCATAGGTCCAGCAAATCCTTTACCAATGGAAGTGCCCGTAATATCCACGAACTGTCCTGAAGTAAAGATATCAGCACCATAAGTGCTTCCTATAGCCAACATATTTTCGGATTCGACTCTAAACTCATGAAGTTTTTTGTAATATTTTCCGCCAAGAGCCTTAAAAAAACCTCTCATTGGCTTGTTTAATTTGTTTTCTTCAGTCTCGATCGTCCCTACAACTACTGCATCATAGCCATGTTTATCGGCAGTCTTATGCGCGATAACATTGTGCGGCTCGATTTTCAACACTGTAACGGCATATTGACGACCATCATCAGCAAAGATTCGCGTCATGCCTAACTTTTTACCTAATAATCCAGAACGCATAGCACTAACCCAATAGTTTTATCTCAACGTCTACACCAGCCGCCAGCTCCAATTTCATCAGAGCATCGACTGTTTGAGGCGGACAATCCACAATATCAACTAATCTTTTGTGGGTTCTCTGCTCAAACTGCTCGCGAGACTTCTTGTCCTTGTGAGGACTCATCAAAACCGTAAAACGCTCGATCCTATTTGGAAGAGGGACAGGACCACGAACAGTCGCACCCGTCCTTTTTGCGGTCATAACAATCTCTCTTGTGGAATAATCCAAAATCCTGTGATCATACGCCCTAAGACATATGCGAATACACTGAGCATTCATGATTCCATCCCCTTCCGAAAAACTTAAGCTATGATCTTAGTGACAACACCGGCACCAACCGTGCGACCACCTTCGCGAATAGCGAATCTAAGACCTTCATCCATAGCGATAGGAGCAATAAGCTCAACGCTTAATCTAACGTTATCGCCTGGCATGACCATTTCAACACCTTCCTGAAGGGTAACGTTACCTGTCACGTCAGTTGTTCTGAAATAGAATTGAGGACGATATCCGTTGAAGAACGGGGTATGACGACCACCTTCATCTTTGTTCAAGATATAGGCCTCGCACTCGAACTTTGTGTGCGGAGTAATCGTTCCTGGAGCAGCAAGAACTTGACCACGCTCGACTTCATCACGCTTTGTACCACGGAGCAAGCAACCCAAGTTATCACCAGCTTCACCTTGATCCAATAATTTACGGAACATTTCGACGCCAGTAACAACAGTTTTTGTGGTTGGTCTGATACCAACGATCTCGACTTCATCACCAACTTTAATGATACCACGCTCAACACGACCTGTAACAACTGTACCACGACCCGAAATTGAGAAAACGTCTTCGATTGGGCACAAGAAAGGCTTATCTTTTGGACGCTCTGGTTGCGGAATATATGAATCAATTGCATTCATCAATTCAATGATCTTATTTTTTCCGATTTCGTCATTCTTTCCTTCCAATGCACAAAGAGCACTTCCCTTGATGATTGGAATCTCATCTGCTGGAAACTCATATTTACGCAAAGTATCTTTGATTTCTTCTTCGACCAACTCCAACATGTCAGGATCATCAACCATATCGACTTTGTTGATGAAAACGACCAACGCAGGAACACCAACCTGACGTGCGAGAAGAATATGCTCTTTTGTTTGAGGCATAACACTGTCTGTTCCGGAGACAACCAAGATTGCACCGTCCATTTGAGCAGCACCGGTAATCATGTTCTTAACGTAGTCAGCGTGACCCGGGCAGTCAACGTGTGCATAATGTCTCTTTGGAGTCTCATACTCAACGTGCGCAGTGCTGATGGTGATACCACGAGCTCTTTCTTCAGGCGCCTTATCGATCTGATCATAGGCTGTAAAACTGGCTCCACCGGCCTCTGCCAATACTTTTGTAATAGCAGCTGTCAATGTCGTCTTACCATGGTCAACGTGACCGATAGTACCGATATTGCAGTGTGGTTTAGATCTTTCAAATTTGACCTTACTCATCTGTTTTCTCCTTAATTATTCACTTTTTACAATACCCTTGTGCTCAGCAATGACTTTATCCGCTACGTGAGACGGAACTACATCGTAACGAACAAACTGCATTGTATATTGAGCCCTTCCCTGGCTCATAGAGCGTAAAGTGTTCACGTACCCAAACATTTCCGCTAAAGGAACTTCAGCTGAAATTACGCGAGCATTCGCTCTTTGATCCATACCTATAACCTGACCACGACGGCTGTTAAGATCACCTATAATATCCCCCATATAATCCTCTGGGGTAACAACCTCAACCGACATGATCGGCTCTAATATCTTTGCGCCACACTTGCCCATCGCTTCCTTAAAAGCCCCACGTGCGGCAATTTCGAACGCCAAAACGCTCGAGTCAACATCGTGATAAGCACCGTCAACAAGTGTGCATTTTACTCCGACAATCGGAAATCCAATCAAACATCCCGATTCGGCAACGCTCTTTAAGCCTTTTTCAACACCTGGAATGTACTCTTTCGGAACTGCGCCACCAAAAATCTTGCTTTCAAACTCAAGACCTGTAGCAAAATCACCTGGTTCGAATTGTATAACAACCTTAGCAAATTGACCAGCACCTCCAGATTGTTTTTTATGCACATAATCAATCTCTGCTGGCTTGGAAATGGTCTCTCTATACGCGACTTGAGGAGCACCAACATTTGCTTCAACCTTAAACTCTCTCTTCATACGATCAACAATGATCTCAAGATGAAGTTCGCCCATTCCTTTAATGATTGTTTGCCCTGTTTCAACGTTCGAACTGACTCTGAAAGAAGGATCTTCCGCAGCCAAACGCGAAAGAGCAATACCCATTTTCTCCTGATCCGCTTTTGATTTTGGTTCAACCGCAACCTCAATAACAGGATCCGGAAACTCCATCTTCTCAAGCAACAGAGGTTTATTTGTATCGCAAAGAGTATCGCCCGTAGTTGAATACTTCAGACCACACACGGCAACGATATCCCCCGCATAAGCCTCTTTGATATCCTCTCTGTTGTTTGCATGCATAAGAAGAAGGCGACCGATTCTTTCACGCTCGCCTTTTGTAGAATTCAAAACATAACTTCCGGCTTCTAAAACGCCTGAATAAACGCGGACAAAGGTCAATGAGCCGACAAATGGATCAGCCATAACCTTGAACGCAAGTGCGGACAAAGGCTCATTATCATTCAATTGACGCTTAATCGCCTCTTTTGTATCGATATTGAAGCCAGAAATTTCTCCAACATCAGCAGGAGATGGCAAATAATCAACAACGCCATCCAAAAGCGTTTGAACACCCTTATTTTTAAAAGCACTTCCGCAAAAAACAGGAACAAACGCGCCCGAAATAGTCCCTTTTCTGATGCAAGCGACTAACTGCTCAATCGTTGGCTCTTTTCCTTCAAGATACGCCTCCATAATAGCGTCATCTTGTTCAACAGCCATTTCTACTAATTTATTATGGTAATCCGCAGCTTGTTCAGCATAT
The DNA here is from genome assembly GCA_905233185.1 of uncultured Alphaproteobacteria bacterium. Classification (GTDB taxonomy): domain Bacteria; phylum Pseudomonadota; class Alphaproteobacteria; order UBA3830; family UBA3830; genus BNWE01. The sequence goes on along the minus strand of CAJODB010000004.1, from coordinate 16,675 downwards.
TTCGCTGGAATTTCGATTGTCTCGTACTCCGCTCCCATTGTTTCATCTTTCCAATGGTAAGCCTTCATTCTCAAAACATCGATTACGCCGATAAAATCGCTTTCCAAACCATCAGGAAATTGCATAACCATAGGCTTTGCACCAAGACGATCAACGATCATATCAACGCAACGGAAAAAATTCGCTCCTGTACGGTCCATTTTGTTAACAAAACAGATTCTAGGAACGTTATATTTATCGGCCTGACGCCAAACCGTCTCAGACTGAGGTTCAACGCCCGCAACTCCATCAAAAACAGCAATCGCGCCGTCCAAAACACGCAAAGAACGCTCAACTTCGACAGTAAAATCAACGTGCCCCGGAGTATCGATGATATTGATTCTGTGATTTTTCCAATAACAAGTAGTAGCTGCGGAAGTAATTGTAATACCACGCTCCTGTTCTTGCTCCATCCAGTCCATTGTAGCTGCGCCTTCATGGACTTCGCCAATTTTATGAGAACGACCGGTATAAAACAGGATTCTTTCTGTCGTAGTAGTTTTTCCGGCGTCAATGTGCGCCATAATTCCTATGTTACGATACTTATCGATCGGAGTTTTTCTAGCCATTGTTACCACCTATAATGAGCGAAAGCTTTGTTAGCATCTGCCATTTTGTGAGTATCATCTCTCTTCTTTATAGAACCGCCACGACCGTTATAAGCATCGAGCAACTCACCTGCCAATTTTAAAGCCATTGTCTTTTCGCTGCGTTTACGTGCATTTGCGATAATCCATCTGATAGCAAGAGCCTGACCTCTTTCTGCACGAACTTCCACAGGAACCTGATAAGTCGCACCACCAACACGACGAGATTTTAACTCAACCGACGGACTTACGTTTGTAAGAGCTTCTTCAAAAATCTCCAAGCCTGGCTTTCCCGATTTTTTATGGATATTCTCGAAAGCCTCACGCAAAATACCTTCTACAATGGATTTCTTGCCGTCATACATAGCGGCGTTAATGAACTTCGTAACAACTACGCTGCCAAACTCTGGATCTGGTAATATCTCACGCTTTTCAGCTGCTCTTCTGCGCGCCATAACAAATTCCCCCTATCTTATTTAGGTCTCTTAACACCGTACTTAGAACGGCCTTGCTTCCTGTCTTTTACTCCTTGGGTATCCAACGCACCACGAATAATATGATAACGCACACCCGGAAGGTCTTTTACACGCCCACCTCTAATCAGAACAACAGAGTGCTCTTGAAGATTGTGTCCCTCGCCAGGAATATAACATGTAACCTCAAAACCGCTTGTTAAACGAACACGAGCGATCTTTCTTAATGCCGAGTTAGGCTTCTTTGGCGTAGTCGTAGTAACACGAGTACAAACACCACGTCTCTGCGGACAAGATAAAAGCGCAGGAACTTTATTTCTCTTAGCGACGTCCTTTCTTGGACTCCTAATCAGCTGGTTAATTGTAGGCATGAGCCCCCTTCCTTTAACAAAATCTTAACTAATCAAAAGATCGATAGCATAACATACTAAAATAACAACAAAGCTTGCAAGCCAATTTTCATCGGCAAGAGCATTTTTTTGTGTACATAACAGTAATTCGAGTTATTTCAATCGAACAGAAGATACACATCAACCTCTTGAGAGCAGGATATTACTTGATGTTAGTGAATTAGTCAATAGTTTGAGGACAATTTATTAAGATTGTATTAATGATTATGATAATTAATAAAGAAGACAGGGAAAAACGGAGAAAATTCTTTTCTTTCACAACCTCTGTACGACTCGAACATTTGAGCACAAGCGCAGAGATGCCTGTATTTCTCCTAGAAGAACAACGTTATCCGCTTTTACATCTACCAGCAAATCAAACAAATTCGCCGATCGATATTCGACTTTGATATTTGTAATACTTGCTCCCGCCGAACTGATAATATTTGTTATCATCGCAAAGCTGTCCTTTTGATTCGCTATAACAATGCGCAATCTAGCAATAAACGCCGAATTTGTATCTTCATTCTCGTGCCATTTCATGCTGATAAATTCTTTTTCGTTAGACAGATTCGCGCAATTACTCAAATGCACAACCAATCCACGCGGTGGCGAGAACACTCCTACAATTTTATCTCCTATAATCGGGCTACAGCAATCTGAAAAGTGTACTGCAATACCGATCGTAAATTTCTCCAACACAAGCGGCTTTTCTCTTGCTATAAGTCTGTTATCTCCTTTGCTCGATACAAGCATGCGAATTCTGTTTAGCGAGATAATACCTTTGCCTACGTTATAGAAGAAGCTATCAAGCGTCGAATAGCCGAACTTTTTGTAGTTAAGAATGTCCTCTGAAAAAGTAACTCCATATGCCAAGAAAATATTGCGCACAAGCTGCGATCCAAGCTCCGTAAATTCCGCTCGACTCTTGTTCTTTATGTACTTCTTGATACAGGACTTCGCCTTTCCCGTCACTACGAATCGTTCCCAAGATGGATCAGGGACTTGTTGCGGCGATGTTATAATATTTACCTGGTCACCGTTCTTTAAAACTGTTCGAAAATCAGCAATTTTCCCGTTTATTTGTACTCCTGTGCAGGTATTTCCGATATCCGTATGCACTTCGTACGCAAAATCAACTGCAGTAGCCCCTCTCGGAAGCTTTATCAGCTTTCCATCAGGTGTAAAGCAGAAAACTTTATCATGAAACATCTCTAATTTTGCATTTTCCATGATCTCTTCCGGTGTGCTCGAGTCTTTTATTGCATCAATCAGATTACTTATCCATGCAAAATTTTTCGCGTCCTCAGCACTAGCTTCCAGCTCAGAGTTTTTGTAGGAATAATGAGCTGCATTTCCTTTCTCCGACAGCTGATGCATTTCTTCCGTACGTATTTGTATTTCGATTTTCTGCTTTGATGGTCCAATAACGGTCGTATGCAGCGATTTATACCCATTCAGCTTTGGTACGCTTATATAATCTTTGAATCGTCCCGGAACTATCAGAAAATTCGTATGAATAACACCAAGCGACAAATAACACTGTTCGACCGTCTTTACAATGATTCGAAACGCCACAATATCATTGATTTGATCAAACGTAACGTTACGCCTTTGCATTTTCTTCCATATAGAATAGGTTCGTTTTGTACGTCCTTGCACTTCAGCATCAATTCCGGCCTTCTTTAGCACATTTTTCAGTTCTCTTATAGTATTGGGAACGAATTCCTTATCCTTGCTTTGGATTTGTTCCAAACGCTCTTCGAGAAAACTATATTCATTCGGATACAAGACGTAAAAGGCAATATCCTCCATTTCCTCTTTTATAGCATTCATTCCGATTTTTTCAGCAAGCGGAGCGTAAATATCGAGAGTTTCAAGTGCGATGTTCTTCTGTCTCTCTATGGATACATATCGCAAGGTCCTCATATTGTGCAGTCTATCAACGATTTTTACGATCAGAATCCTTAAATCGCGCGATATTGCTAATAGGAACTTCCTTATATTATCTGCCTGATATTCCTCTCTGCTGGAGTACTTTACCGATGATAACTTCGTAACCCCACGTACTAGTGATGCGATTTCTGAGCCGAAAAGCTCCTCCAACTCTTCAAAACTGGTGTTTGTGTCCTCTAAGACATCATGCAGCAAGCCCGTCGCTATCGTCGGAACGTCCATACCGATTTCTGCCAAAATACGGGCAACTTCCGCAGGGTGATAGAAAAACGGAGGCCCAGACGATCGTTTCTGCGACCCATGAGCCTCCATAGCATACATATACGCCTTCTTGAGAATATCCACTTTCGCGCCAGGATTGCGTTGCGTTACTAGTTTTATCAACTCAGATGACGTAATCAACTACACAATCTCCAACACCACAGAAATACCAAAACGATATTCAATATTAGAATATTTTGGCCGAAAACATCAAGATGGATTTACGGAGCAAAGCATAATTCCAAATCTAATTAAACCTACTTCCTAAACCAACCGCTTATCCATCGAGCGAATTTAACAAAAGGATTTCGCGTTGTCGGTGCTGAAGCTCTTATCTGATCAGATGTTTGCTTCTGCTGTTGCTCCAGTGCAAGAGCGTCTATCATCGCATTACGCACCTGATCTGTCAGTTCCTCCTCAGAAACTGTGGACGAGCTGTTGCTTTCACTTGTCGCTGTCTGTTCTTCTTTCTCCTCTCCATCCCCTAGCAATGAGATTACGCTTAAGTCATCATCGAAATCATTGCTGTCACTGCCAGCTGAATAAAAATCTGATGGCAATGTAATTGGTGAAAGAGAAGCATGGTCTGTATCGCCTCTTTTAGGTGAACCAATAGGGTTTGCAGAGCGCCTTGCTACCTCTACGCCTTTTCCTTCCCTTTTTTCTCCTCTCTTTGCCGCAGCTTCCTCTTCAGCACGTTCTTCCATCAAACGCAAATACTGCTCTGTTTCTTCAGGATGTGCCAAATGCTCCTTCTGAGCCTTAAGTTCCATCATAGCCCCGTTGCGATCTCTAGTCACCTTTGGCAAATTTGTGTTATAAACATCGATTTCCCATAATTTGAATATTTCCAATTCTCTTTCAGCAACCGAAGATCTCAAGCTAGCTGGATTATTCCATTCCATTATAGCAACAGCAGGAAATTCTTCTGAAATGCTCGTCGATATGATCTTTCCTTCATCCTTAAGAGTACGTTTCTTTCCTGTTGTTGAAGACTTAGCGATAAATTGCGCTTTTGGAATCGGTATATACTGCTGTTTTCTGCTCTGCCCAATCCATCCGAATCCCGTTCGTACAGGAGAACCAGTAATAATCAAATCACCTGCTCCCATTCCATGCTTTTCGAGGAAACGCTTAGGCATGTTTCTATCAAAAAGCGGTGATTGTCCCCCCGTTCTGCTATTTCTTCCGCCCCAAGGAGTTCCACCGGCAGCCACACGGGCGGCAAATGCATCCGGAGTTAGAATCTGATTAACCGGCGTCTGAGGAAACGGAGTCTGAGTCACAAACGGACTGACCGGGCCACGCAATGTATTTGCTTTTAATGGAGTGCTCTTTGAGCCCTGCTTTTCTGATATCATTGTGTTTGATTGACGCAACGGGCTTGGTTGAAATGATACTCCTGTTTGTCTCATTCTAGCAGGCGTCCATGCGCTTAGTTCGGCAAATGTCATCGCTCGCTTATGCCCCGCTGTACCCATTGGACTATCAGAAATTCCGAATATCGGAGCCTTAGGACGACCAAGAGGCGTGCTTTTGTGTGTCTGCTTCGGTCTCTTTAAAACTCCCTCCATGCTTGGCTCTGTATCTGATGAGCTTGGAGGCAATATCTTAGAAGAATCATCGGAAGAAACACCAGAAGAAGGCTCTTCAGAACCAGATTTTTCATCTTCATCATCGTGTGATTTAATATCTTTATTCTGAGGAAGCGATGAGCCTACGGAATGAGTGAATAATCCTCCAGTAATGCTTTCACTATGCAGAGAAGGCTCTCCCTGTCTTTTACTGTCACCCTGGAATAATGAAGCTTGCGAAATAATCGTGGGATCCGATAAAGATGGATCCCCTGTTATAGTACCTCTTCTAACATCTCCTAAATCAATCGTTGACTCATGGCGCTGAGAAAGCTCATTATATGGTTCACTATAGAAGAGCTCCTTCCGCTGCTGTCCCTGAGGCTCCAAAATGGATTTTCCTCTTGGTTTTGATTCAATTTTGTCGGAGATTTTTTTCTCTCGCTTCTCCCTTTTAGGTTCTCCATGTGAGCTAGTACTTTGATTTTGTGTACTTTGTGTAGTTATTGGCATCTGAAGACCGTGTGGCACAGACACTAAAGCGAAAAAATTGCTCTGCTGAGCCATTGTTAATCTGCCAGAAATTGTTTGTCTTGCTGTAGTTCCTGAATTTTGAACAGAGAGACTCAGATTTGCGGAACTTGGGACAACAAAATGCTGATTTTCGGAATTCGGAGCAAGAGAGCTTTGATTCGCAGCAGCAAACTGCGAAGCTAAACTTTGCAAAAGACTCATCACTTGCGTCGTAATCGTGAAAGAGATAGGATTATTTCCGCCAAAAGCTTCAGTCGCAGACATATTGCTACCGTCCGTCAGAGCATACGGAACCCGTGAAGCCATTATTGAGCGTCCAAATCTACTCCCCCCCCCTGTCGTTAACATCAGGTTGTGGTCAGCACCTTGCGTCAAAGTAATAAAGTACGGCTTTCCTCCCACATTCCAGAACAAAGAACTCTCGTTTTCTGGAAATGCTGACGGATTCCCGCTTGTTTGACTTTCCGCAAAGGAACGAAGCGATGTTAAAATCCAATTTGATATAATGCGTAGAGCTTGCAGCTTTTCTGGATTCATCGTAGATCTTTGAATAATAGGATATGACGTATTACTCTGAGAAGATGAAGCCTGCTGAGTGACTGAAGAGCCCCGTAAAGATGGATTCCTCATTATTCTGGATTTTTCCCTATGGCCAGAATAAGAGGAAACTGCGGATGATCGCCCAGAATGATTGGACAAAGTAGATCTTTGCCCCACATAACGAGGAGAAAACGCATATTTGCCAGAAATAACTCGTAGAAGAGGTAATTGGTCCGCAGCAGAAGTAAGTGGTCGGTCAACTGACGAAGAAAGCTCAAGCTGCCCTAAGAAATGCGGATTCCTTGATAAATAATATGCGAAAACGCTCCCGAGATCTCTCCCGAAAGCGTTTCCTGCAGGAATTGCTAAAAATTTAGCAGAACTTTTCGCTATTCCATCCCCTTTTTAGGCATTTTTGCTAAAACTACATTAATAGCAGCTGCATATGCCTCATACATATCCTTAGCTTCGGCTTCCCTAGCACTTAAGAAATCGTCATCAGATAAATCTTGCTGTTCGTGATCCCCTGCTTTTTCCTCGTCTTCACCTTCAGCCTGCTCCTCTTCTTTCTTCTTTTCTTCCTCTTCTACCTTAGGCTGCTCTTCTTTTTTCTCCTCTTCGGCTTTAGGTGTTTCAGCTGGAGGAGGTGTAGCAGAGCCCTCACCATGAGGTGGTTTTCCAGCAGTATTAGACGCTTCAGTCGTTGAAGCGGCAGCTATTAACTGGCTGGACTTTTCCATAAATGTCTGATAAGCAGCAGCGAAGTTATTGACCTTATTATCTCTTGGATCATTCTTTAATGCTCCTTCAAGAACAAGCTTCATCTGATTAGCAACAGCAACACACAATGCATGAAGATTCTTCACTCTTCCTTGCCCTTCATCTAAACGCTCCAGAGCATATTGTACGTCTGAAGAAATAAGGTTCATCTCTGCAGTCAATTTTGCAAGATAATCATTTTGCGATGAATTCTGCACCTCGAGATTATCTGTGCCTGTCTCAGCAAGATTGAGCTTCAAGCCTGTCACGCCTGTGGATGCTGCAGTAGAGTCATCAATAACCTTCTGCACCTCTTGCTTTTGCTTCTCCAAACCCTTTTTCTTAGCTTGCTCTTCCTGCTCATGCTTCAAGCGCTCTTGTTCCGCTTTATCAGCATCTACCTTCTTTTTTTGCAAGGCTTCAGCATTCAGCTTTAACTGATTCGCTCTGGCTATAAGGTCAGTAATTTCCTGGAGCTTCGTAGTTTTCTCAGATGATTGTGCGACAGTTGTTGCAGCAGTCAGCGCTTGACTAATAGCATCATGTTCTTGAATAAGATTCTCTGCATCTGTTCTATAATTAGAGGTCTTCGCAAGATTATCCAGTATAACTTTAACTTCAGCAATAGTCTGTTTCGGAGCATTCGTTGCAGCAGCAAGTTCTGTCTCTACCCGAGTCTTTGCATTTGCTTCTAACGTATCATTTATCGACTGCTGCAATGCTTTGATTTGCTGAGCAAACGTAGCATCTGGAGCCAAATTGTCAGCCACAGTCTTCATCTCAGCCGACGTCTTTGCATCATCAATAGCTTTCGTCATAGCAGCTTTGATAGATTCTACCTGCTTGTCGGCGTTTTCTTTTGTACCAGGAGTACCAGCATCACCAGATTCAAGTTTCCCTATTGAAGTATTCAACCCATCAAGCTGAGTAACAAGAACTGTCTGTGCAGCAACAGCGACTTGTCTAACGGCAGCAAATAACTTTTCAGAAGTAGTGTGAATACCATCTATAATAGGCTTAAATCTAGCAAGAGCCTCTGATTGAGCTTCATTCTCATTCAACTTGTTTTCTTCCTTGACTTTTGTATTTAAGCTATCAATTTCTCCAGAAATCGTAGAGTATAAAGGATCAGACGTATTGAGAAGTTTTAAGTCGTCTCTTAGTTGCGTAATTTGACCAGTACACAGTCTTGCCGTAGCATCCACTGTTCTTCTTATATCAAGCCAACTTTCAACCTTTTTACTCTTTTTCTCAAATTCATCGACTTTTTTCTGTGCTTCAGCCATAGCGGTTTGCTTGCTAAATAAGCTTGCAAGCGTAATGTCACTTGAAGCTTCTGTAACTTCAGCTTTCAAGTCTTTTGCTTTCTTCAAAAAGTCTGCTATATATGATTCAGAGTCAAAACCGCTATTGGTGGCGTCAAAAGTAACAGCATCGAGCCTCTGATTCGCGTTCTCAGCAAGTTTTTCAAGGTGTTCTGTTGCCTCTTGTAACATCTGAGAAACGGCAGGATCAACTTTCGCACCTGATGAAGCCCTCGCTTCTTCTGCTTTCTTTTCTAACTCTGCTTTTTGCGCCTCAAAAGAGTTTTCCATCTGTTGTTTTAAGTCTTCAGATTCCTTTTTGAGCCTCTCAATTTCTGCCTTATTTCTATCGGCTTCAGCTTTTTTAGCTTTTTCAACTTCAATACTCGTAGCCAGCTGTGTTAATTCAGAAGTAATCTGTTGCAATCTAGAGTTAATGGTCACAAGCCCACTGGCTTTTGCTGACTTAGCATCCTTTGATAATTGATCTATCTCATTCTTTAAATCCGAATGTTTTTTAGCAAACCATGCTGCACTGTGCTCTGTATCAACATTTCCTGAAACAACAACCTCATCATCTTCTGGTAAAACACTTATTTTTGCAAGAGCCTTTCTGGCTGCCTGCTCATGTTCTGTTGCCGCAGTCCTCAAAACACTTATTCCTGCCAGATCTTCTCTTAATTTCAAGGAATTTAAAGACCCTGAACCATATAACAATTCACAAAAAGCTCTCACATCTTTATCAAGCTGCACCACCAGATCTGCCGCAGCAGGAGTATCAATAATACCCCTTACGTAAGTATATATTGAAGCCAAACTCGAGCTTATCGGAACAAGTAAAGCATTTCTTTCCGCCTCAAAAGCCGTTCTCTCTGTTTCCAGCAGTTGAGTCAAGGAGGTTATTCTTTGTTTAGCAGCCTCAACCTCTTTCTTCGAGATGCTCAATTGGTTGGAAAGCGTTAAGTTGTATTCGCTAATTCTCGCTTCTGCATTTTCACCAAGCTTATTCTCTTGTTTCATCTGAGACACAAGCGTTTCGGCAGCTATTTTTTCTTTTTCAACCGCTGATAACCTAATTTTTTGTTCTTCGAGTTCCTTTTCAGCCGCTTTTACTTGTTTTTCCAGCTCACCAGCTCTCCGTTCGGCTGCTTGTTGAGCTCTCTCAGCCGACCGAACCTGAAGCTGCAATTGTTTCGCAAGTCCATTTGCTTTACTTAACGCTTCAGCGTCCGCATCGCTTAAAGGCGCACCGGTTGTAGTAGAAGGACTACCCTCTCCGCTGGTACCCAACGTTAAAGGAGTGGTCCGCAATCTCTGTACCAATAAGTTCACCGCAAAAAGATCCGGTAGAGATACCTCAGAAACGAACCTTTGGCTTCTTTCTTCGTCACCTTCTGAGTAGGAATCGCTCTCGAAACTGCCAGAATCTCTGCTCATTCCTTCTTTAGTCTCAGTCGGATACTCGCCACTCAGATCCAATCTAGCAACAGTATCAAACGGCATAAAAGTCAGATTTTCCAGAAGAACTTTTTGCGATTCTGGCGCACTCGTTCCACCTTCTTTAACCAACGATTTTGATTTAAGAATATTACGATAGTACAAGCTCTTTTCGAAATCCTCTTGCAGTTTTCCTTTTTCTTCAGAAAATTCAGCTTCTACCGAATCAGCAACCGACTTCAAAGCAGAACCAAGTTCACCAAACTGTTTTTGAAACTTCTGCGTAGATGATTCTTCACTCTTAAAATGTTCATCCAGCTGCTGCGGATTTGATGCTTCAGATGTCGCGCTAACCTCAAATTCCCTCAAACGTTTTTGAGCGAGAATACGCGCATTGAGATCCAATTGCTGACCTCTCAACAATTCATACTCAGCTTCCGCAATATCGTATGCCAAAGTACCTTCTTCATATGTGAGTAGATGACTTCCTTCTTCTAAATATTGTTCAAGATTTCCGCTTGTTGGAACAAATGTCGTGCTGCTATCTGCAGGTTTTTCTGCCGCATCAGCAAGTACAGTAAGATTTTCAAAGCTTTTCTTTAATTCCTTGAGTTCCGCCTTAAATTTTGCCAAGCCGTTGCCAAGAGCTTCAAAAACCGCATAAGTATCTACTTCCGAAGAATCTGCGGAAGTAGCAGAAGAATGTGCCGTTGAAGGAGTTAGAAGTGTAGGCTTTGGAAATGCATTGACAACCGCTTGAAGATCAGCAAGTTCTTGACTGTCTAATAAATCTTGCACTGCCTGAGCTTTCTCTTCTTTGAATAGCCTGAGCTTTTCGGCCTGTACCGCCAGTTCATCTGCCGCCGCTTTCGCCTTCTCCTGGGCATCTAGAGCCGATTCAAGAACTTTTAGACGGGTATCGCGTTGCTCTATGAGCAGCTTATTGTTAGTGTCCATAGTAGTTAGTGCAATAGGCTGATCTGCGTTTGTCGTTCCTTCGTCAGCAACCGCATTTTCTAATGCCTTTTGCTCTGTTTCAGCCTTCTCGAAAGCGGTTCGAAGGGCGCCCTGATATTCACCCTCAGTGCCCAAGGCATCAAAACGTTGCCACAAAGTCGGTTCACTTGGCGGAGCTGATGGATCTGACTCCGGCGCTTTCTTACCTTCCGTTCCCAAAAGCGATCTCAAGTTCTTCACAGCTTGCCCAAACTGAGCAATCCAGTCTGCTCGAAGCTGTTTTGCTTCATCTTCAGCCTTCGTTTTTGCTTGATTCAGTTCCGCAGTAAGAATATCCTTTTCCAGGGTATAAAATGTCTCAACATGTTTTTTTACCTGCTCGACTATTCGCTCAACGGTAAACGCTTCGACAGCTTTTGACTCTGGATCAGAAGGATCGGCTTCTTTTTTCTCATGCGGGGTCGTATCTTGCTCATCGAGAGCTTTTTTGAGGGCTTCAGCTTGTGTCTTTAGAGTGTCGCCATCTACACCTAAAGCATCAATGCGCGCGAAGAGGGAAGGACCAGCGCTAGAAGATGACGTACCCACTTTATCGCCATCATTTCCAAGCCTGATTTTAAGGCCATCCAATACAGTGACGGCCCTCTTTTCGTCGATCACCTCACCTTGTTTCGCTGTTATAGCATCATTAGCCGCTTGGAGAACATTTTTAGCATCTTGTTGCTTTTTGGTCTCTGCTTCTATCTGAGTAGTCAAGTCACCCAAGAGATCAACGGACGAGGTCGACTCTTCCTTTACAAAAGAAAGATTTTTCTCCATAGCCTCCTTAGCTTCCGCAATGACAGGGGGCATAGCATTATAGTAACTCACTGTTTCATAAGATTCTTTATCCTTTTTTTCTTCAAACGCTTTATCAATTTCTGCAATTTTGCATTTTACTTTTGTAACAAATGCTTCAGCACGTGTCCTATTAGAAAAAGCCCACTTCATAACGGGGACATCCTGTAAGCCGCTATGGAAATAAGAGCCGAAAGATAAATCTCTAGCTATTTCATTAGAGAAAGCCTCCTCAAGTATTAACATCCAGTTTTCGCCATCACTGACCATGGATATCCAACCTTCGTCACTATCATCAACCCGACCTTTCTCTTCTGGTTCTTCCTCAGATTTTGGTGTTCTATCAAATCTACCAGCAGCACTCATATTTGCAAGAGCAATAATTTGAACAATATCTTCACGATAGCCCTCTAAGGCATCCTTAGTTTTATTCAATTTTGCACCAGACGCACCACGAGTCCAAAGTCTTCCTTTCATTTCATCAATAATGTTGGATAATTCTTCTTGTACCTTAGAATTTAATGATGATTTACTTATTTTTGATCTGAGCTGATCAACGAAACTTCCAAAAACAGAACTATTCTGAACGTAAGACGAATTTAATGAACCTATCCAACTCTGAAAAACATTATTTGCTGAATTCTCAAACAGTTGACGATCGCTAACTATCCTCGTTGTAGTTTGATAATAACTATCCAAATTAAATGTCTCGCTACTCGTCTCCATACCCATAGCAGATGTCACCATCAATACGCTTACTATCGCAGATGATAAAAATGTTTTTTTCATAATGTTTTCTCCCTTACAAAATCAAAATTAAAAAATAATCCTAACAAATCAAATCACAGCACCACGCCGTGATCATCCTACAACAGACACACATAAAACACAAATACAAAATTAACCTTTTGTTAAGAAATAAGGCTAACGAATTATACAATAACTACACGAAAAAATGAAACTGAAAAAAATACACAAAAAACTAAATCACAATATCAAAAAATATAAATACCAACATTACATATATTATATGTAGGTATCAAAAATACAAAAACAAGAAAAAAATACAAATACGACAACGAAAATAACAAAAATAACAAGAAAAACTAATACAAAAGCTCTGGATCCTTCTTTCCACTTAGGATAAATTTAGGGCGACAAGTGCGAGGTTTGTTTCGGTTCCTTCTCTTCCAGCTCCTCACTTTCCTACAAAAACAGCTGTCGCTTTTCCTCTTTTTCCTCAAATTCGCACTTGCGCAGTGTGCTCTTTTTGGAAAAAATTCATCCTACTTATATTATCAAGTCAGAATTATATCAGACTATTTGTTAAAATAAAGTAAAATTTTGATTTTTTGCCAAAAATTCTTTAAATTTTTCGGTTTTCTATTTTAGATTTTTTCCGTTTATTTTATCGCTTATTTTATCGCTGGACACGCCACATGTTTTTTGCTACTCTTTTGCCCGATGCTTGAGTATGGGTTGATGTATTTTGTCATTTGTCGCCCATTGATCAATGCGGGAGTAGCTCAATGGTAGAGCATCGGCCTTCCAAGCCGATGACGCGGGTCCGATTCCCGTCTCCCGCTCCAGTATTGTGCCTGATGCGGTAGTAGTGCAGATGGTGTCGCTGATAACTGATAATATTTTACTCGCCTGCTCCTGTACGGTATCTGCTGCGATTGTAATGCCGAACAGAACTATTCTCCTACTCTATTGCGCCCGCTTTAGTGCTGCGCTTGGCATGATTATAAGATGCGTATCAATTTCGAGAGAAGACTATTGCACCAGCTCCAATATAGCGCTTGATGCGGTGGTAGCGCGTTTCATCAGTCGGCGCACGATGCCAGGCAACCCCGCTCCTGTAGGGCATCTGATGGGGTGGTAATGCCGAACAGAACTATTCCCCTACCCTATTACACCAGCTCCAATATAACGCTTGGCGTGATTATAAGATGCGTATCAATTCCGAGAGAAGACTATTGCGCCCGCTTTAGTGCAGCGATTGATGCGGTGGTAGCGCGTTTCATCAGTCGGCGCACGATGCCAGGCAACCCCGCTCCTGTACGGCATCTGATGCGGTTGTAATGCCGAACAGAACTCTTCTCCTGCCCTATTGCACCAGCTTTAGTACAACATCTGATGGGGTATCTGGTTTCCCAGAGAAAAATAGCTGACTAAGTCCAAGAATCTCCAGCCTAACGCCCAATATGAAACGCCCAATATGGTATTTGGTTGCCTTTTTTGTTGCGATATTGCGAATTTTGAAGAAACAAAGTCAAAACGCACGGGAGAAACGAACAAAACAAACAAGAATACGAACAAAAACTCATCCTGAAACGTTGAAAATATCGAAAAAAAGAAAAAATATCAAAAAAATCTGGACAAGAGCGTTGAAGTATCATATAAGAAGTTCGTAAATAGTGGGTATTATTGACGGGCGCGTAGCTCAGTTGGTAGAGCAACTGACTCTTAATCAGTGGGTCCGGAGTTCGAGCCTCCGCGCGCCCACCAGCGGAAGTATCAAGAAGAACTAAAGATTAAAAAGAGTGTTAAAAAATAAGAAAAAGCAATTTTCCCCCGCTATTCCCCCGCGATTTTAGATGACACTGGATATTTTTCCGTGATTTTTTTCAGTACAAAGCAGATAAAGATTCTTTTAGACAATAGCTCAACAATTTACTCGCTAGAAAGAAAAAATGACAATCAATCTGTTACTTTATTAATGAGATTATTGAGTAAATCCAGTTCGTTTTTTAGTTCTTTTATTTTCATTTTAGCTTGTACTGAATACCTTCCTGTCTTAAAAGCATTAAATCTTGCTTTATGATTCGGATGTTTTTTCGGAGTTAATCCGCCATGAAGTCTACAGCGTCCGTTTTCCATTGGAAGATTTTTGCAAATTCCTTGCTTCGTTTTTGCTCCGCAATAATGTTTATCGTTGGGCAGATTCTTTTGAAATATTTCCGACAATTGCTTGCGCTCCGTTTTCGATATTTATTTTTTCGACTATGATTTTTTGCTCTTTGTTTTTGATTTTTGCGATTGCTATAGCTAATTGCGCTGCTTTACCTGCATATTTTGCAGCATATTTGAAATACAATTCTTTAAAAGGCAATGAAGTCGACTGAATACCATAATTATACAACTGATTGCTTCTGTTTTGTGCACCAATAAGCGCAGAAATCAGAGTTTTTTCTGTAATTTCTTCGGGATTAAATAGAGCATCTATTGTTGTTTGTGTGCTAAGTTGATCTACTGCAAGCGAAATATTGCTACTTGCATTCATAACCAAAAGCCCCAACGTTCCAGCCGATATATTCTTTGGAATAACATAATCATTGCCGTTTATATTTGCGCTTATTCGGGAGTCTTGAATCTTTTTATGCTCCATTTTTTCTCCTATTGCTGATTATTCGATTAATTCTAGCACATAAGGTTTGTTTTGCGAAAAAAATGTCATCACCCCATTTTATTAGACGTGGTAATCTATTCCATAAGATTTTTAAATACTTTTATCCCTAACTTAGTTAAACTGCTTTGATCGGTTTTTATATCAACAATTACTCCTATGAGAATATAGGCCATTATTATAATATTAGTGACGGTTATAATATTTCCAAAAATATGATTTTCATGATCATGTGCAAGATACTTAAGTACAAGTTCATCAAAATTTGTTTTGTCTATTTTTATCTCTAACGGCTCATCTGCATCATTAGCATTTTTAGAAACCCTTTCCATCAGGTACGATTTATTTGCTTCATTATCAGCCATGGAATAAAAGATTATCAAAAACAATGTGGTAAATATTGCGAATGGATAACTTATAATACTTGTGCAACCTTCATCAAGATAAAAATATTCTCTGCATGCAATAACTATTATAAATGCAATTCCAAGACAGCCTAAAGACAGCGATGTGGATTTATATTCATCCATAAGATGATATCCTTCATATATCCGTTCGATTACAGTTTCTGCATATAATGAATTTCCGAATGTACCATAAAATACTTTATAAGCTAATAAACATAGTGAAGAAAAAAATCCCCAATCGTTACTATATGCTACATAAAATAAAAACATATCCAGAAATAAAAACAAAATCCCCTTGAAATATATTTTACGATAAATCATCCAAAAAGATTGAAAGAAAAATGCGGCCCAATTCCAACTACCTTCTTTAGATTTAAAAGCTTCTACGTAGTATAAATTTATTCTACTATTATCTGTCTTAGTTTGCTTCTTTCCCATTTTAATTACTCCTTAATAATCGATTCTATATGGCTTTTTACTATCCAAGGATTTTCGACTCCGACAAAATCAACTTTTGCTGTTCCTACTCCTGAAAAAGAAATGGTTGCATAGTTAAATATGCGTCCGAAAATAGATTGCTTTACATTAATGCTTTCAATTTTCGAAAGTTTTAATTCTTCTGTTTGAAGTTGCAAAATCCCTCTTTTGCATATAACTCTTTTGTTCGTAATAACCATTTCCAGTGTTTGTAACTCCAATAAACTATACAAAGTATGCACAACTGAAATTATAATTCCCAACGATAAAAAATATGCTGTAAATGTATTCAGTACTAACAATTCAAAAATTCCAAAAGCCACACAAATTAATGTTCCGAAACACAACAGCACAAGAAAAATAGGACCAAGAAATACCATTGCTTTGTTGTACCAACCTAATTGTTGATATACGAAAATATACAACAGAATAAAAACAGCCATTATAAATATAGCTCGACATGCGACAATATGCTCAAACCAGTGAAAATGAAAAGTGTCCTTTATCTCTTCATCTTTAGATAATGTTTCGGAAATATGTATTTTGTTCTGCTTAAAATGATCAAGTATTTCTCTAAAACTTCGCATTGTTTCCTCTTTTGTACTCCATTCTAATTTTCATAAAATCACCAAAACCCTCCGTTTATTTTGAAGATTTGAAGTGTATTAAAATGGGAAAAACAAAAAATATTTGATTTTTAATTGTTTTTAACGGTTCCTTAACTTTTATTTGCTA
>CAJODB010000003.1 GCA_905233185.1 uncultured Alphaproteobacteria bacterium | reverse complement strand
GATTCTTGAGAAAGTGAATTCCCCCCCCCGTCAAGACTTTTGACCTACCGGCACTACACGCGCCGCTCTCCTTCTTTCCGATCAACCGATCTCTCCTTGCACTACTACTCCCTTATACCCCCTTTTCCTTAATTTTTCCTTAATCTTTTCTAAAATCTTCTCCGCATATAGTTAAAAGATGATTGAAAAATTCAAAACAAACGACAAAAATATGAATTCATTAAACGTTCTTAAATACCTTTGCTCGCCAAATATTTATCAGCTTCAATGGCTGCCATGCAACCTTGTCCTGCCGATGTTATAGCTTGTCTATATATAGGATCACAAACATCCCCAGCCGCAAAAACACCCTCTACAGAAGTCTTTACAGTACCAACTTTTGTGATTATATATCCTGAAGCATCTAAATCTATCTTACCTTTGAAAGGTGTTGTATTCGGCTGATGACCAATAGCGACAAAAACTCCATCTATTTCTTTATATGAGATTTCATTCGTCTTCGTATCGCGCAATTTTAACTTCGTTACTTTGTTTCCATCACCTTCAATCTCGCTCACAACTGTATCCCACACAACATTTACCTTAGGATTTTCAAAAAGACGTTTTTGCATGATCTTTTCTGCACGCAATTCATTTCTTCTATGAACAAGAGTTACAGATTTCGCAAAATTAGTTAGAAATATTGCTTCTTCGACCGCAACATTGCCTCCACCAACTACTGCAACATCCTTATCCCTGAAAAAAAAGCCATCACAAGTAGCACAAGCTGACACACCTCGACCTCGATATTCATTTTCTCCCGGAATCCCAAGCCAACGAGCTCCAGCTCCAGTAGCAATTATTATACTTTTGCCTTTATACACAGCGCCAGATTCACCTATAGCTCTAAAGAATTCGTTAGAAAAATTAATAGACACGGGAAAATCCACAGAAGCAATCGTATCACAGATTATCTTCACTCCTATAGACGCTACTTGCTGCCTCATCTGTTCCATTAGTTCCGGCCCTGAAATCGAAGATGCGAATCCCGGATAATTCTCAATGGAAGAAGTTATCGTCAACTGCCCTCCTTGCTGCGCACCAGTAATAAGATAAGTTGTACGACCTGCACGAGCTGCATATATGGCCGCTGTATACCCCGCAGGTCCACTACCTATAACCAAAATATCCGCAATATTTGTAGCAATCGTATTATTTTCCATTTTAAAACCTGCTTTAATTATATGTATTTGTTTTATTTTATATCGAATGTATCTTCATTGCGAGACAAACACAACCTAAAAAGAGAATATATCAAACAACAATAAAGTTACTTCATTCAATCTAGCCTAAATTTTTTTGCTCCTTCATACTCAGAAAAAATTTCTATATCATTATAATTTGTGGTGTAGTTTTAGTTATAATCTCGTTGATTATATCATATGATATGCTTTTCCATTTGAGTTGATTTTACAGAAGCTCAACTATACAAACATCCACAATTGTTGCTGTCATCTATAGCTGTTCGTGCAAGTACTTACATTACAGGAATAATCGCTCATATGTAATGTTTGTTTCTTATACTTTACTATATTATATGCATGTTCAGCTAACTACTCTTAAAGTTGCTACATGCATCTGCCATTATCTGCAGAAAAATCGATTACGATCTTAATGAATAGCATTTCCGCTATCATTCAATTCTCTGTCATTGATACGTATAAGCTGAATTCTCGATCTTTTTAAATTCAGCGTAGCGCAGAAGAGATCGTGTATGCATCGACAACAGCATATACTCACCATAGATGCTTACTGGTTTGAAATAATAGCATGTGTAAACGCCGTTATTGACGCAATCAGAGATGGTAGCATGGCAAAAATCATCAACGGAAAATGATATATTGTCTCCTGAAGCTCCTTTTCTAGCAATTTTTTGGGTTTCTTGAAACTTACTGTAATTACATCCGTAATTTACAGATCTTGAACATTGAGAAGGGAAATTCCCCCCCCCTGTCGATTTATTTGACTTATCAGCGGATTTTGTCTCGCTGTTCTCTTTTGAATCGGTCAACCGATCTCTCCTTGTACTACTCCTTTTTTATATCACTCATTCCTTAATTTTTCGTTAATAAATCGAAAGAAAAAGAAACAAAAAGAATAATTAAATTCTTTTATATAAAAAGATATAGGTACCAGTAGAATTTATCAAAAATATTAGTTAGTTTCTATTCTTTGCATTAAAGAAAAGGTATCTAAAGAATTTTTGTTATTTTCATTTCACCTTGATTTATTAAAACAATTATCTATGATCCATATCACTAACAAAAGATATTTGTTTAATAGAAGCATCTTGTTTTTCAACACATACTGTTCTGTTCATAAGAAAATCATCGATATCTTGTTCGCTAAAATCCAACCAAAAACCAATTTTTCTAGGAATTTTTATTGATCTAGAAAATTTTTTCATATCTTCTATTTCAGATTTCCTCATATCTATTAGATAAAAATTTTCAGTAATCCCTGTAATTCTTCGATTTTTTTGTTTCAATTTTCTAGGACCATCCAATACTACTTCATAACGATTAAATAATGCTTTTGAAGCTTTTGGTAATGCTTGAATTCTTGCCGTACCATGTTCCAAAGCATATTTTAAAGTAAGATGAGATTGATCTGATATATCAGTCGCATTCACTTTGTTTATAATAGATAACAGAACAAAAGCAAAAAAAATATATTTCATTTTATATGTCATTTTCACTAATCTTTTCAAAAAAATTAAAAAAAACACAAAAAAATAAGATTAAGACAAAAAAGACATAAAAATAGACATCAGTATTTTTAACTGATGTAGAATATATAATAGGAAAAAATGATTGTGTCAACAATATTTTTCTAATCTTTCCCTATTTTCGCTATGTATGTTCGGATAAAGTACGATGATTCCCGGAATAAACATAATTACCGCGAAAATAAAGAAATTTGTCCATCCCAGTAGATCAGCCATAGCTCCTGAAATGGATCTGCAAATCGCGCCTCCAAAGTCGTAAAATGCCCACAAAAGAGCATATTGCGTTGTGCCGTATTTCTTATTGCAGAGAGAATATAGGAATGCTATAAACGCCGTACTCATCATACCGCCTGTAATATTTTCAATAAAAGCAGTGAAATATAGCATATGAATATTGTACCCTATAAGCGCCATTGCAACGTAAGTTAAGCAAGAAATCGCATGTGTTATAGACGTATAAAACATCGCAGTTTTTATTCCGACTTTCTTTACGAAATATCCACCGCAAATTCCTCCGATTAATGTTGAAATCGTCCCGAATACTTGCACAACATTTGCGATTTCAAGCATAGAAAATCCTATTTCGACAAAAAACGGCTTAGCCATCTTTTGGGCAATCATATCTCCCGCACGATACAAAATAATTATCCATATAAGACTTTTCCAGTCGTTCTTTTCCATGAATTTTTTGAAAGGGTTTATCAGACAATCATCCAAAGCTATTTTTATAGTAGCTGAAAAATCAACATTATCACCAAAATTTAGCGGTTCTTTTTCTTCTGCATCTTCCTGAGGCTCATCAATATTTAGAATAAAAAACATACATAAAAGAATAGTCAGAGCCATAGCAAAATATGCAACATTCCATCCGAAATAGTGAGCCAAATATAGTGACAAGCTTTTTGAAAGAAACATTCCTATCCGATACCCGAAGATTACCACTCCGGCAATTGGTCCAAGCATTTTTCCTTGAGTATCTCGAATTTGATATTTGTAAAGAGACATATCTTGACAGCCGTCAGCAAAAGCAACCACTGAAGCGCATATAATCAGTCCCAATAATCCATCTTTCGGAGTAGAACAAGCCATTCCGCAAATGCCGATAAACAAAAGTATCTGACTTGCGATTGCCCATCCTTTTCTACGGCCGAATTTTTCAGATAAGAAAGGAAAATTAAATCGATCTATAAATAAAGCCCATAAAAATTTAAAAGTAAAAGGACAATTCAGTAATGTAAATAAGCCTATTGCAGTATTTGATACGCCACAATCCTTCAGCCAAAGATCCAATATTGTAAGTCTTAAAAGAAAAGGAACACCACATGAGAATCCTATAAAGAATCTTGAGCTTACTTTTGGATCGCCATATGTCTTTATAAAGTCACTTACTACAGAAACAAAACTCATTTATCTAATTTGCTCATTTTCTTTCGTGTTATTGGATCGAGATACCTCTTTCTCAATCGTATAGATGATGGTGTAACCTCGACAAGCTCATCATCTTGAATATATGAAAGTGCTTGTTCAAGCGTTATTATTCGAGGAGGAGAAAGTTTTATATTTTCATCTTTTCCTGCGGCTCTCATATTGCTTAACTGCTTTGTTTTTGTTGGATTGACGTCCAAATCATTGCTCTTGGAATGCTCTCCGATAATCATACCCTCATAAACAGGATCGCCAGGCTTAATAAATAATGCGCCACGTTCTTCGAGGAAAAAGAGAGCGTAAGGAATCGCGTTTCCGCCCGAATTAGACACTAACACTCCACGGATTCGTCCCTCGATTGGCCCTTTATGTGGTTCATACCCATAAAATGAACGGTTCATAATGCCACTGCCCCTCGTATCCGTCAAAAACTCGTTGTGATAGCCTATTAAACCGCGCGTTGGTATCAAAAATTTTATTCTTGTCTTACCTGCTCCCGTAGGAATCATATCTATCATGTTTCCTTTGCGCAAAGTCATTTTTTCAACCACAATTCCCGTAAATTCATCATCTACATCGATATATAATTCCTCTATCGGCTCAAGTTTTTCGCCGTTTTCTTCTTTATAAAGGACATGCGGACGACTGATAGAGAGCTCGAATCCTTCACGCCGCATTGTTTCTATCAGAATACCGAGTTGAAGTTCTCCGCGTCCTGCCACTTCAAATGAATCCTGAGCTTCTGCACGCTTTACGGTAATAGACACGTTTCCTTCCGCTTCTCTTTGCAACCTATCCCAGATCATTCTTGAAGTAAGTTTCTTACCTTCTTGCCCATTTAAAGGAGAATCATTTATTGAAAAGACCATAGACAAAGTAGGAGGATCTATTGGAATAGACTTTATGGGAGCTGAAACATTTGTAGAAGCGATTGTATCAGCGACTGTCGCTACTTGTAGCCCTGCAATGGCAATTATATCACCGCATTGAGCTTTCTCTACGGGAATTTTCTTTAAACCTTCGAAAGACAGCAATTTTGTAAGACGAGATCTTTCGATAACTTCGCCTTTTGCGTTAATCGCATGAACAGGATCATTAATTGTTGCATGTCCCGTAAGAATTTTTCCGGTAAGAACACGTCCGAGATACTGATCATATTCAAGCATCGTGACAAGCATACTGAAATGGTCATCTTCTTTTGTTTGTGGTGCGGGAATATGCCTAATAATCGTTTCAAGAAGTGGTGTAAGATCTGTCCTTGGATCGTTTAAATTTGAGACTGCCCAACCATTTCTACCTGAGGCATACAAAATAGGAAAATCAAGCTGCTTTTCATTCGCCCCGAGCGCAACAAATAAATCAAAAACTTCATCTACAACTTCTGACACACGAGCATCTTGTTTATCAATCTTGTTAATCACGACAATCGGATTCAAATTCAACGCAAGAGCTTTTGTAAGCACAAACTTTGTTTGTGGCATTGGTCCTTCAGAGGCATCAACCAACAGCAATACGCCATCAACCATACTGAGAATACGTTCAACTTCACCGCCGAAATCTGCATGCCCCGGAGTGTCAACAATGTTCAGCTTTATATCGTTCCATACAAAACTTGTGCATTTCGCAAGAATCGTTATTCCCCGCTCTCTTTCCAAATCATTACTATCCATTGCGCAGTTTTCTATCTGCTGATTATTTCTGAAAAGACCGCTTTGCTTAAACATGGCATCGACAAGAGTTGTTTTACCATGGTCAACGTGCGCGATAATAGCGAAATTACGAAGCTCCTTAAACATTATTCATTTTCTCCAAGCTTTTTTGTGATTATATATAGGTAATTTTAATCCTTGTAACAAGTAAAAGCGGAAAAAGTCATAAAAATTCCTTCTTCATGTTCATTCGATGGAAAATTCTCCTTCTTAAACGGAACCAAAAAAGTACCATCTTTATATGAAATTTCTATTAAATCTCCCGCGCCGAAATTAAAAACATTAACTACTTTACAACTGATATCTTCGTGATCGATAATTTTTACCTTTTCACCAATCAAATCGCATACGTAATATTCATTTTTTTGGGCTTGTTCGAGATCTCCTCTTTTTACGTAAAGAGCTGATCCTTTGAAAGACAAAGCCTTAGTACGATCATTTATCCCGCTCAAACTTATTATCGCATGCTTTCCGCCGACAAATCTTACTACTCGAAAATCAAATTCACATCCATCCGATGCGTAAACTTTTTTATAAGCACAGATATTATCGGAAAATAGAATAGCGCGCAGCTGTCCTTTTATTCCAAAGGCTCCCACTACACGCAAAACCTCAATAACGTTATCCGTTTTTTCGGTATACGTACAAAATCCCATTTTTCAAAGCGATTAAGAGGCGGATTCTTGCTGCGCTTTAAGTCTCTCTTGAGCTTTCTTCTTAGGAGCAGACTTTTTTGGTGTTTCTGAAATAGCTGGTTTCTCACATAAACCACGTTGACTCAGAAGAATTGCGCAACGTTCAGACAATTTTGCCCCAACAGAAAGCCAATATTTTGTTCTCTCTTCATTAGCAATAATACGAGCCGGATCTTCACTCGCTAAGAATGGATCATATGTTCCTAGCTTTTCCAGAAATGCTCCATCTCTCGGATTCCTGGAATCCGCAACAACTATTCTGTAAAAAGGACGCTTCTTCGCTCCACCACGAGCTAAACGAATTTTTAAAGCCACAAAAATCTCCAATAATTAAGTAACTAAAAACGAGCTGAAGATAAATATCAAACAGCTTATGGCCTACTTTTTAGCAATATAAGTGAAAAAAGTCCAGAAAAATATGTAACAAGGATGACAGATATTACTCATTATTAATAAAAAAGCCAATAAAACTCAATTTCTCGCAGGAAATAATCCAGGTTTCGGACTTATAACTATCTGATAATATAGCAAATCAGGATACCTATTAGTTGTATGCATACCTCCTTTCACCATTTGCGGATCAAGTAAAAATAACCCGATCTTTGATTTATCAAAATTTAGCATTCTTCTGTAAGTACAGTTTAAAAATAGTTTCTCTTCTCCATCTCTACTGCATACTAAGTCAGTATTTACATTTTCTATTTCACTTAATTTTTTTGTTGATATACCGCCAACGGATCTTCCCATATTAACTGGACTGACTCCACTTTCTGTACTTCCCCAAGAGGACTGATATTGATAACTATTACTGTTTAATCTCTTTACATATATAAAATTTATGGAATAACTTATTCCGAACGGCCATGGATTAAACATAGTATTCGTATGGAAAAAATTCAGGCAACATGCATACGTTATTCTTGCAAGATCTGCTGCAGTTAACTGCTTATCTGATCGTGTATTACTTATCTGCTGAGTCATGCTTGCTGCAAGATATGCAGAAGTTTTCAATTTGTTTTTTAATTCATAAATGCGATAATGATCAGAGACAAAAAACAGAAGAATTATAAAAACTGGAATACTAAACGCGAATTCGATTAATATGCCGCCTTTATATGGTTTGTAACCACGCAAAGTCCTGTGCAAGAAGGCAAATACCCCCCCCCACGAATTTTGCACAAAATAGGTTGGTTCGCTTTCAGGATCATTATTTTAATTCCTCAAATAAATATGCATTAGTTTTAGTAAAAAATAGTTAAGAAAATACAAAGATCTATGCAAAGCTTACTTTTATCAAATCTTTTCCTTTGTTCGTAATGAAATATGTCTAAAAATTCCGAATTTTCACAGAATCTTAAGGCATATCTGATACATATTGCGTATCATGATGATAAAAAAATATAAGAAAAGCCATATTATTGCATTTTTCATTCTTGGACTTCCGTTTTTTGCTGAGTTTTATCTCAACATCTCGTATCGTGAATTTCATTCTGAGTTTTTTGTAAGTTCTCTTGCACGCACCATAATAAGATTAATAGAATTATCTGCGGTATTTCTGACAACATACATAGCCTACCTCTTAAGCAACCATAAGAAAATGATCCTATTAATATGGGCACTGTTAATATACATACCAACGTCATTAAATATTATATCAGTTTATGTAAGCGGTTTTCTTATTCATGAAGATTTCCTAAGTGTGATTTTTAATACTGATATAAAAGAAGCTACAAATTGTTTAAAAGATTACTCCGTTTATATTTTTTGGAATTTCTTTGTAATATCTTCGATTTTCTTTATAAAAAGCACAAAAATTACATATAGGAACAAATACTACGGCACATATGCGATTTTTCTGCTTATCAGTGAACTTGTTGTTATGGATCTTCTACCATTTCATACCGTAATTACAACAATGTCTGAATATTATTCTGATATGAAAGAAGCTAAGGAATATGACAAAAAACATGAACCACTAAACAACATACAAAATGAACTAAAAGATCAACAGCAAACGTATGTAATTGTCATTGGAGAAAGTGTCGACAGAAAACATATGAGTATCTACGGATATAATCGACCAACAACTCCGTATTTCGACAATCTTAAAAGCGAACTTTCTGTTTTCAAAAACGTTAATACCGCTCATGCTTTTACTTCCGGCGCTGTAAAGTCTATGTTTCAATTGAATACTTCTTCCAATACTAATAATAAAAGATATACTTTAATTCATTTTTTCAAAGATGCAGGATTTAAAACTTTCTGGTTTTCAAACCAAGGACGAGCTAAAGTTTTCGATAGTGTAGTCACTCACTTAGGAAAACTTTGCGATGAATACAAATTTATAAATGACTCCGATGTGAGCGAAACTTCGCTTTTTGATGAATTTTTGCTCAAATATTTTCGTAAAGCCCTACAAGATAAAGCTAAACAGAAATTAATAGTCTTACATTTGATGGGATCTCACATTCCTCTTAAATTTAGATATCCGAAAGAATTCAGAAAGTTCAAAATTTCTAACAATTATTATGATAAACGAAAAGCTACTTATGTAACTTATTACGATAATAGCATTCTTTATACAGATTACATTTTAAATAAAATAATCAACCTTTTAAAATTTCAAAATGGTTATAGTGCAATGCTTTATCTTAGCGATCATGGGCAAGACATAAATGATACAAAAGAATGTGAGTTAGGAACACGAACTTGGCCAAACAGTTATGAAGTTCCGTTTATTATTTGGATTTCCGATGAATATAAAAATAAAAATTCCGCATTTATAAAATCATGGAATACCTATATACCATATGTAACCGATAAAACAGCATATACAATTATCGACCTAGCTCGTATGAAACATCAATCAATTGACCTTTCGAAAAGTATTTTATCAAGAAAAAAATTTTAAAGATATTTTTTGGTGTTAATCGCTATTTAAATTGTATTTGATAAATATTAGATATTATGGCGATAACAAAATATAAAAACCACGTAATCGCATTTTTTATTTTAGGTATACCCTTCTTTGCGGAGTTATATCTAAGTATTTTTTTTGATGAATATCATATTTTTTTATATGCAAATGAGCGTGTACTTATAAGGTCATTACAAATACTTACATTATTTCTCACGACATTCATAACCTACCTTTTAACTGATTATAAAAAAATAATTATTTTAATTTGGACATTACTAATTTATATACCGACAGCGCTGAATATTGTCTCCGTTTATGTCAGTGGCTTTCCCATATATGAAGATTTCATGAATGCGATTTTCAGCACGGACATAAAAGAAGCGATACTTTGCCTAAAAGATTATGCAGCTTATATAATATTCAATTTAGGTATAATTATCTTCGCATTTTCATTGAAAAATATAAAAAGCATTTCTGCAAACAAACACTATCGTATATATGCCTATGCTTTACTCGGCGCAAACTTTATCTCTGCAGATCTTATTTCTTTTCAAAATATTATTTCGATAACAAATGAATATCATGCTGATTTGAGAGAAGCGAAAGAATTTGATAAAAAGCATATTCCGCTTAAAGGAATAACATGCGAAATAGATAATAATTTTTCACAAACGTATGTGATTGTCATTGGAGAAAGTGTTGACAGAAAACATATGAGCATCTACGGATATAATCGACAAACTACTCCGTACTTCGACAATCTTAAAAGTGAACTCTTTGTCTTCAAAAATGTTAATACCGCTCATGCTTTTACTTCCGGCGCTGTAAAGTCTATGTTTCAATTGGATTTAAATACATCAAGTACTCAACAATATACATTAATTCATTTCTTCAAAGATGCCGGCTTTAAAACTTTTTGGTTTTCAAACCAAGGACGGTTTAATATCTTTGATAATTCTGTCATGCGCTTAGGAAAACTTTGCGATGAATATGCATTCATAAACAATGCAGGTATAAATGACAAATCTCTTTTCGATGAAAGCCTGTTGCAATACTTTCATACAGCACTAAAAGATAAAGCAAAGAAAAAATTAATCGTTCTCCATTTAATAGGATCCCATACTCCATTAATTTTCCGATATCCATCAAACTTTGATCGATTCAAACTTCCTTCAAATTATTTTGATAAAGGCAAAGCCATTTGTACCGCGCAATATGATAATAGTATTTTTTATACAGATTATATTTTAAATAAGATATTAAATTCATTAAAGAAATATAATGGGTACAGTGCTATGCTTTATCTCAGCGATCATGGACAAGATATAAACGATACAAAAGAATGCGATCTTGGTGCAAGAAAAGGACCAAATGCCTATGAAATCCCATTTATTCTTTGGGTTTCTGATGAATACAAAAATAAAAATTCAGCATTTATAAAAGCATGGAACACTGATACACCATACGTAACCGACAAAACAGCATACACGATCATAGATCTGGCACGTATGAAACATAAATCAATTGATCTTTCGAAAAGTATTTTATCAATGCAAGAAAAATCTAACTAATTCGGATTCATTATCGGCTTATCCACACTGCGATATACTAATACGATACCCAACAAAAATATTCCGATGCTCATGTATTGGTTTAAATTCAGATTGGTCTTTATTAGCAATTCATAACTGAATAATGAATCAGGTTCACGGAAAAATTCTCCGATGAATCTTGCGATACCGTACCCTAAACAAAATACTCCTGACAAAGCGCCCTTGTATCGATATAGCTTTTTAATATAGAAGCAATAGAGCATTACACAAAATAAAATAACTCCTTCCAAAAAAGCTTCATACAATTGACTTGGATGACGCAAAATACCATCTCTGAAAATTACTCCCCATACAGCAGTTGTTTCTTTTCCAAGCAATTCTCCATTAATGAAGTTCGCAATTCGTCCGAAACATAGTCCAATTGGTACTCCGAGAGACCAAAGATCGGCGAAATTCCAAAAATTAATATTTTTGCGCCAACAAAATATCGCAGCAGCACTTATAGAGCCAAGGAAACCACCGAAAAACGACATTCCCCCCTTCCATACGCGCAAAATTTCCATCGGATAAGCGGAATAATAATCGAAATCATAAAAAAGAACATGTCCGAGCCGGCCACCAACAACTATTCCTATTACTGCATAGTTCAAAAATTCTTCAAGATTGTTTTTAGATGGTACTTTTAAAGATAAATCTTCCGAACCATTTATTCCTCCCCACTGTACAATTCTTTTTCCCAAATGCTTTGTTAATTCGAAGGCAAAAATTATTCCGAAAATATACGCAAGCGAATACCAATGTATCGGAAAACCAAAAATGGAAAACGCAATGGGAGAAAAATTACAAACCATAAAAAACTCAAACAAAAATAATACCGTTTATAACATACAGTATATGCAGAAAAATTTTTATCTTCTGCTCTCTTTTTCTTTTCTTTTTTTCTCTAACCATTCAACACGTTTTTTCAGCTCTCTTTCAAAGCCACGTTCAACCGGGCGATAGAACTGCTTTCGCGATAATTCATCAGGAAAAAAATTATCTCCAGAAACTCCATCTTTAGTATTGTGATCATAAATATATCCTTCGCCATATTTTAATTCTTCCATTAATTTCGTCGGAGCATTGCGAATTTTTTTCGGAACAGGAAGTGAACCGTAAAATTTCGCGCATTGTTTTGATTCATTATACGCAAGATATGCAGCATTAGATTTTGGAGCTGTCGCCAAATAAATTACAGCGTTTGTTATAGCAAGTTCACCTTCAGGAGAACCAAGCATTGAATAAGTTTGGTGCGCTGCAATGGCTTGCAGAAGTGCATTTGGATCAGCCATACCGACATCTTCTGCCGCAAATCTGATTAACCTACGTGCAATAATTAGCGGATTTTCTCCACCAATAAGCATCCGGTTTGTCCAATAAAGTGCCGCATCAACATCTGAGCCACGTAATGATTTATGAAACGCGCTAAGAAGATTGTAATGCTCTTCTTTTGTAGAATCGTAAACCATCGCGCGCTTCGGTGCCATTTTTTCTAATTCTTCTACAGAGATTTTTTTATTTGTATTCAGTGCGAGTAATTCTTCGGCGCGATTCAAAAGATAACGACCGTCTCCATCTGACATAAGACACAAATGCTGTCTTGCTTCAGGAGTTAAAGGCAATTCTTTCTTCATATATTTTTCTGCACGCTGCAAAATTTTGTCAAGATCATCCAATTGAAGCCGTTCAAAAGTGATAACCTTACAGCGAGATAGAAGTGCCGGTCGTAATTCAAACGAAGGATTCTCAGTTGTTGTTCCTATTAAGATTAATGAACCATTTTCAAGATGTGGAAGAAAAATATCTTGCTGGCTTTTATTTAAATGATGTATTTCATCCATCAAAACTAATATTTTTTGTGATGGATCATTAGCTGCCATTTCAAAAATTGATCGGAATTTCGCAGTAGCATGCATAACTGCCGAAGTTTCTTCGAAATGTAATCCGCTTTTTTGGGCTAAAATTTTCGCTAATGATGTCTTTCCTGACCCGGGAGGTCCCCAAAAAATCATAGATTGTAAATTTTCGATCGATGGAATTTGATCACAGACATTTTGTCCGATAAGTTCACTTATTTCAGTCGGACGTATTCTGTCTGCTAAAGGATGTGTTTGTTCAAATAACTGCATAATCGAAAAATGTCGCCTTTGAAATTCAGATAGTTTTCTCTTAAATATTCTTGCTTTTTTCTTTGAGTTAATCAAGATTAAGTTTTAAAATGCCGATAAATAATGTCGCTCACAATATTAAGAGGTTTTTAATGAGATATACGAATGCAAAAGAATATAATGTAGCTATTGTTGGAGCGACAGGAAGTACAGGCGGAAAAACTATTGATATTCTTGCCGAAAGGAAATTTCCGATAGCCAATTTAATCCCAATCGCGTCTAATAGATTCTCAGGACGAGAGGTTTCATTCAGAAATAAATCGATAAAAGTGACCACATTTGAAAATGTAGATTTTTCCGATATTGATTTGGCTTTTTTTTGCGCAGGGAATACTGTCACACGAAAATATGCTGAACAAGTTACAGATTGCGGAAGTGTTATAATAGATAAGAGCTCTTATTTCCGTTTAAATTCAAAAGTTCCTCTTATTATCCCTGAAATAAATGCAAAAGTTTTAAAAAAAGGCGCTCCGTTAGGCATTATTTCCACACCAAACTGTATTGTCGTTCCTCTTGCTATGACTCTCAAAGCTTTGTCTGAAATATCTCCGATAAAAAGAGTGGTCGTTTCGACATATCAGTCAGTTTCAGGAGCGGGAAGACGCGCAATCGATGAGCTTTTTAATCAAGCAAAAACAATTATTGCTGCAGGCTCGCCAATTCCAGAAGTATTTCAAAAACAAATTGCATATAACGTTATTCCCGCGATAGGAGATATAGGAACACTTGGAGCTTGTGATGAGGAAGAAAAAATATCCACAGAAATATGCAAAATACTAAAATCTGATGTAAAAGTCGCAGTTACTTGCGTTAGAGTTCCTACTTTTATCGGACATTGTTTATCATTAGCCTGTGAATTTGCAAAACCTATTACGGAAGATGATGCTTTTGAAGCTTTTGATAATTTTGAAGGAATAGTTACACTTGACAGGAGAGACGGCGCAGGCGTTTTTGCAACGCCAATCGATGTACAAGGTGAAGATGGAGTATATGTAAGCCGCATAAGAAGAGATTATTCTGTAAAAAATGGACTTATGTTGTGGGTCGCATGTGATAATTTACGTAAAGGCGCAGCTTTAAATAGCGTTCAAATCGCAGAAGAAATGATTGCGGAAGATCCAAACTTGACGATGTTCAAAAAGCAATCTAAAAAGTGATCGAAACTATTTATTCAATTGGAAAATCGTAATCTTCTGTGCTATCGATATCAGAAAGTGTGTAATGCCACCACTCTACATCTATGGTAGAAAAACCGAATTTTCGCATAGTATCTTCCAAAATTTTTCGGTTATCTTTACTGGCTTCACTTATCAAATCAGAATTATGATGTGATGCCTCATGAAAGCAATCAAAACTTGTTCCCATATCTAACGTACCATCATCTAAAAACGAAATCTTATCCCCGTTTTTCAAAAGTCGCTCAGAAACGGAAATTTTCTTCAATGATGATTGAATAGGCATAATAGTCAGATCGACTGTATATCCTTTGCAATGATCTGATTTTAAACTGATATAACCTTTAGCAAAAAGAATCTTTTTATCCAAAGTCGGATAATAGTAGTTTTTTGTTGATATATCATTATTCTGAGACCATTCAACAAAATGCTGAACTGCTCTTTGCGGACGATAAGCATCATAGATAACAAGAGTATATCCTTTTCCTAAGAGATATTTCTGCACATCTTTTAGACGCAGAGCTGCTTTTTCTTTAAGGATTACCTTATTTGCATTGTATCCTCTCAGATTATGCCCGATCAAATTATCAGATGAAGCATATCTTAAATTTTGCAGTATCGATGGTTCTATCTCAGATAAGTATACAAAATTATTTGTAAGAAACTCCATTTTTTATATTCCCAGTTAATTTTCTTACAAAGTCTTAACATAAGTACTGAACAAAGGCAAATGTTCAACTTTTACGGGAAATAATTAAAGCAAGGGGTTTACAAGTATTATAAGTTAATGCTAGTTTGAAGTAATGTTTCTTTAATTAAAAAAAAGAACAAATGCGGAGAGTGTAAATTGTATAAGTACACTACAAATTTATCCGAAAATTCCGAAGAAGTTTTAAAAGGATTAGTTCTTTCTGATTTTGTATCGCATAATCAATTAAAATTACTTGATAAACTCACTTTTAATCTCTACTCATTTTTTAGACGAAAAGTTTCAGATCGCTTTTTTTTGGATAATGCAGGAAAGAAAGAAGAAGTTGCTAATGTTGATGACTTTGAAATAGGAAATCCGAATGGTCAACATAAGTTGAGTATGAGAACCTATATGCCATTACAAAAATCACATAATGAAATAATTCTATTTATACATGGAGGCGGATGGGTTCAAGGCAGTATAGACACTCATGACACATTATGCAGAAAAATTGCGAATGTTTTATCTCGAAAAGTTTTTTCTGTAAATTATAGATTATCTCCAGAATACAAGTTCCCCATGCCGTTAAGTGATGTTTTAAGCACTTACATTTGGTGTTCGAAGTTCGAAAACAAAAATATCATTTTGATCGGTGATAATGTTGGTGCAAATCTATGTGCAGCATTGTGTATAAAACTTAATGCAATAAGATACAAACAACTTCCAATTGCACAAATTTTGTTATATCCGATATTGTCTAATAATCTTGAAAGTAAATCATATGAATTATTCGGAAATGGATATGGCCTTACTAAAGAATGGACCAAAAATTACATTTACCAATATATTGGAACAGAATATAACGATCCGATCTTTTCAGATAATAAATTTGTATATCCGCTATTGGAAGAAAATGCAGAAATTTTTCCAAAAACTCTTCTAGTATCCGCAAGCTGTGATATTTTGTTGGACGATCAATTGGCGTTTTTTGAAAAATTAAAAAAAGCGAAAGTAAAGGTTAATCAAATCATTTTACCTGGAGCTATTCATGGTTTCATGACTTATGGAAAATACTTTCATTCAGATATTACTGATATTTTAAGAAAAACAAACGATTTCTTGGATTCAAAATAATAAGGAAATTAATACTTGCTATTTGAATGATTTCGCATTATATATAGGTTGCTAATTCAAATGTTTTCATAGTTTTTTCTGTATATTGGTCTTTTTTGTCGCTGATGTAGTACACGATTACAAAATGTAATCGTTAATAAATATGTAACAATTTTTTTAAACAATAAAAGAAAAATAAAAACAGGAGAAAAAATATGAATAAAAAAGTACTTTTGTTTGCTTCAGCAATAATGTTGAATATCGGAGTTGTTCTTGCTTCAGATGTAGGAGAAGGAATACCAGATGATATTCGCGTTTTGCTGTCACCTAATGGAAGTTTTGCGCGTGCTCAAGAAAAACTACAGCCACTAAATGACACCTTAACCCAGATTGAAGAGCTCGCCCACGGTTCGGGAAATGATCAACTAATTCAGGCTGTAGATAATTTTAAAAGGCTAGGAATTGAGTGCATAAATGAAGAAGATCTTACGGAATTTTCACCAGACGCAAAAAGGGAGTTCGAGAATTTTTCTGTTATTTACTTAACTTCCGGAAAAGTTTCTTCTTTGGCTATGACATTTAATGCAACTATTCTCATAACATTGTTAAGAAACGCTTTAATACAGAAATATGATCATAGCAATAACATTATAGCCCATAAAACTAAGTCAAACTTCAGTATATAAAATATAAAAGGAATCAATATATAAATTTTTTTTATTTCTTCAGGATAATAAACAGACTCAGCGAGCTTTTATTATCCTGAAGAAAGTTATACTCAGAAAGCAAATATATAAAAATATTCAAAATAAAAATTTCCTTACCATGCAGGCGGAAATAATCCCGGTTTTGGAGTAATAACTAATTTATAAACGAAATTACCATTATCTCCGAATTTAGGTTCCAATAAAAATAATCCAAGCTTTGATTTTGTAAAACCTACAGCACCATAAAAACATATAATAAGCAAGCGCTCTTCGCCGTCTTTATAACAAACCAAATCAGGATGTATCGCTTCCACTTGAGATTGCGACTTTGTTGTAGATGTCAGATTTGAATTATACATTCCTCCATTAAAAGAAAATCCACCATTCCCTGTATCCGAGGTCCAAAAACAGTATTTGTAATTATCATTTTCCTTCTTTACATAGTGAAAACGCGTTTTGTAATATATTCCGAATGGATAAGGCTTAAACATACTGTTTGTATGAAAAAGATTAAGACAACTTGCATACACCATTCTATTTATGTCTGCTTTTGTTATTTGTTTATCTGAATTGCTATTTTTTATTTGCTGCACCATGCTTGCAAGTAAATATGCGGAAGTTTTTATTTTGTTTTTCAATTCATAAAAACGATAATGATCAGATACAAAAAATAGAAGAGTGATACAAACGGGAATACTGAAAGTGAATTCAATTAATACACCGCCTTTATATGGTTTGTATCCACGCAAAATCCTGTGTAAGAAGGCGAATACCCCCCCCCGCAATTTTTACACAAATTGATTTTAAACAAGTTGAACATAGAGATTCTCCGACTTTATTACATTGATTTTAATAGGAAATAGTTAAGGAAATAAAAAGATTTTTAAAGCGCTTCATCTTTCCCCTACGTATGAGAAGCGTTGTTTTGTCCGTCAATATTCTGTATTCTTTGCGTATTAGAATTTTTTTAGTGGAAAAGCATTATGCCAGAGCAATCAAAACATCTCAGCAACATAGAACCTTGGCAAGATCCAAATGCTCGTCCTTACGTATCTATTAACAATCTTACAAAGACATTTGGTGGACGTGTAGCAGTAAATAATGTGTCTCTATCGATATATCGTGGAGAATTATTCTCGTTACTTGGTCGTTCAGGATGCGGTAAATCGACACTATTGCGCATGCTGGCTGGTTTTGAATCACCGACCTCAGGAAAAATATTCATCGATGGTATAGATATGACAGACACTCCTCCTTATAAGCGTCCTGTCAGTATGGTTTTCCAATCTTATGCTCTCTTCCCCCACATGACAGTTGAACAGAATGTCGCCTTTGGGTTAATTCAGGAAGGAATGCAGAAAGGAGAAATCCGTGATCGCGTAAGCGCCTATCTTGAGCTAGTCCAATTAAGCGGGTATGAAAAGCGCAAACCTGATCAACTTTCAGGCGGAGAATGCCAACGTGTCGCTCTTGCCAGAAGCCTTGTAAAGCATCCGAAACTGGTTTTGCTTGATGAACCTCTCGCTGCTCTCGATAAAAAATTGCGTGAAAGAACACAATTAGAACTTGTTAATATTCAAGAAAAAGTCGGTGTTACCTTTATTATGGTCTCACATGATCAAGAAGAAGCAATGACCATGTCAACTCGCATCGGTCTCATGAGAGAAGGACGAATTTTGCAGGTTGGAGGTCCAACTGAAATATATGAGTATCCAAATTCAAAATATGTGGCGAATTTTATCGGCTCCGTTAATTTATTCGATGGAATTATTGTTGAAGAACAAGCAGACCACGTCATAGTAAAATCAACGGCAATGGAAAAGAATTTACTTGTTACTCATTCGGCTTCTGTCCCTGTAGGAGCGCAGATAAGCGTAGCGATTCGCCCGGAAAAAGTCGTACTTACAACTGTTATTCCGAAAGGCGATTACAATTGGACCAATGGAATTGTAAAGGATATTGTTTATCTAGGTGACGTGTCCATATATCACGTACTTTTAGCATCAGGAGTTACTGTACTTGCGACTGTAGCTAACTTAGTACGTGCTGCTGAACGTCCTATACAATGGGAAGATGAGGTATTCCTGTATTGGAAGCCTGAAAATGGCATAGTTTTGGCTATTTAATTCGCTCAACGAAAGCGAAAAAATGCAAAAACAGAAATATGCGAGGTAAAAGAAATGGCAAAATCTGAAAAATTATTTTATTGCAACGAATGTGGAGCCAGATATCCAAAATGGCTCGGCAGATGTGAAGATTGCGGGCAATGGAATACAATTGTAGAAGATATCAGAGTAAGCAACGGTAGTGGATTTGGTAGCATATACGGCGCAAAAACACCAACAAACGAAATTGAATTCAGTGATCTAAGTTATTCCAATGAAAAGGTTGAACGAATTCTGAGCAATATTACTGAGTTTGATAGAGTATTAGGCGGTGGAGCAGTACCGGGATCAGTAGTTTTAATTGGAGGTGATCCCGGAATAGGTAAATCTACTCTTTTGCTGCAAGTTCTATCTGCATTCTCTCAAGACCATAATTGTGTATATATCTCAGGAGAAGAATCTTCTGAACAAATTTGTTTAAGAGCAGCACGAATCGGAGCTAATAATTCCAATGTAAAACTTGCATGCGAAACAAATGTAGATGCAATAATTAATTCATTATCAAAAGTAGATTTTTTGGTTATTGATTCTATTCAAACATTACAAAGTTCAACGGTTGAATCTATTCCGGGAACAGTTACACAAGTTCGAACAGTCGCTTATGAACTGATTAATTTCGCGAAAACAACAGGAACAACTGTTTTTTTGATTGGACATGTTACAAAAGAAGGAGCTATTGCAGGGCCAAAAGTCCTGGAACATATGGTCGACACTGTCCTTTATTTTGAAGGAGAGCGCGGGAATTCATACCGTATATTAAGGGCGGTCAAAAACCGTTATGGCCCATGCGATGAACTTGGAATTTTCGAAATGCATGGCCATGGATTATTTAGTGTATCAAATCCATCAGTATTATTTCTGACGCAAAGAAATAATGATATCGCTGGCGCAACTGTTTTTTCGGGAATTGAAGGAACAAGACCAATTCTCGCTGAAATCCAGGCGCTTGTCTCAAAAAGTTATTTTATAGCACCTCGCAGGACAGTTGTAGGCTGGGATCTAAACCGTCTTTTCACGATTCTGGCAGTTATCGAAACAAAATGTAAAATTTCATTTGCAGATAGGGATGTTTATTTAAATGTCGCAGGTGGTTTAAAAATATCCGAGCCTGCCGGTGATTTAGCTGTAGCAGCGTGTCTGCTTTCCGCTCGAAGTGTAAATCCGATTCCAAATGATACATGTATTTTCGGAGAAATTGGGCTAACGGGAGAAGTTCGTTCAGTTTCAAGATGTTCAGAAAGAGTCAAAGAAGCGGAAAAACTTGGTTTCAAAAATGTGATTCTGCCGGCATCAAATAAATTTCCGAAAGAATCATGCAATATTAATCTAATGCCTGTACAAAATTTGTTTGATATTATAGAGATACTTGGAATGAGTAAACGTCATGAATAACGGCGAATCATTTTTTAATATAGTAGACTACATATACATAACTATAATGTTGGCTTCTTCGCTTTTTGGTTTAGCCAATGGTTTTACGAGAACGCTTTTTAGCTTGTTTTCATGGGTTGGAAGTGGATTTGCAGCAGCTGCGGCAACTCCTTATGTATACGAATTCCTGGAAACACATTTTTCACCTGATCCAATGGCGGGACAACTCATCGCGTCAACTTCATCGTATGTTATTTGTCTGATTTTGCTAACTATAGTTTCGTATTTTATCTCTGATGCTGTAAAAAACTCAATGTTTTCGGGATTAGACAGATCTCTCGGTTTATTATTCGGATTAATACGCGGATTATGTATACCTGCCGGAGTCGTTGCTGTACTCATAGCACTGGAAATTCCGAAAGAAAAATTTCAAATAGTTGATGAATCAAAAATATCAACTCTTTTATATAAAGGATTGGATGGAATGATCCCGACATTGGATATTCCGAATATAAAGAAAGAGAATGAAGAAGTTTTTAAAAAATACTATGAACATTCACAAAAGAAAATGCAGCTGAAAATGGAAAAAGAAGCAAAAAACGCAGCTATATTCAAAATAAAACATCCTGAACATCATAGTTTAGGCACAAAGATAAAAATTATTGAAGGAAAAAAGAAAATAATAGATAACAAAAAAATCAGAAGGAGAAAATGAAATTATGACGTACTCAATTGCCCTATTTTGTATAATGTTTGTGGTAATTTGGATTATGCACAAACCTTTTGACGTACACTCAAACAAAACGTGGCTTAATAAGTTTCATTGCATTCTTGAAGATGCTCTTATTATGCAGTTTATGATTATCCTGAATGAGTTCTTGAAGGGAATAAACTCAGGAAACGAGTAAAGAAAGATATTTTCGCATTTCTATATATTTTAACGTCAATTTTAATGTTATAATAGAACTGTATTGTTAGTAATATTTTACAGGAGATTAGAGCATGAGAAAATTAATGAATAGCAGTTTCGCTGCAATTGCATGTCTTTTATGGCTTTCAGGTTGCGGAACAAGCGATGAAGCAGGCGATGCGAACACAAACGGTTTGGTCGTTGAAGATGAGGCTTTACGTACTGCAGCAATTGATTTTATAGCCAATGCAGGCGACCGTGTTTATTTCGCATATGATTCATCTTCGCTTTCCGGAGAAGCTAAATCTGTTTTAGCTCGACAAGTAGAGTGGCTCCAAAAGCATCCAGAAAGAAGAGTCTTGATCGAAGGGCATTGCGATGAGCGCGGAACACGTGAATATAACCTTGGTTTAGGAGAACGTAGAGCAGACGCCGTTGCAAGATATCTCGCAGATCACATTTCAGGAGAAAGAATTCGGACAATTTCTTACGGAAAAGATCGTCCTATTGCAGCTCAAGGCAGCACTGATGAGATAAATAGAATGAATCGCGTCGCTATTGCGGTCATTGAATAATAAAAAACACAAATTTTTTTCTTTTTTTTATACCTCCCTTATGCTTTGTATATAAGGGAGTTTTTTATTAGAAACATTAAAACTGAAAATCTTTACTGTCACCACTATTTTATATAATATTCTTATAGATTCTGTATTTTTTGTTTTGTATTTCCCATCTTTGTATTTGTTGTTGCAATAAAAATTCACGTCATTTGGAGTTTATTGAAATATGAAAAAGATAATAGTGTCATTGACTATTTTTATCGCTGTTTATTGTTTTAAAGAAGTCTCTGCTACAGATACGGATATTCTAGCATGTAATATCCATGAATTCCGTCAATTAGCTCAAGAATATTCAACAACCGAAGATCAAAATAGATTAGAGATTATCCCTAAAAAGATAGAAAACTTACTGAAAAAGATATGTTCTAACCCAATTACTACTCAATTGATTAACAATGAATTACTGGAAGCGTCCAGAAGCCCAAACGATAATGAGTTACCTGCTGTTAATGATTTGATTGCATTTCTGAGATCAACGGGAATTGAAATTTCCGAAGTAAGATACATTGATACTGTCTCAACTATGCCAAAAAAATATATAAATACAGAATTATTGATGACAACCATGGCATTTTTAAAGAATCCTGAAAAAAATGCGATTATAAAGGATACATTTGCAAACAGTTACTTTTCTAATGAACTGTTTAAAAGCAAATTGCTACACGATATATCAGATATATGTAAAGAAAGTCGCTTATTTCGCAAACTGTTAGTATCATTAATTTTAAAAGCAAAGTTTCCGCACGTCAGAAACGTCACAAAAATTGCCTTTCCACTCTGGAATGAGAACAATAAATTAATTTTTTCAGAATCTGAATTTCCAGAATCAAGCGGAAATTATATATATTTCTCATATGATTTTACAGGAATGCATATGCAATCTTTTTTCAATAGTCGATATACAGAAAAAGAAACTACGGAAGGTATTTATGCAACAACAAAAAATGAGCATCAGATACTTTTTCATGAAATAGCCCATTCTTGGATAGGAGATTTTTTTGTGCTTGCAGAGAAATGCGGTATTGATAATACAATTGGACTTTTCTCGAGAATAATAACAGGCATTAATTTTGATGAAGATGCTTTTAATATTTTCTTCGCTCGTCTATACACCGCACCAGAGATCGCAAAAATAAAGTATATAAAACACCATAACGAGTTATTTAATACAAAGTTTTCGACCTTAGATGAAGTACAACAGCATCTTCTGGAAAAGTGTCAATCTTCAGAAGGTGTTACAGAAATTTTATTCGCAAGTCCAGTCGAAATTATACAAATTATGGGATTGGCATTAATAAAATGCGACAATAGAAATATATTATTTATCAATTCATTAAGTGATTTTGCACTATCTTTGGAACTTAACAAACCAATAAGAAACGATCATACAGCTTATGCTATAAATCCAAGCAATGAGGCTTTTAAATATATGCTTCCTGAAAAACTTTATCTTAGACATACTATGAATTTACAATTTTATGGAACAATGTTTAAGGTCTACGGAAGTAGTATACAAGAATACGTCATGAAATTGATGTATGGAAATAGTTTGTTTTCAATGTTGAAATCCGAGTGGAATTTATGGAAGATATATAGCAATGCAATCATCAAAAAACTATATCCTCTCCTTTTTGTGTCACATAAATAAAAACAGCATTTCGATTTTTAGATATTTATTATGATAGAAGAAATTAACCAAGAAACGTTAAATCAATTTTCTTGATTACCACGAACAACAACTACTCTTTAATGTCTCGCAGATATAACATTCGATGCTCGATAGAACTCTTCTACAAATTCATTCCCGCAGTTTTTCATATTCTTCGCTTGTCCAATCCACGCGACAGTGCCTTTATTGATTACAGAAACTCTATCCGATAAAAATTCTGCGACTTTCAAATCGTGTGTTATGGTCAGAGATGTAATACCAAGTTTCTTTACAGTATCTCTTAGCAAATTACAAATCAGTCCACCTGTAATCGGGTCTAAACCTGATGTTGGTTCATCAAATAAAAGGACTTCCGGCTCAACTGCTATAGCTCTTGCAAGAGCCGCTCTTTTTTGCATACCTCCTGACATTTCCGCAGGGTATATATCAAACACGCGAGATTCTAATCCAACAGAGATTATTTTTTCTTCAGCGATTTTCCTAATTTCTTTACTATTAAGATGTTTATGTTTCAGTGATTGCTTTATTCCGAACTCTACATTTTCGATAACTGTCATGGAATCAAACAAAGCATTTCCTTGAAATAAAATGCTAAATTTCTGCATATACTCTTTAGATCTTTGCTTATCGTTTACACTAATTCCCGCAACTGTAATTTCACCTGAATCTACTTCAAAAATTCCAAGTAAACATTTCAGTAAAACTGACTTTCCGCATCCTGATTGTCCCAAAATTACATGTGTTTCTTTCTCTGAAATTTCAAGAGATAATCCGTTTAAAACATGCAGCCCCGCAAATGACTTATGAATATTATTAATAGATATAATATTTCTCATTTTTTATCTATGCTCCGAAAAATAATGCTGTAAGAAGATAATTCAGCGCTAAAATTCCTATACATGAAGACACAACAGCACTTGTTGTCGCGCGTCCAACTCCTCGAGCTCCTAAATCACTGAAGAACCCATGGTAGCATCCGAATCCGGCGATAGAAAATCCGAACGCTGCAGCCTTAAATAAGCCTGACAATACATCCCAAAGCTCAAAGTTATTAGCAGTCTGAGTTATATAAGATCCTGTTGAGTAATCGAGAAGTGTTGTAGCAACCAAAAAACCTCCCATAACACCAATAATATCAGCGATAAGAACCAAAAACGGCATTGTTAAAACCGATGAAATAATTCGTGGAGCGACAAGGAATTTATACGGATCCACACTCATAGTCATGAGAGCATCAATCTGTTCACTAACTCTCATAGAACCTATTTCCGCCGCCATAGATGAACTCATACGCCCTGCAACCATTAATCCCGCAAAAACAGGACCAAGTTCTCGAGTAATTCCGATAAGAACAACTGATGCGATTGCTCCTTCAGCATTAAAACGAGTAAACCCTACATGCATTTGCAAAGCTAAAGCCATGCCTGCAAAAATAGCAGTAAGTCCGACTATGGGAAGCGAATAAAAACCAATTGAAATAATGTGACGCAAAATTTCTCGAAAATAGAACGGTGGAGTAAAACAGCAACGCACTCCTTTCGTTATAAAAACAGAAATTCTCCCTATTTCCCGAAGTGACGCAAGAGTATATCTTCCTAAAGTCGCAATCATCGTTTACGCTTTCAAATATTCAACTAACACAAATAACCAAAACAAAAACCGCTCCTATGATTTTAATCAAAAATCATAAAAAATGATACATATGAGAAAGAATAAAAGTCTGCCCAATTGAGTTAATTCATATACCCGCATATAGTTTTTCTTGCGGTTCATTGACTATGTTTTCCTCTAATTCTTCGAGCTCTGAAATAACTTTCGTTTTTTATACAGAATATATATCTCAATAATAATTCCCGAAATTGTACTGCGACTCAATATTTTTGCTGCAGAATTTTCACTTATATCTTTACTAACACTTCCAATTATTCTTTTATTTTTATTTGCTTAATTTATTGTATTTCTATATTTTTATTTAGGATATTAAAAAAATTATTTGTATTTTTGTTGTGTAGTTTTTGTAGTGTGATGTAGTGTCATGTTAAAGAGTATTCTTGATGGTTTTCAGAAAATTAGCAATTCAAATATTCAGATAAATAAAACCATCGCCTATTCGATAATAGGAATCGCGATTGCATTTGGAATAACCCTTATCATGTATGATGCCAATTGGGTCTACGGAGATGATTGCCAGTTTTGGACTTCCACTGCCATTGGAAAACCTATTTTTGGTTGGCAGGCAGATGGAAGATTTTGGCCACTAGGATTGGCTGATTACAATATCCTGCTACTTATGCCATTTGGAAATACCGTAACAGCACACTATCTTTGGAACAGCTTTTCATTCCTTGTCGGTATGATATTTTTGTTAAATTTTCTGCTAAAGATAACAGACAATGACTATTTTGCTAGCTTGGTTGCTATTGCGATTCTGGTGTTTTCAGCAAGCTTTTGGGGAGTGAACATAACGCTTACGAGTGCAGAGAGGGTAATCTGGATTTTGTATGCGACGTTCATGCTGAGTTTATGGAAAGCAGAGAAGATGCAATCCACAAAGTACTATGTCGTGTCGTTATTCATTGCGGCATACATGACTTATGCAAAAGAACCGATTTTCGGAACGTTTTTAATCATTGCATTTACGAGATTTTTATTTGGGTTTAAGCAACTTACGAAGAAAGATCGCCTATTTTATGGAGCTCTCATTATTGTTGCCTTGAGTTACATTGCGACATACGCATATTTGTGGTTTCAAAACCCGCCAAATTGGACATACAAAATAGGGCGTTCTGAATTACGTGGATTAGCTTTGGTTTTGGAACTACTGAATTTAGAACCCATCTTGTGGATGACAGGAATATTGTGTGTTGTAAGATCGTTTTCTATAATTTACTATGATGATAAAAAGGCCCTTTTTGTGGATTCTCTACTTTTTGCCGGGGGGGGGTATTTCTTTGCGATATTTTTCCTGA
This sequence comes from uncultured Alphaproteobacteria bacterium, assembly GCA_905233185.1. Lineage (GTDB taxonomy): Bacteria > Pseudomonadota > Alphaproteobacteria > UBA3830 > UBA3830 > BNWE01. The sequence continues at coordinate 67,470 of CAJODB010000003.1, read as the reverse complement.
ATCTACACTCGATTTATCTTTTTCTTCCTCCAGTGATTTTAAGTCTTCCTGCGTTTGCGAGCTTTTTGCATTCTTTGCGCAAATATAACAATTTGTGGATACAGCTCGGAGCGGTGTGTTTGATGTTACTCCCGCTTTGGAAAGATGTGTATACAAGTGCTGCGCATCTGAATCGAATGTACGAAAAAAGGCATTATGATATACAGGTTGTTGATTACTTGTATAAGCAATCAGTGCAGGGAAAAAGAATCATATGTGTGATTTTTAACAATGCCGCTCCAGATCCAATTGGTACCAGGATAATCACCTTTTTCAATTGGAACTTTTTCTTGAATTTTAAGTACACATATGAGGTTAATGCCGTTAGATTGGTAAACGATTTGGATCTTGCAGATGAAAACACAATAATTCTGTTCCCAACTTTTGGTCAGGACATGGATTATCTGTTGTCGCATGAAAAAATGCAGAATTATTACTTGCGATGGCATTGCATGGATGCTTATACAGCAATATTTGTACCAAAAACGCTTGTACAGTAGCAATCGATATATTGTAGCTCAATAATTTTTGATACAGGGTTTTCATTATATCTTCAATGAAACATTGATACTATTTTTTACAGCTTATATTTGATTAATCTACAATATCCTAGAGATCTTTTAATACTAAAAAGTTTCAAGATTGTGATTTTTATGCAAAGGCGTACAATATTACCATAAGTTTATATAAAGAAACTGCAGAATAGCAATGTTTACATTTCATCGGCACGCGAAAAGCGCAAGAAAAATTTGGATTTTTGCTGCATTAATGATCGGATTTTCGTTATCACATTTTTATGATCGATATTTTCTCGATCAAACACCTTTTAATGAGCTACTCATTACCCACAAATTATTACGGAAGTGTAAATCGGGAACACGGGAACTTAATTTTCTCAAGCTTGGAGGAGAATATTTCGCTGATTATGACAATCCGCGCACACTAAATGATAAAGTAGGTTATATTTTTCATAACTATTACTGCAGAAGTCCTATTACAGAGCCTTTAAACAACAAATATACCTTAAAAAAGATCGTCGCCAATCTTGTCGGTGAAGAATACGTAGTAAAATTGCTGGGAGTATGGAACAAAGCCTCTGATATAGAATGGAATAAATTACCGAATAGTTTTGTTTTAAAAACTGTTCGAGGTTGTCATGGTAGACAGGTAATAGTTGTAAAAGACAAAAGCAAAATCGATATAACAGAAACAATTAACAAATTAGAGAATTTTTGTGAAACCGTCAGATCAATGAAAAATATAAAAGAAAATCGCATAATAGCTGAAGAATATCTTGAGAATTTTGATCAATCAGATGTTATCGACTATAAATTTTTCTGTTCTTTTGGAAAAGTTTTATTCGCTTACTGCCTTTCTACGGAAAAAGAAAATAATAATTCACATAATGTTAATGCCGATAATAAAGAGTTATCGTTTTATTCTTTACCTGAATGGAATGTACTACCGTTTACTACAGATGGACGAAAAAATAACTATCTTCCAAAACCTAAACATCTTGAAAAAATGATAATGCTTGCTGAGAAAATATCGAAACATTTCCCCCTCATTAGAGTAGATTTATATGAATGCGGAGATAGAGTTCTTGTAGGAGAATTGACCGATGACCCCAGCGGAGCAAAAAGTATTTTCAAACCCGTTATTTGGGATTTTAAACTTGGTGAAATGATTGATACACCGACATTAGATCAAATAAATGCAATTATAGAAGATGATAAAAATAACTATGTAAATGCGATTACTAAATAATTATTTATAAAAAACAGTTATTCTTTTGAAATTTTCTTTTGTTTTTTTGTTTGTTCGATAATTTTTCTTTTTTCAAAGCCCTTTTTTCTCAAAAATACGAAGATCAACTTTGCTATCTGCTTATTATTCTTATCCATAAACATAAAATGTGTATTTCCGAAAATTCCAATCTTAGGAAGATGCACGACTACAGCATTTCCTCCATATCTATTTATTGTGGCGGCCCATTTTTGAGCCATCACTAATCTTTGGTACCAATTATCTTGTCCGGGTATATCGTTTGCTTTTGATGGAATATTATCACCATAATATATTACAATAGGAATTCTTGTTAACCTCATAAAACTATTCTTGCTAACTGATGTAGTACGTAATATTCCTGACGAACTTTTTATAATTCCCGGACATTCCCCTTCTGGAAAAGGAAAACCACTCGCAGGCTCAATAGCTACGATCGCTTTTATTCTACTGTTGGTCATAGCCGCATACCAACCATTCTCACCACCCTGCGAATGCGTAATCAGTATTCCGTCACCAATTTTATTAAACAGATCTGATACAGCATCCGCAATTAATTTTCTATTATGTTCACCCGTATTCGGAGTAGTTTGACAGAAAAATTGATTTAAAGAATCAGAATCTGTCGGGAATTGAACATTTTTATAGTAATGCGGCCAAAGCCCAAAACGAAAAATATCAAAACAAAACTGATCTACGTTAGCTGTCTTTATAGTGTAATTATGTAAACCAAGTCCTGCCCGTCCCCGCCGTGGTTGATCTATGATATATACTGAATAACCATATTTGAGAAAAATATTCTGAAAACCATCACGTCCATCTGGCGTTGTTTCCCAACATTTTCCAGATTGAGCAGCTCCATGAAGAAATACCACTGGATATTTATAAGCATTTTCTGGAATTTGGTAGAAAACATATGCATGATCACCGTGACGAGTTTGCCCTTGCGGCCGTCCCCATTTTTTTGAATTATATTCGCCTTTTATCTTTATGCTTTTCCCACCGACAAAAAAGCTTCCTTGTTTCTCTATTATCAAAGATTTTCCTTGAACGTTATTTGATGATAGTAAAAGCGAAAAAATAACCAATAGTAACGCAAATTTTTTTATGCTAATCATTTTATTATTCATATCTATTTTTTTCTGCTCCTACACTTGTAACATCCGAATGTCCTGAATATAAAAGAGTTTCTTCAGGAAGCGCAAATATGTGAGTAAAAATACTATCGACTAATTGGCGCGCGTTTCCTCCCGGGAAATGAACCGCCCCAACTGAATTTTTGAAGATTGTATCCCCTGAAAAAGCAATTCCATTTTTATAATCATAAAAAACAACCGAATCTGTTGTATGCCCAGGAGTATGTATTACCTGCAATTGCGCATTTTTTGCTTCTCCAATAGAAAAAGCATCACTATCTTCAAAATAATTCGCATCTTTAAGAATAATATAAGGCTCATAGAAAACAGACAGATTATATGAAATATCAGTAAGATATTTCTCTCCATTCCTATGAATAAAATATGGTATATCAAACTCGTTATGTAATTGTTCAACAGCTCCTATATGATCAAAATGCCCATGCGTTATAAGAATTTTCTCAATAATCCACTCTTTGTTCCGAATTATTTTAGATAGTTTTGTTGCTTCTGCTCCGGGATCAATAATAACACCATGATTCGTTTCATTATCAACATAAAAATAAGTGTTTGTTTCTAATGCCCCAGTAACAGAAACTCTTTCCAGAATCATTTATATAATACCAGCAAAAACTTTTCTGAAAGAATATCATTCACCATCTTTGCTTTCCAGTATTTGTGGCCCCAATTCTTGCAAAATAAATAATTCCGTAGGATTTAAGCCAATATTAAGAGCATCAATATCACTAACTAAATTTAATAATATAGCTTTTCCTTTTCGCAATTCTTTCCTAAATTTTAATGAAGCTAAATAACGAAACTTTGCTTTGACCTGTTGAAATGGTTCTAGTAAAGCAAAAGCTTGCGATGGTTCCAACGGTTTTTCAGACTCTGATTCTGTCTCTAGCGATTCAACAACAGCATCTGTACTACTAACAGGAATTACCACTCCTGTTGCAGAAACATCTACAGCTTGAGAAGAATCACTTACTTCTGCTTTTTCTGTAGTATGAACATCTCCTGTTCCTATTTTTTCTTCAGAAGACATTATTAAATCGGGAAAGAATTGCCCTAATATCTTCAAAGATTCATCATATCTACTTTTGTTGAAAGCCATACAACCATAGTAAAATCGAGCACTAGCTTGTTTTTTAGGAGGAAGTTCTGCTAATAAATGAGTACCTGAACCATCAGAATCAAAAAAAGGATTCAAAATAGTTAAAGCTTTTTCATCTTCCATAATTTTTGAAAGAGCCACAGCATAAAAGAATCGAGCAAGTGCTTCATTCGTATGATTTAGTTGCTTATATACATCAGATTCTGCACCATTTTCAGCATAAAATAAAGGTTCAAATACCATAACCGCTCTTGCTGTACTACCTTCTAATAAACAACCTTGTAATGCACAACCATAATAAAAACGAGTAATCGCTTGGTCATCAGGCTTTAATTGATAAAATACAGCCGTTCCATTGCCATCTTCTTTAAAAAAATGGCTCAGCATTTGCGAAGCCTCGAAATTTCGCCCCAATGCCATTAAAGAACGAACCATTAAAAGCCGAGCTAATTGCTGAGCTTCTGGAGAAACAGATTTCAATAAAGAATTTCTGCAACCAATAAATAGTGGCTGCAATATATTTTCTGCTTCTCCATATTTATCCGCATTAAATAAAGACGCTGCATAATGAATTCGAGAAGCGACTTGTGAAACTATATCGAGTTTCTTTAATAATTCTTCTTTCTTTTTGAATAAAGGTGCCAAAATTGGTTCTATTGCTTCAAGTCTACCCGAAGCAAAAATAGCATTTGCATGAAGAACTCTAGATATAGCTTGTTGATCAGCTGGTAAATACTCAATCAATTGTCTGGTACCACCAGTTTCTATATTAAATAATCTTCTAATCATAAATAACGCATCTAAAGATCTACCCATTTTTGAAAGCGATAAAGAATAGAAAAAAATCGCTTGCGCTCTTAGCAAGGGAGCGAGATATTCAACATTTTCTACATGTTCCCCATCAAAAAGAGGAGCTAATACTTCAATGGTTTTTGATGGATTTTTCCTCTCAAAAAATCCTTGTCCGTATCTGAACCTCGCAAAGGTTTTTATATCAGGAGCTGTATCAATTGTTTCCAATAACTCTGTTCCTGAACTATCTTCTTTTTTAAACATCGGCGATAATACATTAAAAATATTATCCGTTACCTTTTTTGATAATTCAAACAAAGCATAAGAATGAGCACATCTTATAAGAGCATGAAATTTTAAAGGAAATAAGTTTATTTCTTCCCTCATTTTTCCACTCTTTCCTTTGAAAAATATACGTAAAACAACAACTGCGTCATTAGATCTATCTTCTTTATTCAGGGAAAGTCCATAAAGGAATCGAGCCATATAGCGATTTTCTTGCGGAAGAGTTTGTAATAACTTGCTTTCCTGCCCTTCGCTTTTAAAAAGATATTTCAAAAACTTCACTGCAGATTGATTTAATTTGAATAAAGAAATGCTATATGAAAGACGTGCTTTCGCTTGATATTCAGCTTCAATATCTTCAAGATCGTCTATAGCATTGCCATCTTTATCAAAATATCCAGTTAGCAAGCCTGTCACTATCTGCGCAGCTTCAGGAGTTATTGTTGAAATATCTGTACTATTACACGATAAAACATATGCTGCATCAATTTTTTCCCATACATCACATTGCCTACCTTTCACCTTAACTTCTTCGCAAAGTTGTGTATAAGCCTCCGGAGTAATTGGTCCTTCTGATAAATCCATTCCTATAACAGGATTATTTACCCAGCATAAAGTAGGTAACAGCATCAATATCTTTTTCATATTATTTTTCTTCCACTGAATTCTTTACAACACTAAACAACAATAATAAAAATCGCTGTAGCTATACATTGAAACAACGTAAAAATCAACTTAATAAAAAATGTATAATACAAGATTGAGAGAAAAGTATAAAAATTTACTTTCCCAATTCTATCAATACTACTTCTGGAACATTTCCAATACGATAAGGTGGCCCCCAAAAGCCGGCGCCAGTACTTATATAAAAATATGTATCGCAATCCTTATCCAATACAGCAGTTGGTTTGTACAAAAAGCTCGTAAGAAAATTCAAAGGAAATATTTGACCACCATGAGTATGTCCGGATAGATGCAAAAATACTTTGTTTTTTATCGACTCATCAATTGAACCAGGAGAATGATCAACAACAAGCGTATTTTCCAAACCACCAGGCATTATTTCTTGCAAAGATTTTCTGCGATAAACTGTTTCATCAAGCCGTCCGATAATATCTAAGTTATCGAAAGTCACATAACTGTCCAAAAGCATAGAAACACCTGCCTTTTTCATAAGATTTATGCAATCTTGCGCACCTGTGTAAATTTCATGATTCCCTATTACTGCATAAGTTCTATATTTCGACGTTATTTTTTGCATAATGCTTACAAATTCACCACCATAATTATGCAATCCTCGCATATCAATAACATCACCGCCAAGAATAATCATATCAGGATTAGCTTGTTCTATAAGAGCCGAAACTTTTTCGAGAGTTGTTATAGTGTTTATAGAACCGACATGAATATCAGAAACAAAACATATCTTTAGATTATGATCATATGGAATTTTGATTTTTTTCAATCGCGGATTTAATGCATTGACATATCCTGCCAATAAAATAAGCAAAACAACAATTAAGCCGCCAGATAAAACTTTTTGTAAATCGATTCCGCTATTAAGTTTGTAAATAATAAATGCAAAAACACAAAAAATCGAAAAGTATAGAATAAAGCCTAAGTAGATATAACCAATATTACAGATCAAATCTATTAGCCAATAACATTTTAACGAATTTCTTATCGCTCCAAAAGAAAGAGGAGCAGTTATAGACAACAAAACAACCGCAACACTTAACCAAGTGATTTTTGTAATACAATAAATGCCTTTTGCACAAACATAACCAGCTAAAACTTGGAGAACTGCAATAATAGTGAAAACTGTAACCATATTTTTTTCTTGCACTAGCTATAAAATTATTATTGCAACTGAGATTCGCAAAAATTCCAATTTATACAATTCATAATAATTTTTTTAATATATTCCGCTCTGTTATTACGATAATCGATGTAATATGCATGTTCCCAGAGATCTACAACACACAAAGGAGTCGCTCCTGAACCAATAGGATTTTCCGCATTTGTTGTATTCAAAAATTTCAGTACGCCATTCTCTTGAACAAGCCAACTCCAACCACTTCCAAACATAGTACCTGCAAAAATTATATATTCGTTGCGAAATTTATCGAAATCCCCAAATTGATTATTCACTAAATTTAATAATTTTGCAGAAGGAAGTTCCGAAGATTTTTTTAAACATTTCCAATAAAAATCGTGATTAAAAAGTTGAGCAGCATTATTAAAAATTTTCGGATTATGATTACGCGTTTTTATTATTATCTGTTCTAAAGATAAATTTTTGAATTCTGTATTTTCTATCAATGAATTAAGAGTATTGGCATATCCAGTATGATGCTTCCCATAATGATAATTAATTGTTTCCGATGATAAAAATGGTTCTAATGCTTTTTCTGAATATTCAATTGTAGCTGAAAACATATTATGAGACTCCCAAAACTATACTAATCACTATAAATTAGCTATGAATAAATTACAATCTGAACCAAAAAACGAGAATTTTTGAAAATCGTATTCTTCATAAAAGGATTTATGCAGTTCTTTGCTTCCTTTTTTCCATAAAAGATGGACATTTGGACCGGCATCTAAAGTTACTATCGGACCATCATTATGTTCTTTCCAAAATTTGCGAATTTTTATCAATGCATCTAATGTTGCAGGCAGAATATATCCGAAATGCGGAGATGAAGTTTCAAATAATGCATGCATATCTTGAAATTCTTCCCAACAAATTTGATACGCTTCATGCCACTTTCCACTTTTTAAAGCGGATATCAGTTTTTCGCATCGAAATTCTGCTCGTTGCGGACGATTCTTCATAAGCAAGCTGCTCTGAACTCGTCTGTGTGCTTCACTGGACGAAATATTTTTTTTCCCTGAATTAATAAGAATAAGTTGATGTTCAACTTCCACAGGAAGATCTATCTTCTTCGATTCTTCCTCTCTCCAAATGCACCATGGAGAAAAAAAAGAGCGACATGAAGAACCCGAACCAATCCTACTTATGCTACTCATATATTCTTGAGAAGGCATTTTGATACCTTTTACATCGGATATGGCTTTAAAAGCACACATAGTCAGAGCTGCAAAACTTGAAGCGGAACTGGCAATACCTGCAGATTTCGGAAATGAATTCATAGAACGAATAGAAAAATATCCATTAAAACTCAAAAGATCCTTTATGTATTGCAGATGATTTAAAAATCGATTTTTTTCATTTTCCGATAAAATATCATTGATAAACTCATCAGAATCAGATTTGCCGTTTAGATTCAGTTGAACTTCTGTAAAAAAATTATCGAGAGTATAAGATAACGAAACATTACAAGGAATATTTTTTTCTTGCTTCCCCATATATTTTATCAAAGCAATGTTTGAAGGAGCTTTCGCTGTCCACATTTTTTTAATCCGATTCTTTTTAGTCCGAAATTTTTGATTAATAATAATTTATAAAAGTAATAATTTATACAGTTGACTTAAATCTAATTAGAATGTTTACTAACACAGTTCGTAGTTTATATTATAAAAAGCTACGTATTGTTTGATATCCCTTGGAGAGATGGCCGAGTGGTTTAAGGCGCACCCCTGGAAAGGGTGTATATGGGGAACTGTATCGAGGGTTCGAATCCCTCTCTCTCCGCCAGTCATAAAAGGAGAGATGGCCAAGTAGTTTAAGGCGCACTCTGGAAATGGTGTATATGGGGAACTGTATCGAGGCTTCAAATCCCTCTCTCCGCCAGTCATAAAAGAAGAGATGGCCAAGTAGTTTAAGGCGCACTCTGGAAATGGTGTATATGGAGAACTGTATCGAGGCTTCGAATCCCTCTCTCTCCGCCAGTCAAACTCTTGATATAGGGTAAATTGTATATTTGCAGCCAAACGGCAATGATATTGGATATGCTATCACAATATATTGTTCGCTGAAAAAATTGCTGACCTAGTGCAGTTAAAACAAATTCTACTATATTCAACTCATTGTATATAACTAACAAACACAGGACTATCGCAAAATCACTGTCTTATTCCTTTCCCTTGACTTTCCATAATCTTTTGTTAAACTTCTGCTTGTTAATTAGCAGATCAGAGGTTAAAAATGGCCAAACCAACGTATAATCCAAGCAGACTAGTTCGCAAGCGCAGACATGGTTACAGAGCCCGAGTTGCCGCAGGCGGACACGTTTTAAAGTCCAGAAGATCAAAGGGACGTGCACGTTTATCTGCGTAATTTTTTTCATATTTCATACAGTTCAGTTGGTTAATTGAAAAAAAGCGCAAGAATACGGATACGTAGAGATTTTGTAAAAGTCTCTGAGTCAGGTTTTTATTATAGAAGTGCTGTTCTGGTTGTTCAATGTGCCCCAAACAATGGTTTAGATCGTTTTCGTGTAGGTTTCACCGCATCAAAGAAAGTCGGAAATGCCGTTGTCCGTAACAGATGTAAACGCAGAATGAGAGCTGCGGCTGATATTATACTCCCTGAATACGCCATTTCCGGTATCGATTATGTTTTTATCGCTCGTAAATCTACTTTTACAGTAGAATGGACAGATCTTTTAGATATCTGCAAATCCGCTGTAGTTTATCTGAATCGAAAGATTTCAAAATGCAAGAAATCGCAATAAAATTGATAAGATTTTACCAACGAGCGATTTCTCCATACATAAATAAAGGAGCACGATGTAAATTTTATCCGACTTGCTCCGAATATGCGATTCTATCCATAAAAAAATACGGTTTTGTTATCGGAATATTAAAATCTATTGTGCGAATATTACGATGTAATCCTTTTGCGAAAAAACGGGTAGATTTTCCATGAGCACAACGGACAAAAGCAGCAAAGTTGCAGTTATAGGAGCAGGCCAAATGGGATCCGGTATTGCTCAAGTATTTGCGACTTGCAGTTATTGTGTAAAGGTATACGATATATCCGAGAACATTTTCAACATATCGCAAAAACGTATTCTTACTTCTCTTCAAAAATTAAAATCCAAAGATCTGATCAAAGAAATGCCGGCTAGAATATCTAACAGGATCTCATATTACACAGATATGAATGAGCTGGCTGATTGTGATATCCTTATAGAATCTGGCTTTGAAAACTTCGCAATAAAAGAAGAAATATTTCATAAATTATCAGGAATATTGAAACCAACTTCGTTAGTTGCCTCAAATACTTCATCTTATTCAATAACAGCTTTATCTCAGTTAATTCCATATCCTGAAAGATTTATTGGTTTTCATTTTATGAATCCTCCGCCAATCATGGAATTGATAGAAGTTATAAAAGGATTATATACGCACGAAAAAACTTTTTCTTTTTTCTGGAAATTAGCAAAAGAATTAGGAAAAACACCAATTGCCTCAAAAAATTCTCCGGGATTCGTATTGAATAGAATTCTTATTCCGATGATTAATGAAGCGATCTACGCACTTTATGAAGGAATTTCTACGGCAGATCAAATAGATGCGGCAATGAAATTGGGAGCGAATCATCCGATTGGGCCATTGGCTTTGGCTGATCTTATAGGACTGGACACTGTCCTGGCTATTTTAAAAACTCTGCAGAAAGAACTTGGAGAAAATAAGTATGCCCCCTGCCCTCTTCTGGAAAACTATGTAGCGAAAAGATGGCTTGGAAAAAAGACGAAAAAGGGATTCTACGAGTACGAGTGAAATAGAAAGAGAAGAAAAGAGACCTTTTCTATAGTGCGAAAGTTCCTTTACCATGACTTGCACAAGTCCAAGGCTCTGTAGAGTCTCCAATCGAACAAACCAAATAACCTCAAAAGAGGTTTCTTGCGCTCTTTACTCAATTATTTTTCTATTTTATTTATTGATATCCCTGTATCAACAATACAACGTTGTTCAGATGATCCCCCCTGCGCTATCTCATCTCTGTAACACAGCTCACTTATGCTGTTTCTTCCACCATAGCCCTTCTGTTATTCCTGTACTTCGGCATTTGTTACAACTGATTGCACATCGTCGTTATCCTCAAGAAGATCTACCAATTTCGCAAGAGTATTTGCCGTGTCAGCATCAATAGGAACCGTATTCTTCGGCTTCCACGTAATTCGTGCTTCTAAAGGATCACCGAATTTCTTCGATAAGCCATCACGAACTGCCGCAAGTTGTTCGATAGCGCATGTAATTTCGTATACATCATCTCCGGATTGGATATCTTCCGCCCCGCAATCAATTGCAGCCTCAAACATCTCATCTTCTGTTGCTGCATCGCTTTTATAAATAACACATCCAATATGATCGAACTGAAAGCTAACGCTGTTTGCCTCACCAAGACTGCCATTGTACTTTGTAAAAGCCGAACGAACTTCCGGTGCCGTACGCTTTTTGTTGTCCGTTAATCCCTCAACTATAATTGCAACTCCGCCTGGTCCATAGCCCTCATACCGTACTGCCTGGAAGTCTGTATCATCTCCGCCACCCAACGCTTTTTTTATAGCTCGTTCGATGTTGTCCTTCGGCATATTCTCCGATCGTGCACTTAACAGGGCAGATCTAAGTCGTGAATTACTTTCTGCATTTGCCCCACCTTCTTTAACGGCAACGGTTATTTCTCGCGAAATTTTTGAAAAAACTTTGGCTCGTTTGGAATCCTGAGCCCCTTTTCTGTACATAATATTCTTAAATTGCGAATGTCCAGACATATATCAACCTCAACTATAAACTTCTCAGTGCAAATCTAATGCAAAACAAAAACATTAATAAACGATTAACAATACCACATATTACTATTACATAAGAGCAACAAATGCCAGAATAAATGCAAATATCGCCTTTTTTTTATAAAAAATAATCAACCAATGTTGTAGTATTATAATCGAGAACATCATGGATGTGTATTATGAATTGGACGATTGCTCAAATAGCGTCAGTGGTTTTATGCGCAATGAGTTCGGGATTGATCTTGTCCTCACTCGGTCACAGTCCCGTGCTCGGATATATTATTGCCGGAATAGTACTTGGTCCTTCATGCTTAAAATTTATTACTGACAGAGAGATTGTCGCGGTATTTTCCGAAATGGGCATTTTGTTCCTTTTGTTCGCTATAGGGTTAGGACTTTCGTTCGAAAAAGTCAAGAATATGTGGAAGAAGTCATTTTCAGTAACTCTGATTTCCACATTATTTATATATATCGCAATGTCTATCGTCGGATATTTTCTGAAAATACCACAAACCGGCGTGATATTGATTACATTCTGTGTGACTCTTTCATCCACAGCTGTCACAGTAAAATCTTTGAGGCATCTAAAAGAACGCAATGATAACGTAGAGGAACATACATACGGCATTCTCATATCACAGGATATTATGGCGCTTGTTATGGTCCTGGTAATAAACTTCCTTGGTGCAGATATGCATACGAATGAAACAGCAAGAGTAATTGCTACGCTCGTTTTTCTTGCGCTTGTGGCGTTTATTTTCCTGAGGTTTCAAACATATGCGGCAAAGTTATCGAATTTTATCAAAAAGCATGCCGATATGTTAGCTATGTTCGTATTTGGTATATGCTTAGGAAGTGCGGTTTTGGCAGAATTATTCGGTCTTTCAGCTTCATTTGGAGCGTTCGTAGCAGGACTTATCCTGGGAAACTCTGCTATGAAAGAAGAAATAAGCGCAATAGCTGCTCCGATAGAGGAAATTTTGCTTATGACTTTCTTCCTCAGCGTCGGATTGCTGGTCGATATCGACTTCATAATGGCAAATCTATCGCTCATATTCTTAGGAATATTGTTTATTACAGTCGGAAAAACAATAATTAATATATTTGTGCTGAGGTTATGTAGTTTTAATCTTAAAGAGTCGTTTGTTATCAGCGTGTTACTTGGACATGTCGGAGAGTTTTCTTTCATGTTATCATATGCAGCAAGTAATGTTGGACTCGTAAACGCATATGGTGTGAAGTTTTTGGTAAGTTTAACAGCTTTGAGCCTATTCTTGAGCCCGTTCTGGTTGATATTTGCCGAACGTTGCCGAACAATAACAGAAAACGTAAATATCAGCTCCGTTTGGGCTTTCTCGCAAATCGCTCTTGATCGAGAATTCAAAAAAATTCGAAAAATCGGGGAAACTACAAAGAAAGTGTGCGAACCGTTTCTTGTTTCGGCATATAAAACCATACGTGAAAATGTTGAGAAGATACTGAAGAAGAGATCGGGAAAAGAATAGATTGTAAATTGGTAAAAAATTGTCGTATTCTTTGCTTTGTTCGAAGTGACGAAAGATTATTGCAAATATCCGAATATCATATGTCATCACAGAGCGCCGCAAAGGCTTCAAGGTCTGTGTGAAAAAAAATACAGACATAAAACAATTCAGGATTCTTCACTTCCTTTGGTTATTCATAATGATGTGAGGTAAAAGTCTTATCATGAGTATCGTACATAATCCAGCTGCAGGAAAACCTTCTGAAACCTCACCATAACCGTGTTAAAAATGCCACACTAGCGCAAAAATTGCGGGGGGGGGAATCTCATAATTGTTATTTTAACTTGATTGAAAGAAAATAGCTGCTAGAATGCAATCAGAGTTTAATATTTACGAGGTTTATTATGAAGAAAATAATTAGCTTATGTTTGTTTGGAGCGGCGTTTATGCCATTAGCGAATGCTGCTACCGTAACAACATATAACTACGGTGCAACGGAAACCGAAACAGCTGCAGCTTCTGATGCCGCAGACAAGGACGTTGCAGCATCCAAAGCAGCGATGCGCGGATGGTTCATCGGTCTCGGTCTTGCTCAAGGCGGATACAAGACAACTGCGGATGAGACAGGATATCACCAGAGAATCAGTGGGCACGATATTGATTTGGGCCTATTAAGATCGGACGCTACTGTGAAAGCGACAGCAGCTAGTGCTGGAATGTATACTAGTGGGTCTGTTACTTATCTTCCCGGTTCGACTGGTAACCATGTATCTCAAATAGATACCATAGGTTCCCTGAATAATGGTATCGCCCAAAATAAATTAAATAAACTTGGTGCGTTGCTTGTAGCAGGATGGGGTGATTTTGATGGTAACCTATATTATGGTGCTCAAATAGCTTTGGATATATCAGGCAATAAGGATACAGAAATTTCAAAAGATGGTTTTGGAACCATAAAATTAGAATCAAAAGGCTTTAGACCATATTTTGAAGTTATGTTGGGACGTTATTTTGAAACAATCGATGCTCTTCTTTACTTAAAAGGTGGTGTAACCTATTCCAGAGCAAAATTGCTCAGCGATAATGGAGATGTAAAACTTGGCTCGTTTGCTCCACTAGTCGGTGTTGGTGCAAAAAAAGCAGTTACTGAGAATATGACAGTATGTACCGAAGTTGGCTACGTTTTTGAAGTAAATAAAAAAGGTAGTTTAAATGGATCGCATAATGGTGATTTTGGAATAATCTCTGGTACACCCGCCAATTATGATTGGTCTCACGAAATGGATACAAAAGTCAGAAATCGTGGATATAACATCCGTGTATTTGCGACATATAACTTTTAGTTGTTAGTTTTTGCTCTTGTAAAGGAGAGGACTTATTGGCCTCTCCTTTTTTTATATTGATTTATCCACAACTGGTCCCTTACAACTTCTACACTGCCTCAAATTGACCAGAGATTGGCTACTTATTAATGAAATGAAAAAACACATAGAACGCCATTAAAAAAATGATATAAGCCATTTCCCAGAGAACAAAGGTATTGGAAATAATCATCAAAAGTAAGCATAAACATCCTTGTTCGCGTCTTATCATCATAAAAAACATTAATCTTTCTTAAAAATTTATTAAAAAATTAATTATTTATTTACTTTTTGTATGCAAATGTAGTTAAAATTAGTTTTGTAATGTCAAATGGAGAGAAACAATGTTACGTAAATCACTAATCGGATTAACTTTGTTCGCAATAAGCTATGCCACGTTCTTCGCAGAGGCTTCCAGTCCGCATCCCTTATCTCAAAATGCGGAAGAAAAAACATCTCCACACACGAGCATAAGTCCAACTACGTTTAGTTTATTCAAAAAAGTCACTCCGCAATCTTCTCATTTGGACTCCCTACCTTCTTCCGTATCTGATATGTCTGACGATAGGCCTTTTCCTCCTTCTTCAGCTATTTCTGTTGAAGTAGGTATTTCAGCAACTCCGAAAGCAATAGCCAGCCCATATATTTCGCGTCGTCATTCTCGCGCTTCATCACGATTTTCTCAGCCGGAAAATGCTTCATCTCCAAGAGCAATAGAATGGGCGCAAGCTATCTACACAGATGACAACAAGAGACTGAATTCCGCATTGCGCTTTTTAAGAAACGGTCGTTTAGGAGACGCAAAAGAAGCCATAAGTCCGCTGTTTGTACGATCTACCGGTCTTTTACGGGAAAATGTTTTACTCAACGATTTTCAAAAACAGCTGGCTACAAGTACGTATGGTTTTATACTGACTCAAATTGCTTTGTACGATCCTTATGGAGATGACGATGGAAGCAATGCAAGACTTGCTATACTCGTATTGAAAACTCTATTCAATGAAAAAAGCGAAAGAATGAAAAAAAACATGCTATCTCCTCAGCAACAAGCTATTGCTATGTCTTCTTTCGGCATCGCATTAAGCTTAAGCGCTCGTTTGCCCGAATACGCTCTAGAGACAGAAAAACAACAATCAAAAGCAAGCAGTATATTAGCTGCAAATGTATTTAGTGAGCTTTTCGATGAAGAAGAGTGGGAAAAACCATTCGATATGCTATCAGAATCATGGAAAGGAGCTGCTCTTTCTTGTTTTTTCAGAGCATTAAAGAATTTTAGTAGGCCTGCCATGCATGAAGAAATAGAATATTACGCCACAACAAATTATGGCCAGAAGTACTTCAAACTTCTTCCAGCTGGAGAACAAATAAAATGGCTGATGAGATACACGGAAGAATGTATATTTCTCTTTGACGAAGCATATGCTTTGAAGTATTTCTTTATAACTGCTGCGGGGCGCTCTGTTCTTGAATCGAATAAAAGTAACCCCTTAATGCTTGACGCAATATTTATGTATTATAGCGCACTAAATCAACTATCTATTGAAGCAAGAAGGCTTTTACCACCTGTTCCTATGAATTTTTACGATTATATTCACCAACACTGCGATATGAGAGGAGCCGTTATACAAGACCAAGCATTTATGGATGTTTACAGAGTCAGAAATTGGGTTGTTCTTAATATAGACGGCATTTTGGCATCAATTAGACACTTAAACTTTAATGATATTCAGAAAGTACGTAAATTTGCAAATGAATTGGGATTACTGTTTAACAATAGAACTGGTCAACTCAGCGTAAAGCAGTATGTAAAGCGCAAAGATGAAGTTATGTTAAATTATGGCATTCTGAGAAGCATTCTAATGGGAAGGCCTCAAGAATATGCATCAGAAGAAGATATGTATCACGCCAGAATTGCCACAAAAGTATTAGAAGGGCTTATAAGAAGAGAAGGACATACTACCCTATCAAAAAGGCAAATGAGCATAGTTTTGTTCAATTACTTAAATGCTTTGTTTGTATCTTGTGATCCCGCCTATTTTCAAATGACAGAACGATCAATTTCAGAAGACTTTAAATACCTATTCCGAACATGTACATTTGCACAACAAGAGATCATCAGATTGAATTTTGCGAAATGCTTGTTTGAAGATAAACAATATACTCGCACAATAGAAGTGCTGGCTCCGATTCTCCCGAAATTCCGTACTGATATAATGCATCCGACTGATTCTCAAATCGTAGATCTATACGATCGATCAGTACTGGAGAAAAAGAAGGAATGGGGATTTATCTATACACCAGAAGTAAAAACAAAAGAGAAAAAGGAAAAAGAGAAAAAAAGCGACTGAAGGAGAAGGATAATAATAACAGAATAGAGATCTTGCGAAAGTCGAAAATAGCACTTGGAAGACGCTGATTATCAGAGGCAAAAATTCACGAAAATGACTTTTGCAAGAGAGCTAATAGAGGAAAAGATGTTTTTACGGCATCAGAATTAATGATGTAAATAGGTAGTTTTCCAATGCCTTAAAAAAGATTAGGAAGTGAAAAACTTTTATTTCATTTCCCACGAAATCTTTCGTAATAAAACATATACTGTTGAACAAGACCTGCGTATCCGGGAAATTTAGCAGTATCAAATGTTCCTCCGTACTGTTGCTGCAAGATTCGTTTTATCCAAACATCGATGGGAAAAGCATCAAGTTTTCGCAGACCGAAAAGGGCTATACAGTTTGCAACTTTTTCTCCAATTCCATCGAATTTTTTTAGATAAGCAACAGCATCGTAGTATGTCATTTTTCGTAAATCATCGAAACTTAAACGACCTTCAGTTGCCGCAATCGCGATATTTCGTACATATTTTGCACGATATCCCAATCCTATTTTTATAAGATCATCTTCGCTGAAAAGCGCCAACTCTTGTGGTGTCGGAAAGCGCAATCCATAAGGCGCACACAGTCTTTTTATGATACCTCTTATACGCGGAATATTATTTTGCTGAGAAATTATAAAACTAATGATAACTTCCCATAAATCTTGGTTTAGAATCCGCATTCCATAGCCAAAATCGACCGCATTTGTAAGATATATATCGCCAACAGCTCGTATTCTCGCTTTTATTTCCCCGTAATTGCGTTGCATATCGAAATAATTACGCCAAAGTTCATTATATTCATTGCTATCACATTCAAAAATATGTGTATTGTCGTCTTTTACATAGATTTTCAGGCTTTTACCAAACGCGATAGTTTCCCATACTCCATTGGATTGCTCAAAAATGCGAAAGCATTGCCCGGAATCGGCTATTTGCGCTATATTAAAATCATTAGAACGAATTTCAATCATTCAATAAAATCCCATTGATAACGCGAAAATAACTTGATAGGTTGTTTCCGTGCAATAAAATATAAAACTATGTCGATATTTAATTATACGTGATTTGAAATGTATAGGATAGAAGAGTTAATAATTTATCGTCTTACGAACTTAGCAAAAAAGATTACGGGAAGAAACTTCCTGATCTCTTTACCATCAGCGTGGATTATTGTTTTTTTTCTTTGCCCTTGTTTTATTTTGCTGAAAATCAGCCTGTCCGACAGCGTCATATCATCTCCGCCATATACAAGTTTGGTCGATTGGATTTCCGGAAATGTACTGCAAATCCGTCTTAATTTAGGCAACTATATGAGTTTACTCAGTAACGAAATGTATATGCGCGGTTTTGCAACATCAGTACTGATCGCAGGAGCATCTACAATATGTTGCTTGCTAATCGGATTCCCTATGGCACTGGCAATAGTAAGATCATCGCCGAAAGTACGAGCAATGTTGCTAACGTTGGTAATTTTGCCGTTCTGGACCTCGTTTCTAATAAGAGTATATGCGTGGCTTATGCTGCTTAGCCCAAGCGGATTTATTAACAGTTTCCTAATGAAGTTTCATCTGATAGACGCACCATTGCAGTTGATGAACAACTCTTATGCGGCATGTATAGGCATTATTTACGCATATCTGCCGTTTATGATATTTCCACTTTACAGCGCAATAGAAAAAATCGATTACACACTTATCGAAGCAGCCTATGATTTAGGCAGTTCTCCCATGACAGCATTTTTTTCTATTGTTGTTCCGCTTGCGATGCCCGGAATATACGCAGGTTCCGCTTTGGTTTTTGTTCCGGCAATCGGAGAATTCGTTATCCCTGAACTTTTGGGAGGTGCACAGACTCTCACAATTGGACGATTAGTTTGGAATGAGTTTTTCGGTAATCTTTCATGGCCTACAGCTGCTGCATTGTCGATAATTTTACTGATGTTTGTTGTATTTCCGATCGTCCTCGCGCAAAGACGTAAAGAAATCAGACTTTTAAGGGATGTACGGTAAGATGAAAATCAAATGGCCAAACGTTATTTTATTCTTCGGATATATGTTCTTGTACTTCCCGCTTATTTGCATTGTTGTTTATTCGTTCAATGAATCGCGGCTTGTTAGTGTATGGTCAGGATTTTCTTTAAAATGGTATAAAGCTCTGTTGTCTGACCCTATTATCTTGAGGGCAACGTTCACGAGCCTTAAGGTCGCAACGATATCAGCTACAGTTTCAGTTGTAATAGGAACCATCGCAGCTATTGTTATTACAAGATTTCATGGTTTTCGCGGAAAATCGCTTTTTATAGGTGCTGTAACTGCTCCGTTGGTTATGCCTGAGGTTGTGCTTGGATTATCTATACTGATGCTTTTTGTAGGTATGGAGAAAATTTTCGGTTGGCCTGCCGGAAGAGGTACTACAACGGTCATAATTGCCCATATCACCTTGACTCTTTCATATGTAACAATGCTTGTTCAGGCCCGATTACAGGATTTTGATCGATCTATAGAAGAAGCAGCACTTGATCTTGGCGCATCACCGCTTAAAGTCTTTTTTGTAATCACTCTTCCGATGATTTTTCCGAGTATTGTTCTAGGCTGGTTGCTTGCTTTTGCTCTTTCTCTTGACGACGTTGTTATTGCGAGCTTTGTTGCAGGACCTGGAGCAACAACCCTGCCTATGATAGTCTTTTCCAGTTTACGTTTCGGTATATCCCCTGAAATAAACGCTTTAGCTACAATTTTGATGACTGTTCTCTCAATTGGTGTCATAATAGCAGCTATTGCTGTACACAGAAAGAATTCTCAACAGGGAATAAGTACTGAGTGACTGAATAATAGAAGGGTATAAGAATATGAAACCATATGTCATTGTCTTCGGAAACGAAAAAGGCGGTACGGGAAAATCCACAATTGCAATGCATACCGCTGTTTATCTTCTAAACTTGGGTTGTAAAGTTGGAACTATCGATATTGACGCAAGACAAGGTACGTTTACTCACTATTTCGAGAATAGAAATCGCTCAGCAAGTGGTGATCCGTCTCTAAAATTGCCTCAGCACATATCAATTGCCAGAAGTGACGCACAGAATAAAATTGAAACAGAGCAAACGGAACGCTACGCATTCGAAAATGCTATGAATGAGCTTTCGGGAAATAACTTTATTGTAATAGATACTCCCGGAAATAATACTTTTCTGTCACAATTAGCCCATTCTTATGCGGATACACTTATAACTCCGATAAATGACAGCTTTGTTGATTTAGATGTCATTGTAAAGATATCTGACGGTGACATAAAGAATCTGCGCCCAAGTATATATGCCGAAATGGTGTGGGATCAGCGTAAAGAGCGTGCGAAAAGAGGAGAGAAACCTCTCGATTGGATAGTTATTAAAAATCGTCTCTCTACTCTGTATACAAAAAATAGGGGCGATGTGAATGCTGTTCTGGAAGCTCTTGCAAAGCGACTTAGTTTCAGACTTGGAAACGGTTTCTGCGAACGTGTGATTTTTAAGGAACTTTTTTTATCTGGTACAACTCTTCTCGATCTGAAGAATACCGACAATGCAATGAATCTTTCTCACGTTGCTGCTCGACAAGAATTGCGTGAACTCATTACATTAATGAGAATTCCTGTTTCTCAAGATTTATTGGCAGCAGCCGTATGAGGCAATAATTTTATGGCACGTATTGTTCAAAAATTCGGTGGAACATCTGTAGCAACTCTGGACAGAATCAAAAATGTTGCTGAAATAGTTGCTGAAAGTAAGTTGAAACATAAAGATATTGTTGTCGTTGTATCAGCAATGGCAGGTGTAACAAACAAATTCGTCGATTGCGTAAATTCTCTTGGAGCAAATGAAGGACATCCCGAATATGATACTGTTCTTTCATCAGGCGAGCTTGTGACAGCAGGATTAACCGCTATAGCACTTGAGAACGTCGGCATAAAATCACGATCATATGCATCTTGGCAGGTACCGATTTTTACAAATAATAACTACGGACATGCTATTATTCAAAATGTTAATCCCGTTAACCTTAATAAGGATCTTGCAAATGGTATAGTTCCCGTTGTTTGCGGATTTCAGGGAGTAAGCCAAGAAGGAAAGACTACAACACTTGGTCGTGGCGGATCCGATCTTACCGCTGTTGCAGTTTCCTCCGCCATAGAAGCCGATTTATGCGAAATATACTCTGATGTCGATGGTGTATACACCGTAGATCCAAACTTATATACAGGAGCTCAACGAATTGATGAGATATGCTATGCAGAAATGCTTGAAATGGCTTCACAAGGCGCAAAAGTCCTTCAAGAGCAATCTGTTCTTTACGCCATGGAGAAAAAAGTCATTGTCCGTGTTGCTTCCAGCTTTATAAAAGCTCCCGGAACTATAATATCGCCGACGGCTAAATCAAAACGTTTTTGTGGAATGGCTATTACGCCTGCGCTATCACAAATGCAATTATCTTTGAAAGAAGGCGCATTGAAAGAGGATATTCAAGATCTTCTTGCAAAAAATTTTATCCAATGCGATTTTGCAGAAAATAGAGGAAAAATCAACGTAATGCTTGATAAGCGCCATGCGTCAGTCGCTCTTACGCTTGTTCGAGAGAGCAATTTAATATCTGATGCACGCTATAAATTTTCACGAAAACCGCTTTCAAAAATAAGCGTTGTAGGATCGAGTTTAAATATTGATTTCGGTCAAAATTTTATTACTGAGCTAAAAAAATATAAGATAGATTCATTTATCGGTATAGTAACATCGCATAAAGTCAATATAATCGTTGCGACTGAACAGTTACTGGAAGCTATTTCTGTATTACATAAATATTGTGGATTGAACAAATGACAGATAATAATGTAAAAAGCAAAAAAAACATCAAATATCCGAAAATCCAGAATCTAATGAAACGAGGATGCGATATTCTTGGTTCTGATTATGCCATTCTTGGTGGTGCTATGACCTGGATTTCTGATGCAACTCTTGTATCTGCTATGTCCAATGCGGGGATATTCGGCGTACTTGCTTCTGGTGCGATGGATGGAGACCTTCTTAGAAAGGAAATCGAGGCAACTCAACAAAAAACACCACGCAATTTTGGCGTAAATATAATATACGTGAATCCAAAACTGCACGACCTTATCGAAGTATGCCATGAAAAGAAAGTATCGCACATAATTATCGCGGGAGGTGTACCTGACAAAGAAGTCATTTCAAAAATCCATTCGTATGGTATTCAAGTAATGTCCTTTGCTCCTGCGCTTTCTATCGCAAAACGTCTCTTTAAAAACGGAATTGATGCATTAATTCTAGAAGGAAGCGAAGCTGGTGGTCATGTTGGCCCTATCTCTACACTTGTTCTTATTCAAGACGTTTTGCTTAACTTACCTGAATACCCGATTTTTGTCGCGGGAGGAATTTTGCGTGGCGAAATTTTTGCGGGAATGTTGTTGCTTGGCGCTATAGGATGCCAACTTGGAAGCGTTTTCGCATGTTGCAAAGAGTCCACTGCGCATGAGAATTTCAAACGAGCATTTCTACGAGCTAGTGGACGAGATGCCGTTACTCCTGTTCAATTACATAAAAAATTTCCGATTGCACCAGTCCGTGTTCTTGAAAATGTTGGAACAGAGGAATTTATTGCTCGTCAACGTGAGGTTATAGGGAAATTTGAGCGTGGAGAGGTGTCTCTTGAAGAAGGTCGTCTAATGCTTGAGCATTTTTGGGCAGGAGCACTGCGCAGAGCTGCACGAGAAGGCGACACAGAACGAGGTTCCATGATGGCTGGACAAATTGTTGGGCTTATAAAAGAAGAGCGTTCCATTTCCGATATCATCGATACGTTATTATCCGAAGCCGAAATAATGCTGGAAAAACGAGGATAAAGCACTGATCTGACACAAATTGGAGATACTGTCACGTTATTTCGGAAATCTTAAACAAATCTCCGACAACGGATTGTTACCAGTATAAAGGAAGTAATAAATTTCCACCCACCGATTTATTATTCTGAATGGAAAAGGGAAACCTACAGTCCATTATGAAGAAACGCAGTATGCACCCGTTCCTTTAGACTCCCCTTCCCTATTTCCCCTTCACGATGTCATCTTGATAGCACCACATGGGCATTCAGAGGCACAGATTCCACATCCTTTGCAGTACTCCAGATCTATTTCCAATGTACCGTCTTCTGCCTTATGTATCGCTCCATCTGGGCATAGACCGTAACAGTTATCGCAATGGAAACAATTTCCGCATGAGAAACAACGCTCTGCTTCGCCTATCAATTCTCTTTCTGTCAGAGAAATGTCGCTTTCTGAAAATGATAATGCCTGATTTTTCTGTATTTCAGCTCTTGCAACCTTTTTATAATAAGCTGTGTTCAGTTTCTTAAAATTCGCCACTTCTGGTTTCACATTTTGCGTAATCTCGACACCGTTTAAATATGCATCAATGCATTTTGCTGCCTTCTTACCATGTCCTATCGCATGCGTGACAGTCCTTTTGCATGGAACAACATCTCCACCAGCAAAAATGCCTTTTGCACCCGTCATCATATTTTTGTCGATTTCGATAACACCCTTTTCAGAAACAGCTATGCCATCTATTCCGTCAAGGATTCCTTCATCGATAGACTGCCCGATAGCAAAAATTACAGAATCAGCCTGTATAATATCTTTTTCACCGGAAACCGAAAGAATGTCATTCTCTTCGTCATAATCCATCTTATTTACAAGAACATTATTACCATCGATCATTCCTATGCAGCTAAGACACAATATTTCTACACCTTCCTTTAATGCGTCTTGTATTTCTTCTTTGTGTGCAGGCATATTGTTGATTGTTCTGCGATAAACAATTTTTACGGATTCCGCACCAAGTCTTAAAGCTGTTCTTGCTGCATCGATAGCTGTATTTCCACCTCCATACACAAGAACATGCTTCCCGAGGTTTGGCATATCCATACCATTTTCAAGCTTCTTAAATAGATCCACAGCATCAATAACTGTGCAAGAATTACCTTTTACCTCAATATCGGTTTTTGCTGCCATGAATGCCCCTGTAGCAATATAAACCGCATCAAAATTATCTATTTCATTTTTTAAATGAGTCACTCGCTTATTGCAGACTAACTTTACACCTGTTTCTATAATTCTCCTGATTTCTGCATCTAAAACAGCACGTGATAAGCGATATCTTGGAACACCATACCGCATCATACCACCTGATTTTATCTGGCTTTCATAGATAGTAACCTCATGACCGAATTTTCTTAAGAAATATGCGGCAGATAATCCACTTGGACCTGCTCCCACGATCAGAATTTTCTTTCCCGAATGTTCTTTTGGTGTTTCAAATTTCCATTCACTCTCGAGGGCAATATCGCCAATAGATCTTTCAATAAGATTGATGTGCACAGCTCCATCAAATTGCTCTCTGTTACATGCCCTTTCGCATGTATGATAACAAACACGTCCCATTACAGCTGGAAAGGGATTATCATTTACCATAACTTCCCATGCCTTACGGATTTTTCCTTCCTGAGCCAATGAAAGCCACTTCTGTATATTCTCACCAGCAGGACATGTAGCATTGCAAGGAGGCATTCTATGCACATACTGAGGACACATGGTCTTCCAAGAACCTGTTTTATTTGCTCGACTGGTTCCTGCATCATCAACTATTGCGAATGGATTAGAAGATTTAGACATTTGCAATGCCTCCGCTTAATTTATATTTTTCGATATTTGCGCTTGCGATTTTTTGTAGTTCTTCAACTGCCTGAGGATTAGCGTTTTTACTAAAAAGATGAGCAAAGCGTCGTTGAAGTCGTAGATATTCCTCAACAGGTTTGACATTTTCTATCGGAGTTGAGCCAACAACTTTGCCGTGTTCAGCTTCAAAAAGCGGAAACATACCACATTCAACCGCCGCACGCGCAACTTTGATTGTCTCCGATGTCGGATATCCCCATCCGAGCGGACAAGGAACATGAATATGAACGTATTTCGCTCCTCTTATATTTATCGCTTTTGCAACCTTCTCCTCAAGATCTTTGATATTTGCGATACTTGCTGTTGCAACATATGGTATTCTGTGAGCAATTGCTATTTCAGGAACATTTTTGCCTGTACCGACTTCATTTCCTGCATATACAGCATTAGGAAGCGTAGTCGCAGTTCTCGCAAGAATTGGTGTTGCACTTGATCTTTGAACACCTGTATTCATATATGCCTGATTATCGTAACAAATGTATAAAACGTCATCGTTGCGTTCAAACATACCAGAAAGGGTTCCCATTCCGATATCTGTTGTTCCGCCATCGCCTCCTTGAGCGATTATTCTGACGTTTTTACCTTGAGCTCGCATTGCTGCGGCCATTCCGGTAGCGACTGCAGGAGCATTTCCAAATAATGAGTGCATCCATGGTACATTCCAGGCATTTTCAGGAAATACACATGAAAAAACTTCCAGACAGCCTGTTGCATTAACGATAGCGATATTGCCTTTTGTAGCATGATAAGCAGCATCAATAGCACATCTGGCAGCTAATGCTTCACCACATCCTTGACATGCTCTGTGACCGCTACTTAGAGTATTCGGTCTATCATAATGAGACTGAACAGAATTTTTTTTCTTTGATAATCTGCTTCCGATAGTTGAGTTGGACATGATATTTCCTTCCCCTACTAAAAACTACTTTTGCAATCGCAAGAACCTTTATCGAGCAGTCGACATTCCCTCTCGATAACTTCTTTGTTTAATCCCAAAAATACCATATCATCATGATTTTTGTGATTCAGATATTCTTTTATCATATCCGAAGTTATTGCACGTCCACCAAGACCAGCAACAACCGATTTTACTTCTGTTTTTGTGTTCTTCAATGCGAGAGATATTTCTTGGAATAAAATTCCTCCGATTCCAACAGCAAATGCTTTCTCTAAAACTATGACTTTCTTAGCCTTTTTCAAGGCCTTTCGTATTGCTTCAGCCGGAAATGGTCTATAGCTTACTATAGACAAAACGCCGTACTTTCCGCCTTTTTGATTCAATTCATCGATAGTGTCTTTTATAGTACCAGCAACTGAACCCATTGTAACAATAACCGTTTCAGCCTTTTCGAGATTATACTCACGCACAAGACCGCCGGAATCTCTTCCGAATTTTTCCTTGAACTTATTTCCAACACATTCGACAACATTCAAAGCATCAATTTGTTTCTTATGAGCCAAGCAACGTACCTCCATAAAATATCCAGGAGGAACCATTGTTCCGATTGCCTTCGGATTTTTCGGATCTAAACTGATATGCGGATCATATGGTGGCAAGAAATCGTCAACCTCTTCCTGAGTCGGAAGATCAACACGTTCATATGCATGCGTAAGAATGAAGCCGTCAACACAAACCATCACAGGACATTTTACTTTTTCCGCAATTTTAAATGCCTGAATATGCAAATCTACTGCTTCCTGATTTGTTTCGGCAAAAAGCATTATCCAACCTGCGTCACGTACTGACATTGCGTCTGTGTGATCATTCCATATGTTAATCGGAGCTCCAATCGCACGATTCCCGAGGGTCATAACTATAGGCAACTCCATCCCAGAGGCGTTATACACTGCTTCCATCATATACAGAAGCCCCTGACTTGATGTAGCTGTATAGCTTCGAACACCTGCTGTCTCTGAACCTATAGCAACACTTAAAGCTGCCATTTCAGATTCAACATTGATATACTCGCAATCAGTAAGTTTCCCTGATCTTACAAGCTCTCCCAGCCCTTCTACTATGTGAGTTTGAGGCGTTATAGGATACGCACAAACAGTTTTCGGTCTGCATAGAGCTACTGCACGAGCTACCGCCTGTGATCCCTCTAATTGAAACAACATATTACTACATCCCCTCAGTTTGTAATTATACTATATTGTCATGACTTTTTCGTATGCAACCATTGTCGCGGCCACATTTTTTTCTGCAATTGCGCCCGAAAATTTCGTTTTTATAGCCTCAATTACAGATTCAATTTTGATTGCTTTTGTAAGAGCAGCGAAACTTCCAAGCAAAATCGCATTAGGAAGCGGCTTCCCTATGTGTTGGAGAGCAATTTCAGTCGCTCCGACACACTTCAAAGTTACATTTCTGAGATTTTTGTGTTTTTTGTGCTCTTCAGAAACTTCATTCGGAGAATTTACAAGAACAAAACCACCTTCAACGATTCCATCAAATGCTTGCGCAGGTTCTATAACGGATTTATCTTGAATGATCACGGCGTCAGGATTGCTTATAGGCTCTCTCAGCCTTATTTCCTTATCAGATATGCGGCAGAATGATACAACAGGCGCTCCCATTCTTTCAGAACCGAAACTAGGAAAGGCTTGTGCATATTTCCCTTCTAAAAACGCAGCGATGGACAACATTTCCGCAGCTGTAACGACTCCCTGTCCGCCTCTTCCGTGAATTCTCACTTGAAACATCTGTCCTCCCAATGAAGAAAACTGCTAGAACAATACATAAAATTTTATGATAAAGCAATGCTGAAGTTTTTTATCGAATAATTTGCAATACTTAGTATTGACGTCCATCCCTTGCCAAGCGCGCATTAAATATCTATAATATAATTATAAGGAAAATAAGGATAAAATAATGAAAGGAGGAAATCATGGCAAAAAATTTAAACATAAATGTTCCAAATAATATTGAAAGCATTAATCAATTAACCGATAACAAAAGTATATTTCCTAATGTATGTTTTGTGTTGGCAGTATGTTTGATGATTTTTCTTGATTTTTTAATGTTTGAATCATTCACAACATGGATGGCGCCGCTGATAATATTTCTACTCGAAATGTTTATTATTGAAGTATTATCAAAATTATTAAAAATCAATGAGGCACCTATAATAATACGTATACTCTTACATCTTCTAAAAGATAAAGGATTGGAGTAATATAGGTCTACATATGGCAGATAGATTGATGTATGCAACAGATAAAAGTATTACCCCAACGTATTGTTAATCAGATTGCGGCAGGTGAGGTTATAGAGAGGCCTTCATCTGTCGTCAAAGAGCTTGTTGAAAATGCAATAGACGCAGGTGCGACGGAGATTACGGTAAAAATCATTGATGGTGGAAAAAATTTCATATCTGTAGCCGACAATGGCAGCGGAATGGATAAAGATTCGCTTGAGTTGTGCATAATGAGTCATGCGACATCTAAGCTTTCTTCTGAAAATTTATTCGATATACACACATTTGGTTTCAGAGGTGAAGCATTACCATCAATTGCCTCAGTTTCCAGATTATCCATCACAACATCTGATAATAAAGAATCTGAAGCTTGGCAATTACGTATGGAAGGACAAAACAATTTAGGAACCGCACCAACAAGCAGATCACAAGGAACTACCATTGAAGTACGAGATTTATTTTTTGCTACACCAGCACGTCTAAAATTCTTAAAGTCGGAATCATATGAAACGGAAAAATGCAGATCTATATTTAATGATCTTGCGCTTGCAAATTGTGGTGTTTCATTCAGATTTACAGATTCAGAGGTCGAAAAAGCGCATTATGCAAAAACCGATAAATTAGCAAAGCGTATTGATGATATTTTCGGAGAATCTTTTTCGAAGAATATCTTCGAAATGAAAGGATCACGCGGAGATTTATCTTTGCATGGATATATTGGCGTTCCAACATTCAATAAATCAGCTTCAAATCAGCAGTATTTTTTCGTTAACAATCGTTTAGTGAAAGACAAAACCTTCGCATCTGCCCTTAAATCAGCATATGCCGGTCTTATCCCCCATGGACGCTATCCTGTTGCGATTTTATATCTCGATATGCCGCACAATGAAGTCGACGTAAATGTTCATCCGGCGAAAACAGAAGTAAGATTTCGAGATACTGAACGAATTCGTTCATTTATCGTGTCTGAGCTCAAGCGTGCAATCGAATCATATGGCAGCAATCGTTCAACAACTGATATGATGGACCGTTTTTATTCATCGATTTCTAATCCCCTTAAGCCAATACCAACGGGAATTATTTCTACTCCACCATCTCCCGTATTAAGGACAACCGCATCAGCATTAGAGAAGCCGAAAGATGAATATTTCGAGTGGCAATCCCCGAAAATAGCAGATGTATTTGCTTTTCCTTCTCAGAAAAACGAATCATTCGAGCCAATAAAAAAGGAGTGGTCCAAGGAAAAAGTCCACATTGAAGCGAAACCATTTGAAATAGCTCCAAAAACGCTAAGCAAAGAAATGCTAAACGAAGAGCAAAACGAGAGACAAAAAGAGGACGGCAAAATCTCTCTTGGAAATGCGTTATTTCAGGTAAATAATACCTACATAGTCGCAGAAAGTGATAATGGCATAATAATTGTCGATCAACATGCTGCAGCTGAAAGAATAATGCTTGAGGAATTGAAAAATAATCTGAAGTTAAATTCTCAAAGTTTGCTTATTCCTGAAAATTTTACACTAACCGCAGCACAAATTGAGATTTTGAAAAATTATAATGATCTGCTGATAAAATTAGGAGTGTATTTAGAGTATTCGGATGAAAACTCCGTTGCTGTAAGCTCTGTTCCTGCTCTTCTTGAAACTTCAGATACAGAGCCATTACTTAACGACATAATCGATGAGCTGTCAGCATTTGGCGATACATATACTTTAGATGAGAAAATACATAGCATATTATCGACTATATCGTGTCATAGCAGTCTGCGAGCAGGAAAAAAGCTATCTATACAAGAAATGAACTATCTTTTACGCAAAATGGAGCTTACAACTAATATTGCTCAGTGTTGCCATGGTAGACCCTCGTATATTATATTAACATTTAAAGATTTAAATAATTTTTTTGAAAGATCTTGATTAATTTGTTATTAACATTATATAAATAGTGCTCCAAGATATTTAGGTATGATATGAATAACAAGATAAGATTACAGCCCCTCTTTAACATAGATGGAAAAGATATTATCGGATATGAAGCTTTGTATTCAAAAGAAAATGAATCTTCTTATCCAAGCGCTGTATCTATCTTAGAAAGTATCGCATTAACAAAACATAATGGCGACTTTAAATACTTCATCAATATGACCAATGACGACGCCATAAATCCGCAATTCGCAAAGAAATTTTTAAAGACTCTCGATATGACAGGTTTAAATCGTAGCAAAGTTGTCTTAGAAGTAAACGAAAACACAGCTGTAAATAAATTGACTCAAACAAAAGAAAATCTTGGGATTCTTTGTTCAAGTGGAGTTCAAGTTGCACTTGATGATTTTGGAACGAATTTTTCTACCCTTGAATTTATGAGCAGATTTCCTCTCGATGTTGTAAAAATAGATAAACAATTCATACAAAATGCGCCTCACAGTCGCAAAGATCAATCTTTGCTCAGATTTTGCACGGAAGTTTCGCATGACATAGGTTGTTCAGTTGTCGCTGAAGGAATAGAGACAATAGCGCAAATGGATTGTGTAATCGAAGCGGGAGCTGACATAGGCCAAGGTTTTATATTCGCAGCACCGGCTTTTGCCGACAACAGCGGAGTAAATAATCCTTTCATTCCTTTAAGTGATTTCATGAGTTATCTATCAAGCATTGCACTTCCTGAACGTTCTGCTGCATAATACGCTCGTGTAGAAAGTACAAAGTATTGCAAAAATAAATGACAGTTTCTGATAATGAATTATATATTCTAGGGATAGAATCCAGCTGTGATGAAACAGCTGCAGCTGTGGTTTCAGGAGATAAAAGAATTCTTTCAAATGTGATTTACTCACAGATTAATGAACATAAGCAATTTAACGGAGTCGTACCGGAAATAGCAGCTCGTTCCCATCTCGAAAAAATCGATCTTGTCGTGCAAAAGGCCCTTGATGACGCTGGTATTGAAATATCTGATCTAGATGCTGTCGCAGGAACATGTGGACCTGGTCTTATCGGAGGAGTAATCGTTGGCGCTACTTTCGCAAAAGGCATTTCATTAGCTGCGGACATTCCGTTTATTGCAGTAAACCATATTGAAGCTCATGCCTTAACTGTCAGAT
This sequence comes from uncultured Alphaproteobacteria bacterium, assembly GCA_905233185.1. Lineage (GTDB taxonomy): Bacteria > Pseudomonadota > Alphaproteobacteria > UBA3830 > UBA3830 > BNWE01. The sequence goes on along the minus strand of CAJODB010000003.1, from coordinate 36,317 downwards.
TAACTGAAGACAACGTCGAATTTCCTTATTTATTATTACTTGCATCAGGAGGTCATTGCCAAATTTGTATAGTCTATTCAACTGATAATTTCGAAGTTATAGGTCGAACATTAGATGATTCTGTAGGAGAATCATTCGATAAAGTAGCGAAAATGTTGGATTTAGGATATCCAGGCGGTCCGAGAGTGGAAAAATGGGCAGAAAATGGAGACGATCAACGATTTGAGTTTCCGCATCCTCTGTGTAACAAAAATTCCATGGATTTTTCATTTTCAGGACTAAAAACAGCTGTTAGAATTCTTGCAGAGAGGATTTTTTCAGACAATAACACCAACCAAGATCAAGCAAAGTCTGATATATGCGCAGGTTTTCAGCAAACTGTCGCGGAAATTCTCGCATACAAGATGAATCTTGCGTTTGAATATTGTAAGAAAAAACAAATTATCCCAAATGCCGCTGTGATAGCAGGAGGAGTTGCGGCAAATAAACGCATCAGAAACAGTCTACAGTTACTGTGTGACAAATATAAAACACGTTTTGCCGTTCCGCCGATACCTTTATGCACGGATAATGGCGCAATGATCGCATGGATGGGAATAGAAAAATTCCGAAAAATGCAATTTACAACGCTCGACTTTCAACCTCGCCCACGTTGGCCTTTAGGATTATAAAAAACAAAACTTTTTTATAAATTGAAAAATATTTTTATTTTTGTAAAACAAATTAACGTATTTTTTACTTTTTGGGCTATATAATACTAACTATTAAAAACTTAGGTAAGAAAGAGATAATCTATGAAACACAAAATTATCTGTGCAGCTTGCACTTTGTCCGTCATGCAGGTATTCGATCTTAATGCAGTTATAACAAGGCCTAGCGATGTAGCTGAAGAAGCTTTGTCATTTTCAGGAGAGCTTGCTCATCAAACTATTATTGGCGGTGCGGTTAGCCTCTTAATTACAGGTCCTATCGCACTCGCAGCTTTGGGCATAGATTATGTATATGATAAAGCGAAACAACCTAAAAGTACTCCTTCCAAGAAAAGCACAACAAAGATTTGCACGAAAGCAGAAAAATTAACATTAAAATCAGTCAAAGATGATTTTATAAAAAAGATAGGAAAAGAAAATGCTTCTCAGTTGATAGCTTTTGCAAAATCAATCAATAAATTTTTAGCTGCATCTGTTGATACTATCGATGGTTTCAGTGAAGTAAAAAAAACTGTTGTACCAAGAATAAAAGAATCAACAGGCGCAGATAAAAAAGCGCTGGAATCTCTCGTTATGACTGCTGACATAAGTAATGAATATTACAAAAACGCATCAGAGACTTTGTTAAAAGTTGCAGAATCCATTGTTGATATGCAAACATCTATGCTTAATTCAAACAGAGAGAAATCAGCGAAAAAAATATCTTCAGAGTTAAAAACTCTTGCAGATAATTTGAAACAACAATATATAAAGCTCTATTTGTTGAATGCTAGTTATATATTACAGGTAGATCCATCAAATGAAGTTTCAGAAAAAAGATCAGATGAAGGATTTAAAGTTAAAGAAAATGGTATGGCTGCGGCTATAGAAGAAATGGTTGCATCTACTAGAGAATTAAATTCATCTGACGTAAGGAATAAAGGATATTCAGAATGTCTTGAAATGATTATAGAATGCGTTAACTGCATATCTGACATTAATGATTTGATGGTATCAGTGTTCAAATATTCAACAACATTATCTAAGCAGGATAGAAGAAAAACTGCGGAATTAATGAATCAATTTAATGAAAACTATTTTTCCAATAAACTAAGTCTTACAGTAACCGAATTTTTGGAAGAACCGTCATCATCTGATAATCGCGAAGATATCAACGTTAGCGAGCACAATGAAGAAACAGCAGTTAATACAGCAGAAGACAAAAGCGATATATCGTTTCCTGCAGAAGCACCTGAAGATTTAGACAATATTCCTTCCATTGAAAAAACGTCTGAAGATTCGGAAACAGAACAAAGACTTTCTTTCCCTGCGGAAGCTCCAAGCGAAAGCCGTGAACAGAGAGAATCCGATGATGAAGTATCTGAACAACAATAGCAATCTCTTATAGTATAAGTAGCAGATAGATAAAAAAACTAAAGGATTCAATTTTGATAAAAAACAATAGCAAGCAAGAAAATATAAAAGCTACGAGATAACGAAATTTGCAATCTAAATTGAATCCTTTAAAAAAAGCAAACGCCTATGGTACTATTCTGTAGTTTTTCAAGAAAATAGTGTGACTTTGTAAAAAAGTATACAAGAATTACGAAATAACGAAAAAAAATAAAAGTAAATAAACATAATCAAATAAAAAATTATTTACTGTTAAAATATTGTGATAGAAATTTTTCGACATCTCTTCGTCCAATTTTTTCGATCTGTCCCGGCTGCATGGTATTTCCCAAATAAAACGGCCCATAGCTAATGCGAATTAGTCTGTTCACGCTACAACCAAAATATTGCATTAGTTTTCGTATTTCTCGATTTTTTCCTTCAAAAAGAGTTACTTTCAGCCAACGATTTTTTGCCGTTGTCATTTCATTTTCTTCAATGATTTTTACGGAACCGTATTTTATACCATCGATAATAACTCCGCGCTTCAGTTTTTCTTTAGCGTTTTCAGAAAGTTTTCCAAAAATTCTTATTCGATATGTTCGTTGTAAAGCATTTTTCGGCAACTCCATTTTTCTGGCTAAATCACCATTGTTTGTAAATAATAATAGCCCTTCTGAATTGCAATCCAAACGCCCTATATATAACAAACGATCTTGATCAAATTTTTTGAAGTAATCAAAAACAGTAGAACGTCCTTTACTATCTTTTCGTGAAGTTATTACTCCATTTGGTTTATAAAATTTCCATATTTTTATTTCTTCTGATTTTTTTGAAATGATTTTTTCATCTATCGAAACGACATTATTTTCTGAAACGAAAAAAACAGGCGTTTTTACTACTTCTCCATCGACTTTTACTCGTCCTTCCTCAATAAAACGTTCCGCTTCTCGTCTTGATGCGGCTCCGCTTTCCGCTATTCTTTTCGCCAGTCTAATTTTTCCTTCTTTCATATTCTCAATCTTTAACCATTATTTAATGTAAATTGTGACATCTTTTCTTCCAATTCTTTCAAATCTTCTGGTAAACCAATTTCAAAATGCATAATTTCTTTTGATCTCGGATGAACAAATTCCAACAAATAAGCGTGCAAAGCCTGACGAGGAAATTCATTTATATACTTCGCAATTTCTTTTGGAAGAGGATAATTCTTTTTTTTATATGTTGAATCGCCTATTAAACTGTGTCCTATATGCGACATGTGAACTCTTATCTGATGAGTACGTCCCGTATGCAACTCACATTCTATTTTCGATGCAAATGAAAAAAAACTTTTCAAAATCTTATAATTTGTAACCGCCAATTTTCCCTTTTCTTTTGAAACTGACATTTTTAAACGATTGTTTGGATCTCGTGAAATCATAGTTTCAATTTTTCCAACTTTCATACGAGGAACACCGAAACAAAAACAAATGTATTTTCTTTTAATGGAATGAATTTGAAATTGCTCAGCAAGTAACGCATGCGCATGATCGTTTTTTGCGACTACTAAAACTCCGCTCGTGTCTTTATCAATTCTATGAACGATTCCCGGACGCGATTCATCACTTCCCGAAGATAAATCATAACGATATACAAGACCATTTACCAGAGTATGATCATAATTTCCTGCTCCCGGATGAACAACTACTCCAGCTGGTTTATTAATTACAATAATATCTTCATCTTCATATAAAATCGAAAAATTTACATCCGAATTAGCTAAAGGGACGGAATTTTTTCGAAGCCTTTCGTAATCTAAATCTATTTTTTCGCCTCTTTTCAGATAATAATTTGGATTTTTTACGATTTTATCATCAATACAAACATATCCAGCTTCAATAAGTGACTGAATCTTGTTTCTTGAAATATCTACCAGCTCATGAGCTAAAAATTTATCGAGTCGATTTCTTTTTTCATCAACAATTACGCAAAAACTTATTATTGCTTTTCTCCGCAATTATTTTTTTTCGATATCATCAGCAGACTTTTTAGAAACTTTTCTCTTCGTCTTTATTGAGAGTTTTACTGCTTCATCTGCATCCTTACTGCTAGGCATTTTTGTTTTTTTCGACGTTTTTGGTGGTAACTTTTTTATATGCTTTTCAACTTTTTCACCGCCGATTATTTTTTTTATCTCCTCACCAGTAAGAGTTTCATGTTCAAGCAAACCTTGAGCGAGTAGTTCAAGAGCCTGCCTATTATTTTTCAAAATATTTTCCGCTCTCGCATATGTTCGATCAACAATCGCACGAATTTCTTCATCGATAACTTTTGCAGTATCAACAGAAATATTTTTGCTTGAAACAGTCGAATGCCCTAAAAAGACTTCACGAGGTCCATCATCCGCGTAAGATAAGAATCCCAATTTGTCGCTCATCCCCCACTCAACAACCATCATTTTTGCAATTCTTGTCGCTTGATTTATATCGGAAGATGCACCTGTTGTAATTTTTTCAGGTCCAAAAATCATTTCTTCTGCGATGCGTCCACCTGCAGCTACGGACAAGTCCGCTTCCAGTTTAACACGAGAAACAGAGATACGATCGTTTATAGGTAACCGCATAACCATACCAAGAGCACTTCCTCTCGGAATAATTGTAGCCTTATGAATTGGATCAGAATCAGGCAGATTTATTGCAACTATTGCGTGTCCGGCCTCATGATAAGCAGTCAGCTTTTTTTCATCCTCTGTCATAACCATAGAACGACGTTCAGATCCCATCATGACCTTATCCTTGGCTTCTTCTAAATCTTCCATATTTACAACTCGTTTATCACGACGTGCTGCAAGTAAAGCTGCCTCATTAACGAGATTAGCTAAATCCGCACCTGAAAATCCCGGAGTACCACGAGCTATAACAACTGGATCTACATCTTCAGACAAAGGTACTTTCGCCAAGTGAACTCGCAAAATTTTTTCACGACCATTAAGATCTGGAGCAGGAACAACAACTTGCCGATCGAATCTGCCAGGACGAAGTAATGCAGGATCGAGAACATCCGGGCGATTCGTTGCGGAAATAATAATCACTCCGCTGTTTTCTTCAAAGCCATCCATTTCAACTAAAAGTTGGTTTAACGTCTGCTCGCGCTCATCATTTCCTCCGCCAAGACCAAAACCTCTGTGGCGACCAACAGCATCGATTTCATCTATGAAAATAATACACGGCGCATTCTTCTTTCCTTGATCGAACATATCACGAACACGACTTGCACCGACACCAACAAACATTTCAACAAACTCTGAACCGGATATACTGAAGAATGGAACATCAGCTTCGCCTGCGACAGCTCGAGCAAGCAAAGTCTTCCCTGTGCCTGGAGAACCAACCAATAAAACTCCTCGAGGGATCTTTCCTCCAAGACGTTTAAACTTTCCCGGATCCTTCAAAAAATCTACAATTTCTTCGAGCTCCGCTTTTGCTTCATCAACTCCGGCTACATCTTTAAAAGTTACTTTTTGCGCATTTTCATTAAGTAACTTTGCTTTTGATTTTCCAAATCCAAGTGCTTTATTGCCTCCTGCCTGCAATTGTCGCATGAAGAAATACCAAACAGCCATAAGCAGAAGCAATGGAAGAATGCTACTGAAAAATATATGTAACAAAGCAGAATGCTCTTCATTTGGTCCCGCAACTATTTTTACATTTTTTGCAATTAACCGATCAACTAATTCTGTATCACCCGGATTGTATGTAGAGAATAGCTTGCCATCAGTAGTTACTCCATCAATAGACGCCCCATGAATAGCGACATTAGCAATTTTCCCACTCTCAATATCACTTATAAAATCAGAATAAGGAATTCCTGCAGCTCCATCTTTTACATTACTGAAAGATTGAACTAACAAATAGAAAAAGCAGGCTATCGCCACCCATATAACCGCATTTTTTTGATTCTTACTCACTCGAATACCTCTCAAAAACAAAAAAACTATAGAAATATATCAAACAAATTCACTTTATGCACAAATTCACATTCAATTGATGCTTTTTCGAAATTGTTATTCTTACTTCCATACTTAAATACTAACTTATCATTTATAAATACGCACGGCAAACTACACACTACTTCATGCGGAAGCCCTGAGAGATTACTTTTATCAAAAGTATTCTCAAAACCTTTACATGATGATATCACACATTTTGTTAATTCATCGTGAAATTTACCATCTTTTATGGATACAAGAAAACGATTATCGAATAAAAATGTTCCGTTCTGATCAACAAGAATTTTTTGACCTAAATTTCTGTTTTCTCGAAAAATCGCAATCCGTTTTTTGGTTACTTTTAATAAACATCTTCCAAGCGTTTTTATTTTTTTTAACTCTATAATATTTTTAAGAGTAATTTTATCAATTTTTGGAGCGTATTTTTTCCCTCCGATATTCCAAATTGTCCTCTTCAAAATCTCCGCTTGTATTTCATCTTCTTCATTTAAAAATTTTGCAGAATCAAAAACCATATATCCGAATTTTATTGTTTCAGGAATGATATTTTCTCTCAAAAAACATACCGCCTGCTTTTCTATATCGCGTCTTTTTTTACCGAACAATTTTATTTCAGAAGATTTGTTTATCAATTCCTTTCTATCTAACGAGAAAATATTTTTTCGATAAAATACACGCTTAAATCTGCTATCATCATTCATAGGATCGTTTTTCCATAAAATTTTCTTACGAATTAAAAATTTTTGTAAGTGATCTCTAGTAAAAATCATAATTGGCCGAATAACTTTTACATTTTTTGATATAGAATGAACTCGACTCATACCAGCAAGACCAAATTCCGTACTTTGCAAATTTTTTCTCATCTCAAATGTTTCAAGTTGATCGTTCCAAGTATGCCCAACCGCAATAATATTAATTGATTCACGTTCGCAATAGTCGCTCATCAAAGTATAACGAGCAGATCTCGCTAAATCCTCAATTTTTCCATGTGCTACAGCAGCATTATCTTTCTTCCATTCCAAAATGATATGCTTCACTCCGATTTTGTCGCAAAAGTCACGAACAAAAATAGCCTCTTCGTACGATTCATCTCGCAATTTGTGATCAACTGTAATACATGTCAGAGAAAAGTTGTTACATACTGCCCAATTATTTAGCAAAATCAGCAGAGATAAGCTATCGCTTCCCCCAGAAACAGCTACAGCAACTTTTCTTGAAGAAATTTTATTAAAACAGATATCGCAAAAAATTAAATTCATCTCAGAATTAAACAAATTAAACGTTTCGTCTTCATTTGAAAAATCCCAAGCTATATCATTCATTCGTTTTTCACTTTAACTCTTTTATTTCCTTTTCTGCTTTACCGCAAAAATCAGAGGAAGGATAATCGGCAATTAATTTTTTCAAAGTTGTTCTTGCTTCTTTGCTTTTTTTCATTTTTTTAAAGCATTGAGCAAGTTTATATAAATATTCTGGAGCTTTTTTATTATTGCTTACTTTCGCGTCTTTGTACTCTTTTATAAATTCTTTACGAGCTTCATCATACTTTCCCTGTTTAAAAAGAGTATCACCAAAACTACCTTGTCCTAAGAGCTGATCAATTCGTTCCTTTAATTCCGCGATTTGTCGTTTTAGTTCTTCGATATCACCGGTATTATTACGAACTGTCTCTTCCAATTCTGCGAAATCCGCCGAAGCAACGTTGTCATGAGAAAAGCTTTCATAGCAGATACTGCACAAAACAAAAAAGCATATAGCTTTAATAAGAATATTCATATTTTTTCCTCCATGATTATTTAATTGTTAGTAGCAACAAGCAAGTTTTAATGTGTTGTACATAAGATACGCAACAGTCATAGGACCCACTCCGTTTGGAACAGGAGTTATTGCTCCGGCAATCTCGCTGACTTCATCAAAATCCACATCTCCGACAATTTTTTTCGTTCCATCAGCAGTTGTTATTCTAGTGACTCCAACGTCTATTACCGTTGCTCCGGGTTTAATAAAATTCTTTCCGACAAATTTCGGCTGCCCTGTAGCACTGACTAAAATATCCGCAGTCCTGCATATATCAGGCAAGTCGCGCGAATAAGAATGAAGAGCCGTAACCGTACAATTCGCATTCAGCAAAAGTAACGTCATAGGACGACCCACAATCGATGATCTCCCAATAACAACAGCATGTAATCCCGCCACCTTCTCATGGACTGTACGAATAAGATGCAATACTCCAAGGGGAGTGCAAGGAATAACTCCCGGTTCACCAGAGAACAAACGTCCCTGATTGATTGACGTAAGACCATCAACATCTTTTTCAGGTGCGATTAGATTCACAAGTTCGCGAAATCTCAATCCTTCCATTAATGGAGACTGCAACAAAATTGCGTGGACACTTTTATCAGCGTTAAGTTTTTCAATTAGGTCAGCAATTTCTGATTCTTTGGTACCTTGTGAAAATTTATAAGTATCTGATTTTATACCAACTGATTCGGCAAGTTTCTCTTTTTTTGATACATATATTTCGCTGGCCAGATCGTTGCTTGCGTTTATCAGAGCTATGCGAGGAATAACTCCGCGAACTTTCAATTCAGCAACACGATCTCTTACTGAATCACAAAATTCTGCGGCGATCTTTTTCCCATTAATTATTTTCGTCATTTTACCTCCATTTGACTTATCTTTATACGAACCTTAACAAAATCCTCGTAATTACATGTTCTAAGAAAGTTAACAGAATTAACAAAATAACAGGAGAAATGTCAATTGAGCCGATATTTGACGGCATTCTTGCCCTTATCGGATCCAACATGAAATTAGAAATTTTTGAAAGAGTATCAATAACGGCGTAAACAAATCGATTGCTCGTATTGATTATATTAAGAGCGGCAAGCCAACTCAAAATAACATCCGTAACAACTATCATAATCGCTATTCCTATTAACGATTTCAACAATAACAATAAAGGAACAATAATAATATCCATTACAAAACTCCCACTAACTATTACAACTCAATTTCATTTACACTCACAGTTCCTGTTTCTTTATCAACAGCAATTTGATTTATTTTCAGTTGAGTTTCTTCCAGAATCTGATCGCAACGTTTTTTCAATACGATTCCACGCTCATACAAATCCACTGATTCTTTCAAAGTGGACTTTCCTTCTTCCAGAACTTTAACTATATCTTCAAGTTCTTTTAGGGCTTCTTCGAACTCCATCTTTTCGACGTCTTTTTTCTCTGCCATTCGCTTCAGCTCCATTAATATATATAGTAATCTTAGTACAGAATACATAAATATTGAGTGTTTTAACATGGGGTACAAAGAAAAAATATCCGATTTGCTGACAGATGACGTTATTTCTTTATTGAAAACTATCGAAAATAATGGATATGAAGCAAGAATAGTAGGAGGATCTGTCAGAAATTTGCTTCTTGAAATGCCCATTTCAGATGTTGATATAGCTACAACTGCCCTTCCAAATGAAATAATAAAAATTTTTGAGAAAAAAGATGTAAAAGTAATTCCTAGTGGCGTAAATCACGGAACCGTTACAGTTGTATACAATAAAAAAGGATATGAAATCACAACTTTGCGCGAAGATATTGAAACTTTTGGCCGAAAAGCTAAGGTTTCATTCAGTAAGTCATTCGAAACAGACTCAAACAGACGAGATTTCACAATAAATGCCCTATATATGGATAGAAACGGGAAAATTTATGACTATCACAATGGCATCTCCGATATAACAGAGAAAAAAGTATGTTTTATTGGTGATTGTCGAACAAGAATTACAGAAGATTATTTGCGGATTCTTCGTTATTTTAGATTTGTTGCGTATTATGGAGAATTCAAGTTTGATAGAGAATATTTAGCTGTAATATATGATTTAAAAAGGAATATATTAACTCTCTCTTCGGAAAGAATATTAAGTGAACTACTAAAAATATTAGAATTAGATCACTCGTATAAAATCGTTCCGTATATGCTACCGATTTTGGATGAATTGTTTTCCATAAAATGCGATCCGTTAGAACTCTGTATTAATATAAAGTTATCTGCCATCGAAAAGTTGTGTTTGCTCTTAAAATTTTCAGAATGCGATTTCGGTGAATTAATCAAGCGATACAAATTCTCTAAGAAAATAAAAAGACTTTTGCTGCTGGAAGGAAATTTTCATGCTTCAATTAATGTGGCAAAAAAATATTTAAAGAAAATTCATAAAAACGATCGAAAGTTTTTCGTGATTTGGTTTGTTATAAGAGGAATTATTTCAAACGAAATATCAAAAATAGAAGCAACAAAAATACAAAACAAATTAATGGATTTTATAAATTCAGAATATGTCGATTTCAATTTTCGTGCATCAGATATTGCGGAATATAATTTATCAGAAAGCAATCTTCAAAAAATAATGATGCAAACAAAAGCTGTTTGGATATCATCCAACAAAAATTTTTCCGTTAAAGATTGCAAAAAAATTGCAGAGAATTTTATCAAATCACTGGAATAATCCTTATTTATCAAAGAAGTTATTTAAAAGCGATTCGTTGAAAATGATAATTTAATCTTTTTGCCTTTTTTTGTTGAAATATTTGTTTTTTTGGTATAGCATGCTAGCCGTTTCAAAAATTAATATGTTTATTATGAGGTAGATTATGGCAGAAGCTAAAAAATCTGAGGAGCCTGAATTCACTGGATGGAGGTCCATATTATGGCCTATTCATTCATTTGAATTAAAAAAGTTCCTTCCTATGGCTCTTATGATGATGTGTATATTGTTCACATACAGTATGTTAAGAGGAATGAAGGATTCCCTAGTTATTACCACAATGGGAGAAGATACGATTCCGACTTTGAAATTGTGGTTTGTATTACCTTCGGCAGTACTTTTTATGCTGGTTTATTCCAAGCTCTCAAATGTATTTTCAAAAGATCAGGTCTTTTATATAGTCACATCATTTTTCTTGGTATATTTCATCGCATTTGCTACTGTCTTGTACCCTTGTCATTCATGTCTGCAAGCAGATTTCTCATCTATTGAAAATGAAGCTTTAAGAAGAGTTATGCGCCCTGTCGGAAATTGGGTATTCTCTTCCTTCTATGTTATGGCTGAGCTTTGGGGCAGCGCTATGGTTAGCTTAATGTTCTGGAGATTCGCAAATGATGTAACATCTTTGAAAGAATCAAAGAGATTCTATGCTATGTTTGGATTTGTTGCGAATGGTGCTCTTATTATTTCCGGTATTTTCTTAAAAAGCATTAACGGAGGAAACTCAAGCGGGAATGAATGGGCGGCTTTGCCTTATCTGATTGCGTCTGTTTCTGTAGCTTGCGTAATTATTATCAGCTTGTATTATTGGCTTAACAATAGCGTTTTGAAAGATCCTCGTTACTTTAATCCTGACGAAATCAAGAAACCGAAGAAAAAGGTCAAATTGTCGCTTGGTGAAAGCTTGAATTACATTCTTCACTCCAAATATCTCGGTTTCATCGTTTTGTTAGTTGTATGTTATGGTATCAGCATTAACTTGGTTGAGGTTATGTGGAAAGGTCAAGCAAAACTTATGTATCCGACAAAAGACGCTTTCAATTCATTCATGGGTGGCTTGCAAATTTGGACAGGTCTTGCAACAATTTTCTTCATGCTCGTTGGTGCGAATGTGTTGCGTAGATGCAGCTGGTTCACTGGAGCGATCGTTACTCCTGCCATAATTTTCATTACCGGTTTGATATTTTTCGGATTCATTATATTCAAAAAAACGTTGACTCCATTTTTCTCTTCAAGCGAAGGTTTAACGGTTCTTGGCGTAATTGTCGGCGTCGGACTTATTCAGAATGTTTTGAGTAAAGGCGTAAAGTATTCAATGTTCGATCCGACGAAAGAAATGAGTTATATTCCGCTCGATGATGAGTTGAAGTCCAAAGGTAAAGCGGCGGTCGATGTTATAGGCGGTCGCGCAGGAAAATCTGGAGGCGCATTGATTCAATTCGTGCTCCTCAACGTGATTTTTGTTGGATCTTCACTGGTTGAATTAGCGCCAGTCATCGCTGGAATATTCATAGTAATTCTTTTGGTATGGTTCTACGCTGTTTCAGGCTTAAATGAGCAGTTCCTGAAGATTACATCGGAGCATCATAACAAATAGAATATCCTCCTTATATAATCCTACCCGGTGTTCTTTCTTGAATGCCGGGATTTTTTTACTTTCATGATAATATTTATCTGTTATTATTGCAGCGAACATTAGTTACTGAAGCTTTAGCAAGTTTTTCAATAAAGCGTATTAATCTTACGCAACAAAAAGTTTGCTTTTTTGTATAAATTATGTTATGCTAATTTAGAATTAAGATAGAAAAGAATAAAGAAATGAGAGAAATCATACGATTTAGTATAGCTATCATCGCCTGTTGTTTAGAATTCGTGGGAGGTGGTATTTACGCTGCTGATATAGATATAAAGATAGAAGACGCTTGTGGTGAAGTTGGAAAGATTTGTTCTTATTATAGATTTCTGGATCAGAATGGACGAAAGTTTTGTGATAATCTACCTATATACACATTAAAAGGTCAGGAAGATCATTTTGTGGATGGGCACGAATACGGTCAATATATTATTCCGAGTACTGTACTTTTTCATTCGTACGATTATATATCTCATCCATTTATGTGTCCTTTTACTGCTCATATAGATTCCCTTGATATTGTAAGAGAATTATGTATGAAATTAGGTGTTTCTTCCGATGGTATAAATGAATATGCATTTACAATACAAGATAAATCTTATGCGATTAGAGAACAGAGATCTAATATTTCCCCTTGTTTAATGTCCAGACCAGGATGGGAATATATTCGCCAATGGATTATTGATAATCAACGAGATGGAACAAAGCACGAAGGAAATTATGGGTACGATGCAAAGGTAATGGTAATAAGTGAAAATGAGCCTTCTGTAAAAACTTACCAAGGCAGTGAAACATGCTGTATGCATATAACGACCGTTTTAACCCATTCTCCAGAATCATATGGAATATTTGGAAAAGATATTACTAAAGAAAAAATGGAATCTCCGATTGCTCAGGCTATGATCTATTATGTGAAGTATAAGGAAGGGCCGTTAGCTGGACAATCGCGAATCGGAATAATATTCATGTATCCTTATAAAGAAGCAAAGAATCTCCAAAGCTTCCTGGAAAAATGCGGAACTTATCCAATAAGCTTTAGCGATGTCGTTGACACTATTCCAATAAAGTTGAGAAAAGCTAATGACGGATTTTTGCAAAAGCTATTCTTTCGCGAAGAATTAGAAGATGAAGAGAACGAAGAAAAAGAGTAACTTCTATGATTATCGCAATATTAACACACAGATTCTTTTAAAAGTGATTTTTGAGAGAATTTTTGCTGTTTGAGAATTAATAAATTTCAAAATGTTATTTAGATTCTCAAAAAAATAGCAACTAAGTGATATATAGAAACATTATATGGAAACATATTGACAGTAAAAAATATCAGCCCTACATAATAATTAACCATTCTGTATTATTATAAGAAATAAAGTCCAATATGGAGGGCTTAAAGCATGAAGAAAATAGCGTTTTCGTTATTACTGCAAATATTAATTTTATCGTACGAAAATACTGCGCTTGCATTCGCAGAAGAGCAGATTGACATGTCAAACGAAATGGCGCATTCATTATTAGAACGTATGTTTGGCTACAATGGCACATATGAAGATTTTTACCAACAGCAATCTTTTGATAACGCAACTACCCTCAAGAAACTTCCTATTATCAAGCACGATATGTCCGAAGAAATTCGTCAAACTATAATCTCTAGTGCAAAAGAGCGCATGAAAAAGGAAAGATTAAACGATTATGAAAATACTCTTGCTTGTGAATACGTTTTTCATTTTTGTGATTACTGCTGCAGTACTTCAACAGACTCTGAATGTGTTTTTATACAAAACAATGGCGAAACGGAAAAAATATATAGTTATCCCGCCAATAGCAAATGGGAGTTAACAGGAGCATTGCTCACAATTGCACAAAGCGATATCGGAAAAGACCTTCTGCTCTCATTTATGACCTTTTATAAAAAGAATCCTTCTACTCCCAAAATCGTTTTTTTCTTAGGAAAAAGCGGAGGAGTCTTCAGTGGTAGAAATTATGGCGGGCTTTATTTCGGCATTATCGTACCTTTACATGGCCCTCTCGAACCCGTTTATAATACAGCTAGCGGAAATGTAGGCTACGTATACTCTTCGCGTTCAGCCGTTACATTTCATGAGCTCGTACATCTTATCCATAAGGTAGAAGATTCCGCAATGCTGGTAAGAAGATACGTTTCTTTGGATGTTGCTGCACAATTATTTGCATTTGAAGATGCAAGCGGGAGACGAATTGTAAGAAGAAGACTGAAAGGACAACCTTTTCTGACTGGAAACGCTCTATATATCAAAAGAGAATATGAAGATGAGGATTGGAAAACAATAAAGGTAGATTTTTGCAGAAATAATGCATTATTGAAGGAATTAAAGGCAGAGTTTACCAATGATGAGGAATTTTACACGATTTTTGGATTTTTCAAAGATAAAGACGGCCAAATAAAACGAGATCTATTTTGCGAATCAACTTTCACAAGCGAGCTTTACGGCTATGTAAGATGCGGTCATTGGGGACCAAGTAATCCAAATGATATGTTTTCGTTCAATATTATGGTGAATTATGGTATTCCTGGGTTATATATCGATCCAGAAGAAGATACCAAAGCCTGTGCTGCTGTTTTGAATCAAGAAATCGAAGAAGAAAAGAAATGGACAGCAGAAAGAGAAGCATCAGCACCATCTGGAATGACAAGGAGAGCGACTTCTTCATGGTGGAAGAAACTAAAGGATATGTTTCATTAATTAATGCATAAAAAGTCGTCGTTTAAAACAATAAAAACAAACCACAATGTTTAAGTTTTCTAAGATTACTATAACGTCATATGTCATTATCCATTGCACATTTTCCGCATGCGATGTAGAATTCGCAGGAGTGATAATAATAGTAGGGAATACAGTGAAAGTTACAACAGAAAAGTGTAAAAAATGCCTCGAATGTGCGGAAGTTTGTCCAGTAGGAGCAATCTCACTGAAAGATGGCATTGTTACCATCGATAAAGATATTTGTTTGTCATGTGGTTGTTGCGCATCTGCATGTACTTCTGAAGCAATTTCTTATGAGGATTAGTTTTTATGTTATCTTTTCTATTAGCTATTCATTTTTTGTTAGCAGTTCTAATAATCGGGCTTGTATTGATTCAAAAGCATGAATCAGATGGTATTCTTGGCACAGGAGGCGGAGGAGCTGGAAAAGTTTTCTCAGTACGTGGTCAAGCAAATCTTCTTACCCGTTCTACAGCTGTACTTATGACACTTTTCTTTATAAATTGTTTAGTAATGGCGAAAATGGTCAAACATACTCCACAGCAGGGGTCTTTGATTGATAAAGTCGCAAAAGAAAGCGTCCCTGTTACAAATGAAAACGGAAATGTAGGAAAAACTAGCGGAAACACAGCAAACGGTGCTCCAGTTACGCCATCAGTTCCAGCCGCGCCTACGAAAGTGCCAACATCAACACCAACACAGAGGAAATGATCTCTTAATCAATAGAATAGGAGAAGAAGTGAAAATGATGAAAGTAGTTAAGATAGGTAATATCTCGGTATCGAATGATAATCCCATGACTCTTATTGCCGGGCCTTGTGTCATGGAAAATCGCGATATGGCATTACGTGCAGCAGAAGAACTTGTAAAAATCACTTCTGATTTAAATATTCCTTTCATCTTTAAAACATCATTTGATAAAGCTAACAGAACAAGCTTTAAGGCAGTTCGCGGAATGGGAATGGAAGCAGCTCTGAAAGTTTTCGAAGAGATAAAAAAGACATTCCATTGCTTGATAATCACTGATGTTCATGAATCAGAGCAGTGTTCTGCAATTTCTGAAGTTGTAGATGTATTGCAAATTCCGGCGTTTTTGTGTCGTCAAACTGATCTTTTGGCTACTGCTGCAAAAACAGGAAAAGCAATCCACATAAAAAAAGGCCAATTTTTGGCTCCTTGGGACATGAAGAATGTTTGCGAAAAAGTTTCTGCTTGCGGAAATGAAAAAATTTTGTTATGTGAACGTGGAGCATGTTTTGGGTACAATCGTCTAGTCTCAGATATGCGTGCGCTAAAAGTGTTGAAAGGCTTTGGATATCCGGTGATATTTGATGCGACACATTCCGTACAGGAACCGGGAAGTCTTGGAAGTGCCACAGGAGGCAAACGTGAAGATGTTGAGCTTCTTGTAAGAGCAGCCCTTTCGATCGGAGTTGCCGGTATCTTCATAGAAACGCATTTTGATCCTGATAATGCGCCTAGCGATGGACCGAATATGGTTCCGTTAGGTTTGATGAGAAAGTTTCTAACTTCAATGAAGAAATTTGATGAATTGGGCAAGCAAACATCTTATATCGATATGGATTATCATAAGAACTGCTATTAATTTATAGGAAATTTCTGTAGATAATGATATTTTTCTCATCTCCCACAGTAAACAGAAATGTTCGTTTCATACTTTCTAATATTGTATGGATATGCGTTGCTTGCTATTTTACATACCATATATTCAGTGGCGCACGTGGTGCTCTTTCTTGGGCATTGCTAAGCAGAGAAGTTGAACTTTTGGAAAAAGAGTTAAATTCCTTAAAAGAAGAGAATGCCTTTCTTGAAAACAAAATAAGATTGCTCAGAAATAATAGTTTAGATCTCGATCTTCTCGAAGAACAAGCTCAAAATGTTCTGGGATTAGCAAAAAAGAACGACATAATTGTTCTACTTCCACGAGAATGATTTTTTATAAATTTTTTCTTGTGTAATTTTTTCCTTTTTAATTAAAAATTAACTTTTTACTGTTATGCTACTTTATAAGTAAAAGTCGGAGATAAAAAATGTTAAAAGAGAAACTAGTTTTTGCAACAATCGCCGCATCTGTATTATTTGCTTGCGACTATACTCATGCATATAAATTTGGAGATCTTACAAAATCGATAGTAAGTAAAGTAAAAAACACAGCTACTGGAAAAGCAATAAGTCAAGATATAGGTAGTATAAAAAGTGCAGCCATACAAGGAGCATCCAATGTCGGTGAGCAAGTATATGGTGACTTAAAGGGTGTAGGTGCAGTAGCAGGCCAAAGCATAGCTAACCAGTACAGTCAGAAGATTGAGACATTGACAACTATGGCATCCGGAAGCCAAGAAGAAGCAGATAGTGTACAAGCCGTAAATAACGCCTACGCAGCTGCTATTGCAGCAAAAGGATTGTATGAAGCAAAGAAACAAACCAATTCTACTCCTGCTGAAATATACAATGCCGCAGTCGATTATGATAACAAAGCTAGAACATATGAAGAAACTGCTATTCAAGCAGAAAGAAAAGCAGAAGAAGCTTTTAAAGAAGTAGCTGAGAAATATCAAAATGCATCTGTAAATCTAAATTACATTAAATCATTGCAAGGAGGCGCGACAAACTTCAGAATTGAAGCGGACAAAGCTTTGCAGGAGTCTCAAACAAGTGCAGCCGCTCTTCCGGGAAGTGTACAACAAACACAAACGACAAGTGCGGCACCCGCGGTATAATACTTCCGCAAATTAAAGGCTACTTTGCTGAATTCTCTGAGCCAAATTTAAGATAATGAAAATTGGTTAGCAGATTTTTCAGACTGTAGCCTTCTTATGAAGATATGAGAAATAGTTAGGAATCATAAATTTTTTCACTGTACGCCATTCCGTTTAAATAATAGAGCGTAAAAGTAGAAAACGGCAGTTTTGAAAACTTGATTATCAGAGACGGCAAATATAAAAACTACTCTCGCAAGGCATTTATTCAATAGCACTAAATGAAATTTTACAAAATGCATCATGCTTCTAAAAAACTACTCTTGTACTCTCCCCTACAAACTCTCAAGGAAGCTTTTTGTTAAAGGTGTCCCGATTTTTTGGTTAATTTCAGCCTTTAATAACTTTTCGATAATGTGTTTTTGCGATAAATTCGTCTGTAAAAATTCTTGTTTTTTATCAAATACTTTTTCTTTAACAGCCAATTTCGCCAAGTAACGAGCAAACGGAATAAAATCCATATTTTGGAGAAACGAAGTTTTATATGTTATATAATCTTGAAGTAGTTTTTCATCTTGAGATACAAGCAACAACGAAATTTTTTTAAAAAGTGAAATCAATCCTTCATCAGTATCATTAATTATTTCCACAATTTCACGATAAATCGCAGCAGACGTATCTATCGGAAGAAATAATTTACACAAAGATATTAATGTCGCATCATTTTTAAAAGAAGCAACAGCATAAGCATCCCGACTTTTTATAAAATAATCAGTTATAGATTTCGATTTCCGATAATCACCGCTTTCGAGCACAAAAACAGAACTTACCAAACTAAAAAGTGGAGTTAATTTATCGAGATGGTTATCTTCTATACCTCTAATACAAAACAAATTAAGATTGTTTCCGAATAAATCGCACTGTGCGTTGATAATTTTCACGCATTCTGCAACAGAACAGTAATTTACAGTTAATTCCGCATCATCAAATTTTGTTTTCAGCTTTTCTGTGAGAAAATCACAAAAAACATCGAATGATCTCTTAAAATTTCCATACAAAAAGAATACGCTACCAACGTGAAAATTATTTTCATTTATATTTCCGAAATCAAGTTTCATTTTTCCAAATTCATTTTGATATTTTCTACTATTCTTCGCGCAAGTTCTTTTAGCAAAGCAGAATTTATTCGACCATATAATGACAACATAACTTCACCTTGCGCACGAGCAATATTGTATGTAGTAGACATAGATACATTTTTATCCATTATGATTTTTTTATTCTCATTTTTTAATATTACTTTTGCTGTTGAAGTAGACAAAAGTCTATGAGCAGCTCCTGTATCATCAAGCGCAAATGATTTTTCTATAGTGCTCAATGTAACTGTAAGCCGCAACTTCTGATCAGTAAAATTAATATCTCTGAGATAATCAATCAAATAAGAACGCAACTTCTGCCCATCTCGGTTTGCTATCACATCTACTTTTATACGAGACGGTTTTTCATTACACGATGTAGCATCATCATATAATGGCCTGACAGAACACCCTGAAATAAACAGCGTTAAAAATATTACGCTGCATAAAAATCTATTACAATTACACAACAAAGTTTATAATCTTTCCTTTTACAAATACCTTTTTTCTAATGGTTTTACCTGCGATAGCATTTTGTACGGTCTGCAAGATTAAAGCCTTTTCAAAAATTATTTCTTCGCTTTCATCTACTCTTACATCTATAGTTCCACGCAATTTTCCATTCACTTGAATCGGCAGATTAATCATTTCAACCGCGACATACTTAGTATCATATGTTGGCCACTGACTTTCGGAGACTAAACCATCAAATCCGAGCATCTGCCATACTTCTTCGCAAATATGAGGAGAGATTGGCGCCAATATTTTTATTAAATCTCTTATTACAATAGAAAATACAGAAAGATTATTTTTTATATCTTCGAGATTCATATATAAAACGTTTACTAATTCTCGAATATACGCAACGGCTTTGTTCATCGCGCGATCTTCTAACGCTTCGGTTACATTCTTGATCGTAAGATGATAATTCTTATACATCTTTTGGATATTTGTTTGTAGTTTTTCATATTCGATTTTTTCAGAACATTTTGTAGAGCAAACACCGTTTGCCTGAGTATATACAAATAGACGCCATAAACGATTCATAAATCTCCAACAACCTTCTAAGCCTTCATCAGACCATGGAAAATCTCGCTCTGGAGGTGTATCAGAAACAACAAATAAACGGAGAGCATCAGTTCCATAAGTTGAGATAATTTCATCAGGATCCACAACGTTTTTTTTCGACTTACTCATTTTTTCGGTACGACCAACGATGACTTTTTCACCCGTTTCAATTAATTCATATGAGCCATTTTCGTTCTTCTTTACTTGAGATGGAAATACCCAATCTCCACTTTCTAATTTATATGTATTGTTGCAAACCATTCCCTGCGTAAATAAGTTTTTGAATGGCTCTCGTATTTTCGTAAATCCACATTCAGCCAAAGCTTTCGTAAAAAATCTTGCATAAAGCAAATGCAATATTGCATGTTCCACACCGCCTATATATTGATCAACCGGCATCCATTCTGCGATATCTTTCTCACTTAACAAATCTGGATTTTTCGGATCATCAACGCAAAATCTCAGAAAATACCAAGATGAATCGACGAAAGTATCTAATGTATCCGTTTCTCTATGCGCTTTTTCGCCACAGATAGGGCAAGTTACATCCTTCCAAGTCGGATGCAAATCTAGAGGATTTCCTGTTTTATCAAATGAAACATCTTCAGGCAGTAAAACAGGCAGAGCACTTTCAGGAAGTGGAACTATTCCGCATTTACCACAATGTACAATAGGAATAGGGCAACCCCAATAACGTTGACGAGATACCCCCCAATCTCGCAATTTATAAAATATTTTGCGTTCGCCAATACCCATTTCGCATAGTTTATCTATTGCCTTCTTTTTAGCTTCGGCAACTCTAAAACCATTGAGAAAATCGGATTCAACAATAACGCCATCGCCTGTATATGGCAGTTTCTTATTTTCTTCTGTGCCTTCATCCGTTTCAATTACTTTTATGATTGGCAGATTATATTTCACTGCGAAATCGTAATCGCGTTCGTCATGTGCCGGAGTAGCGAAGATCGCACCTGTTCCATAATCCATCAAAACAAAATTTGCGATAAATACAGGAAGCTTTTTATCCAAAAACGGATGATCAACTGTTATGCCGGTATTAATTCCGAGTTTATCTTGCTTTTCTCGAGCTTCTACTGATGTCGATCCAGATTTTACACTCTCCAGAAATTCTTTAATCTTTTTATCTCTTTCTGCAAGTTTTTTGGATATTTCATGACCTGGAGAAATCGCCACAAAAGTTGCTCCAAATATCGTGTCAGGCCGTGTAGAAAATACGATGATATCATCGCCCATGCTGCTTTTGAATTTTATAGAACAACCTTCAGACTTGCCGATCCAATTTTTTTGCATAGTCCGTACTTTTTCAGGCCAACCATCCAAATTATCAATTTCAGAAAGTAATTCTTCAGCAAAGTTCGTGATTTTTATGAACCATTGTGAAAGCATTTTCTTTTCAACTATAGCTCCGGATCTCCAACCTTTACCATCAATCACTTGTTCATTCGCAAGTACACATTGATCAATAGGATCCCAATTTACTTCGGATTCTTTTCTATAAATTAATCCTTTTTTATAAAATTCAAGAAAGATTTTCTGTTGATACGCATAATATTTTTCATCGCAAGTTGCAAACTCGCGTTCCCAATCATAAGAAAATCCCAAAGATTCAATTTGCTTCTTCATGGTTTGAATATTTTGGTATGTCCATTCTTTCGGATGTCTTTTGTTTTTTAATGCAGCATTTTCTGCCGGAAGCCCAAACGCGTCCCAACCAACAGGATGTAAAACCGAAAAGCCATTCGCTCGTTTAAAACGCGAAATAATATCACCGATAGTATAGTTTCTTACATGCCCGATATGTACCTTTCCGGAAGGATACATAAACATTTCCAAAACATAACATTTTGGCTTTTTCTGATCGAATGAAGATTTAAAAGTCCGATTTTTTTCCCAAAATTCTTGCCACTTCTTTTCTACAACAGAAAAGTTATAAGGAGTTATTTCGGATATATCCAATGACATAAGTATTCTCCAAGAAAACCGATAATTATCTCGTACATGTTATTTTTTTTATTTTAGCATACGGGCTTAATCAGTTAAATATTTTATCTTTTTGTTTTTATAATCTTTACGAAATTTTATAAAACCACATCTGCCGATATAATCGACACCGTTAATGTAATAAATATCTTTTTCTTTATCATCTTTTTCGTTCGGATTTTTTATTGTAAAGCCAAGCAAGTTTGCGATTGCAATACATATATCGTAATGAGTTATTGCGAAAATCTTTTTTATTCTCTGTAAAAATACTAAATCATTACTCTGAATCAGTACCGGAATTTGTGCAATTTCAGCATTCAAATTTCCATGGCCCCACAGACCGTTTTTTCCCATTAATTCGTTATGATCTGATGCAAAAAATATATAATATCTTCCTTCTTGCTTATTAAAAATATTAAATAGTCCTGAAATTATTGAGTCATTATAAAAAATCGCAGCATTGTATTCGTTTATTGTTTTATTTTTATCGGATATAAACTTTTTCGATGCAATAAATGATTTCGGAACAGTTTTTGTGTATGGAGAATGAATACATCTTTGATGAATAACAACGAAATTTCTTTCTGCAAAGTTTTGCTCTTTTAAAATTTCGAATAAAAAACTGTCTCTTTTTCTGCTAAACTGCGTTGGATATTGTTCGCGAGTAATTAAAACATCTATATAAGGGACACCTCCTATAGATGCGAGAAGATCTGACTTTTGTGCAGAGATATAAAAAGTTTTAAAACCGTTTTGCTTCGCAAGTCTGAACAGATTCGTTGTATCAACGGACGTTTCTTTTACATTATCTGGCTCTCTTATCGCGTTCAGCATAAATTTGCATGAAGCAATCGTTGTAATCGCCCCTGCAATTCCTTTTGTATAGTAAAAATTTGGAGCTTGGGCTAATTTTTTAAGCTGTGGAGTAGTATCTTCTTTATACCCAAATAATGACATGTGATCGTAGTTTGTACTTTCGCCCAATATATAAACTATTGTTATCGGTTCTGTTATGTTTTTTATCTTTTCAACAGAATATGGTTTGTAGTTTTTAAAAGTTTGATTTGTAGTAATTATATCTGCATAACCGATTAAAGTTCTCACAGAATTTTCTAAAGAAAACTTGATCCCATTGGGAACATAATTGCCGCAATAAAGTAAGGGTAGAACAACCGCCAAAAGAAATACGGAAAATGTATAAATAGATTTGCACTTGTACTTTTTTGCGAATTTACTAAATGATATTTTGAAAACACCAAAAAACGGGAAAACAATTACCAGCAACAAATAGATATAATTCCAAAAAACATAAGTTGCTTCTTCAAATACATCTGATATCTCTTTTGTCATTAAATAAATAGAAGAAGGAGAAATTAATGTTCCGAAATATTTTATATTACAAAATTGAGCGAATTGAATAATCGAGAAAAAAAGCAAAAGAGCAATTGCAAATTTTTTACTTCTGTTTATTAAAAAAACTATAGATACAGCAACAATAAAATCGAGAGAAGCTATATTTTTTGAAATCGCAAACGAATCGCTGAAGAAAGAAAACAGAATATCAGGTGAAATTAGAAGAATCGAAATCGCCAAAATAAGCCCAAGAAAAGATACATACTTATTCACATAAAAATTCATATAGTACCTCTTACATTTCTGTTCAAAAAATCGATTGCTCCTTGCAAAATATAAACAGCGGCAGTTTTATCAATGACTTCTTTTCTTCTTTTACGCGATAAATCCGCTTCGATCATAATATTATCTATAACTTTTGTAGAAAACCTTTCATCCCATTTCGAAAAAATAATATCTTGCATTTGATTATTTTCAGAAACATGCAAAAATTCCCGAAAATGTTCTATAAATTCCAAATTTTTTGCGCACTGTTTACTCGGTTGACCGTCCATTTGTAAAGGCCAACCAAAAATGATAGCCTTTGGATTATACGGTTTAATATATGTAAATAATTTTGCGCAATCAACATCAACATTTCTTCTCATTATAACCGCAATTGAACTTGCGATTTTTATTCTTCTGTCTGAAATGGAAACTCCAACAGTTTTGTCGCCTACATCCAGTCCGACAATGCTTCCTTTTGCTGAAATAATGTCAGAAATATTTATTTCGGATAAGTCTTTTAAAAAAATTATGTTATTTAACTCTTTATTCATGATCTTAAGATAATAATGCAAATTGGTTATTAGTGTAAGTGTAGGGACGTAGTATTATCATGTTATCCAGACAATCTTTAGAGATTTTACTTGATTTGGTTGAAATCAAATTAAGCAGCATGATCGTGCAAGATAAAGAAGATATCAAAGAATTAAGAAAATTAAAAAGTTGCAGAGCTGAATTAATCGCCTGTACCAGAGAAGAAACAAAGAATCGTCGCGCTCTTCATAAAATAGGAGCATTATCTTCCCAAGCGATCTGAACAGTTGTATTATATGGCGCTGTTCAATGCGATTGATATTATGAATGAATAAGGTTCTTGCCAAGTTTATTTTTTTTCTGATTGTTATTTCGCCGTTTTCATTACAAGCGACAGATCTTTTTGTTAGCTTAAAATCATCCGAAGTAAATATGCGAGTAGGTCCCGGCAAAGAATACCCCATAGCCTGGGTTTTTATGCGAGCTAATCTACCTATGATTCTAATGGCAGAGTTCGATCAATGGAGAAAAGTAAAATTCATTGACGGAACAGTCGGCTGGGTTCACAAAAATATGATATCTCGTAAAAGCTCCGCAATTGTGACCGAAAATTATGCGATTATGTACAGACATGCCTCTAAAAAACATCCGATCGCAAAGATTGAAAAAGGCGTTGTTGTTCGTATTTTAAAAAGAGATGGTGATTTTGTAAAAGCAGATATAAATAATCAGAAAGGCTGGATTGAAAAAAAATTCCTCTGGGGGATTAATGAGGATTGATGCCGTATCTGATTTAAACAGCAACGATAAAAATAACTTAAGCGGTAACAATAATATTGATAGCACTACAATAATAGTCGAAGTTCTTCCTGTCGGTCCTTTTGATAATGCGTTTATGTATTTATCGAAATATACTTTAGAAATCGGAGATGTTGTTGAAGTTCCTTTCGGAAATCGAAAAATTATTGGGTTAGTTATTGGATATGCACAAAAAAGTGATATAGCACTCAAAGATGTATATAAAAAATATGACATTAATATAGGAAAAACGTATCTGGAATTTTTAAATTGGGTTGCTTCTTATACTTTAATTCCAAAAGGAAACGTACTCAAAATGATTTTATGCGAGAAAAGCATATTTCAGGAGCAAAAAAGAAAAGTAAAAAAAGAAGTACAACATAAAGAAGAGCCGCAAAAAACAGAGAAGACAACAAAATGCTCTTCTATAATCTTAAACACAGAACAACAAACAGCTTACGAGAAGATCAAATCAAACAACAATAAGCCTTTTTTGCTGCAAGGAGTAACAGGTTCGGGAAAAACAGAAGTATATTTATCGGTTATTCGGGATATTTTGGAACAAGAAAAACAGATTTTAATTTTGCTTCCAGAAATCGCGCTTACTTCGCAACTATCAAGTAGAATAGAGAAATATTTCGGCATTAAACCAATAATTTGGAATTCAAATATCACTCCAAAGAACAGAAAGACTGCTTGGCTGAAAGCTATATCAGGTGAAAAGTACATAGTAATAGGCACTCGATCCGCTCTTTTTTTACCATTTAAAAATCTCGGAATAATTATTGTCGATGAAGAACACGACTCTTCTTATAAACAAGAAGAAGGCGGATTTTATAATGCACGTGATATGTCTATAGTTTTGGGACATATAAAAAAGATTCCTGTAATACTTTCTTCAGCAACGCCATCTTTAGAAAGTTATATTAATGCTCAGAATAACAAATACGGTTATGCATTTATAAAAAACAGATTCGGTTCTGCAAAATCTGTACCAATAGATTTAATAGATATGCGGCAATGTAAGTTTAATGGGAATTTCATATCACCGAATCTTATGGAAGCGATAAAAAAGACGATTGATAAGGGAGAACAATCACTTATTTATTTAAACCGTCGGGGATATTCTCCCATAACATTATGCAAATCATGCGGAATAAAAATTTCCTGTCCAAATTGTGCCAGTTGGCTGGTATATCATAAGAATATAGATAAAGTTGTATGTCACTACTGTGGATATAAAACAAATATACCGAAAAAATGCCAATGTTGCGATGCCGAAGATACATATATTCAATTTGGTCCCGGAGTTGAACGAATACATGAAGAATTATCCCAAAGAATTCCATCGGCAAAAATTATTCTTGTTTCGTCTGACAATGTATATTCAGAAAAAAGCGTAACAGAATTGCGCGAAAAGATCCTAAATAATGAAGCAAATATAATAATAGGTACGCAAATACTTGCTAAAGGTCATCATTTTCCAAATATAACATTGGTTGGAGTTGTTGATGGAGATTTGGGACTGAATTGCGCAGATTTAAGGTCATCGGAAAAAACATACCAACTGATTCAACAAGTTGCAGGACGTGCAGGAAGAGCAGAGAAACCGGGAAAAATTCTCATTCAAACGTTTAATCCTGAGCACTCCTTATATTCTGCTCTAAAATCGAACAGCATCCAGAAGTTTATAGAATTGGAAATTTCATCGAGAGAAAAAAACGGATTACCACCATTTACAAAATTTGCATCCGTAATTGTTTCAGGAACAAACAAAGAGCTCACAGAGAAAACTGCAAAAAAGCTAGTTTCTTCATTTCCAAAAAGTGAAGTTTCGATTTTAGGACCTGCTCCAGCGCCTCTTTTTTTGCTGCGCGGAAGAACTCGCTGGCGAATTTTGCTCAAGTCCTCAAAAAAAATTGCATTAAGCAAAGTTATCAAAAGTTGGATTTTATCTCAAAAATCACCAAAAAATATAAAAATACAAATAGATGTTGATCCCCTAACTTTTTTATAGATTTTAACTTCATTTAAATAATTTTGTTTTAATCTGAAGCAAGAATAGTAGAAAGCTGTAATAGTTTTAGTACCGCTTTTATTAAGAATAAGGGTAGTTGCTATGGTTGAAAGTACACAACATACATTAGACAGGGTTCGTCCTCCTCGAGTACAAATCACGTATGACGTAGAAATTGGAAACGCAATAGTAATGAAGGAGTTGCCGTTCGTTATAGGCATAATGGCTGATTTGTCAGGAATGCCAACGGATCCGCTTCCTCCTATAAAATTCCGAAAATTTGTTGAGATAGATCGAGATAACTTCCCTGATTATATGGTCTCCACGAATCCAAGACTTGCGATCCAGGTTAAAGATACTTTGGGAGATGGTTCGGAAGATTTGAACGCCGAGCTGTTTTTCAAGCACATGGATGACTTTGGACCAGTAAATATTGCGAAACAGGTACCAAAACTGAACAAAATATACACAGCTCGAGTAAAATTATCCGACCTTGTCGCAAAAATGGAAGGGAATGATCCATTGCAAGACCTCATTAAGCAGGTTGTTGCAGATGCGGATTTGAAATCTTTGCTAAAACAGCAGGTTGACGCCCTCTTAAAAGCTAATAAACAGACGGTAACTGCAGATTTCGCAACAACGATTGCCGCAACTGACTCAGCACAGACAAATGCGGCCAATCCTGGAGCTGAAAAGCCGGCAGCAAACACAGGTGCGGCAGCTCAAGGAACAGCAACACCACCAGCAGGAGCAGCACCGGCAGATGGAGCTGCAGCTGCGGGTACAGCGCCAGCAGGAGCACGAGAAATCTTGAAAGAAATGTTCACAGATGGCAAGCTCGCTCGTGATCCGTCAGCGGAAGTCTATGCATGTAATATGCTTGTTGAATTGTTGGTTCGCATAGAAGCAGCAAAAGTAACAACAATGAAAAACCCTTTGGTATTTGTTGAAAAAGCGATTGCTGAAATAGACAGTCAACTCAGTTCGCAAATCAATGAGATTCTTCATAACCCCGCTTTCCAAGAGCTAGAGGGAACTTGGAGAGCATTGCACTACCTCGTTATGAACACAGAAACCAGTACACAGTTAAAACTGCGCATAATGAACGTTTCTAAACATGATCTTTTAACTGATTTGGAAAATGCTGTTGAATTCGATCAAAGTGCACTGTTTAAGAAAGTTTACGAAGAAGAGTACGGCACTTTTGGCGGTCATCCGTATTCCTGCTTGATTGGTGGCTACGAATTTACTCGCCATCCTCAGGATATATTACTCTTGGAAAAGATTTCGAATGTTGCAGCAGCGGCTCATGCTCCGTTTATCGCGGCAGCACATCCGAGAATGTTCGATATGAACAGTTTTTCACATCTTGGAGAACCTAGAGACCTGGCAAAAATCTTTGAAAGTACCGAAATGATCAAATGGCGTTCTTTCAGAGACACAGAAGATTCTCGATACGCAGCTTTAGTAATGCCTAGGGTATTGATGAGGCTTCCATATGGACCAGATACTCTACCTGTAGATGGTTTGAACTACGTTGAAACGATTGATGGTTCAGACAATTCACAATTTTGTTGGGGAAACGCTGCTTTCATATATGGTCAACGCATAGGAAATGCATTTGCTTTGTACAAATGGCCTGCTGCAATACGAGGTGTCGAGGGCGGAGGATTAGTCGAAGGCCTTCCGGCGTACACTTTCAAAACAACAGACGGCGATATTGCTCTGAAATGTCCGACGGAAATAGCAATAACCGATCGTCGAGAGAAAGAATTGAGTGATATGGGCTTCTTGGCATTGTGTCACAGTAAAGGAACCGACTATGCTGCGTTTTTCGGAGGTCAAACGACCCAAAAACCGAAGGTATACAACACGGATTTGGCAAACTCCAATGCAGCTTTGAGCGCAAGATTGCCATACTTGCTGGCTGCCTCAAGATTCGCACATTATATTAAAGCAATTATGAGAGATAAAATAGGTTCGTTCCTTACAAAAGACAATGTTTCGATGTATCTGAACAACTGGATTGCCAGCTATGTATTGTTGAATGACACGGCCAGCCAGGATTTGAAGGCAAGATATCCTTTGCGTGAAGCTCGTGTAGATGTTTTTGATGTTCCAGGAAAACCGGGATCGTATAAAGCTACGATATTCCTAAGACCGCACTTCCAGTTGGAAGAGCTGACGGCGTCCATAAGACTTGTCGCCGCATTACCACCTCCTGCAGCTGGGTAATATTATGTAGTTTTGTGGTTATATTCTAGAACGATGAAGTTGTTTTTGTGAGGATGATATGAGCGCTGGTAGAGAGAATGTTTTCGGCATGTTCGGCAACAATAGTAGAAGCTCTAACATGCTTGATAAGAGTGGAGACGGCATAAACGTTTTCAACGGTGCCGCTGAAACTCCTCAATACCTTATTAAAAGTAAAGATATATTCGATAGCGATATTAGCGATGGCGATTATATGGAAACAGCCGCACCATGTCTAAATGTAGAAATGGAATTTGCGAGAAATGGTACATACGATTCTTCAGGAGAAAACTCCCAAGATGGCAGAATGCTCGCAAGACCGACTTTTGTTTGCATGAGATTCGGACAATGGGGACCAAAGCTTCAAGAACGCATGTTTAAAGCAAACAAAATAGACCAAATAGAAATACATCGCATGAAGAGTATTGAAGGAGAACTGAAACCTATCCAGGTTGTAACTTTTAAAAAATGTTTGCTGCGTTCGTATAAGCAAGATGGTGATGTGATAGCTTTTTCATTCATTTTTGCGATAGTAAATGACACAATCACAATGTATGACAGTAATCATAAGCCATTAGGAAAAGTATCCAGTGAATATGATTTTGAAGCCGCATTTTTTGGCTCTTAATAGTTGAATTTTTTTCAGTATTTTTTGTATTTTTCGTAAGACTTTCATGTTTTTCATGTTGTATCTGTAAATTTTTATTTTTAATTTTTTTTATAGAGGGGAACATGGAAATGAATACCGATTATTTTTTCACAATCAGCAGAGAAATGTTCGAAAGAAATCGTGAACATCCCGGACAAAAGCATGAAATACATGAAAAATCGCATACTCCGCAGTGTGTTATTCAATGTAAAGAACTATTTTCAAGCAGTATGGAAGGTTTCAAAGACGCAAGCCCATGTCTGGAAATAAGTACATCATCTGAGCGAAAAATTGTACACAGCAGCTCAGGAGAACTTGAAGGAGATGGACGTGTAAGTCTGCAGGACGTTATTGTTTGCATGAAATACGGATCTTGGGGACCGAAAATTCATGCAGCGGTAATAGAAGGCCATAAAATCGCTAATCTTGCAATAAAACGATTCATTACTTTGAAAAAAAGCATAGTGGTAATTCAAGAAATGACTTTTGAAAATTGTTCTATGAAAAGATATACGCAAGACAGCGATTTGATCGTGTTCGCTTTTAGCTTTATAAAAGGAGAAGACACGCATATTCATTATGATGATAAAGGACAAAAACAAGGCGTAACAAGCATGGAGTTCGATACATTGTCGCTGAAAGTAAACTCTAAGGGATAATGTAAATGAGATGGAGTTTGGAAAGCTTTTAATATGGCAAATAAAAAAGATGCAAGATCGAACTAACGGGCACTAAACAAATATTTATTGGAATTTATGAAAATTTTTTTGTGAGATTTCATACCATAAGTAGTTGTTTAGTGTGACATTCATATTATCGTCCGTTTTTAGGTTTAAGTTAACTCCACAACACCAGGCAAGTTGCTGGTTTCGTGGTTGAATTAACTAATAATATGTTGTCATATTAACTTCCTTCTGAAAAGAAGTATATGAATTTTCGGATAACTCCCGACTCAAAAATGTAGAGAAATCCTCTGAATACATTTGAAAAGTTTTTGATAAACATACTTTTGAATACGAAAAATCTTATAATCCATTTTGATGAAAAACAATAGCGCTATCGAAAAAGTCATTTTTTCGTTATTTTATCAATCCTTTTTTAAAGGAAATAATCCTGGTTTAGGTGTAATAATTAGTACATATGAAAAACTGCCTTTGTTATCTAATGAGTATCCTCTACTGCCCCATTTCGGTTTCATTATGAGCAATCCCAATTTGGAACTTGATTCGTTTCCACACATTGCCCCAAACCAATAGTTTATTAGTAGGCGTTCATCTCCGTCTTTATGACATTCCAAGTCAGGATGAATGTCGATTATTTGTGATAAAGTTTTTGTTGTTGATGCATTAGCATAACCTCCTCCATCTAATGTTGCAGGAGATGAAGAGTTATTATTCGCATTTATCCAGAAAGCTTGGTAATTATATTTGTTCGATTCAACTCTTTTCACATACTGAAAATATGCATATGGTGTAATTCCAAGGGGATATGGATAAAACATAGAATTTGTATGAAAGAGATTTAAACTCCCTGCAAATACTATCTTTTTCATATCAGATAACAACAATTGTTTATTCGATTTCAAGTTGTTTATCTGTTGAATCATGCTAGCAATGAGATATGTTGATGACCTCAGCTTATTTTTCAATTCATAGAATCGGAAATGATCATGTACAAAAAATAAAAGGGAGATACAAACAGGAATACTAAACGCAAATTCGATAAGAATTCCGCCTTTATTGCGTTTGCAGGAATGTAAGATTCTGTGTAAGAGGGCGAATACCCCCCCCCGCAAATTTTGCCGAGAATGCTTCGCTGCTGTTTGAACATGGTAATAACCTTTTCTAATTTTGTTCAAGCTGATTTTAGTAAAGAAAGGTTAAGAAATCGGAAAGATTTATCAGATAGCCCTTATTCTCTTTCAGGAAAAGCTTCGTCTGCGATTCTAACAATTCCGAACTTCAAGTATCTGGCTCCCGTAACAAGAGTCATAAGCACAGCGATCCATAAAAAAATAATGCCAATGTTCTTTATCTCTTCTATTTCTGGAAACATTGCAGAAGTAAGCAAACATGTTATAGAAAACATCTGTGTTGCAGTCTTCCATTTTGCATACTTTGTAACAGGAATTCTCAAACGCATTTCAGATAAAAATTCTCTTAATCCTGAAACTATTATTTCTCTGGCTAAAATTATACATGCACCAACAAGATGTATCCCTGATATTGCCCCTGTTCCCGATAGCATTAGCAATATTGTTGATACCAAGAGTTTGTCAGCTACAGGATCCAAAAAACGCCCGAAAGCGGATACTTGCTTCCACTGTCTTGCAAGATAACCATCAAAAAAGTCGGTTATGCATGCGATAATAAAAAGAATTGTAGCCACACAATGCGCAGCAAAATCGCTGATATAGAAACATACGATGATAAACGGAATCGAAAAAATCCTCGAAAGTGTCAAAATATTCGGGATCATAAAAAACTCTTTCAAAAATATATGACCATTATTGTATCAATATATAGCAAAAGAATAAAGCCAGTTGTTTTTTATAAATAACTTTATTGTGCATTAACTTATTTTTAACAATATCTGTAATAATTTTTTGAAAGTTAATTTTTTTAGGAAAAATAAAAAAATGAGCAAACTGGTATATTTAACATTTTCTTCGGTACTTGCTGTTTTGTTTGCAATAAATACTTATGTATGTCATGAAGAAATGGAAGAATGCATAAAATTAACAAAAATTTTTGCGAAAGATAATTTCAACGTTGCTTCAGAACAAGGATTGGCAATAAAAGCAGAGATATTCCAAAAACATGCGGAGAAAAAGCTAAATTCCCTCCGAAAAGGTCTTGATACGGAATCTAATGAAGTGTTGAATTACGTCCTTAATGCTCTAGTATATCGTAATTTTCTCTTCAAACTTCGTTTCGAAGAACATTCAATCTCTTTTCCGGAATATCAGTACAAACATGAGAAGCAATGGCTAATGGAAAAAGAAGAAATTGAGAAAAAATACGATATGGACGGAGAAAAGCATGATCCAGAGGTTTTTTATTTTCATCATGGTTTAAGATTTGCCAATAAAAAAATACAAGAATACGTAAAAGATAAAGATATTTTAGATTGTGGCGCTTTTGTCGGCGATTCTTTGCTCGTCTTGCGAAATTACACCCAAGGAACGATTTATTGTTACGAATTTTCAAAACAGAATTTGGAGAAATTTCAAAAAGTTATGCGATTAAATAACATAAAGTCAGGTTATAAATTAATCCCTGAAGCTCTAGGAGAGCGAGTTTGTACTATGAATATAAGTAACGGCACAAATAGCGCATTTTCCGCAAATAAATTGAAAAGCGGGAATGACTATGCAATTCAAATGACCACTATCGATGAAGAATATAAAAAGCATAAATTTAAGGTCGGATTAATAAAAATGGATGTCGAAGGATATGGTTTGCATGTCATAAAAGGCGCTATGAAGACGATAATCGAACAACGTCCTGTTTTATCGTTGGGCATTTATCATAATAGCCATGAATTATTTGAGATAAAACCACTTTTGGAAAAGAATTTAAAGAATTATGTATTCGAATTTAAATTACAACAATTCGATTCAGGTGATTTTAATGAAATGATACTTTTCGCATATCCTGAAGAGATACTTAGATAAAATAATGAAGCGCAAATTGTTTTTCACGCAGGATCGGTAGGATAAATATCTTGCAATACTGTCGGATTGTATTTTGGAGGATTTTTCTCATCATTTGATGCCATCGCATACTCGACTTTTTTTATTGAAGATGCCGTTGTATGTGATGACTTTGTTTTATACGTTACATCGCAATCTTCAGATGATTTTAGACAGTCTTCTATATCAGTGAAATCCGTTATGACAGGAAAAGAAGCAGCAACATTTTCAACTGAAACAGCACTATCACGCAATTTGACTCTTCCTTCTAAGGCATAACTTTTAATTTTTTTACGAAAAATCACCACGGAAAACAACAACGCGAACAATACCATAAATGCAACGCTGTTCATGACTCACCTTCGCGATTAATAACAACTTATTTGAATAATTGTAACATTTCAGATCGTATATTGTCCAGTACTGTAGTGATAAAATCAGGAAAGAGTCATTAGAGATCTTGAATAATAAAAATTCTTTCTAAATACGGTTGTCTGCGAAAACCATTTTCGGCGTTTTTCTGTATACTGATAATCAACGTCTTCCAAATGCCATCTTCGACTTTCGCAAGATCTATATTTAGGAAATTTATTGATCTAACAAATATTGAAAAAA
This sequence comes from uncultured Alphaproteobacteria bacterium, assembly GCA_905233185.1. Taxonomy (GTDB): domain Bacteria; phylum Pseudomonadota; class Alphaproteobacteria; order UBA3830; family UBA3830; genus BNWE01. The sequence goes on along the minus strand of CAJODB010000003.1, from coordinate 2,217 downwards.
TTTAAAAAATCACTTATATATAGCTGCACATAAAGAATATTTTAGAAAATGGATATCAGGAAAGGATATAAAAAAGTGGATATTATTGCTTCCATTGATTACTTATCTTCTTTCTTTCCATTTGCTGTTCGATTTACCAGCTTATAGCAGCTGGTTTTTATTTTTATCATCAAATTAATTGTATTAATTCGTCTTTTTTAATAATTTTTAAAGCTTTTTGTGGAAAAGAAAAATGCGAAAACAGATTACATCAATTTTATTGATTGCAGGAACTTGTATAGGAGGCGGTACGATTGCCCTTCCAATGGTTTTAGCGAAACTCGGAATTGTTCCCAGCCTTACGATTATGATCTTTGTATGGTTATTAACTTACTATACATCACTTGTCAGTGTTGAACTGAATCTTCATCTGGAACGAGGATTATCGCTTGGTTCACTAGGAAAAGTTTTTTCTGGCAACACGGCAGCAGCGATCGGTGAAATAAGCGTAAAGTTATTGTCTTATGCTCTTCTTGCCGTGTATATATACGGAGGAGCTTCAATAATTCAAAAACTTATCGATGTATATTTTCACTATAACGTTTCAGCCACTATTGTAGAAACTTGCTTAGCTATTCTCAGCGTTATTATCTTATTATTTCCAATGAAAATAATATCGACTTTAAACAATATAGCCTTCATAATTTTTGCTTTTATTTTTCTGGCCTTAATTGGAGTGATATCCAGTTTCGTAGATTTATCAAATATCCCGTGGATTATAAATCCATCCGCAAGTAATGCTGCATCAGTAGTTACTGTCATATTTTGTTCGTTTGGATATCAGGTAATTTTCCATACTTTGCGTGATTATTGCGGAAAAAGTGCGAAAGTTCAGAGACGCATATTCTTTTTCGGTAGCTTAATTCCGATATTCGTATATATGCTCTGGACAAGTAGTTCTTTGAGTGTTGTTTTTCGCCTAAATCATGACTTTTTCATGCAAATGGTAGCGGGAAAAATTGATGTAGGAGATTTAGTGAATGAATTAGCAAGCATTTCCGGATTCCAAAATTTCAAAATCCTCATATGGTGGGTAACAATTTTGGCGATTTGTACATCAATTATAGGAGTCGGTCTTGGGCTAAGCGAATCATTAGGATTGACGTTGAAAAGTAGAGTTCCAATAAGTTGGATGCGAAAATTTCTTGCGGTTTTTATAACAGTAGCACCTTCATATATCGTTGCTGCCATAGTTCCGAAGGCATTCATACGCATTTTAGGATTTGCAGGAGCTATTTTAGTTATAATCGCAATACTACTCCCTATCTATTTGTTTTTCAAAGCGAAAATAGAAAAGCCTTACATACGTGAATTGAAGAAATGGCTACTTATAATTTGTGCTGTAGCTGGAATCGGAATTATGGCAGCAGAATTTTTTGTAAACAACTGCTAATTTAAATATATCAAGGGAAAAGAGGGAAAAACTTTCACTGGGTCTTAGTGTTATAGATCCTTATTACATGTTATTTTTTCGTTTTATTTCATATAATACAGCCTTCCCCGCTCCCTTGCACCCTCCTCCTGGTACAGCCTTCCCTCCTCCGTCGCTCTCGCCGCCTTGCCGTCTTTGCCCCTTGCCGCTTGCCATGCTCCAGCTGCCACACAGGCCGCCCTCTCCTAGCCGCTTATTCCGCATGCCCTTCCCTACTTCGTCGCTGCCCGTTCCCTCTACCTCACCATCTGCCATTGCTCCCTCCTCCTGGTACAGCCTCGCCGCTTGCTGCGTCCTGCTCTCTCGCTCTCGCTGCCTTGCTGTCTCTGCCCCTCGCCGCTTGCCATGCTCCAGCTGCCACACAGGCCGCCCTCTCCTAGCCGCTTATTCCGCATGCCCTTCCCTACTCTGTCATGTTTTTGGCTTCCTCGTATCCTCCCCAAGTCTTGATTTCAGCGGCGATGGCGTCCAGCGTCGTCTTCAAAGCCGTCTCATCTGCGGCATCGTACGCCGTCTCTGCCCCTCGCCGTTTGCCGTACTCCGTCTGCTTACTCCCTTCCCTACTCCGTCACGTTTTTCGCCTCCTCGTATCCTCCCCATGTCTTGATTTCGGCGGCGATGGTGTCTAGCGTCGTCTTCAAAGCCGCCTCATCTGCGGCATCGTACGCCGTTCCGCCCGTGGATGTGGCGCAGTCGTCAATCTCCGTGTAGCTGTGCGTGCCGCTACCGCTGCTATGGGCCGCTGT
>CAJODB010000002.1 GCA_905233185.1 uncultured Alphaproteobacteria bacterium | reverse complement strand
CAGTTCCAGTGTGGCTGACCATCCTCTCAGACCAGCTACTGATCATCGGCTTGGTAGGCCTTTACCCTACCAACTACCTAATCAGACGCAACCCCCTCTGTCGACGACTTTCGTCTTTCCTCTCCCGAGCTTATGCTGTATTAGCTCCAGTTTCCCGGAGTTATCCACCATCAACAGGCAGGTAGTCACGCGTTCCTCACCCGTGCGCCACTAAATTACGGGCGAACCCGCAATCTCGTTCGACTTGCATGTGTTAAGCGTGCCGCCAGCGTTCGTTCTGAGCCAGGATCAAACTCTCAAGTTAAACGACTTTATGAGCCGTCCTAGCCTATAACATATCTGACGCAAGATCCGATATGTATTAGGCTCTAAATACGCCACCTACATATCCCTTCTTCTTGACTTTCGTTCGTATTCACTTATCAATGATCGTTAGTGTTGGTATTTATAATCTTTCAGATTTTAAACGTCAATAGGTGAAATCAAATTTTTTCGAAAAAAATTTAAGAAAAAGTTAACAAGCTCATTTTTTAGATATTTTTACGCCATTACACGGCTGTTTTTTAAAGAGATAATGAAATCGAAGGTAGTCTTATAATAAGTTTTTTGCTGTTACTTCCGCTTACTTTAACGATTTCATTGATAAATAAAAATATGAATGAAATAGTATTTTTAGAAAAACAAATAATTTACTCAAGAAATCCTTATACTCTAGACTACAAATAGACTAAAAAACTTTACGTTTTCACAGGAAATAACCCAGGCTTTGGAGTAATAACCAATCTATATGCAAAATTTCCTCTATATGAACCATATCTACTGTTATTACCTAATTTCGGAGTTAATATAAAGAACCCAAGCTTATTTTTATCAAATGACGAACTAGCACCGTAAAAATATTCAATTAGTAATTTACTATCACCATCTTTATCTAAAACCATATCAGGATTATCAAGTGAAGGACATTTCGAAATCATCGCACTATAACTAACTGTTCTGGCTGCTATTAAATAACCAACTCTAGCTATAATATCCCCATTATCCCCGTTATTGGCTTTAAGCAAACCAGTTTGATAGTAATAACTATCACTACCTTTTCTCATCACATAATAAAAACATATATTAGGAAAAATACCGAGCAAGTGTGGCTTAAACATTCCCAGATTGTTAAACAAATTAAGGCTACAAGCATAGAATATGCGTTTCATATCATCAACAGTCAACTGCTTATCTGTACGTGTATTTGTAATCTGTTGAATCATGCTGGCAGCAAGGTAAGCGCTTGTTTTTGCCTTATTTTGTAGTTCATAGAAACGAAAATGGTCGTTTACAAAGAATAATAAAAAGATGCATACAGGAATGCTGAATGTAAACTCAATTAATATGCCGCCTTTGTGGCTTGCGTAGGGGCGTAAGGCCTTGCATTAAGAATACGAATACCCCCCCCCGCAATTTTTGCGCAAGATTTCTTGGAATGGTTTGAACATAACTACGGTCTCCAACCTTTTTATATTGATTTTAACGAAGAGTTGTTAAGAAAACGAAAAAATTTATAACACATTACATTTTTGGACAAAGAAAAATCCACACTTCATTTGCGTTTTAATGAAAATCTCGGGCTTATGACACCAATATCTCTGCCTGAAAAAGAAACTTTATCCAAATTGAACTTTCCACCGGCGTATTGAAATTGTTTTTTACCTTTCAGCTCATAAAATTGATCGAATGCCCAATTTTTCGGCAATCTTTGAGCTATATTGCCATAATACATCGGAGTTTCATCGCCCACAAAACTAAATGTCGCGTATCCATAGTTCGAAACACTCGTGCAAACTAAACGATCTCCGTAAACTCCAACACGATATCCCGCACTTCTTACAATTCTACTTACCTCACTAAAGTATGGAACGATTCTTTTGGATATTTGTTCTTCCGATGGATCACAATCCACTGAAAAATAAATTACAGTTCTTTTCGGAAGCTCTAATTTTCGTGCCGCAGCAATGGCAATCACCGCATCTTTTCTTCCTTGAGCAGCTGAAAAAGACTTAACATCATGTCCATCCTCTTCCTGAAAAATCGGGAATAATCTAAGTCCAGCAGCACTGATATCATAGAATTCTTGCCTGTTGACATATTTCGGTACGCGTCTTCCTTTATACCCTTTTATAGTGCCTGTTAAATATCGCCCTACATATCTGTAACCAGCCGCATATAGAGCCCGTGCATCATCAAAAGAAAGACGCAACCAGCAATCACATGCAAGAGCAGGTCGTCCGGTGTCTCCTGTACTACATAAAAGCGCCTTGATTGTACGCATGTTAGCAACACCAGTTTTTGGCAAGCCTACATATCCTTGAAATTGGCGTACTGCCGCAACGGTATTCGTATCATATACGCCACTGACTCTTGCTCTGAAGCCATTTGCATACAAAGCACTCTGTAAAATGTATACCAAACGTCCCTTCATACCCGGATAAAGAGTTGGACAAGCTTCCGTTGTCTCATCTCCGAAACGCTTATCTATTTTCTCACAATCAACCTCGACTTGAAGTGCCCGAATAAGATTAAAATGTGTTCTATGCGAATATTTTCCGTTGGTAGGAATTATTGCGCAACGACGAGAGTAGTTTCTGTTCAGATATTGCTGTATGCGGCGCATGTTTTCATCGCCGTCTGCCAACCTCACATATTCTCCTCGTCCTACAATAGCGAGCAGAAACAGCGGAGTAACTTGAGAATTTGTAATTACTCGACCTCCAAGAGCATCTTTTTTAAATTCCATGACTGCTGAAGCGGTATTTCTGTCGAATTTTCCAGAAATAGGACCCACATAATACCCTTTATACATAAGGGCGCATTGAAGCAAGCTTACGCAATTATTTCTGATATCTATGCTGCCAACTTCAAGAATAGGATAGAATGAATTCCGATCAACAACATCGTCACGCCCTCTTATTCCTGTTTCCAAGCGCAAAGCATACGCAAAAAGATCTTCGTTCCTAAGAGAAGTTCTATGACCATATGCTTTGTTAAGCCAATTAAGAGCTCTGATTTTGCTTTGCTGCTGGCACTCTGAACATGAAAAGAACAGCAGGAAAAGAAAAAACAGCGTTTTTTTCAGGATAACTTTTAGCATTCGCACACTTTCATATAATCCTGAGATTAAGATGCAAAACCCTCTGCGCTTTTCTACTTATCCGAATTTTCAGGAACAACTCGCTTGGATATTATCTCATCAATAAGACCAAACTTCTTAGCTTCTTCAGGTGTCATGAAATTGTCACGTTCCATAGCCTTTTCTATCTCAGAGACAGGACGCCCCGTATGTTTATGATATATCTCATTCAACCTAGCTCGCAGACTTAGAACTTCTTTCGCATGTATAGCTATATCGCTTGCCTGCCCTTGGAATCCTCCCGAAGGTTGATGAATCATGACTCGAGAATTAGGTAACGAAAATCGCTTTCCCTTTGCTCCGGCAGCCAACAATAACGACCCCATAGACGCAGCTTGTCCCATACACAATGTCGTAACCTCAGGCGTAATATACTGCATGGTATCATAAATAGACATTCCTGAAGTAACAACGCCTCCAGGAGAATTTATATAAAGGAAAATATCCTTTTTTGTATTTTCCGACTCCAGGAAAAGCAATTGAGCGCAAACAAGACTAGCGGAAACATCATTCACTTCTCCCGTAAGAAATATGATGCGCTCTTTCAAAAGTCTTGAATATATATCGAAAGAACGTTCTCCGCGAGAAGTCTGTTCAATAACCATAGGTACAAGCGTATTCATTATGAAATCACCGTTTTCTTTGCTGCTCATGCTTATTCACTCCAACACAATACTACAAAAACTCTCAACAAACAGAATCCAGCATTAATTACTTTGTCTTTGTCGTCTTTTTCTTAACTGCTGCTTTCTTCTCAGTTTCAGATCCTGCTTTTACCTTTTTCTCTGTTGTTGATTCCTTTTTTTCAGATTTCTTGATTTCCTTTTTCTCGCCTTTCTCAGTTTTTTCAACCTTTTCTACAGCTTTTTTAGGCTTTTCATTGGAACTTTCCGCACTCTCTTTAAAAAAATCGAAAGTCTCTTCATCTAAATCAACAAGTTCTTTGGCTGAGCACTTTTTCTCCTTGATCTTTATAACACCGAAAAGATAATCTATGACTTTCCTTTCCAGAACAGGCCCAACGATAGCATTAAGAGCCGCTCCTCGTGAATACATATCCCAAATTGCTTTTTCATGTCCAGGATACATAGCCGCAATATTCCGTATTTCCGCAGCAATTTCCTCTTTAGATACGGTTATTTTATTCTCTCTCGATACTTCAGCAACAACAAAACCTAAGCGAACTCGACTTTCCGCAATCTTTTTGCATTCTTCTTCGGCTCGCTCGGACATTTTCTTGCCCAATTTGTTTGCTTCTGCCGTCAATTGGCGATGAACTTCCTTATATTCAACATTGAACATATTATCAGGCACTTCAAAAGTATACAGTTCTGACATTTTCTCCAGAAGATCACGTTTCATAACGCTTTTAGATAACTGTTCATAATGAGCCTTTGCTCTTGCTTCTGCCCACGCATGCAATTTTTTGAAATCTTCATATCCAAGACTTTTTGCGAATTCATCATTTAATTCATATTCAGCGGATTTAGATATCTTCTTTATCGTAGCTGAATACTCTATTTTTTTACCTGCAAGATTCTTATCCTTCAAACCTTTAGGATAATTGACAACAAACTCTACAACATCACCGACCTTTTTATCGATAAGAGGCTTCCAGAAATCCTCCATGACATTACGATCACCAATCACAATATCAAGATTGTTTGCTATACCATCTTTATTGTTCTTTAATTTCATTTTTGCAAGCAAATCAACGGAAACCTTATTTCCATCTTTTGCCTTAGCTTTCGCCGGTTCTTCCACCCAATTCTTATGATTTTTACGAATTTCATTAAAGATTGAGTTGATTTCTTTCTCTGTTACTTCCGCAACATGTTTAGTTAAGGTCATAGAAGAAATATCTTTTATGCTAACTGTCGGAACTACTTCAAATTTTAATGAAAATTCTACGCCTTTGCTGTCATCTTTTATAATTCCCGTTGAGAAATCAAACGAAACAGCAAGCTTTTCGTCATTTATGATTTTTTTCGATGTTGATGAAATCAAATTCTGAACAGCTTCAGAACGCATAGAATCACCATACATGCGACGAATTACATCAACAGGAACTTTTCCCGGACGAAAACCATGCATACGAGTTTTGGAAGCTCTTTCTTTTAATTTCTCTACAAAAGCATTTTCAACTTCTTCCGGCGAAACAAGAACAGTATAATTCCTCTTGAGACCATCGGATGTTTTATTCAGAATCTTCATAATAACTCCTAAACTAATTTGAGGGACACTTATACTCCCTCTTAAAAACACAGCTGGTGCGGGTGAAGGGACTCGAACCCCCACGGCGCTAACCACCAGAACCTAAATCTGACGTGTCTACCAATTCCACCACACCCGCTAACAACACTTCTGATATGATAACGTGCGCTATCCACAGACATTTATATCATTTATTACGTTAACAAAAAACTATTTTTTGGAACATGATACTGTCTGAAGCTATTATTGTTACTGTTTTTTCCGTATGGAATCTGCTGCTTTATTAAGTAGGCCATTTATAAATGATACTTCGGGGGTATCAAAAAATGCCTTTGCGATTTCTATGTATTCGTTAAATATCACGTTAGATGGCGTTTCTTTAAAGCACATCAACTCTGTAATTCCAAGCTGTAAAATGCACTTTGTAACGGGATCAAGCCGATCCATGCTCCAACTTTTTGAAAGATTTTTAGCGATTATCGCATCTACATCAGAAAGATTTTTACTACTCTCATCCAAAAGCTGCTTGAAAAAAACTTTATCCATCTCAGAGACAGAAATTGATTCTGTCAGAAACACCTCTGCTCCTTTATCGGACTCACCAAGGACGCTGGCAACAGTACTATTGCAGAATTCCGACCGATATAAAGTTTGCAGCGCACAAAATCTCGCCACTCCCCGCAACCCGCTTTTTGTGCGGCGCTTTTTATTTCCTTCCATAACAAAATGACCCGTTATAATCTATCGCTTAATCAGCTATCTAGCTATAAAGAGGAAACGCCTTGCACAACTCCAGAGTTTCGCTCCTTACCTTAGATTTTACGGCATCATATCCATCTTTTCCGTAATTTGAAAGTATTTCATAAATCAAATCAGCTATTTTGATAAATTCAGCAGTATGCATTCCTCGAGTTGTCATCGCAGCCGAACCAATTCTGATACCAGAAGCCTGGGATGGAGGCAATTTATCAAATGGAATAGCATTTTTATTGCAGGTTATTCCAGCTTCTTCCAGTTCTGTTTCCGCGATCTTCCCCGTAATAGAGAGAGCCGTCAGATCAACAATAGATAAATGACACTCTGTTCCTCCTGAAACGATATTCAATCCGAGTTCTTTCAATCGATTCGCCATTGCTATGGAATTATCCAAGACATTTTTCGCATAAATTTTGAACTCAGGCCGCAGAGCTTCTCCAAATGCCACAGCTTTCGCTGCAATAGAGTGCATTTGTGGTCCCCCTTGAACACCTGGAAATACAGCGCTGTTAATCTTTTTCGCCAGTTTCTCATCGTTCGTAAGAATAATACCGCCTCTAGGACCTCTCAAAGTTTTATGAGTTGTTGAAGTCACTACATGAGCATATTCCATCGGAGATGGATACAACCCTGCGACAATCAATCCGGCATAATGTGCTACATCCGCAAATAAATAAGCTCCAACAGAATCAGCAATTTCACGAAATCTTTTAAAATCGATTTTTCTTGAATATGCAGAAGCTCCGGCAATAATAACTTTAGGCTTATGCTCATGTGCCAAGCGTTCAACCTGTTCATAATCAATATAACCATCAGCATTTAAACCATACTCAACAGAATTAAACCATTTTCCCGAAACTGTTGGTTTCGCTCCATGTGTAAGATGACCCCCCATAGCTAATCCCATACCAAGAATCGTATCTCCAGGAACCGCAAGGGCGTACAAAACAGAGACATTTGCTTGAGCTCCCGAATGTGGCTGAACATTCGCGAACTTACAGTCAAACAGCTTACAAATACGTTCTATAGCCAATTTCTCTGCGACATCAACAAAACCACAACCACCGTAGTAACGTTTATCGGGATATCCCTCAGCATATTTGTTTGTCATTACACAACCTATTGCCGCAAGAACCTCTTTCGAAACAAAATTCTCTGAAGCAATTAATTCGATTTGTGTTCGTTGCCTGTTTAATTCGTTCTTTATTGCTCCGAATACTTCTTTATCTGTAATTTCCGATTCATTTAAAAGATATCCGTTAAATTCTGTCATAGCTATTGTCTCCTTAATGATTGTTTGCGCATTCATCTATTAATGCCAATCGACGTTCATGTCTTCCGCCTTCGAAATCTGTTTTAAGAAACGCCTGGACACATTGTTCTGCAACATGCAAATCTATGATTCGTGCTCCCAGAACCAAAACATTTGCGTTATTGTGTTTCCTGGACATTATCGCCATTTCCTCATTAAAACACAACGCTGCTCGTATTTTCGGATATCTGTTGGCTGCAATCGACATACCGATTCCTGTACCACAAATGAGTATCCCACGATCTGTTTCAGAGGCATTGATCAAATTTTCGACCAATTTGTTTGCAAAAACAGGATAATCGCATGATTCATTGCTGGTAGTTCCCAAATCAATCAAATCAATATCATTACAATCGCCATATTTAAGACTTTTTTGTCTCATCAGCTCAGATTTCAATTGAAACCCGGCGTGATCTGATGCAATAAATAACCTCATGAAACCTCTATGCTTGTAAATTTAGATGCTGAGCGATTTTTGCCGTATCTTTCCAAATAACTTTTATAGGTACTACTGATATAAAGTTATGATATCGTCTTGGAATTCGGCAAAAATCTTTCTCTGTCGTTATCAATTTTGCGTCATGAAGTCTTGCTTCATCAAGAAGGTCGACAATATCATCATCAGAAAACGGATGATGATCAGGAAATTCAACTTTATTTATTACATGAAGCTTTTTATCAAGTGAATTAAAGAATTTTTGCGGATAACCTATACCACAAAATGCTAAAAATTTATCTTCAACATTAAGTTTTGAAAAATCTTCTTGCAAATATCCGATTATCAAAGGGATTTCATTTGGTATTTTCGACTTTATCTCGTCTATATTTTCATGCTCATGCGCTTTTATGATGACTACAGAATCAATATCATCTTTTATCATATCAAAACTTAGACGATTTGGCCCGAGCGGAAACAGCTCACCATTTCCAAAACCTTGGGTACTGTCTACAACAACAATTTTTGCATCCGGCTGTAAGTCTCTTTGAGTCAAACCATCGTCCAATATCATCAAATTATGGCCTGATTCTTCAGCCATTTTTGCGCTCTTTATACGATTTTCGCCAACAAAAACGTCCGCATATTTCGACAGCATCAATGGTTCATCGCCAACATCTTTAAAAGTATGAATCCGATTATCTACTTTGAGCGTTTTTTTCGAATCCCTGCCAAAACCACGACTTAAAATCGCCGCTTTACGATTAATTGTGCCAAGAACCTCGCATAAAGATGCCACAACAGGAGTTTTCCCGGAGCCACCTATCGCAATACCACCTATCGCTACAACATGAGCGTTCGGAGTCTTATAATTATAATCCTTGCTATAGTTACGTGCAGCGAAAAAAGCATAAACCTTACTTAACGGCTGTAAAATGCATCGAATAGTTTCATTAACTGGAGGCTTTTTATACCAAAACTTCGGAGCTTTAAAAAACATAGCTAAGCTCCACAGCGACTATCCTTTTTTGCAGGCAGCAAGAATCTAAATAAACACAAACTTATTATGCAGAAAGTAATACTGTATAAGAAAGAATACGTGCTTCCATATGAGGTCCAGATTTTTCCGGCAATAACAGAGGCCGTAAGGTAAGACGCTCCGACAGCGCAATAATATATGCCAATTGCTGTTCCTCTAAGATGAACATCTACACGTTCCATCAGAACTGAAAGGAAAAGACCCTGATTTGCCGTCATTTGTCCTCCCCATAGGAACGCTCCCAGGTAAACCCAAAAGATAGAGTTTGCACACATAAATGAAATGTTTGCAAGAATCATCATAACCATGCAAACCTTCATAAATTTTTCTTTCCCCAGTTTGTCTGCATATAAGCCAATAGGAAATGAACACAAAATCTGCCCAATGCTTATAAACATGCTCACAGAACTTGCTACACTAGTTACAACGAAATTATTCGCATAAATCGGAAACAATGCTTCAGTAAAATGACTTAGCTCAAAAATTACAGCAAGCGCAATCAATTTCCAAAAACGATTATCAAAAGACTTAAGGTACTGTTTCTTGAATGGATTTTTTATTTTCTTTTCAACATTATCTTTTCCGTGTATTTCTTGTTTTGTCTTGATCTTAGATAGACACAAAATCGAAATAGCAACCGCAATTGTTGCGCATGCGAAAACCAATCTGTAATTATTCGAACTTGCCCACATTATAGCTATAGCAACGCAAGTTCCAAGCAAACCTCCGACTGTCTTAAACGACTTACTGAATCCGAAAGATTGACCTCTGTTGCTTGGATCGCTTAAATCCGCAATTAAAGCGTCACGTGGCGTTGCTTGCAATCCATTCCCGATTCTTTCTATCGATTGCGCAATCATTACAACCAGTGGCGATTGAGCAATAGCAAAAAGCGGTTTCATAAATAAAGTTATAACGCAACCAACGTACAAAATGAACTTTCTGTTCATGAAATAATCGCTGATCATTCCCGAAAAAACACGGGTAACATAAGCAATAAATTCAACCATGCCATCAATAAAAGCGATTTTCAGCTCTGTTGCATGCAGTTCATTCTTCAAAAACAGCCCAAGCTGGCTGTATATCATTGTTGTAGAAGCGCCAAGAAACAATCCGAACAATGAAATCGCAAAAACACCTTTTGGAAGGTTATTAAACACAGACCATCTAAATATTGATAAGAAAGAGAAATTTTGATGGGAAGAGGCTCCCCCCCCCTTACTGTATTCATGTAAACCTCCATTGCTATTACTTCTTCTCATGACAGTAACCATCAAAATAGCTTAAAAATTTATACTATTTATAATTTTAAATGTCTATACTAGATTAATTATTAATTAATAGATATTATGGATTCCTCATCTCATGTGGCAAGCAAATATTTTTACGAATTTTCCCGAAGCTTTTCCCGGAAATTTAGGAGTTTCTGTTATAGGAAAGGCTCTTACACAGAAGATGTGGCATCTAAATATCGTTGATCTTAAGAAATTTCCAGCCAAAAACGATCGAATAGATTCATATCCTTACGGAGGCGGTGTTGGTATGCTCCTTTCTCCCATTACATTTGAAAAAGCTTTCAATTCACTTACAGAAAACGAAAAAAAGTTCAAACGCATATATTGCTCTCCAAGAGGAAGACAAATGACACAAAAAGATCTGGAGGAAATAAGCAAAACCGCAGGACTGACGATCTTATGCGGAAGATATGAAGGCGTAGACCAAAGAATATTAGAGGCATACGAATTTGAAGAAATATCCATAGGAGACTTTGTCTTGCTCGGTGGAGAAGTAGCTGCAATGGCAATTGTAGAAGGCATTGTACGCCTTATTCCCGGAGTTGTTGGAGATTGTGAATCAGTACATGACGATTCTTTTCAGCAAAGTCTTCTTGAATATAACCAGTATACGAAACCTGCCATTTTCAAAAATATTGCCGTTCCTGAAGTCCTCTTATCAGGTAACCATCAAGAAATAAAAAAGTTTCGAAGCAATTTGTCGAAAATTATTACAATGCAAAATCGTCCTGATCTGTGGGCAAAGTACGTAAGCGACAACATCAAGCTTAAATAAACCCTCTCTAAGAAAGCAGTTCAACAAAAGAAGCATATCTTCGTTATTATTGTCGTCATGTTTTTTATATGTTCGAGGTCAAAATTTTTTCAAAAAAAATCGCCAAAATTAATCTTTTATAAAAGTTATTTGTTTAATATGGACAACAATAGATGTTTTTATGTATTGCATAAGAATGCATGCTTGTTTTTAGAAAGGGTGGTTTTCATGTCTAAGAGCGCAGAAAAAACGAAATGTTATTCAGGAGTAAAATGCAGAGTTAAATGGTTCAATCAGTTTAAAGGATATGGATTCGTGGAGATGGAAGATCGTCCGGGCGATGTTTTTTTGCACTTTTCCGTTCTTGATCAAGCCGGCATAAAAAAGCTTAATAACGATGACATTATTATTTGCGATATAGATGAAGCCGAGCGAGGTTTAAAAGTCACAAAAGTTCGTGAAGTCGCTCAATTTAATAAATACGAAATTTCCGACAGAGAACCTGAAAAAGTTAAAGCCGTTATGAAGTGGTTTAATCCTGCGAAAGGGTTCGGATTCGCACAAATGAAGACAGGAGAGGACGTATTTATACACGCAAGTTTGTTGAAGAAAAACCGATTGGAATCTATCGACCATGGCCAAACAATAACATTGGTAGTTAGATACACAAATTTTGGATATGAGGCAATGGAATTGATAGTGGATGATAAGTAACTCAAAACACATGATCATTATGTGATAAATACATTAAAAAATTCTTTAAAGAAAAGGAATTTGTTAAATTCTTTCAAGGCTATGTAGAAAAAAACAAACGGAACACGCCATTTTGATGGAATCTCTCCATTTTTCTCGAAAATACTTTTTTCAAGAAACAACAAGTTGATTTAGAGAAGCTGTTATAGAACTTCACATTTTTTTATTTAAAAAAGTCATCTTTGTTCGTACTTTTTCATTTCATTAATATATTGCTTTATATATTTCATCGAAGATTTTGAACTCAATATGGTATTTTTCAGCGAACATCGGCACAGCTTTTGCCGCAAAAGTACCTTCCGCAAGCGGTCCATTCCAGCTATCCAAAGTTCCTCCGCAAGCTAAATGTGCCCCAAATAGACCATTTCTGGATTGCTCACTCGTGCATGTAAGTATTATGTCACCAATGCCGCCTAACTCAAAAAATGTCTCTTTCTTTCCTCCCATAGCGACAGCTAACGCAGCCATTTCTTCCACGCCTTCTACTATGAACTTCGCTATAGCGTTATTTCCAAGCTTTGCGCCGCGTTTCATTCCGCATCCTATTGCAAGAATATTTTTAAAGGCTCCGGCTATTTGCAATCCTATATAATCTGCAATTGGCTTAATAACACAATTAGATGAAGACAATCGTTCAGCAATTTCAATTGCCATATTCATATTTCTACCAGCTAAGTTGACACCAAAAGGTAATCCACGAACCACTTCACTGGCAAATGACGGTCCTGAAAAAACAAAAAGCTCATTGCCTATAATATCACTTACCATTTCACTGATTAGCCGTGCGTTTTCCGTATCAACTCCTTTTGAACATAAGATAACAGGTACTTTTATTTCATTTTTCTTTATTAAATTACAAACAGTAGTAACAGCGCCAACGGGAACGGTAATAAACACAATTTCAGCGTCCTTTATGGTTGAATAATCCATATCGCATGAAAGATTCGCATTTAAAGGCGCATTTCCCAAAACCTTACTGATATGTGCGTTATTTATATCTGCTTTTATCTCTTCCGAATCTGTAATAAGGGCAATTTTATCTGCACAAGCACTGATACTTTGAGCAATTGCAGTTCCATAACAGCCTGCTCCAATAAAACCAATTTTTCCGTAAGATCTTTTATAAGAATTACAACTCATTATATAACACCAATAACAAAATAAACTACACAACACTTATATTCTATATAAATATAATTTATACTTTGTTAATGCTAGTCATTACAGGTAGATGAATATATGCATTTATTAGAAAAAATAGCAGATTTTTGCAAAAAAGAATTTGAATTAGCTTACGAAGCATGGAAAAAACTTGCGAAAACTTTGGAAAAAGGCTTCACAATCCCCTCTTTCCCAAATTTTTTATCGCATGAACAAAGTGAGCATTTTTACAACCTTGCGGCGTTATTGCTACCTTATACGATTGTTTCTCTGCTTATTTATCCGAAATTTTCGCTATATCAATTTTTACAGGAAATTTTCTCTCTGCTGTGCATATATATAGCGATTTTCTTTTGGTTTATGGATAAGATCTCGCACATTTCAAGATACAGAATAGTTCTTGGTGTTACAGCTTGCGCTATTCCCATAATTTTTTTGAACAATTCATTCGCTGTTGCTTTGGTAAGCCTGGGTTCTATCGTTTTCATTGAGTTCGTATGCGTGGAATATATGCGAGGCTGTGCTCTTTTCTCCGATAAAATTCCCGTTTATGTCGTTTGTGGAGATACAATAGAAGCTGACATTGTAAAAAATTCCCTCAAGAACGAATATAAAATACTGAAACTTATAATTGCTGATTTTGAAAGAGTAAAGAAACTCAGAAAAAAGCTAAATCGACTTAATATGGCTTCTTTTTTTCCTTTTCCAAGAAGAATTTTATATTTTTCCAGAAATCAAGATATAGCAACGTTACTTAAGCTTGTCGATATCTCTTCAGAATTCTCTATACCACTGTTTGAAATAAAAGAACATAACAGTGAATTCAGTATTGCCCCGATTTCTATTAAAAATTTCGATTCCGTTGATGTCTCTCCTCAAGAAAAGAATATGCTTTCTGAAAGCTTCAAGAATAAAAGCATATGGATTTTTTACGATGGCAGAAAGTGTATTTTCGACCTAATCTGCGCATTGTCAGAAGCCGCAAATCTTGTTGTATTCTGTATGTCAGAATATTTAATGCGAGAAATAGAAGAAGAGTTAGGAAAAAAAGCTTCTGAAAAAATCCATAAAATAAAAATTGCCGATAAAAATCTCCTCAATTCAACAGATCCTAAACCAGACGTCTTGTTTTTCAATATGCCTTTGTTACGTTTGGATTCAAGCGAAGATAATCTGAAAGAAGCTGTTGCTAAAAATGTACTTAGCACCTCTGAAATAGTTGATATAGCTCAAAAATTAAAGATAAAATTTGTATTTATGCTGTCCACAATGGAAACATTTGATACAGAAAATTGGATTGGAGCAACACAAAGACTGGGAGAGTTAATCGTACAATGTTCAGGAAGCAAAAAAACTCAAACAAAATTTCGTATTATAAGACTTCCAAATTGTATTACAGATCCTTCAGGTTTATTTGATGAAATTGTCGAGTCTCTAGTGTCAGGCCGAAGTGTAGAATTTAAGAAGAGCAATGTCGGAGTATATTGTAGCCGCGATGAGATTTTTCATCCGCTTATTAAATTGGTTTCATATACATTGAGAGATTCGTACATTCTGTCGGATATATATTCCATAATGCCTGCAAATAAATTGCGAAATATCGATAGTATCGTAGATATAGCATGCAAATTACTTGGCATAAGAATGGATAAAGATGTCAAACTTCCATATGCTGATCTTATTATTCCATCAGAAGAGCGCTTTTCAGGAATGTTTGAAGAAACAGATATCGATCCAGCCATAGTACGTACACGATTTTCAGCAACTTCATTAAAATCTCGAGAAGCGCCATCGTGGACTTTTGAGCAATTGAACAAAATGTCCACACGTGACGTTATTGCTACCGTATTTCAAGGTCTAAAAGAGAAAGACAAAGCAAAAAACGGCACGACACGTCGCAGCAATAACGATGCGGATAATAGATAGTAATTAATTAGTAATAGTATTGAAAAATAATTAGTTTAGAGGAACAAATGTCATCAGCGTCAACCAAAAGAATGGGATTTTGGGCAGTTTTTGCAATAGTTTTTGGCAGCCAAATAGGATCAGGCATATTTATGCTGCCATCTGTGTTAGCTCCTTATGGAATGTTCGGAATATATGGCTGGTGTTTTGCCGGTCTTGGCGCATTGCTTTTGGCCTTTATCTTTTCAGAATTATGCTCAAGATATCCGCAAACAGGAGGTCCCCACATATATATAAAAAAGGAATTCGGAATGATCCCCGCTTTTTTTATAGGATGGGCATATTGGTTGGTATCATGGATAAGTACTTCTGTTGTTATTGTATCAGCAGTGGCGTACTTGAACCCTTTCTTTGATAATCCTTCTTCAAACTTTAATTTAGCATTGGAAATTGCTCTGTTGATTATTATAACAGCTCTTAACTGTAAGAGCGTAAAATTATCAGGACAAGTAGAATTCGCATTAACGCTTTTAAAATTTATTCCATTTGTTATCGTGCCGATAGTGCTTCTACAAAGCTTTGATTCATCTTGCATAGCAATGTCTCAGGAATTGGCCTCCATCCCTTCGCAAAAATTAGTAAGCATGGTGACGATATTATGCTTTTGGGGATTTATAGGCGTTGAGTGTGCAACAACTCCAGCCGGATCCGTAAAAAATCCCGGAAAAACCATACCAAAAGCAATAGTTTTAGGAACAAGCTCAGTTGCGTTAGTCTATTTTGTAAATAACGCAGCTGTCATGGGAGTTATTCCAAGCGCAATTTTGGCTCAAAGCACAGCTCCATTTGTAGATGCTATAAATGCTGTTGCAGGAAAAAACGTATCTTATTTACTATCAGCGGTAGCATCTATTGTCTGTATAGGAACTCTTAACGCATGGGTCCTTACATCTGCGCAAATATCTCTCGGATTAGCTGAAGATAAGTTACTTCCTGCTTTTTTCGGAACAAAAAATGATGAAGAGTCACCATATATCAGCGTGTTAATCAGCAGTTTAGGATTAATTCCAATATTGATTTTAACAAAACAAGAAAGTTTTTCGGAACAGATTAGTTATATAATCAATTTTTCCGTTATTGTCTTCTTAATTGTGTATATCGCTTGTTGCGCAGTATATTTAAAACTCATGATAAAGGAAAAAAACACCGCCAAAATTCTTATAGGACTAATTTCAATAGCATTTTGTATATTTGCTATAGCTGATTCACCAATTAGAGCTATTCTTGACTCAACTCTCTTTTTTGTAAGCGGGTGCATAATCCTTCCTTTTGTTCCTTTTATGCGATATCGAAAATAAAAATTATTTTTTTCAAAAAAAATCGCATTGTTAATTCTTTAGTAACTTTAATGGTGTTTACTACAAGTATTGATGATATTTATTTATAGGGAGTTTGAAGATGATATCTGCGATATCCAAGTTTTTAAAGAAAAAGTCCAAGGGTGCAACTGCTATTGAATACGCACTTATCGCCAGCTTAATCGCTGTTGTGGCTATTACAGGTATGCGCCTCATTGGTAATAAGATTTTAAACCAGTTGAATAACATAGCAAATAACCTGGGTTAAGGTAGATTTGAATCTGTTGTCTCCCCCCCCCTTCTTTTGCTGCAATACGCTGTCGCTGAGGGGATGTGACCAGCATGCATTTGCTCCGTGTAATAGCGTGTTGTATGCAAAAATAGGGGTGTGGTAACAGATTCTCCTTCTACTTTGTGCTGTGTATCGGCCTTGCGTTGATCTGGGGGGATGATATACCCATTACTACATTGGTATTATCATATAGCATAATATACAGACGCATACCGCATATTAGCTATATGTCTTATATATGTGTAGTAAATTTCTTTATAGGATTATTATTCTTTCATCGGTATCTTTACGTAGCGTAGTGCTGAATTGCGAATGTAAACGCACAATTTTTACTTATTCACTCTATTTTGAATAAGTAAGAGTAGCGGTATATAGATAGAGTATCATCCGTATCGAATAATTATTTCACACTTCCTTCTTAGAAAAATCCTTTTCTATCATCTTGGATGCAGTGAGGAATCTAATGAAAAAAATATCAAAATACCTACAACCCAACCAGATCTACATCTCGTCATAGCAAGCTTCTTGTATCAATCGTCCAACCAATTCCTCAAAAGATATCCCTACGTATTTTGCCTGCTCTGGTACTAGTGAAAGCGGACTCATTCCCGGTTGCGTGTTTATCTCCAAAACAAACAATTCCTTGGTGACATCGTTGTATCTAAAATCTGTGCGAGTCGCTCCACGACATTCGAGAAGAGCATGTGTTTTCTCTGCCCAAGCCATAGCTTCTCTACGAACTTTTTGAGGAATATTAGCCGGAAGTTCATGATAAGCCGCTCCGTCAGTATATTTATTTTTATAATCGTAGAACCCTTTTTTCACGATAATATTTGTGACTTCAAGTGCCCGTCCATCTAATACTCCTACGCTCAGCTCCAATCCAGGAATATATTCTGACACAAGAACTTTATCTCCATACGTCCATTCGACTTTATCCAACTCAGAAAGCTTATTTATTATAAAAACTCCGCAAGAAGAACCACCATTAATTGGCTTTATAACAAAAGGAAGTGGAAAATCAGGCTTGTTTTTGAATGTTTCCCAATAATACTGGCGATTCTTAGGCACACGAATGCCATTTTGATGAAAAATCAGCCCTGAAATGTACTTATCCATTGCAACAGATGAAGCTAAAACACCTGAATGTGTATATGGAATTTTCAAAAGATTGAGCACAGCCTGAATATTACCATCTTCTCCGCCTGCCCCATGAAGCCCATTGACTACACAATCAGGATCTTCTGCCTTCAAGAAGGCAAGCAAAGCATAAATATCTCCTGTAAAATCAAATTCGCTTACTTCATATCCAAGAGAACGAGCCGCATTAGCCATACCGCTTCCGCTAAGCAAAGATATTTCTCTTTCAGTTGAAAAACCGCCTTTTAATACACATATTTTTTGAAAATCTTTCTTCATATTTACTTATCTTCTCCCTAAACGAATAACTTCCCATTCAAGTTTAATATTTGATGTTTCAAAAACTTTTTGCGCAATCCTCTCTCCTAGAGTTTCTATATCATTTGCTGTTGCATTTGCGTCATTTACAATGAAATTGCAATGCTTATCCGATACAGAAGCTCCTCCTACTCTCATTCCACGTCCTCCCGCCTTCTCAATCAGCTCCCAAGCTTTTTTCCCTTGCGGATTCTTAAACGTAGAACCACATGAACGTTTGTTTATCGGTTGCGATGATTTTCTTTTCTCGATTATAGAATGAACCTTTTTCGGAATAGAATAATCGACATGTAATCCGCATTTAAACCAAGCTCTTGTGATGATTAGATCATCTGGAATATTTGATTTTCTATACGAGAACTTTATATCTTTCTTTGTAAACCACTTTATTTGGCCGGAAGTTGTTACAGCTTCAAATTCAACTAAGAAATCAGAGATTTCAGAACCATAACAGCCAGCATTCATCTTTAGCGCTCCGCCAACTGTTCCAGGAAGTCCCATAAGGAATTCCAGCCCACCAAGCTCTGCATCCATTGCGAAAGTAGAAAGGCGAGTACAATTTACACCAGCGCCAACTTCCAAAATATCATCTTCGATATATATCTTCTTAAATAAATCCCCCAAAAGAATTACAACTCCGGGAATCCCTCCATCACGAATAAGGACATTTGAAATAGCTCCTAAAATTGTTATAGGAATTTCATCTGGAACATTTCTTAAAAAATACACAAGATCATCGATATCTTCTGGAACAAACAAAGCTTCTGCAGGACCACCAACACCAAACCATGATTTTTTGCTCAGCGGATAATTTTCCTGGAGCATACCACGAACGACAGGAAGAGAATCAATAATTGAGTGCATCGTCATGCTGTTTTACCGCTCTGAGCTAATAGCTTTTTCTTTATCAATTAGTTTTGGAAAGGCATACGCCCATTGTGTAATATCTCCTGCACCAAGAAATATAACGAAATCACTAGGACGAAGCATATCAGAGATTTTATTTGCAAGTGTCTGAACATCTTGAACAAATTCAGCCTTAACAACACTGTTTTCCTGAACTTTCTTCAATAAAGTAAAGTGATCGACATCGTTATTTGCTTCTCCTGCGGAGTATATTGGCGCTATAAATGAATAATCGCTCAATTCCAGAACCTTTGCGAAATCATCAAGAAAATTCTTTAATCTTGTATGACGATGAGGCTGCATAACTGCGTATATTTTCCCTTTGCATGAGGTTCTTGCGGCATTTAAAACAGCTGCAATTTCAACTGGATGATGCGCATAATCATCAATGACCGTAACACCATTAACTTCAGCAACACGTGTAAAACGGCGTTTCACTCCCATAAACGATCCAAGAGCCAATCTGACATTTTCTTCAGGAATTCCAAGCTCGATAGCAACTGAAACAGCGGCAAGTGCATTTTGAACATTATGCTTCCCAAACATCGGAAGAGCAATATTTTCCCAACCGCGTCTGTTTATTTTGTATCGTTTCGCTAATTTATCAGAGAAAACTACGCTAAATTTTGAACCGCTCGGAGAAAGAGACATATCTTTACATGAAACATCTGCATTTTCCGATAAACCATAAGTTATTACGCGGCGATCTATCGTATTTGCAGCGATCTTTGCGACTTCTGGATGATCTACGCATAAAACCGCAGCTCCATAGAATGGAATACTCTCAACAAATTGCGCAAAAAGGTTTCTTAATTCCGAAAAATCCTTGAAATTATCGATATGATCGAAGTCGATATTCGTTACAACTGCAATTGTCGACATAAGTTTTGTGAAAGAACCGTCCGATTCGTCTGCTTCAACTACTATCCAGTCACCCGATCCCAACCGCGCATTGCTATTATATGCATTAATTACTCCACCATTGACGACCGTCGGATCCATTCCAGACTGATCTAATACAGCCGCAATAAGAGAAGTTGTCGTCGTTTTTCCATGAGTCCCCGCAATTGCAACAGAGTCTTTCATCTTCATTAGCTCTGCAAGCATTTCTGCCCTTCTTACAACGGGAATATGCAGCTTTCGCGCCTCCAAAATCTCGGGATTGTCCTTTGAAATAGCGGATGAAACCACTACAACTGAAGCGCCATGTACATTTTTCGCTTCATGGCCGATCGTAACTTTTACGCCCTTGCGAGTAAGACGAGCGATCATAGCATTTTCTTTAAGATCGCTACCTCTGACATTGTATCCTAAATTAAGCAGAATATCCGCTATTCCGCTCATTCCGATCCCACCTATTCCAACGAAATGCACCACTCCCGTATTAGTGAAAATTCTCTTCACGATATTACCTCTGCTCAGCTGCACTTTTTTCAACAAAATCCGCAAAAATTTCTGTGGATTTATCGCCTAGTCCGTTAATCATATTTGAAGCTGCGTCTTTTAGCAATTGTCGATTATTTAAAAGGTTAATAATTATTGATGATAATTCATGTTCAATATTCTCGTTTTCTTCAACAATCCATGCTGCTTTACGATTTTTATAGCATACAGCGTTGTGATATTGATGATTATCAGAAGCAAGAGGATATGGAATAAGGATTGCGGGACGTCCAAGCGTAGATAACTCCGCTAAAGTCGACGCTCCTGAACGGGAAATTATCAGCTGCGCGCTCGACATTTCCTCTGCCACATTGTGAACGAAATCAAGAAGACGCGCATTTATATTGATTCTGTCATATGCTTTACGTAGGTCATCTATTTTTGCAGAACTAACTTGTTGAACAATGTCAATATCTTTCCTTAACTCCGATGATATGAGTGACAATGCATTCGGAATAATAAAAGAAAAAGAAACCGCACCTTGACTACCACCAATTACTACAATTTTTATTCTATCATCACATTTGTATTCAGAATTTATAGCTTTTACAAATTCTTTTCGTACAGGAGATGGAAGCTGTTGCCATTTCTCATCTATCGTGAACGTAGAAACTTTAAAATCCGCAAAATATGCCAGAAATTTATTAGCTCTTCCGAGAATTGAATTTTGTTCATACACGATAATCTTTGAACCGAATAATTTCCCTATCAAAATCGGAACAATCGTGAACAAACTACCAAATCCAACAATTATATCTGGCCGATTATTCTTCCAAATACTCAAAAATTTGCGAGAAATACTGATTAAATCAAAAATGATGCTGAAAATATTTCTAATATTGAAACGAACAGTTTTTACGACAACTTTATCTCCCTCATTTATGGCGTTGCAAAAACGATCGCCACGCGTATCTGTTATCATGCTTACAGAATGACCGCGCAATTTTAACAATTCAAATAATGCGCATGCGGGAAACATGTGTCCGCCAGTACCCCCGGAGCATATAGCTATGTTCAACACAAGAACCTCATTAATTACATAGAATAGGCGTTAATTATTTTACAAACTTTATTAATAATTAGTTACCAAAAATTACGTTTACACAAAAAATAATTTTTGAATCCTTGAATTTAAGTTGATTTAAATCGCAGTTTATTATATCTTGCCTCAAGATGGTTTTGTGAAACTGTTGTTATGAGTTTTTTGATTCATCGCTATGCATTACCACTCTGTCTGAGTCCCCATCGTCTAGAGGCCTAGGACATCGCCCTTTCACGGCGACAACACGAGTTCAAATCTCGTTGGGGACGCCAAGTTTGTGTTTTATTTAATCCGAAAAAGTTTGTGGCAGTCTATATGCGCCTTGAAATTTCAAGCGTATAATAGTAATAGCTAATCTGAAAAAGGCTTTAAATATTATCCCTAAGCAGAAACGATCCCTATTACTCCGCAGCTTTTGGTGATTTGTCCTTCATGAAGAAAACAAAAAGAACCCCAAGCAACAAAGTCACAAAAACCGATGATAATCCGAATCTGAAGTCTGCTAGACTATACACTTTTAATCCATTTTCGATTGTTCCATCCCATGAACTATCTATGAGATAACCAATGAGTGGCATCAATATCACTCCGCTAAGCATACTGCCCATATTAACGAACCCTGACAATGCTCCTCCGACTTCACGCGGCAAAAGAACCGCAGCAAGGGTGAAATGCAGCGTTGCGCTTGAGAAAAATCCAGTAAGGAAAAATAAAGCAAACATTCCATATAACGAAAAATAATGCCCCGAAAATAGGATTGCGGCAAAAACAGCAGCACAGCCTATGGATGACAAAATCATGGTCTTCTTATAGCTATCTATATAAACAGCGAAATATGAAAATAGAGGCCCTCCGATTATCATGCCCAGATATATCATATTATTCGCGAATGAAGACACAGCAGTATCGGCATCATATAGTTTTTTGATATATGAAGTTCCCCACAGATCAGCAAGAGCACTCAAAGGAGAATACTGCATAAGCGCAAATATCGCCAATATCCAAGCTTGTGGTGATGAAATAATGATTTTCAGCGACTGGATTATACTCATCTTTTGATTATTCTGAGTTGAGTTTTTGCGATTGCTATCATCGATAAGGTACCATATAAATCCTGCCAACAAATAGCCTGTAAAAGTATAGGCTATCATAACGCTTCTCCAATCAAATGTACGCACTATTATTGCAACAAGAGGACCAAATACAACAGGTCCTAGGCAACCGATTGATGTTGCTAAAGTCATCATTACAGCACGACGTTCAGGAGGAAATAAATCTATGGAAGCTTTCAGTATCATAAGGAAAGAAAAAGCTGATCCAAGACCGACAAGCATTTGACCAATACTCGCTATAAGGACATTTTGTGTAGAAACAAATATCAATACACCAGTCGCGCAAGTTATAACAGCAAACGGAGCAATTAATCTCAGACTAAATCGATCTATAATGAAACCAACAGGAATTTGAACAAATGTATAAATGATATAATAGCAACTGACGAGAGCCCCAACTCCTTTAGCATCAAGGCAGAAGTACTTCATATATTCTTCGGTTAAGACAGTAGGAAAAGCAGACCGTGCAATGAATTGATATATGAAAAACATCACTAGCACTCCCCATATAACTAATGGAGAATGATGTTTTTTCTCAACTGATAATACATCTGACATACTGATAACCTCACGATCACAATAAAAATGTTACAAAGGGTTTTATAATATCTGAGAAAGAGAGGATTTGCAATATACTAAATGACTTTTCCCTTCTCTAACAGAGAATATGACCACAATTTGAAATAACTCTTAAAACGGCATTAAGAGGCTCTTTTAAAAAACTCTTTTCTACTTCTTTTCTTGTCCCCAGATGGTTTTTTGATTCTTATCAAACAGATAGCACTTTTCGTATGGATATCCGACCTTAACTTTGTCTCCCGGTTTTGCGTTAAAATTCTTCGATTTTATCGCTACAGATGTTCCATCGGCTAAAGTAACATGGACAAAACCTTCTCCACCTAAATTTTCAGCAAGTAACACTGTTGCATCAAGCTTATTCCCAAAAAACATAGAATCGACGGGTATAATTTCCAAATCTTCCGGACGAATTCCAAGATAATACCGACTTGATGGATCAAAAGTGAAATCTGCCTTGCGATTGAATGTAACTTCTTCATCTGTTTCAAGTTTAAATACTGTAATTTTTCCACTTTGTTCGGAAAATCTCAAATTCAATATATTCATTTCGCTTGATCCGATGAATTTTGCTACAAAAGTATTTACAGGCGACATATAAAGCTCAAGCGGTGATCCTTCTTGCTCAATAACTCCGTCTCTCATAACAACAATTTTATCAGCAAGTGTCATTGCCTCTGCTTGATCGTGCGTAACATACACCATTGTTGTCTTCAGTTGCTCTTTAAGTTTCGCAAGTTCATATCTCATTTGGCTACGTAACGCCGCATCAAGGTTCGACAGCGGCTCATCAAAAAGGAAAGCAAAAGGATTGCGAACAATAGCTCGTCCGATTGCTACTCGTTGACGCTGCCCACCAGAAAGTTCTTTTGGTTTTCTTTCGAGCAAATGATCAATTTTTAACGTTCTCGCAGCCTTAACAACAAGATTCTCTATATCAGCCTTCTTATATTTGCGTACTTTTAAAGCAAAAGCCATATTTTCGAAAACGGTCATGTGTGGATAGAGAGCGTATGTCTGAAATACCATAGCTAAGCCACGACTTGCCGGTGGAATATCATTTACGAGTCTATCACCAATAAAAATATCACCAGAAGTGCGTTCTTCTAGCCCACATATAAGACGCAACAGAGTTGATTTTCCACATCCTGAAGGACCTACCAAAACGGTACACTTTCCATCTTCTATGGTGAGGTTGATGTTCTTTATAATCTCGCTATCCCTAAAGGACTTGCTAACATTTTCCAGTATTATAGACGCCATATTTAACTCTTAACTCTCACCATCTACCAATCTGACTGCCGAAACAACCTTTTCATTCTGTTCAACTCTGAAAAGTATTACTCCCTGCGCACTTCTGCCTGTGATTCTTATATTATCTACAGGACAACGAATCAACTTCCCGGAGTCTGTTACAAGCATAACCTCGTCATTCTCATTTACAGGGAACACCGCGACAACTTTCCCTGTCTTTGAGTTCATATCGATGTTTTTAACTCCCTGGACTCCTCGTCCGCTCGTCCTATATTCAAACGAAGATGTACGTTTTGCAAGTCCTTTTTCTGTAATTGTGATAAGCATTTGTTCCAGGCTCTTCATCTCCTCATATTTCGCAGGAGGTGTCATTACCTGATCAACGACCATTTCTTCCTTACTGCGTCTCTGCCAGTTAGAATATTTGACATATTCTTCGCGTTCTTCATGAGTTAAGCTGCCATTGTTAAGGACTGTCATTGATATAACTTCATCATCACCTACCAACTTCATCGCTCGTACACCCGTGGAACTGCGGCTATTAAATACGCGCAACTCACTTACAGGGAATCGTACGCATTTGCCCATTTTAGACGCCAACATAACATCCATTCCGTCTTTGCAAAGCGATACTGAAACAAGCTTTTCCTTACCTTCGAATTTCATAGCAATCTTTCCGCTCGCTTTTACGTTGACGAAATCAGAAAGTTTGTTGCGACGTACTGTTCCTTTTGAAGTTGCAAAGACTATATCGTGATCGTTCCACTCCGACTCATCTGGTAATGCAAGAACAGTAGATAATGCTTCTTTTTCTTTAATAGGTAAGACATTAACCAGCGCTTTACCTCTGGACTTCGGCCCTGCAAGAGGAATCTTGTAGACCTTCATTTTATACGCAATACCTATTGTGGAGAAGAATAAAACAGGTGTATGAGTATTTGCGACGAAAAGATCATGCACAAAATCCTCTTCTTTTGTTTCCATACCTGTACGACCTTTTCCGCCACGTTTTTGCGCACGATATGTATTCAACGGAACACGCTTTATATATCCTGTATTACTGATCGTAACAACCATATCTTCTTTTTGGATATAATCCTCATCATCAAGCTCTTCTCCGGCTTCTTCAATCGCTGTTCTGCGAGGATTGGCGAAATCTTCCTTAATTTTTGTAAGTTCTTCACGAATTATTCCGTAAACGCGCTCTTTTGAACTCAAAATATCCAAAAAATCTTTGATTTGTTCAGCTAAAGAAGATAATTCATCGGAAATTTTTGTTCTCTCCAGGCCTGTTAACCTATGCAGTTTCAAATCTAAGATAGCTTGTGCCTGAGCTTCTGTTAGTCGGCATTTTCCATCAACATATATGCTGTTTGGATCATTGACCAGGTAAATTAACGGAGCAATATCTTCCGCCTCCCATTCCACGGTCATAAGAGTTGTTTTCGCCGTTCCCGGATCCTTGCTGGTTTTGATGATTCTCACGACTTCATCAATATTTGCGACGGCAATTGCGAGACCAATCAATAAATGCGCACGATCCCTGGCTTTATTAAGGTTAAATCTTGTACGACGAACGACAATTTCTTCTCTAAACTCGATAAATATCTTCAAAACATCGAGAAGATTAACCAATTTCGGCCGTCCATTATGCAAGGCAAGCATATTCACACCGAATGACGTCTGCATTTGCGTATTTTTGAATAACTGATTCAGCACAACATCAGCATTGGCATCTCTTTTCAGCTCAATAACGACTCTTACGCCTTCCCTGTCAGATTCATCGCGTAAATCAGATATCCCTTCTATGACTTTTTCATTTACATAAGCTGCGATTTTCTCAATTAATTTTGCTTTATTAACCTGATAAGGAACCTCAGTCATTACAATCGCAAAACGGTCCTTGCGTATTTCCTCGACATGAGTTTTTGCGCGAATCATTATTGACCCACGTCCCGTCTTAAATGCGGAAATAATACCGGCACGCCCAAGAATTATGCCTCCTGTTGGGAAATCAGGCCCCTGTATTACATTCAGCAACTCATCTACGGTAATTTCGGGATTGTCTATAACCGCAACACATGCATCAATCACCTCACCGAGATTGTGCGTAGGAACGTTTGTAGCCATACCAACAGCGATTCCGTTGGCTCCGTTTACTAACAGGTTAGGAAATCTCGTAGGAAGCAGCTTAGGTTCTTGCAAAGATTCATCGTAGTTTGGTTGAAAATCAACTGTATCACTATATAAATCCTCAGTCAGGGAATGAGCGATCTTAGATAATCTTGCCTCGGTATAACGCATGGCAGCGGGACTATCTCCGTCCATGGAACCGAAGTTTCCTTGACCATTGATAAGACATTCACGCATAGAAAATGGCTGAGCCATACGAACCATAGATTCGTAGACGGCAACATCTCCGTGCGGGTGATATTTACCTATAACATCACCAACGATACGAGCGGATTTACGGAAAGCTTTGTTATAGTCGAAACCGTTTTCCGTCATGCTATATATGATACGACGATGTACAGGTTTCAGACCATCTCTGACATCAGGAAGAGCACGAGCGACAATAACGCTCATCGCATAGTCAAGATATGACTTCTGCATCTCCTCGTCTATGGCAACGGGAATTATATCTTGTTTGTTATTCTCTGTTTCCACAAAAAATCTCCGAAAATATGATCATCCAAAATCACGGCAAACAACAACACTATTGTTACAAATAACCGTCATGCCGTAGAAAAAAATACAACTACTACGCTTTTCCCTACAAAAAATCACTTCAATTAAAAAGGAATATCATCATCAATAGGAGCTTCCGCAGATTTATCATCCATTACTGCAGCTCCATCTTCTGAAGATCCTTTTGAATCCAGCAAAGCTAATTCACCTCTGAATCTGCCGAGAATAACTTCGGTTGTATACCGCTCTGCCCCTGTCTGATCTTGCCATTTACGAGTCTGCAATTGTCCTTCCAAATAGACCTTGGAGCCCTTGTGCAGATATTTCTCGCATATATCACAAAGATTCGGATTGAAAACAACAATCCTATGCCACTCAGTACGATCTTTTCTCTCGCCACTTACTCTATCTTTCCATGTTTCTGATGTTGCTACAGAAAAGCTGGCGACTTTTGAACCATCTTGAGCCGCACGAATTTCCGGATCTCTACCCAGATTTCCAACTAAGATGACTTTATTTACTGAACCTGCCATTCTTAAAACTCTCTACTTCAAAAATTCTCTACTTCAAACTGCAGGTATTTTATATATTTCGCAGAAAAATATCAATATTTGCTGAAGAAACATTACCTTTGTTCAAAGGAATTATAACTTCGTCTCCATAATCCGTATTCTTATATCAAATAAAGAGTCTTCTCCTATAATTTTCCAGCCGAGTTTTTCGTACCATACATGAATTGTCGGATTCGTTGTATAGAGATACGCTTTTTCAAAGCCGAGTTTTCGCAATTTTTGTTTAGCGAACGCAACAAGATATTCTCCGATTTTTTGTTTACGAAATTTTTCAGCGACAAAAAGATTCGATATGCACGGGGTTAATTTTGGATGTTTAGGAATGTCATTTGCGGCTAAAGAGACTGTTCCAACTGGCATAACGTCATTACAAAAATAAAGAAAGCACATATCCAATTTATCTATATTTAGGCGATTACGAAGTTTCTTCTCGCAATACTCTATTGTTGTATCGTCTCTACTAAAATTGTCCAGATACCATTGAGCAACGGTAGAAACAAATTTTTCCGAAAGATAATCTATTTTTTGCATCTTACAACTAATTATAACTATAACTAACTCGATTATTAACTCAGAAAATCCGATATTTCACGATAAACTCCTTCAAGTTCATCTATTGAAATGCAATATGGAGGCAAAAGATATACCGTTTTTCCAAGAGAACGGATAAATATTCCTTTTTCGAACAGTTTATCGGCCAATTCTTTCGCTGCCTCAACTGAAGCCATATCAAAGGCAGTCATAACCCCAAGATTTCTTCTATTATGCACATTTTTTAGCTTCGTACATTTATGAAATTCCTCTATTTCTCTAATATGCTTGATCGTTTCTTTTCTCATCAAAATTTCAAAAGATTTACACGCCGCAGCGCAGGCAATAGGATTTCCCGTATACGAATGCCCATGAATAAAAGCTCTGCTAAAATCATCTGCTAGAAACGCGTTGTATATTTGCTCAGTAGCAATAGTTATAGACAAAGGCAAAAAGCCTCCCGTAAGAGCTTTTGATATGCACAATAGATCTGGCTTTTCATGTTCCAAATAATCCATCGCAAAAAATCGTCCTGTTCTATAAAAGCCAGTCATCACTTCATCGAAAATTATCAACACACCGAATTTTCTGACTGTCGCAATTAATCTTTCAAGAAATTTCGAACGATATACGACCATTCCTCTTGCAGCTTGCAGTAGAGGTTCTACGATTAAAGCGCAAATTTCGTGTCCGTGCTGTTCCAGCGTTTTTTCAACGTCTCTTATAATGTCATTTTCTGTTTGTTCAATATCTCGTGTTTCATCATGGAATTCCGGCACTCTTATAGAAATTGTATCAAAGAAAAAATCCGAAAAATTGAAATGATACATGGACTTTCGCCCGGAAACACTCATAGCTCCGTACGTATCCCCATGATATGATCCTTCAAGGTGCATATAAATTTTTCGATTTGGCTCACCATTATTTTTGAAAAATTGATACGCCATTTTCAGAGCAACTTCGACTGCTGTAGAACCATTGTCCGAAAAAAAGAATTTGTTCAGCGAATTGGGCAAGACGCTTTTCAATTTTGCTGCGATTTCTTCTGCCGGTTGATGACTGAAAGCAGTAAATATCACCTGTTCCAGAGTCGCTGCCTGTTTAGAAATCGCCTCAGCTATTTCTTTGTTCGCATGCCCGTGAATATTTACCCACCAACTGGAAATCATATCGGCATATTTCTTCCCATTTTCTGCATAAAGATATAGCCCCTCACCCTTTACAACTTTTATCGCAGGAGGAACAATTTTTTCCTGCGTAAATGGTCGCCAAATCTTCATAATAAAACCTCCGAAATTTCTGATGGCAGTGGTGTGGATTCAAAAAGAGGTCGTAAATCGCTCTGCTGCTCAGGCAAGATTGCCAATATTTTTTCTCCTGAAAATTTTTCGATCGTTTTTTTGATATTTTCTTCTATATTACCGCTGATAATTATACCAACAATCGGAATATTTTTACTTTTGAGAGCAAAGAGTGTCAGCAAAATATGGTTTATAACACCTAGCTTTGATCGAGCAACTACCAATGCTTTGGAATTAGTACATTTTATTGCATCTATCATAAGAAAATTATCACAAATGGGAACAAAAACACCGCCAGCTCCCTCAATTACGATTCTGTTTTCTGCTGTTGTTAGCTTTTCGATGTCAATTGTAACAGATTCTTTATTTGCAGCGTCATAAGCTGATAGAGGAGCCTTCAATCTGTATGCTTCAGGAATAATTTCCGTACTCGGAGAGAACTTGCGAATAACTTCGCTGTCAGAATCGTTTCCCGTTTGAATTAATTTCCAGTATTTTGTATGTATTTTTGAACAAATCCATGCTGATACTGTCGTTTTTCCTGCATCTGTATCTGTTCCCGTAACGAAAATGTTCATATCACACCGCTACTAAAATTTATTGCTGGCGAGAATACAACATTTATTAGGTAAAAACTATATTGCGATACTGGAGATCTGCGAATATTAAAGACAGTATTATCTAGAATCTAACAACTATTAGAGACTGCAAATACTCAAAATTACTTTAGCAAGAAATCTAATAACGTTGCTGTAAGAATAGCAAAGGGAATAATACTAGAGATCCCACAGCAGAATAGAGCTGAGATAAATCCAATTTGGATTTTCTCATATCTCTACTCCACAGCGGGAAGGAGTTTATACAACAGCACTTAACAGATAAAAAACTGTCGTTACTGTTAACTGTCAATCAGCTTAGGAAACAAATTCCTCAACAAGGTCTGCTGTTCCTTTCTTTCCGATGAAATCCCAGTTCTTCTCGAGCCACTTATCACCAGCAATGCGTCCCGCTTCTTTCAAATGCAGCAAGAATTCCATATCGGTGTTCAACTTGGATGACCAACCAAGATCCTGGAAGACTTTCTCATCTTCAATCAAGTGAACATGCAATCTCTTGAGAGTTCCCGGTTTCACAACTCCGCTGTCGATCAATTTCGTTATAAAGTGCATAGCGCGTACTTCTCTCATGATCGATAGGTTATTACTGATTTCGTTCAAGCGATCTCCAATTTCAGAAGCCGTAATCGGCAATCTTGGACGATGTGTCGGATTCAACTTAATAATCATAATATCTGATGTCTCGCAGTTGTAAATCAACGGATAAATAGCTGGGTTACCGCTGAATCCGCCGTCCCAGTAGTACTCGCCTTTTACCATAACCGCATTATGAATAGTCGGTAAGCAAGCCGTAGCTAAAATTGTCTCAATACTCAGTTCTTCATTAACGTTAGAAAAGATTTTGATTTTTCCTGTATAAACGTGCGTAGCTGCCATAAAGACTTTGACTCTCTTATCTGAATTCAGCTTATCAAAATCAAATAACTCTTCGCATAAATCCTTTAATGGATCTACTCCTGCCGGATTCAATTGATACGGAGACATGACCTTGCTAATAAAGTCAAATGCCAAAAATCCAGGAGAATTGTGCATTGTAAATTTTCCATTGAGGACATCCAAAAAACCAGGCTTAAATGGACTTGTTCTGCCTCTGTCGGACATTATGCTCCAGTATTTATCCATAAATTTCCTGGCGCCTTCATTTCCACCCTCCAAAATACCTTGCGCGGTTGACATTGCGTTCATAGCACCTGCGCTTGTTCCGGAAACGCCTTCTACAACAAGATCTTTCTCTTGCAAAAGCCTGTCCAAAACACCCCAAGTGAACGCACCATGCGCACCACCGCCTTGCATAGCAATAGACAGATGCTTTTTGCCATCATTGTGCTTTTCTGTTTTTTGTTTTAGCTCTTTATCCATGATTTCTCCTTCTACTTTATTATTTACACTTTTATTAAAATACAAATTAGTTAAAAAAAGGTTTAGCTTCTTCAAAAGATGAACAGATTTTTAAAATTTTATCGAATCCACTCATTTTAAATACGGCAAAAATCTTCTCCGGCATGTTTATAAGGACTAAAACCCCACCGCTGGCCTGGAGTTTTTTGCCTGCCATTAACACGACTCGCAAACCCGCACTGGATATATAATCGATTTCGTTAAACCCAATTGCGATTTTTTTGCTCGCGTTTATAGCGTCCATAACCGACGTTTCAAATGCTTTCGCAGTTGATGTATCTACTCTCCCTGTCGGCGTTAAAACTGTAACGCCTTCTGTAACAGTACTTTTTACTTCCATGTTGCTTTTCCTTTCTATTCTTTGCTGTTGTTATTGTTTTTATTCATGACCGACACGGTCACACTCAGATGATTTTTGTCATCAACACGTGAATACTCAACTACTTCAGACAACTGCTTTACAATAAATATTCCCAAACCACCTATTTCGCGCTCTTCAAGAGAAGATTCCGTGTCAGGATTGTCTCTTGCAAGCGGATCAAAAGGAATTCCATCATCTGATAACTTCATAACGATCCGATCATCGCCATCTTTATGAAGATCTAGGGTAAATGTATGTGTACCTCCATCAGGATATGCATAATTGATGACATTTGTTGCAAGTTCATCTAATATAAGCACAATATCATGATATTTTTCTTCAGAAACTCCGTTATCATCACAGAATTTCTTGACTTCATCGCATAACCTGGCTATTTCATCGACGTTATTCTTTATTTTAATTAGCATTTGGCATAATCCTTAATCTATATTTCAAGCACAAAATGGTGATATCGTCGGACTGAGGAGCTCCGGCAGTAAATTTCCGAATATCCTTCACTATTTCCTGATTCAATATCTTAGGAGGAGCCTTTGTGTTAGCTCGCAACGCAGCTGTAAAACGTTCGTAATCGTACTCTTCGCCCGTTTTACTTGCTGCTTCGGTAACTCCATCGGTGTAAAAAACAACAGTATCACCAGGAGTGAACTTGTGAACATTGTCTGAAAACTCGACTTCTTCAAAAATACCAAGAGCCATTCCTGAATCGCACTCCAAAAATACTGGCTCTTTACCCGGCTGAACTAAACCAACTGGAAGATGGCCCGCGTTAGTGTAGGTCAGTTCGTTCTTTTCCATATCGACTACGCCATACATTGCTGTAACAAACATGGTTGCGACATTTTCATGGCATATAGATGCGTTGACATTCTTAAAACATTCCGCAGGAGACTCATACACACGCGAATAAGCTTTAATAAGTGTCTTTGCAATAATGGAGAACATTGCAGCTGAAACGTTTTTTCCAGAAACGTCAGCTATAACAATCCCCAGCTTAGTATCGCTAAGCCAGAAGAAATCATAAAAGTCACCGCTGCATTCTGCTGCCGATATATTCTCCGCATAAAGATCGATATTGCCTTTTTTAACGACATTACCAGGCAGTAAGCTTTTTTGTAGCTGTGCGGAAACGTCCAGCTCGTTTGAAATAGCGACCAACTTCATATTTGTAGCTTCAGCAGCCTTTAATTTATCTACAGCTTTTGCTGTTTTTCGTAACGTTTCAGTCAAATCATTAAAATCGATCGGCTTAATAACGAAATCATGAGCACCTCCTCGCATAACAGCTCTCAGAGTGTTGATATCGCCATACGCAGAAATAACCACAGATCGCATAAGCGGGTATTCTTTTCTTAATTTGCTGATAAGATCGATACCGTCTATTCCATTAACGTTGATATCGGTTAAAAATATGTCTGGTCTACCGATTTTCAGCAACTCTTCAGTCTTTTCAAGTGATGTTGCAAATGAAAATTCGTATATACCATCTTCGATTTGATGGCGGAATTTTTGCAAAAAGAGGTCTTCGGTATCCTCTTCATCATCTAAAACTAAAATCTTTGTTAAGTTGCCCACTTAACAGCTCCTTAAAAAATGTTATAATTCATCATTACATAAAAAAGTTTACAAATTATGACTATTTTAAAAAATTTTAGAGAAATCGTACTAGATACTGAAACTACAGGATTAGAGCACGAAGGCGGTGACAGAATTGTCGAAATTGGTTGCGTAGAATTAATTAATCATATCCCAACAGGCAATACGTATCATGTCTATATTAATCCTGAAACGCAGAAAATGAGCCCAGATGCCATCAAGATCAGTGGAATAACAGATGATTTTCTCAAAGATAAGCCTGTTTTTGGCAAAATTGCTGATGATTTTCTCAATTTTATCGCTGACGGAGTGCTTGTTATTCACAATGCAGCATTCGATATAAGCTTTTTAAACAGCGAACTGAAACGTCTGCATAAGCCTCTACTCAAACTAGAAGATGCCATAGATACATTGGATCTTGCTCACCGAAAATTTCCTGGAGCTTCTGCTAATTTGGATGCGCTTTGCAGAAGATTTAATATAGACGCCTCTTCACGTGAAGAACATCATGGAGCTTTAATCGATAGTCTGTTGCTTGCCGAAGTTTATATGGAGCTACTTGGTGGAAAACAGAGCGGATTAGCTTTTGGTTCAAACGAAAATACAAACGAAGGAATAACCATTATGCAAAATACAAAGCAATCACGAAAAAAACGTACATTTAAACCATCTGAAGAAGAAATCGCAGCTCATAATGAGTTTCTGAAGAGTATGGAGTCTCCGATGTGGAATAAAACTGTGATTTAGGTAAAAAAAACAAAATTAAACACAAAAAATAACAAAAAAATAGAGAAAGAAAAATAAGAAGATCAAAATGAAGTTTCTTAGTCATGCAAAATGGATTATGTCCGGTGAACATACTGTCGTCAGAGGAGGAAAAGCCTTAGCATTTCCGTTGCGTAAGTATGAGTCATCGATAGAATTTACGCCTTCCGATGAACTTGAAATACATGATACCAATCGTGAAGATAAGTTCAATGAAATTTTCCTATCGCTACTGCGTTCTGCTGCAGAATTTGCGAAATTCGATTTTAGGAAGATAACAGGGAAATTTCTCGTACAATCTAATATAAAAATGAAATCAGGACTTGGAAGTTCCGCAGCAATCTGTACAAATATTGCAAAAATTTTCAAACATCTGGGATTATGGGAAGATGTTTTTTCACTTGCAACACATCTGGAAGATAAGTTTCACTGCAGGAGCAGTGGGCTTGATATTGCTGTTGCGATGACTGACAAAGCCGTAGTCTTCAAAAATAATAGAGTCAGTCATGTACTTGAACCAACATTTTGGCCGCATATGATACTTACTTACTCAGGAGAAAAGTCAGCGACATCGAAATGTGCAGCAATTGTAAAAAACATTATTGCAACAGATCGCGGATTGGCAGATGAATTAAACGCAAAAATGAATCAAGCCTCAGATTTATGTGAATTGAGTCTGAGAGAGGGAAATTTCTCGAATCTAAGAGATGGAATCAAGCTCGCTGATGACGCTTTCAGAGGATGGGGATTGTACAATGACATTCTGACTGCGCATGTCGCATCGCTCATAAACAATGGCGCAGTCGCAGCAAAACCTGTTGGATCAGGACTTGGCGGTTTTGTCCTGAGTCTTTGGGAAGAAAAGCCGCAAGGATACGATAATATTAGTTTGACTTTGGAAAAACCCTAGTATAGATATAATAACCTGATAGCTGAAAAAGAGCAGAAAAAGAAAAAAAATAAGAGGAAATCTAGCTATGGATAAGAAGAATTGGGGAATAAAAAGAGTATGCCTTGGTTGTGGTACTCGTTTTTATGATTTTAATAAGTCGCCTATAATTTGTCCTTCATGCGGAGATGTTTATGATGCAGAATATCTATCCAAGAGGAAATCGAAACCTATTTCTGAAAAAGAAGAAGACGATGATATAATAATCGATGACGATATTATTACTGAAGACGATGATATCGTGAGTTTAGACGAAGAATCTGAAGATAGTGTTGTATCTTTGGATGAAGATGATTCGAAAGAATAAAAAAGATAACATTAGGGTTAGAGATAACATGAATAGTCGAAAACTGTTCATTTCATGTGTTTCTGGTGTTTCGGCATTGTTTATTTTTGGTTTTGCAACTGCTGAGCCTGATAAATCGACAGAAAAAAACGTCACAGTAACCGAAGAAAACGTTGTTGATGAAGAATCATCTTCGATATGGGAATCAAATCCTATAGAAATAAATGCTGTTATTGTTCAAGTCCTTGATAAAATAAGCGGCAAAGTTCTGAAAAAGCGCATAAAAGTCGGAGAACCTTTGGAAGTTGGCGGAATCCAAGTAACATTGAAACGTTGTTTTAAAAATGCGCCGGAAGATAGCAAAGAAATTTATGCTTTCATTGAAATTGGTGAGAGAAAATCCCTTTTTGCTCGATGGTTATTTGCCTCATCTCCATCCGTTAATATTTTTGAACACCCTCAGTACGATGTAAGAGTCGGTTTTTAAGTGTCTTCTGCTTTTTCTTTCCTGCAAATTTTTGAAAAAACTCCTGTGTTCTTGGCACCTATGGCAGGCGTAACCGATGCTCCATTTCGTGAAGTTGTGATGTCATTTGGCGCTACAGCGGTTGTTTCTGAGATGGTATCCAGTGAAGCTCTGGTACGAAACAGCAAAAAAACTTACCGACGACTGCACAGCAATATGGAAAACGTCCTTAAAATAGTGCAGATAATGGGCGCAAATCCTATAAATATGGCAGAATCAGCTAAGATAAATGAGCAACTTGGCGCCGACGTAATAGACATAAATATGGGCTGTCCTGCCAGGAAAATTGTCTCAAACGAGTCGGGATCTGCATTAATGCGTGATGAAAATTTGGCGGTTGAAATCGCGAAAACCGTAGTCAATGCCGTAAAAATTCCTGTTACATTAAAGATGCGCCTTGGTTGGGATAGTGAACACATAAATTGCTTCAGTCTTGCGAAAAAATTTGAGGATATTGGCATCCAAATGCTGACGATCCACTGTCGTACACGTAATCAGATGTATAGTGGTATTGCGGATTGGTCTGCTATTGCAAAAATGCGAGAAACTGTGAAAATTCCGTATCTTTGTAATGGAGATATTAAATCTATCGCAGATGCGAAAAAAGCCCTCGAACTATCACGGGCCAACGGTGTTATGATAGGTAGAGGAGCGCTTGGTCATCCTTGGTTACTCAAGCAGATCATGGAGCAGCTGCAAGAAGGCTCTGTACGTACGCAAATCCCCTCTCTGCAACAGCAATATGAAATTATTATGCGCCATTTTCAAGCGACTTTAGATTTTTATGGCGAATATCACGGTTTAAGAGTATTCAGAAAGCATTTTTGTTGGTATAGTTCTGGATTAAGCGGAGCTTCTGGTTTTAGAGAAACCATTAACAGAGTTGAAAATGTTGCTCTTGCAAAAGAATGTGTGCGCAAATTTTATGAAAATCTGTTTTTAAAATAGGTTTTTAAGATAATAGAATAATAGAGTAGAATACAAAAATGCCGATTAAAGAGGATATAAATTTAGAAGAAGGAATATCTGGAGGACTGCGCAAAAAATTGGAGAGATATTTTGCCTCTCATAAAGACGGAAGCGTTCCACCAGGGTTATATGACCGTATAATAAAGGAGATAGAGCGAGTTATGTTCGATGTAACTCTGAAGCATGTAGATGGAAATCAGAGTCAAGCATCCAAGATATTGGGAATTAATCGCAATACACTTCGTAAGAAACTATTAGAGCTAAATGTTAGGGATTTCGATAGGTAAAATATTCAGAACCATTTGGAGTTTTCTCAAAAAATCCAGTGTACGGAATTTTTTGACTTATTTCTTTTTTATCTTATCAACTATTTCATGCTTTTTTACATACCGCCTGTTCACTGACGTAGATTTATATAGCAAGAGTTCCCGCAGTATTGTATCGATTCTATATTGCGATATTGCGTTTATTTTTATTTTGCTCATGCTTGGAAGCCAAAAGATACTGGACTTGTGGAGTAATCGCCACAAAAAAGGTTCGAGACTCACTGTTCGACTGATACTGCTTTTTTCTTTCAGTTCGATCATTCCATCAATATTAATGACGTTTTTCTCTGCGTTTTTCTTCCATAACGGCATTGATTCTTGGTTTAACGATCGCAATAGAACCGTTCTGCAAGAATCATTACAGGTGGCTGAGTCATATATCGACGAACACAAGCGACAACTACTAAACGATTGCACTGCCGTATCAAAGACTCTTACATATCAGATCGATAAATTAACCAATTTACGTGAACAAGATTTGGAAAAATTTTCGGAAAATGTGAATTTCGTGCTAGATGATCTTTGCGCTCTAAAAAATCTAAATTCCGCGATTCTGTTGGATTCTTCGTTTAATGTTATCGCGCATTCAAAATATAGTGTTGCTTTACATTTTCTGAATCTGCAGAATGAAGATATTTCATCAATAAAAGAGAGAAGTTCTGTTATTTTGCGTTCCAACTTTGATGACGAACAAAATATACGAGCAATATCTTGTTTCAGAACAGATAACAACGAATATTTGTACTTGATAATAGAAAAAAGGATAGACTCTGAGATACTTCTTCAGGCCAAAAACGCAAGGCAGGCTTACGATGAGTATTTCCAACTGCTAGAAGAACGAAGTTCTCTGGAAATTGCCTTTATTTTCATGTTCTTTATTGTAGGAATAATGCTTTTGGTCGGTTCAATTGTTGTCGCTATCCTTTATTCCTGGCGCATCGTAAAACCTATCAGTAATCTTATAGATGCCTCGGAAACTATTATCGATGGAGATTTAAAAGCTCGTGTTCCCGAAGAAAGTCAATATGAAGAAATCACAACGCTTATGCGAACATTCAACCAAATGATATCTCAGGTACAAAAGCAAAGAGAAGACTTGGTTGAAATAAACAAGCAATTGGACGAACGCATAAAATTTTCGAGCAGTGTCCTTGCGGGTGTTTCATCAGGAGTAATCGGAATCGACAATAACGCAGTTTACGTATGGAACAACGCTGCGGAAAAGCTCCTGGGGCGGCAAATATCCTTTGGTGAGCATATATACAATATCATTCCCGAAATAGAGACTTTGTTGTATGCGCCAAGCTCAAATGGAATCACCCAAAAAGAAATGAAGTATAAAAAAGACAATAACGAGCTGCTTCTTTCGGTTAAGGTTGCTCATATAGAAACATCAAGCGACTATTACAACAGATTCGTAATAACTTTTGATGATCTTACAAACATGATTATGGCTCAGAAAAAAGCCGCATGGTCCGAAATAGCAAGACGAGTTGCTCATGAGATAAAAAATCCGCTTACGCCTATTCAATTGTCAGCTGAACGCATTCGCAGAAAGTATATATCGCAAATAAACAGCGATAGTGGAACATTTACAGAATTGATAGATGTAATTATACGTCAAGTCGGTGATATAAAACGCCTGATTGATAATTTTACGCATTTTGCAAAACTTCCTGATCCGATTTTGAAACCGTGCAATCTATACGAAATTTGCAAACAAGCCGTTTTCTTTATCCAAAATGCATCGGAAGACGTAAAAATCTCTCTCATTGAAGCCAATACTGATCTTTCAGTTAATGTTGATGAACGACTAATTCATCAATCTATTGTTAATTTGATAAAAAACGCCGTTAATGCGCTTGGAACTGTCACGAAAGATGATAAGAGAGTTCAAATAAGCATAAAAAATGAAAGCAATAAATTCATGGTTATAGTTGAAGATAACGGCCCGGGGCTTCCTAAAGAAAAAATCGAGTCGCTGGCTACTCCTTACTTTACCCTTATGCCGAAAGGTACGGGATTAGGGCTGGCAATCGTGAAAAAAATAGTACAAGATCATGGAGGAGAGTTGCTTTTTGGCGATAGCGATCTTGGCGGCGCTAAAATAACAATATCCATTCCGAAAGTTATGTAAGAAGCTATGTAAAAAGGGAAATAAGAAGGGAAACAATGGCAGAAAAAGACGCAAAAATTCTTGTTATAGATGATGATGCAGAAGTAAGATCGCTAATCTCTGGAGTTCTG
Organism: uncultured Alphaproteobacteria bacterium; assembly: GCA_905233185.1. Classification (GTDB taxonomy): domain Bacteria; phylum Pseudomonadota; class Alphaproteobacteria; order UBA3830; family UBA3830; genus BNWE01. The sequence continues at coordinate 82,678 of CAJODB010000002.1, read as the reverse complement.
TCGGATGAAGGATACAACACCAACACCGCAGCTAATGAACAAGAAGCGATTACCGCCGTAAAAACAGACATGCCTGATCTTGTTTTCCTCGATCTTTGGATAGGAGATGATGAATCCGGCGGATTTAAAATCCTTGATAAGCTTAAGAACATCAACTCTGAACTGCCTATAATTATCATTTCAGGGCATGGAACTATTGATATAGCTATGAACGCTATGAGAAAAGGCGCATTTGATTTTATCGAGAAACCTTTTGTTATAGATCGATTGCTTTTAACATGCACACGCGCTTTGGAATTCTTCAAATTAAAAATTGAAAACGATTCTTTGCGTAATGATAGACTTTCATCTGATATATTTTCAGTAGGAATCTCTACATTTGCGAATACCATAAAAGCAACAATCGATAAAATCGCAAATTCAAATAGCAGAGTCTTCATAAAAGGCCCGATTGGTGTTGGCGTTGATGCAATTGCCTACAGAATTCACCAAAAATCCCCTAGGAAAGATCGCAATTTCGTTAGCATAAGCTGCATTTCAGATGCTGATTCGGAAACTTTTGGCAGCGATTTATTCGGTACGGAAAAATCATACGGATATATCGAAAAAGCAAACGGCGGAACAATTTTTTTGGAAAACGTCGATCGTCTGAGTCCTGATTCTCAAAGAAAATTGCTTATGTTCGTACAAAGGGGAAAATATCAGCTTTTATCAAGGAATGTTTTTTCTGATGTAAGGATAATATGCAGTACCACAACGAGTGATTCTTCAAAAATGGCAGATTTTAACCAGGAATTATTCTATCGTTTAAAAATCTCCGAAATAAACGTGCCGAGTATGGCAGAACGACGCGAAGATATTATTCCGATGCTTAACTGGTACATGTCGAGAGCTGAAGAGTTATTCGGATTAAAACCAAAAGCTTTTTCGGACAATGCTCTGATGATTCTGCAATCATACGATTGGCCTGGAAATATTCAGCAAATAAAGAATGTTGTGGAAAGTTCGCTGATAAATGTTAGCGACAGCGATAAATCTGAAATAGATGAGACATGTTTGCCTCCTGAATTGACAGCCAATACCAAAGATAAATTTGAATCACTTAATATTGCAAAGTTTATCACAATGCCGTTGAAAGAAGCGAAAGAATGCTTTGAAACGGATTATTTGCGCGCACAGGTTAATCGGTTCTCAGGAAATATTTCACAAACCGCAAATTTCATCGGCATGGAACGATCTGCGCTGCATCGCAAACTCAAGGCACTTGATGTACAATATATAAAAGCTCCAAAACATAATCGCATAAAAAACGACTAAGAAAAAAGTAAGGGTTGTTATTTATCCGAAATAATAATCCATAATTTTCTTGATGGAATCCTTTGTATTGACAACAGGCTTCCACCCAAGTAACCGTTCAGCCTTCTTAATAGATGGAACACGGCGTTGTACGTCTTGATATGATTTTCCGTAATATTCAGCAGCCGGCAGTTCTCTTATCTCTATCTTCTCAGCTAGCGAGCATACTTTATCATACCCTTTCGCCAGATCAACGATCATATAAGCCAGATCTTTTATACTCAGTTCATTATAAGGGTTACCAATGTTAAATATTTGCTGATTCGCGCAACCGTCCTTATTTTCTATTATTTTCACAAGAGCGTTTATAGCATCCGAAATATCCGTGAAACAGCGAATTTGGTTTCCACCATCAACCAAGTTGATCGGTTTGCTATGCAAAATATTGCTCAAAAATTGTGTCACGACTCTCGAACTACCATTATTTTCATTATAGATATCATCGAGGCGCGATCCTATCCAGTTAAACGGTCTGAACAGAGTAAACTGCAGTCCATCTCTCTGCCCATAAGCGTATATAACTCTATCCAACATCTGTTTACTGCATGAATATATCCACCTTTGCTTGCCGATAGGTCCTGTGACACAGTTTGAATTTTCTTCATCATATTCCTGATCGGAGCACATTCCATAAACTTCAGATGTAGATGGGAAAATTACCCGTTTTTTATACTGGACACTCCATCGCACAATACGCAAATTTGCTTCAAAATCCAGTTCAAAAACTCGCAAAGGATTTTGTACATAAACTAAAGGGCTGGCAATAGCAGCAAGAGGCAAAATTACATCGCTTTGCTTAACCATTTCCTCTTGTAGCTCGAATTCTTTTAATATATCGCACTTATGAAATTCGAAATTGCTATCATTCAAAAGGTGCGAGACCTTATCTGATGAAATATCAAGTGCTTTTATCTTCCAATCTCTGGGAGATTTCAAAATTTCCTCGGATAAATGACTTCCGATAAAACCACCTGCACCTACTATTAATATATTCATTACTTCTTCTCTTCTTTCTTTTTTTCCAAAATATCTCTGATAACAAAACTAGGGTGTTCGCAAATTGCAAAATAAGCGCGTCCCAAATACTCACCAAGTAAACCGATACCAAGCACTATAACGCTTAACAAAAGAAAGACAAAAGCGAAATGCAGACCATAACCATGATGATGTGTCACAATTTTCTTGAATACTTCAACAAGAAAGTAAACAAAGCTTGCAGATGAAATAACCATTCCAAGCATTGTAAAAATCTGCAAAGGAATTAAGGAAAATCCTGTTAACAGATCGAATGTAATGCGAATAAGTTTGTACAGACTATATTTCGAACTGCCGGCGTTACGTTCTTCATGCGATACAGGGATATCAACAGCATTCCAAGCGAACTTTTGCGCTAATGCAGTTATGAATGTTGATGTTTCACGAGTTTTTACGACTTCATCGATGATGTGCCGCTTATACGCTCGCAGCATACATCCATGATCGACCATTTTTATGCCTGTTGCACGATATCTTATGAAATTTACGATCTTTGAAGCATATGTTCTGAAGAAGTTATCATGCCTTTGTGCACGATATCCGCCAACAAGATCATACCCTTCTTCCATTTTTTTGAGCAATACAGGAATTTCTTCCGGAAGATTTTGCAAATCGGCATCTAAAGTAACTATAGTTTCGCCGCGGACATGTTCAAAGCCTGCTAAAATCGCCACATACTGACCATAATTGCCATTAAACGTTATTACGCGAATTACATCCGAGCGTTTTTTAAACCAAGCACGAAGCATTGAAGATGAACGATCGCTGCTTCCATCATCAACAAATATGACCTCATAGCTTCTTTTGATGGAGTCCATGGTTTTTAATAAACGAGTGCACAGATTATCTATATTCTCTTGCTCGTTAAATATGGGAATAACAACGGAAATTTCAGGAACTCGCATCGATACTGCTCTTTGAGAGTGCAAAACAGTTTTTTCGACTTTGGAGTCTGATCTTTTATGCTCCTTTTGCTCTCTCGATACTTTTTTGGAAATTTTTTCTGGCATAGATTGTTTGCTTTCTTCTAACTAATTGCACAGTGAAAATATTAATGATTTCTGAGAGAATATACAAGCTTACAAAGCTGTATGGTTTCTTTGTATTTGTATAAGTCCCCTATCCTTGTTCCTTTTTTCATTCCAATCCAGCAACGTTGCCGTCTTCTGTCAGATCAATGCGGGTGCTGCGAGGAGTTTTAGGCAAACCCGGCATAGTCATTATATTTCCGGCGTAAGCGACAATCATTCCTGCCCCCGCCATCACTTTCATATCGGTAATCGTAATCTTAAAGTCTCTTGGACAGCCTAATAATTTTTTATTATCGCTAAGGGATTTTTCTGTTTTTGCTACACAAATTGGATAATTGCATTTATCATCATCTGTCTTTTTCAAAAAATCATTTGCACGCTCCGAATAAATCACATCATCTGCTCCGTAAATAACATTAGCGATCTTTTTAATCTTCGTACGAATTGGATCTTTCAAATCATAAAGCGGTTTGAATTCTTCGTGCGCTCCTTCTGCAAGATCAACAACTGTCTTAGCCAATTCGATCGCGCCTTTCCCTCCGTATTCCCATACTCTGGATAATTCGACCTTAACTCCAAGCCGTGAGCATTCTTTCTTCATAAAATTGATTTCATTTTCCGTATCTGATTTGAATACATTCAGCGCAACAACTATCGGAAGGTTATATCGCTGAATATTCCTAATATGCTTTTCTAAATTTGCAAATCCATCTTTTAGCGCATCTAAATTTTCTTCATCTAACCTATTTTTTGCGACAAGACCATGCATTTTAAGCGCTCTTATAGTCGCGACAATAACAACTGCATCAGGATATTTTCCAAGTAATGGGCATTTTATATCCAAAAATTTCTCTGCCCCCAAATCCGAACCAAATCCTGCTTCTGTGACTGTATATTCCGCTAGTTTTAGTGCATGTCGAGTAGCGATTAAACTGCTGCAACCGTGTGCTATGTTTGCGAACGGCCCTCCATGAACAAAGGCGGGTGTTCCATCTATGGTTTGCACAAGATTTGGTTTGATTGCATCTTTCAAAATAGCGACAACAGCTCCCGTTGCGTTTAGCATACCGCATGTAATGGGTTCATTCGCTCCATTATATCCGAGAACGATCTTACTCACACGTTCTCGCAAATCTTGAAGATCTTGCGACAAACAAAGGATCGCCATAATTTCAGATGAAACGGTAATATCAAAGCCGGACTCCCTAACCACTCCATCAGTTTGTTCACCCATTCCGATTACTATATGCCTAAGTGCTCTGTCGTTGATGTCTAAAACACGACGCCAAACAATTTTTTTCAGATTAAATCCCAATTGATTGCCTTGATATATGTGATTATCCAACAATGCAGCTATTAGATTGTGCGCGGATGTAATTGCATGGAAATCACCAGTGAAATGTAAATTTATATCCTCCATGGGAATTACTTGTGCATATCCGCCGCCTGTTGCTGCCCCTTTTGAACCAAAGCATGGTCCCATAGATGGTTCACGTAACGCTACACACGTTTTTCGACCGATTATATTCAGTGCATCGCTCAAACCAATGCTTGTTGTGGTTTTTCCTTCTCCTGCAGCCGTAGGGTTTATAGAAGTTACCAGAACAAGTTTACCATTCGGATTTCGTTCGATTTTCTTCCAGAGAGATGAAACAATTTTCGCTTTGTACTTGCCATAGCATTCCAGATCGTCGTCAGAGAGTCCGATTTTCGCTGCTATTTCTTTGATGTTTTTTATGTCCGCACTTTGAGAAATTTCAATATCTGTTTTCATTGCTGCATATACCTATCAAGCTGCAGAACAAATTTTATAAAAATGCTGGCTAGAGAATCAACAGATATAACCGATAAATATGATTTTTATTAGGAAGAATTGAGCAAATGAGGATTTTTTTGTCGAACGATTCTGAGAAATAGAAATTCATCCGCAGGCGCAAACTGCGTTTCCTCCTTGCTTCTTCGCTGCATACATGAATTTGTCGGCAATCGAAATGGCTTCATTGAGCTGCAGACTCTCTTTTGTGTCTATACAGCAGACTCCTACACTAACCGTACAATTCGCATTCTTGAAGATCGTTTTCGCGACTGCCTGTTGTATTCTTGTTGCAACTTCTGTCGCAATTGTCTTAGAAACACCTTCCATAAATATTATAAATTCGTCTCCGCCATATCTGGCAATCAAATCGGCTGCTCGTATGTATCTTTTTATTGTACTCGCAACAAATCGTAACATAGAATCCGCGAAAGTATGTCCGAACTTATCGTTAATATCCTTAAATTTATCGATGTCTATTACAAGAATAGCAGAATCGTATAAATCACCTACGTGACTCTTCATAAAATCCTCAAAGAAAGTTCGATTGTATACCTCAGTTGTGGAGTCTATAGCCGCAAGGTATATGCTTTTTCGCAATTTTTCAGTAAAGCTCTCGTACATCTTTTTATATTTCATTAATGAGTTCAGTTTACTGGCCATAATTGCCGAATTCATGGAAAGATCCACTATATCCGTATAACCTATATTCGAATGTTGTCTTATTATTTGCTTAGCCATGTCTCTGTGAGCTTTATCGTAAGCCAAAATAATCGGTCTGTACTTATTTATACGTCTCATTCGCAATGTAGAACAACAATCGCATGCTTTTTGCACAGATCTTATATTGATTAAAAACAAATCCGCATCACTCATATCATCTATTACAGGCCAGTATTTGAGCTGTTCAATTTCCGTATTATTTCTTATAGAAGCATGCAAGAAATTCAGATCATCGAAAAATATAGTAACCATCTTTTGGGCTCGTTTTCCTGTAAAAAACATCCTGTTCAATAAATTATCATCGAACAGTCCTCTCATTCTGACCAAAGTTTCAATTTTTCGAAGTAATTGGTTTTTGTTAACACCAATATCCATAAAATCATCTATACCTATGTCAACAAATTGCTCTGCTATGCTTTTTTTAGGAACAACTCCAACAATGGGTATTACTGAACATAATTGTCGCAGTACTGAAAAAAAATCCAGAAACAGCTTTGACTTTACTTGAGGTAACGATACCAAAACGACGTCTATTGATTGCGTACTGACTATCCTTAGCGCATCTTCTATTGATTTCGAAAATAGCAAAGAATTATGTACCAACTGTAATTCTATGGAAATTCTGGAAAGATCAAGTTTTTGCTCATCCACTACAAGAATTCGCGCAACCATTTTCGACACACACTACAACACTATCAATAAATGTATCAATAGAAAAAGGTTTTGTTAAGAACTTATTTACTGCTTTTGCTATATTTTTTTTCTTTTCTTGCTCATATATTGATAAACCAACGATCGGCAATATAGAGCGTTCTGAACGTATTTTATGGAGCAATTTTTCAACAAACAATTCTTCACCGATGTCTACATTTATTACGGCAAGATCATATTCATTCTCTTTTATTTTCTGCAGTCCTTCCATCGCAGATTTCGCGGAAAATACTTCAAATCCATTTGAATCGAGGATGTCGTTGTAAAGTCTATTTTGCAGAAAATCGCTTTCCACTAAAATTGCGTTCTTTTTGAAAAGATTTTCCTGCATAAAGACACTCCAAAACACTATCTAAAGGTTAATTTATATCGAGAATGATTAATAAATCGTTACCATAAATGTACAAATCCCTTTTTATTTACAAAGAAAAGTGAAAAGCGTATGATTGAGTGTAAAGTCAGTAGTTGTAGAAGGTTTATATCCCAATGAAATTTAACATCACGACACCAATTTATTATATTAACGGTGAACCGCACATAGGACACGCATACACAAGCATAGCGGCTGATATTCTAGCCCGTTTTAAGCGCTTGGACGGATTTGATGTACATCTTTGTACAGGCACAGATGAACATGGCATTAAAGTTGCAAGAACCGCCAAAAAAGAGAAAATGGATGTTGTGGAATTCAGTAATGTAGTGTCGCAAAAATTTCGCGATATGTCAGCTACGATAAACATGAAATATGATGATTTTGTGCGCACAACAGAAGAACGACATATAAAATCCGCGCAAGCTTTTTGGAAAATGCTGAAAAAAGATGATGTTTACAAGAATGTTTATTCCGGTTGGTATTCTGCGCAAGATGAAGAGTATGTAGCGGAATCGGATCTTGATGAGAATCGCAGAGCACCAAGTGGAGCAGCAGTAGAATGGATGGAAGAAGAATCGTATTTCTTTCGTTTATCTGCGTATCAAGATAAATTACTCGATTGGTATGAGAAAAATCCTGATTTCATTGCTCCGGCATCAAGAAGAAACGAAATAATCAGCTTTGTTAAAGGTGGACTACGTGATCTTTCTATATCCAGAAGCCAATTTACATGGGGAATTCCCGTTCCAACGGATTCAGATTCTGATGAAGACAGTAGCGAATTAAAGCATGTTATGTATGTTTGGATAGACGCTCTTACAAATTACATAACCTCATTTGGCTTTCCGAATAACAAAGCTTATGTGTCAGATATGATGGAGAACTGCACACACATAGTCGGCAAGGAGATTATTCGCTTCCATGCGGTATATTGGCCTGCATTTTTAATGTCTGCGGGAATATCACTTCCTAAGCGTATTTTTGCTCATGGATGGTGGACAAACGAGGGTATAAAAATGTCAAAGTCTGTCGGAAATGTTGTTGATCCTCGCGATATTATTCAAAGATATGGACTTGATGTTCTGAGATATTTTCTTTTTCGTGAAGTTCGCTTTGGAGAAGACGGCGATTTTTCAGAAGCAGCCCTACAAAAGCGTTTCTCTTACGAATTAGCGAACGATTTAGGTAATTTGGTGCAGAGAGTGTTGGCGTTTATCCAAAAACGTGGTGGACATATTATCGCAGACTATAATATTTCAGACGCAGATAAATCTTTGCTTGAAGACTCTAGAAAACTCATTGAAAAAATGCGTCCTTTTATGGATAAACAAGATTTGCATTCCGCACTGAGTACTGCTTGGGAACTGGTTACGGAAGCAAACAAATACGTAAATGACATGAAGCCATGGGAATTGGCAAAGACTGACGAAAAACGCCTTAATGTTGTTCTCACAGTTCTTTGCGAAAGTATAAGATCAATAGCTTTTGGTTTGGCAGCATTTATTCCTGACACCGCAAGAAAAATTTTCGATTTTATAAATGCTAAGGGCGAAAGTTTTGAGGAAATGTCTTCTAATTTTGTTGATCAGTCTTTCCCTCAGCCTTCGGTTTTGTTTCCAAAGGAAAAATAATGTTTCTGATTGATTCGCATTGCCATCTGAACGTTCTGAAATTTGCGACCAAGAAGAATGAAAAAGAAAGCGAAGAAGAGTTTCTTAAAAGATATTCTATAGACGCAATTATACAGCGTGCTCATAAAGCAAGTGTCAAATATATGCTTGCGATTGGAACTGAACTAACAGATGTTGATGAAATTCGCAATATAGCAGACAATCACGAAAATATTTTCAGAAGCGTAGGCATACACCCACAGGAAGCACAGAAGCATTGTTCAAACTATAGTCACGATGAAATCGCGGAAATCATAAAAAAGCATAGCGCACTGCCGAAGACCGTAGCGATTGGAGAAATAGGGCTGGATTATCATTTTGAAAGAGAAAGTGAACTACAGCAAAAGGAACTTTTTCATCTTCAAATGGATTTAGCAAAAGAATGCGGCCTGCCCGTTGTAATACACTCAAGAGACGCAGCAGATGATACCGTGGCTGTACTAAGCGAACACGCAGGTGCAAGAGGCGTTATACATTGTTTTTCAGGAGAGCAGGATTTTGCAAGGAAATCGCTCGATCTTGGTTTCTATATCTCTATTTCAGGCGTTGTAACGTTCAAAAATGCTAATGAATTGCGTGAGTCAATAAAGTTCGTGCCGCTCGATAGACTCTTAATAGAGACTGATTCGCCCTTTCTTGCTCCTGCACCTTTCCGAGGAAAAATTAATGAGCCTGCTTTTGTAGCTTATGTCGCAGAAAAAGTAGCGGAAGTAAAGGGCATTGATGTCGAAACAATTGCTGAAGCTACTTCAAACAACTTCTTCCGTTTGTTCGATAAAGCGGTAGCTTAAAGGGCGGTGGTCGTTCCAGTTATGGAAGAATACACACCTCCCCTTTTCTACTATGCCAATCTTACCAGTTCACACAAAACAATCATCACTCCAAAGACTAAGCACAAATCATCTCCGAAATCCATTCGTTGCTTCAATCTTTTCTTTAGAAGATAGTACGGAACGAAAATAACAAATACTGTTGCAATCATTCCACCAAACGAAAGTATATTTATAAAAGCGTTTGGAACTGCCATGCACAATGCCACAGGTATACCGCAAACAACTGCGCTCGCCATGTATTTCGACGAAGTTACGCTTTCTTCTATGGACTTTTTCAACCCTAATCCTATTCCAACGGCTGAAGTTATTATTGCAAATAGACTCAGTATCTTGAAAAATATTTCCATATACATATTTTCCGATGATTTGCACAAAAATTGAATCAGCTTACCAACTAAAATTTGGTGATTTTGCAGTTTTTGAAAGAATTGCACATCTCCAGCTAAAATATTTTCAAATACACACGAATTCCAAATAATATAAACGACTGCCGGAATTAATATTCCGATCAAAAATGCTATTTTTATTTTCCCTCTGTCTTTATTTAAGGACTCAAAGATATGTGAACATATATTTTGCACACCAAATGAGGTGAATATTATCGGCAGAAAGGCGATAATTTCACTTGCGCTTATAGATTGAGGTACTACATATACAGATGTCATTATTGATGTTTCTTTTGTATGAATTTGGATTATTGCTGACAATATTATCACCAATAAAGATACAACCAATATACTATTCAGTTTCGAGAAAGCGGAATATTTTAAATTCAAAATAAAGAAGAGAAGAAATCCGCAAATTATGATTATAAAATTATCATTAAAATCAAAAAACGAACTCAAAGTATTCGCAATTCCCGAAAAATATACAGAAAGCAATGAAAACGACAGTGTATAAAAGCTAATCATGGATATAATAAAGGCTTTTTCGCCCGATATGCTCCTACTCAAGTCAACTATAGAAGCCGATTTGCCGTTTGCTACGTTTAAATCAACAGTCATCATTGATGTTTTATAAGCAACGAACACCATAAAAAAGATAATCGCAACTAATATATTCGTTCCCAAATTTACAGATGTCAGAGGCAAAGCAATTAATCCGGCACCTATAGCGGTTCCGGAAATAAGAAATATCGCGTTTAATAATTTTTTCATAACACAATCCTTTTAATTAATAAGCAATAAATAACGAAATTAACTACGTTGTTAACTAACAAATACTTTTCGGAAAAAATAAAAAAGATATAAAAAGGCGCTTAGCGCCACCAAATGGCGTTGAAAAAGTTATTTATAGAAAAGAAATATTCTTTCAAATGCATTTTTGCTTTTTCTAATATTACAGGTCATGACTATAGCATGAAATTGTAAAAAATATAAAAAATTTTTCAATTCATTGCCCTCAATAATGCTTTACTATTTATTAACTTTTTCACTACTAAAATGAAGTACAAAAGATATAAAGCAGCAGAAACGAAAAATCCGTTTTTGCATTAGGCACCAGAGATTATAAAGAGAATGATAAAAAGCGATATTGATGTTTTATCAGAGTATTATCAATATGAACTATCTCATCTGAGAAGTGCCGGAAGTTATTTTGCATCTCGTTTCCCTAAAATTGCCAGACGACTTGATATATCGCACAATGAATCATCGGATCCTCATGTCGAACGCCTTATAGAAAGTTTTGCCTTTCTTGCAGGTCGTCTTCAGAAGCAAATAGATGATCAATTTCCTGAAATCGCGTCTGAATTGTTAGGAGTTTTGTACAAACCGCTAACATTACCTGTTCCATCATGCGTTATGATAAATTTCGATGTAGACACAGCAAAATCATCAAAAGCTCCTGGTTTTATAATTCCCAAAAATACGCAATTAAACGCAACAAGCCATTCGGGAGAGAATTGTTATTTCCGAACTGCTCATGATCTTCCTTTATGGCCAGTAAAAGTTATATCAGCCGATATTGTACATAAAGAGCATGTTCCCAGTTATTACGCAAGATCGACATATTACCTGAAAATCGGAATAAAATACGATGGAATTGCGAATTCTAAAACTCCCGATCAGCTGCGTTTTTATATAAATGCAGATGCCCTTCTCAGAGGAAAGATTTTCGCAGCCATATTCGCAAGCAAAGAAAAGGTTATCTTTCAGAAGGGCACGGAATTTTCGTTTCTGTCCGAAATATCACCAATAGGGATAGAAGAAGATGAGTCTTTGCTACCATATCCAAGTAGTTCATTTCAAGGATTCCGTTTGCTGCAGGAATATTTCGCATTCCCAGAGAAATTTTTCGGTTTCGATATAAAGTTGACACCGAAAATTGATATTAATGGCGATAACTTCCTTTATATTCCTATGGAACATGATATCTCAATGAAAATATCCGCAAGAAACTTCTCATTGTCTTCGGTTCCCGCGATTAATTTATTCCAAAAAGTCTCAGAGCCACTTAGGCTGGATAATCGACAAGTTGAGTATTGTATTGTTCCTGATTTTAGGAGATATCATAATCACGAAATTTATTCTATTGAACGAATGGTAGCTGTAGATGCGCAAAATAATGATGAGATAACTATCCCGGAGTTTTTTTCATGTGATCATCCGACAATAGACAAAGGAATTTTTTGGAAATCTCGCAGAAAAAAAACATATATGCCGGATGAGTTAGGCGAAGATGTGTATATCTCATTTATCGATATGGATTTTAATCCGCAATTTCCTTCGGATAAAATTTTTTATGCCCATACTCTTTGCACCAATCGCCATGTCGCAGAACAGATTCCCGTTAACGGAACCTTGCAAATAGAATTATCATCTCCCATAAATGCGGTTTATTGCTTAGATCGTCCAACAGATCAAAAATCATCCATAAAAAATGGAGAAATGCTTTGGAAATTGGTTTCCGCATTGTCGTTAAATTCTGTTTCATTTAGTTCAGACGGAATCAAAAAATTAAAAGAAATTCTGAATCTTTTTGCAGATGCGGCCAATGCCTCATTAACTCGTGAAATCGATGCAATAATGTCTGTAGAAAGTTCAATCCAAACAAAAAGAATAAGCGATCAAACATGGTGTGGTTTTGTTCGTGGATCGTGCATTGATATAACTTTCGATGAAACAATATCAAATTTAGGGTTGCCGCTAAGCTTAGTTATATCGAAATTCCTGACAATGTATACTTCAATCAATACGTTCACTGAAGTATCCGTGCGAAATACGACAAGAAACGGGGTTTTGAAAAAATGGGATCACAACTTCGGAAACAAAATGTATCTTTAGAAGACGATTTAGAGCAGAATGCTTATCGATTTTCATTTGAAATGGCCGCATATACTTTGGAATACGGAAGCGATGTTTCATTTGGAAAAAATATTGCCGTAAATCAAGCACCATTTAAAACAATAAGCATTAATTCATTTTATTTGCGTGGAACAGAAATAGAAAAAGTCGAAACAATCGAAGGGAAAAAAACGATATTCATCGAACGACTTGCAATAACGGGATTAAATGCTCCTTTACCGACTCCGTATGGCGAATTAATTCAAAGAAGAACCAGAGAACAAGATACTGCTATGGCAGCTTTTGTGAATGTGTTTAATTCAAGATTGCTTGGCATATCGTATCAAATCAGCAAGCGTCGATATCTTAATTTGCAAAATCACAAAAGCAATAACTGCATGTTTGTACGATCTATTGCCGCATTCTGCGGAGAAGATTTTCAAAAAATGAATCGGAGATTGTCGAGAATTTCGCAACTGTTATGGAGAAAAGAAAAAAGCGCATCTGGATTAGAATCAGTAATTACGGCTTTGTTTGGTTTTAAGACTAAGGTCAACCAATTCCAAATTGCATGGACAGACATTGCAGAAAACAACAGATTAGACAAAGACAAAATACGCCTTGGCATAAATTCAGGACTTGGTACAAAGGCAGCTGTCGCCAATCTCGAAATAAGAATAAATTTGACCCACCATAATTTCGATAAAATTTATCAATTCTTTTGTTCTCCTGAAGAAAAGAACGAGTTAAGTCAGCTAAAATACATAGTAAAAAAATATGTCGGAGATTTTTATATATGCTATGCGGCAGTCACTCCTAAAACTGTTCCGCCGTTATATTTAAGCAGCCGAAAAAGCTATAAACCGATTCTCGGACGAAGTTCTTGGCTTCCAACCAATGACACAGATAATCAAAAATTCAGCTCCGCAATAATAAAGTTGTAGCGTTTGTTGATTGTTAACAGTAATTTCCTCAGTTAACTTCACAAAAAATTAAGTATTGCATGCGATTATATGCAGTATCATTTTTTTCTGTTATACTGCGCGAGATTTTATACAAGGTTATGTGCAGAAAAACAGTTACAAATGCATAAAAATAAAAAAAGAAAAAAGGGAAATAGAGCATGGATAGTTCTCTTCAGCAATTAGTCGACGATATCAATTTCCTTATGCAATTAGATGCAGGTTCAAATGCACTTAATTGCGCTTCATCAGGAATGCATGCGCTGACGGTTTTTGTTCTGGCGTGTTTTGTCGGATATTATGTCGTATGGAAAGTTACTCCGGCTCTTCATGCACCGCTTATGTCTGTTACAAACGCAATTTCCAGCGTAATTATAGTAGGAGCGATATTCGCAGCAACGCAACATCTGTATTGTAGCTCAAGAGTTTTCGGATTTATCGCAATCGTACTAGCCTCCATAAATATTTTCGGAGGATTTACTATTACACACCGAATGTTAAACATGTTTCAAAAGAAATAGATAGAAAATAAATAATGAACAAGAAGAAGGAAAAAACTAAATGATAATCGATTTGCTTTATCTGATTGCTGCAATCTGCTTTATTCTTGCGTTAAAAGGATTGTCTTCACCTGACAGTGCCAGTTCAGGAAATTGGATAGGCATCGCCGGAATGGTATTTGCTTGTGTCGCAACCTATCTTTCAACTGATATATCTGATGCGATGTTAACCTTAGTTGCAATTTGCATTGGCGGAGGAGTCGGAATTTATATAGCGAAATCGGTATCAATGACTTCACTGCCACAGATGGTAGCAGGTTTCCACAGCTTGGTTGGTATGGCAGCGGTATTGGTTGCATTTTCCGCGTATTATGCTCCTCAAATTTTCAAAATCATCGATAAACTTGGCAATATATACAAATCCAGCTTAATTGAAATGGGGTTCGGAGTCGCAATCGGCGCTATAACATTCAGCGGATCGCTTATAGCATTCGCAAAATTGCATGAAATATACAAAGGAAATGACATTCCGAAAGAATTAAATGCGTTTTTAGGATCATCCGTTCTTTGCTTAATCTTTTTCTTTGTTATGACTGAAAGTCCGTATGCATTTTTGCTTATTGCGCTTTGCTCTTTCATTCTCGGAGCGACTCTTATAATGCCGATCGGAGGCGCAGACATGCCGGTTGTTGTTTCCATGCTTAACTCATATTCAGGATGGGCTGCTTCAGGAATCGGATTTACGTTACATAATGACCTGCTGATAATAACGGGAGCTTTGGTTGGTTCCAGTGGTGCAATTCTTAGCTATATAATGTGTAAGGGAATGAATCGATCCTTATTAAACGTAATATTTCCATCTGGACAGGATATTTCGGGAACCGCGAAATCAAATGCCGTCCGTCCATTCAAACAAGGTTCACCTGAAGATGCTGCTTTTATTCTGAAAAACGCAAAATCAGTAATTGTAGTACCGGGATATGGAATGGCAACGTCTCAAGCGCAGCATGCCTTGAAAGAAATGAGTGATCTTCTGAAAAAAAACGGAACAACCGTTCGATATGCGATACACCCTGTCGCAGGACGCATGCCCGGACATATGAATGTTCTCCTTGCGGAAGCAAATGTTCCTTATGAAGATGTATTTGAATTGGATGAAATTAATCGAGACTTTGCAACTTGTGATGTAGCGTACGTGATTGGAGCAAATGACGTAACAAACCCGGCAGCGAAAAATGATCCATCGAGTTCGATTTATGGCATGCCGATTTTCGAAGTCGATAAAGCGAAAATTGTGCTGTTTTTGAAGAGATCGATGGGTACAGGGTATGCAGGCGTAGATAATGAGCTATTCTACGCACAAAATACAATGATGCTGCTCGGAGATGCAAAAAAAACAACGGAAGCAATCGTAAAAGCACTGTAAAATTGTGCAAGATAATTGCAAAAAGTAAGCAAGAATCAATAAAATATAGTAGAGGATCTCCATAAACATAAAAGAGGAATTCAGAGAATTGTTGTTATAAAAAATACCTCCATCCTGCGAAAAAATCCGCAAAAACAATTTCTCCTCTTTATCCTTTCATCCTCTTTATGATACGATATCCTCGTTTTTACGAAATCGGATAGTCGCTGCGTAAAGTCTGTCATCATATTGTGTATGTTGTCGTCATTCGCAGAGGAAAGTCCGGACTCCTCGGAGGATAGTGCCGGATAACGTCCGGCGGCACGCATATATTACATAACGCAAGTTTATTTCTCTTTTGTGGGTATGTAAGTATGAAGTGCTAGGGAAAGTGCAACAGAAAATATACCGCCTTTTGGCAAGGGTGAAATGGAGAGGTAAGAGCTCCCCGCGATTTTGGCGACAAAATCGGCATTGCAAACCCCACTTGGAGCAAGATCAAATTGGAACAGTAAAAATGACCTCTGCATGAAGCTGTTCGTGGTAGATCGCTGGATGTTTACAGTAATGTAAGCACAAGATGAATGGCTATCGGAATGCATTTTAGCATTTTACAGAATCCGGCTTATAGATTTCGTAAAAATTTTTCAATATTTCAAAAATATTAATATATTTTTAATAATTTTTGTCTACAATTTGCTCATTGTTAATTAATAAGGAGTGACTATGAGAAAATTGACAACATGTGTTCTTTCAGCAGGTATATTAATGCTCACAGGTTTGAGCAATACAGAAGCTTTATTTGGTAAAAAAGCAGTTAATACAGAAACGGTAGCATATACTATCTTTGGAGCTGATACGACTGACCTTATAAATGCCGCAGACAAACTCAAAAGCGGATTAACAGACGCGAAAAAAGGCATCAACACTGCCATAGTTGACATGAAAAAACAAACAATAGATGTAAAAACTTTTGATACAACATCTACTGTCGTGCCAATAGTATTTATTTCTGAACGTTTAGCAAATATTGCTACATCTTTTGAAACTATAGCTTCTTTATTAGAAAAAGAAATAGATGGATTGAAGTCAATAAATAAAGCAAAAAGTGCAGGAAATGCAAATGAAGTCGCTGGACGTCAAGGAATAAGACTTTCGAGAAAGGTTATGAAAGTTATGGAAGCAGATCTGGCATCAACACGAGCCAATTTTGCTTTGATAGGAAAGCTTTGCAAAGGAGAGATAAGAATCAGTAATGCGGGAGCTATAAAAACCATTCTTGAAAAACAGCTGACGAATATCACAAGTGCAAAGAAAAATATCGTCGATCAAATTGCAAAATATGAGGAAGAAAGTACAAAAATAGCGAACAGCGCAAAAGATAAGGAAATATTAGGACTATTTAAACTTAGCAAAAACTACATTGCCGCTGAGAAAGATATCATAAATCTATATGTTCAACTTTTACAACACGTAATAACCTATGCGAAAACAGGAGATTCTTCCGACCTTGAAGAATTCTCTAGTAAATGCGAAGAGCTTTTAGGAGGTGAGTATACAGCTCTAAAATATCAAAGAAAAAACTATGAAGAACTTGATAAATTAGAAAAAACCAGTCGAGGAAATGTAAACAAGAAAAGGAACCAGCTAGAATCTGATCCAACTTTCAGAAGCGAAAAAGGGAAAAAAGCACAAACAAAAAGCCAATTGGAATCATCTCTATCCTCAAGATCTAGCAAAGCAAAGAAAATATACGAAGATAGTGTAGATGAATATGAAACTCAGCAGCAAAGGAAAAAGGCTGCAGCAGCTTCCGGAAGAGATAAATTGCGACGTGCGGCAAATAAGGCAGTTAGCGGTCGACAGAGCTCTCGTATGGATGAGGACGAAGACTTTGATGATTCGGATTATGAAGCATATCAGGAACGTACACAAGCTGGATATTAAG
This sequence comes from uncultured Alphaproteobacteria bacterium, assembly GCA_905233185.1. GTDB lineage: Bacteria > Pseudomonadota > Alphaproteobacteria > UBA3830 > UBA3830 > BNWE01. Next base: position 65,034 of record CAJODB010000002.1, on the reverse strand, counting down.
GTTCGTAGTGCCATAAGTAATCTGGTATCCTAACGGAAATATCGCAAAAAACAGCCGTTTCGCCTGAATATGAGACGGCTGTTTTTATTGTTAATGATGCTCATGTGAATATTTTTTATAGCATGCGAAGAAGCAATCAATGATTCACATTGAAAACTTGCTATTAAGATTAAGTGGCCTAAAAAGACTTGCGATTTTTATTCGTGCTGAAAACAGTTAGGAATTATATTAGATTTCTGCCGAAAATCGGAAATAGTATTTGGAATACGCTGATTATCAGAGGTAAAAATTCATGAAAATAACTTTCGCGAGAGATCTACCCTAAATGATTAGAAATTTTTGATTTATTCTCTCGTTATTCTAATTGATCAAGCGAAGAATTCGAAATAATTCAGCAATGTACTTATTTTTCTCCATCTTTTCCATTTTAAAGGTCTTTTATTCCGAATTCCCTTTCATTTTTTAGCATTTTTCCTCTAAAAATTCGCTTTAAATAGTTCTGTAAAATTACTTCAAAGTCTATCATCTGCATATTTATTTGAAAAAAATCCTTGCATTTGGACTGTACAACTTAGGTTGTCGCCAATATAATTTTAACTAATTTTTAGTAGTTTTTGTCGAGATGTTTTGCTGATGAGTTTTCGTCATTCGCCGTTTTTATTTGCATCGTTATTTCTTTTATCTGCCTGTGTAGATTTAGATCAACCGCGAACATCTCAGCAAAAGAATTTGAACAGAAAAGCGCTCGATTCAATTTCAATCCCTGTTGATGATGCCTCTTTCGATTATGCCGACATTGACTTTGCAACTGATGATGATCCTGACCCTGAAGAAAGAATAGATCCAAAATTCTACAAGCGCATATCTATATCTGTCACCGAAAACATGAAAATGCGAGAAGCGTTAACGCAAATGGCAAATCTTGCCGGCATAAATATCTTCATTGCGCAAGATATTGAAGGAAGTATTTCTTTTACAACAAAAGATCGTCCATTTTTGGATATATTGCGGGATGTTTGCAGTAGTTCAGGATTAAAATACACTATCACAGGAAATTCTGTAAAGATCGAAGTAGATTTTCCTATGCTGAAGTTTTACCGAATTCCTTCACTTAATGTGCAACGCGATACTCAAAGCGCCGTTTCAATATCGACAGACATTTTCAATGGAAGTTTGACTTCATCAACAGCTGATTCTACCGCACTTAATAGCAATCAAGCGAACAACGGCTCGAATAGTTTGGTTTCGGAAACATCAAAAAATGATTTCTGGATAGAACTTGAAAGCGCTTTGAAGATGATAATCGGAGAAAGTGACGGAAGTTATGTTTCTATTCATCGGCAAGGAGGACTAATAACAGCTTATACAACGCAAAGTAAGCACGAAGAAATCAAAAAATACATCGATATGCTAAAAGAAACGTCTGAAGAGCAAGTTTTGATAGAAGCGAAAATCATTGAAGTAAATTTGAAGGACGAATTTAAAAGCGGAATTAATTGGCATATTATGCGAGGAGGTGGCGCAACTCTAAATAAAACGTTTGATACGAGCGGTCTTTTTTCTTTTGGCATTAACAGAACCAGTTTGAGCGCTCTTTCTGGATTTATAGAAAATTTCGGTGCTGTAAAAACTCTTTCAAGCCCACGTGTAACCATTCTCAACAATCATTCCGCGATTCTAAAAGTTGCACAAAATGAAGTCGTGTATTTCCCGGAATTTCAGAAGCAATATACAGGACGAAATTCTGAAAATATGATGGATTTGCTGTCGACAAACGTAAAAACAATTCCTATTGGTTTGATTATGAAAGTTCAACCTTCTATCGATCGTAAAAATAATTCCGTTTTGCTGACTTTACGACCAACAATATCAAAAATCGCCGCATACAAAGAAGTGCCATTTCTGTTTACGAATTACAGCAGCTCAGATACATCATCAAGTACTCCGCAAACTCTGAAAATACCAATTGTTGATGTTCGCGAACTCGATTCTGTTCTGAAAGTACAATCAGGGCAGATTGTCGTAATGGGCGGTTTGATGCAGGAAAAGTCACATAACAACCGCAGTGGATTACCTGGCTTTATGGATACTCCCGTGGATTACTTGAGTGGTGAAAGAGATCGTGAAACAGACGTAACGGAGCTTGTAATTTTCTTACGAGCAACAATCCTGCGAAAAAAAAGCAAAAAATATCACAATGCTGATAAGAAAATTTATAAAATGTTTTCATCAGATCCACGTCAATTGAAGTTTAAAAAATGAAATTTTACGGAATAAAAATAAGAGAAAAAGAAAAAGGATTTTCATTAATAGAAGTCGCAATAGCAATTGTAGTAGTTGGATTAGTTGTAAGTCTGACTCTGAAAGGGAAAGAGCTGATACATACAGCGAAATTGAACTCCGTTGTCGATCAAGTGAATGCATTTCGTATGGCTACACAAATGTTCATGGAAAAATACAGCGCAATGCCGGGAGATTTTACAAACGCCAAGGACATGATCGACAATTCTTTAGAAAACGGAAGCGGAAATGGCAATATTTTTTCAATATCCGACGCAAAAAGATTCTGGAGGCATCTTGTAGTATCTGGTTTGCTGAGTGCTGAATTAATTAACGGATTTCCCGTTAGCAAACTTGGCGGATATTATTCAGTTGCAAGCAATATCGGCGGTCATGAAGGTGTTTGGATTATTTTAAGTCGAGGTACGAGCAACAACGTAAATTTCTCTGGAATTATTTCGCAAGAAGATGCGTACACTATCGACAAAAAATACGACAACGGCGATCCATCGTCAGGAGAAATTCGTACGTTAAGAGTCGCTGGCAGCGGAGTTGCATCTATTGGACAACGATATGATCTCAAAAATAAAAGAAATGATTGCATCATTATGTTCAGGTTGTGGTAAAAACAGCATAAGCAGCCATTGCAATAGAAAGCAGAACGGCCAAAAAGGCTCACTGCTTCTGGAAATAGCTATCGGGATTTCGGTTATTGGGCTCATATCTGGATTTTTTCTTACAAGAGGCATCGCAATAAACCGTGTAGCACGTGAGCAAAAGACAAAAAATAATATAGAGGTCGTAACGTCTTCGCTTGCCTCATATCTTGCGACGAACAAACGCTTACCTCGTCCATCATCACCGGGAAAAAAAGGTATAGAGAGCGAAGTCGCAGATAAAGCAATCGGCACGGTTCCGTTCAATACACTCGGGATCGCTGAAAGATGCACAATCGATGGTAACGGCCGACCGTTGATATACATAGTTGAACCCGCACTCACAGAAATACATGAATCGATCTATTTTGATTCCAGTAAAATACTTATTTCTAAATGCTTTTGTGATTCATCGTTTCTTCCGAAAATAAAAATCAAATCGAATGAAAAGAACGATGATATTGTAGCATTTGTGATAGATACGATTGATAATCCGCCGATAACAACCTCGGATGAAGCAATTGTTGTTTCGCCATCTGTTCATACGTTTTGGGCACGACGAAACTTTTTCTTGATACATTACCTAAAAGGCAGTGCATGTGAAAAGGAAAAAACTGCAGATGACCCATTATTTTGATGAAGATATAGCGACATTATGCATGCGGAAGCGGCTAATCCTAATTTTTTCCAGGAAATAATCCCGGTTTCGGAGTAATGACCAAATAAAAAATAAAGGCATTATTGGAATTATTATCCAAAGCAGGTTTTGATACCTTTGGTTCCAATATAAAAAATCCGAGCTTCTTTTTATCAAATCCTGAAGTTTTCCTATAAATAACTTCTATAAGTACGCGTTCGTCTCCATCTTTGCTACAAACTAAATCAGGATAGGCTGTTTCTATTTGGCTTAATGTTTTCGTTTCTGTATTTTTACATTTTTGATTCATCTCGGCCGGCGAAGTTCCGTTTGTCGAGGTAGTTCCATAGCAATGTTGCCATTGATAACTGTTGCTGTTAATTCGCTTTACCCAATAACAGGCCAGGACATAATACACTCCAAACGGCCATGGATTGAACATAGAATTTGTATGAAAAAAGTTGAGACAACTGGCATATGCAATATTTGCGAAATCTTTTTTTGTTAGTTGCTTATCAGTTCTGGTATTACCAATCTGCTGAAGCATACTTGCTGCAAGATAGGCAGATGACTTGAGTTTATTTTGCATTTCATAAAATCGATAATGGTCGGAGACAAAGAACAAAAGCGTAATACAAACGGGAATAGAGAATGTGAACTCAATTAATATGCCGCCTTTGTGAAGCCTGTAAAGACGCAAAGCTCTGCGTAAGAGGATGAATACCCCCCCCCGCATTTTTTGCGAAAGATGGATTGCCTTAGTCTAAACATAACGATGATCTCCGATTCTGTTTCTATATATATGCTAATGCCAATTTTAAGGAAAAATCGTTAAGAAAATGAAAAAATCTAAAAGTATGAGTGTCCTATATTGCATTTTTACGAAAAGCATCATTGCAATTTTATTCAGATACATGTTCGTACTCTGTACGCATCTCTTTTTTCTTATTAAATCTATTCCTTTCAGCAATTCCTATTGAATTCTTTATGTCGCGTTGTTAAAATGTGTACGCCTTGGTGAAATAAAAGCAAAGTAATGCAGTTAACGCAGCAATGCGCAACGGAAAAGCAAAAAAGCAAGCTTAAAAGAGGCGATAATTTTTTGGTAATTTAGGTGAAATTGGAGTAAGCAATGACAATGAATTTTACACCATTAAAAGACCGTGTACTGGTTAAGAGAATAGATCAAGAAGAACGTTCTCCAGGCGGTATTATCATTCCGGATACAGCAAAAGAAAAGCCTATGGAAGGCAAGGTTCTTGCTGTCGGTTCAGGGACGAGAGATAACAATGGTACAGTGCATCCGCTGGATGTCAAAGTCGGCGATCGCATTATGTTCGGAAAATGGGGTGGAACCGAAATCAAGCTCGAAGGCATTGAGTATGTCATTATCAAAGAGCAAGATATCTTGGGTATCATTAAAGAGTAACGAAATAGAGTACAATAGTTTAATTGAGTAGTTGTTTGTAAATAGGAGATCTAGATATGGCAGCAAAAGAAGTAAAATTCGGAAGTGAAGCTCGTAGCAGAATGTTGCGGGGAGTTGATGTTTTGGCCGATGCCGTTAAGGTAACTCTCGGACCAAAAGGACGTAATGTCGTCATTCAAAAAAGCTTTGGTGCTCCGAAAATTACAAAAGATGGAGTAAGCGTTGCTAAAGAAATCGAGTTGGCTGAAAAATTCGAGAATATGGGCGCACAAATGGTTAAGGAAGCGGCAAGCAAAGCCAATGACCTTGCGGGAGATGGTACCACAACAGCAACAGTTTTGACCCAATCAATCGTAAAAGAGGCTGTAAAAGTTGTAGCGTCGGGCGTCAATCCAATCGATTTGAAACGCGGTATTGATTTGGGGGTCAGTGCAGTAACTGATATGCTTCAAAGTGTCTCGAAAAAGATATCGACGAACGATGAAATCGCACAAATCGGTACAATTTCCGCAAACGGTGATTCTTCTGTGGGTGAAATGCTTTCTCAAGCTTTTGAAAAAGTCGGGAAAGAAGGTGTTATCACCGTTGAAGAAGCAAAATCACTTGAAACGGAGCTCGAAGTTGTTGAAGGAATGCAATTTGATCGCGGATATTGTTCACCTTATTTTGTAACCAATGCTGAGAAGATGACCTGCGAGCTGGACAATCCTCTTATTCTCATTCATGAGAAGAAATTGTCAGTTTTGCAGCCATTGCTTCCTGTCTTGGAGAAAATTGCACAGTCAGGACGTCCTTTGTTGATTATCGCCGAAGATGTTGAAGGCGAAGCTCTTGCGACATTGGTTGTTAATAAGCTGCGTGGTGGTTTGAAAGTTGCGGCTGTAAAGGCTCCTGGTTTTGGTGACAGAAGAAAGGCCATGCTGGAAGATATTGCGATTCTCACAGGTGGACAGGTTATCAGCGAAGATCTCGGAATCAAGCTTGAAACCGTTGATATAACCATGCTTGGCAATGCAAAAAGAGTGTTTATCGATAAAGAAAATACAACGATTGTTGATGGCGCAGGTGCAAAGCAGGACATCGATGCACGTTGCAGTCAACTCAAGAGACAAATTGAAGAGACGACTTCAGATTACGATCGCGAGAAACTTCAAGAGAGATTAGCAAAGTTGTCGGGCGGTGTTGCTGTTATAAGAATTGGCGGAGCAACTGAAGTCGAGGTCAAAGAGCGCAAAGATCGTGTTGAAGACGCTATTAATGCAACTCGTGCCGCTGTTGCGGAAGGAATTGTTCCAGGCGGTGGAATTGCATTACTTAGAGCGACGAAAATTTTGGCGAATCAAGCTTACAAAACAGAAGATGAACGCCTTGGAATCGAAATTTTGAAGAGAGCAATACAGGCTCCGGCACGTCAAATCATTGATAACGCTGGTTTGGATGCCTCTTTGATTGTTGGAAAAATTCTTGAGAATGACAGCTTCAATTATGGTTTTGACGCCAGAAAAAGCGAATATGTCGATATGATCAAAGCTGGAATCATTGACCCGGTCAAAGTTGTAAGAATTGCGCTTCAAAGTGCGGCATCTATCGCAAGCTTGATGGCGACAACTGAGTGCATGATTGCCGAAAAGCCGGAAAAGAAGCCTGAAGCTCCAATGCCTGGAGGACCTGGCGGCGGAATGGGCGATTACGGATTCTAATAATCGTTTTTATCAAAAATAACTGCGATATTTTTGTCGTTAGTTATCTCGAAAAAAGAAAAGAGAAATCCCCGTGGTTTATCACTGCGGGGATTTTTGTTATGTGAATTTTATAGTTCTCTTACTATTTTATGTCTACTATCTGCCTAAAATTAAAAAAAATAGAAAAGTAATCCTTAGAGAGGATAGCTTTATTATTTACCAACATCAATATCTACCCCATAGGTTTCAGTTAGTTTTTGTACGACAGCGTCTAATTCTTTTTTGTTAAATGTATAAAAACCTCCCCCATATCCAGTACTACTGTAACCAGTACGAGTGATAATACCTACTATTCCACTATCTGAAACTTTTAGAAAACTACCACTATCTCCATTATTACAACTTCCGGTAAAGATAATGGCACCTTGAGCACGATCAATAACACCAGATCTTAATTTTGCCTTTTGCCAGCCTGACGCCTTATGCAAAAGATCAATTTTTTCTATTTCGTCCATGTTTATAATTGAACCTGTATCTTTGTTATGTTCATCCTTATTATGTTTTGCAACTGTAAATCCAATATTAGTTCCTGTACCAAAACCTACTGATATAGCTTTTTTCCCTACAAGAGATTGGAGATCTTCTATTGGACTCAAAGGAAGTCCTTTAGCTTCTCTTCCTTCATCCTCTGAATTTGGCAAAGCTTCATTTAAAACGCAAAAAGCTATATCTTTCCCTGGCACAAAGTATACAGCTTCCACATATATTCCTTTATATCTATCATCTTCTGGAATGAATCTAGATTTTCTCAACTTACTAACACTTATATATTTATTTTCCGTGCCATATTTTGCCCCAAGCGGAAAGCTCAATGCTCCATGTTGTATTCTTATGAAATTGTCGGTCAAATCTTTCCATTTATCAAGAAAATGCGCACACGTCACTAGTAGACGTCCTCTTAATACCGAAGGCAATTGCAACTCATCTGTATCTATCAGAGTTGCAGAAACCATCATTGGCTTTTGTTGGATATTTGGATTTATATCATCAGTCCAAAGCATGACAACGCTATCTTCAAAAGGCTTTGCTGCTTCTATTTTTTCCTGCAAACTATTATCTTCAGGATACCGCTTATTAAATATCGAATATGTTTCATAAAAATGACAAGCAGCATCAATGTCCATACCGAATAAAGGATCATCTCTTAAAATCCCCCACCCAAAAAAATCGATCCATCGAATATTTGCTGATGTTTCGCTAGATTCAGCTGTTGTATGTGCTGTCATTGCTTCAATATAACGGTCTCGTAAAAATTCACGACATTTTTCTTGTGTCATGCAAGAGCAGGGAAGACAATCAGGATTCAAGTAGCTCATCATATATGTTACGCTATAGTCATTGATATTTTCAGGAGACAGCATTTTCATTTCATTTTCAAATGATTTTGGTAATAAAAGATAGTCAAACTCATCGGGATCTTCTTTCTTGAAAAGAAATAATAAAATCTGATTTTTTGGAAGACAGAATTTCGTTGATGGAAGATTAGATTCCGCCCATTCTTCTAATAAAGAATCCAGCTTATCTATATCATGGAATCTATAGCTTTTGCTAAGCATTTCTAATTGTTTTTCAATTTTTGACTCTAACTCTGCCGCTTTTGCTTGTATGGACGTCTGTGACTTCTGAAGAGTAATAGGTTTAATTGAATTTGATGCTTGCAATGGCTGATTATTGCCTATTAAAATAGAAGCACAAAAAACAAAAATAGAAAAAATACATTCTTTTATTTTCATAATTATCCTCATTTAATAAAGCAATTAATAGCATAGCAGGAATATCTTAATAAGAAATTAATTTTGTAAATTTTTAAAAATTTAGAATTTCAATAGAAAAATAATTAGATCAAATCATATGTTTTTCATATAGCTTTCGCTTTAAGCCTAATAAAAAGTGAAATTTAATACAGAAATACAGAGATAATAAGTTCTTCCTAAGATAATGCCTTTTATGCCAGAGCTTGTCTGTATTTTTCGAGTTCCTGCCGGAATCTTATGGATTCTTTTTCATTGATTCTATATTTCGGCCTTTCGGTATTTCTTGCTTTTATTTCCAAATCTTTAAACACTTCTATACTGCTTTTTCCATCACTATTTTTAGATAACGAAGTGTCGTTTTGAGCAAGCATACTCGTCGTTGTAAACGGATTTTTTAGATTCATCCAAGCTGTCTCATGCATCCAGCTGTTATCAGAACTGCTACTTCTGTTTCCAGTTTGCGATGAGGAAGAGCGACTTCGATTTTTCTGTTGCTTTTGGCTTCCTTGTTGTTGCCCTCTTGAACTTTTTTGCTGTTGTTGGCGATTACTGCTCTGTGCAGTTCCGCTTCTGTCTTTGCTACTACTCCTCGAAGAAGATTTTTGATCTTGATCATATTCGTTTTCATAGTCTTCATAAGAAGAATCACGTGAAGATTGTCTTGATCGTTGCGTTTTTGTTTTCTTTTTTTTCTTCTTTTTCTTTTGCTGTTTTACCGGTGCTGTTAAATCCTCACCATATTTTTGGAAAACATATTCTTGAACACACGGACATTGCTCCAATTCTTCTAAAGTTCTTGTATCCTCCTCTTCTTCATAATCCGAAGCAATGCAAGAGTTCTGCATAAAAATCAACGAACAGAAACCGACAATTTTCAATATTTTTTTCATAACTGTTTCCAATAATTACTATTCCATGCTCATAGGCTAAACGAAAATTATTAAAATTTCGTATGAAAACAAAAAAAATATGTCATTTGTCATTAACGTTTTTTCAATAAATCAGGGATTAACATTGCGAAAAAATCACGGTATTCTGTGTTATGTTGTTAGACAAGAGTTGTTGGAGAGTTTTTTATGGTAATAAATGTTTCATTTGTCGATGCTTTTCAAGATGGTTCCAGTGTGGTTGTCGGCGTTTACAGCGATGGAGAGCTGTCAGCGAGCGCAAAAAAGATCGATAGCGATGGGGAAATCGCAAAAGTTGCAGGAAAAATGGCGTTTTCTGGCAAGTTATTTGAAACGGCTTCCTTTATTTCAGCAAACGAAAACCGTAAATACGTTTTGCTGGTAGGATTGGGTGAACATGATAAGGTATTTTCGAACTATGAATTGCAAAAACTCGGTGCTGAAATTTATTCATGTGCATCAAAATTCGAAAATTGCGTTTTAGCCATCGGCGATGAAGACGTAAAAGGGGAAAAAACGGAAACACAGGCAATGATCGCCTTTGGATCTCTTTTGAAATCATGGAATTTTGATAAATATAAGTCTAAAAAAGATGAAAAAATAAAATTAGGCGAGCTAAAATGCATCGCTTCTGATGTTGCGGCAGCGGAAAATGCTTTTACACCGTATAGAAACCTCGCAAAAGCAATTTTTCTGACACGTGAGGTTGTAGCAGAGCCTGCAAATGTGATTTATCCGGAGAGTCTTGCATCGAAATCGTTGGAATTGTTCAAAGTCGGTGTTGATGTGGAGATTCTCGATGAAGATAAGATGAGAAAACTTGGTATGAACGCTCTTCTTGGAGTTGCTCAAGGTAGTGCTCATGAGCCAAAAATGGTAATCTTACGTTGGAATGGCAGCAAAAATCCATCAGATGCACCTATAGCTTTTGTTGGAAAAGGTGTAACGTTCGATAGCGGAGGAATCAGCATAAAACCGTCTGATCATATGGAGGATATGCGTCATGATATGGCCGGTGCCGGAGCGGTTCTTGGATTGCTCAAAGCTGTAGCACTCAATAAACTTCCTATTAATGTTGTCGGCGTAATGCCTCTTGTCGAGAATATGCCATCCGGAACTGCGCAACGCCCGGGTGATATCGTAAAATCCATGTCAGGACAAACAATTGAAGTGCTGAATACCGATGCAGAAGGACGTTTGATACTTGCTGATGCGATCTGGTATACACAAGATAAATATAAGCCAAAAGCTATTATCGATCTTGCAACATTAACCGGAGCAATTGTTATAGCTTTGGGCCATGAGTTCGCCGGCTTGTTCAGTAATAGCGATATTCTTGCGGAAAAAATCGAGGGAGCAGCAAAAAATACAGGCGAGAAGGTATGGAGATTGCCTATGACGGAGCATTTCGATAAAGGAATCGACTCGGATATCGCTGACATGCAAAACTGTGCGAAACCTGGAATACGAGCAGGAAGTATTACGGCAGCGCACTTTTTGAAAAGGTTCGTAAATGGCACTCCGTGGGCACATATTGATATTGCCGGCGTAGAAGTTTCATCAGGCAAGATGTTTATTTGCAGCAATGGAGCCACAGGGTTCGGTGTGCAATTGCTGTATAATTTCCTGAGCAATCTCGGAGCGGACGACGCTTTTGATGCGAACTCATAGGAAAAAATGGGATAGGTTAAACATCATAATGATATGGTGAGGAATTTGGAAAATGCCAATATAACGGCTCTAGATTCTTCACTATATTTGAAATAACAGCAGATATGATTTTGAGCGCTTTTCTCTAAAAAAGAGAGGATCGCAATCATTAATCGGAGTTAATGAGAACCTTTTCTTGTGCGTCTTGCCAGGAACTCGAAATTTTGCTGCAAAACCTGCGAAGGTTTCTCCTCCTGTCATTTTGAATGCTGCAAAGAATGCGAAATCGTTCTGTTCTTTTTGCTGCGGTTTTCAGAATTTAATCCTTCTGTCGTTGCACATCCATTAGGTTGATGAAGTGTAGGAAGAAACAGAGAGAAGAAACATTCTTTCGAGAGCTTGTAGGACAATGAGAAGGAAGTAGGAGGCATCCCCTTCTTTTCTCAGAAAAAGTATTCTTGTTATTCTGAACGATCAGAGGAAATGAAGAATCCAAAAAAATACTTCAGAAAATTAAAACCTTCCACATACATTTTTTCATTTTCTTAACGATTTTTCCTTAAAATTGGCATTAGCATATGTATAGAATTAGCATATGTATAGAAACAGAATCGGAGATTATCGTTATGTTTAAACTGAGGCAATCCATCTTTCGCAAAAAATGCGGGGGGGGGTATTCATCCTCTTACGCAGAGCTTTGCGTCTTCACAGGCTCCACAAAGGCGGCATATTAATTGAGTTCACATTCTCTATTCCCGTTTGTATTACGCTTTTGTTCTTTGTCTCCGATCATTATCGATTCTATGAAATGCAAAATAAAGCGAAAACTAGCGCCTATCTTGCAGCAAGTATGCTTCAGCAGATTGCAAACAGCCGATCAGAAAAAGCATTGACTAAAGATGATTTCGCAAGAATAACATTCGCCAGTTGTCTTAACTTTTTTCATACAAATTCTATGTTCAATCCATGGCCGTTTGGTCTTTATTACTCAGTAAGTTATGAATGGGTTAAACGAGTTAACAGCAACAGTTATCAATTCCAACATAACTATGCTTACACTAAAGATGAAGGAAATACTTCGCCTATGACAATGGGAAAAAGCTGTAGTGCTATAAAAACCATATCGCAAGCTGAAGTCGAAGCAAAAAATTCTGACCTGGTTTGCGATAATGATGGAGAAGAACGAGTTTGTATAGAAAGTTGTTACAGAAGAAAATACGACAATTCATTCGATAAAAACCAACTGGGGTTTTTCATATTAACTCCGAAAACCCATAAAGGAATAGATGACACAACTAACTGCCTTTTTACATATCAAGTAGTAATCTCTCCAAAACCCGGATTGTTTCCTGGCAAAAGTTCATAAAAAAATTGAGACGCCATCGGGGGTATAAAAAAATTATATAAAATTATATCGAGTTAACATGTTGAAATATAACATATTTTAAAAATACTTCTTGCGGAATCTAAAAAAATATTTCATTATAAAAATATCAAGAGCATAAAAAAACAGAAACGGAGAAAAAAAATGATTAATTTGCTAAAGCATTTTAATAACAGGCGAGCTATGTCTGAATCTATCCTCTTTTATCATTCTGCGAATGATCCGAGATGGACCTCTTGCAACTATGAGTCGATATCAAAAGAAGGTTTTCAGAAAAACGTAATTGCATTTCGAGCGATAAGTCTTATATCACGCGGAATTGCATCAATTCCTATGAGTTTGAAAACGCCTTCTTTGGATAATAATGAGAAATTACGATATGAATTAAGTAATTTATTGAATCGGCCAAATCAGTTTCAGTCTAGAGGCTCTTTCTTTGAGCATCTTGTGAATTATCTTCTGATTTCCGGAAATGCGTTTATTTATTGCGGCGAGACGCATCAATTCACTTGTTTGCGTACTGATCGTGTGCAAATTATTTCAAATACCGAAAAGACCGCAGTAGATTTTTATGCTTATAACGTTGATTCATCACAATTTAGAATTGAAAAAGAAAATTTGTTGCATTTGAAATTTTTTAATCCGTTAAACGATTGGTATGGATTGAGTCCATTGCAAATTGCTTCGCGTGCAATCGATCAACATAACGCAATGTCTAATCACAACCTCGCAATATTACAAAATGGAGGCAGGCCATCTGGCTGTTTAATGATAAAAACGGGTTCGGAAAATCTAACAGAAGAACAACGAGAACAATTACGCAGCGATGTAAGGGATGCGTATGCGGGAACGCTGAATGCCGGGAAAATAATGGTTTTAGAGGGCGATTTCGAGTGGAAAGAGATGGGATTATCGCCGAAAGATTTGGATTTTTCGGCAGGAAAAGATCTCACAACACGAGAAATTGCGCAGGCGTTTGGAGTTCCCCCGGTTCTTGTCGGTTTACGTGGTGATTCAGGTTTCGCGAACTACAGAGAAGCCCGTCTGCACCTGTGGGAAGATACAATCTTGCCTCTTGCAGAGCTGATTAGACTCGAAATGAGCAATTGGATGTCTCAAAAATTTGGAATGGAAGTTGAAATTGTTTTCGATTTGGATAGTGTTCATGCTCTTACATCCAGACGAGATATTTTGTGGCAAAGAATTTCATCGGCAGACTTTCTAACAAAAGATGAAAAACGCGAAATATTAGGATTTCCACCATTAAGTGCAGAACAAAGTGCAGAGGTAAACACAGAAGCAAATAAAAAATCAGTTACAAAATCACAAAATAAAAAGAAAGGAGTATGAAATAGATGGAATTTTTAACTTCTCATATCGAAGCGAAATCTTTGAAAGAAAACGGAGAAATTTCAGGTTACGCAAGCGTGTTTAATGTAAAGGATGGATACAATGATGTAACTTTACGAGGAGCTTTTGCTAAAGCAGTTAACAATTTTAAGGCGGGAAGACGTCCGAAGTTATTGTGGCAGCATGATATAAGTGCACCAATCGGAGTGATAGAGGAAATGCATGAAGATGAGCACGGTTTATTTATACGCTGTCGTTTGCTACTTGAGATAGAAAAAGCGAGAGAAGCTTATGCGCTTCTCAAGTGTGGAGCTATAGATGGTTTTTCTATCGGATACAAAATAAAAGATAGCTATTTTTATAATGGCGCACGGTATTTGGCCGATATAGAACTTTTGGAAATTTCAATTGTTACGTTTCCTGCATGCAAGGAAGCAACGATCGAAAATGTAAAGAATGATGAAAACCAATCTACTGATATTTCAAATTATATTCATCTTATCAAAAACATATCAAACAAAATAAAAAATTTAATGAAAGGAAAAAACAATGAATGAAATAGATAAAGAAATTCAATCAGCGATTTCTGAACTTAATGAAAATATAGACACATTTATAAAGGATAATAAAAAGGATATCGAACAAATGAAAGTAAAAATGTTTAATGAAACCGCTCTTCCATTAGCAAAAGTAGGTGGTGATAATGAAAGCTATCAAAAAGCGGATTTCTCTAATTATATAAGAAACGGTATTGATGACTTTTTCAAAAAGTCTCTCAACAGTAGTACTGGTGAAGCTGGTGGATATTTTCTTCCGATTTCGATTGTTGAAAAAGTAAATAATCGAATGAAATTTCTCTCACCAATGCGCAGTATTGCAAAAGTTATGACAATCTCGAGCAATTCGATCGATATGTTGGTTGACTCGAAAAATCCTGATGCAGGCTGGGCTGGCGATACAGAAGAAGAGAGAGTAGAAACAGATTCTCCCGAAATTCAAAAAATAAAAATTCCAGTACATGAGATTTACGCGAAACCAAAAGCGAATCAGCGTTTACTTGATGATACACAAATTAATGTTGAAGAATGGCTGATAACAAAAATTTCCGAAAAAATCGCGACCTTAGAAAATGCCGCTTTCGTTAATGGAAATGGAACAGATAAACCGAAAGGATTTTTAAATTACGATACAGTCGATACGGCAGAGGAAATCGAAATTGGAAAATTACAAAGTTTTAAAACTGGTGTAGATGGAAAATTTTCCGATGATGCAGCTGCATTAAATTTGTTAATTGATATGGTTTGTTCTATAAAACCAATTTATGCAAAGAACGCAAAATGGATTATGTCGAGATCTGCTCTTGCAAGTGTAAGAAAATTGAAGAATAAAGACGGTGTAGCTTTATGGCAACCTTCAATTGCAGAATCAACTCCATCTATGTTGCTTGGTTATCCTGTAATTTTGGACGATGACATGCCGGTTTTGAAAGAAGGAACTAAGTCTGCATCAATTGCGTTCGGCGATTTCCATTCAGGTTATCAAATCATTGATCGTCAGGGGTTAAAGATACTCAGAGATCCATACACATCAAAGCCTTTTGTCGAATTTTACGCGAGTAAACGCACGGGCGGAGCAGTTGTCGATTTTGAAGCGATAAAAATTCTCAAATTCGAGGAATAGATCAACTGACAACAGCAAAAATATTTCAATAATTTTACTGATATAAAGCAGGAGAATGGAAGATGAAATTGATTTTAATTGAACAACCTACAGATGAAATAATTTCATTAGAAGAGACTAAAAATTATCTAAGGATTGATCATGATTTTGACGATGATCTACTAAAAATGCTAATAAAATCAACAAGAGCAGCTATGGAAACTATTATCCAAAAGTCCATAATGGCTCAAACTTGGGAATATACAATAGATCATCGTTCAGTAAGTAATTCAAGGTACGAAAAGCGAGATATAGCAAACGTTTCTTTCGGAGTTATTACAATTCCTCTTCCTAAATCTCCGGTTGTAGATGTGTTGAGCATAAAAATGAAAGGTGAAACGTTAGAAACAACGACTTATTATCTCGAAAAAATAGGAAATAAATGTTGCGTAATTTTAAATTGTAAAAGTCTGGCTTCTAAAAAAATAAATTATCCGATTGTTATAAGATACAAAGCAGGCATCTCGGATAAAGCTGAGAATATCCCTTATCAATTAAAATTAGCGAATCTTATGTTGGTAGCCAACGCTTATCAAGAACGGTATTCGTATTCGCAAAATAATGTTATTTCTCAAAGCGTTAAAGAACTGCTTATGCCTTTTCTTAATTTGAGAATTTTTTAGGAGGAAAAAATGTTTCGCAAACAACTATTCAATACAAAAATACAAATAGAAAAGTTAAATGAAAAATTATCAGATGATAATCGATGGTTTTCGGAATATATATTTTGGAAAGAAATGTGGGCTTCGGTTTCATTAAAAGATATATCGTCTAAACAAGCATTGTATTTGTTCGCAATAAAGTGGAAACAAGATTTTCCTAAAAAATTTCGAGTAAAAATCAATGAAAAAATTTTTATGCCAACACAATCTGCAATTGTTGATCCGGCAAATGAAACGATTTTGTTTCACGCGATTTTAATGCAATAAAAAATAAGGAGAAAAGCAATGATACCTTGGGATTTTGGTATAATTCGAGCAATAAAGGAGTTGTTAGGCATATCAATATTTCCTTCAGCTCCCTCCCCTGAGCACGTGATAAAAGAAAGTCCGTATATAATTTTTCAATTAAACGATATTTTACAGGGAAAAAATCTTCTGTATCGTGTCGGATTTACTTTAACGCTCATAGATAACAATGAAGGAAAAAATTTAGAAATTCTGAAAAATATTACAAAAATTATCAGAAAAGAGCTTACGCTTAAGCAAGGTGAATTTATTATTGGCTCAGCAAGAATAAAAACAGAATCTGTAGAAAGCAAAGGCAGCAATTTGATTATAAATTTTGCAGCACTGCTTCAATTGAAAGCAATATATGAAGATGGAGAAGAAGAACATGAATGATAACGAAAAAAATGACTATAACAAACTGATGGATGAATTAGCGGAAAGTATGGAGTATCTCTCACGCACAGCTCCTACAACAATGCCTGAATGGATGGATTAAAATGAGCGAAACAAATTTGATCCTTGGATTGGTCGGAATGCCACCAGAAAGCGCAAGAAATTGTACACAAACAATTTCACCAATTCCTAACGGAGAATTTCAGAAAACTATAAATGGAGAATCTGTTTTTTTGAAATCAAATGAATTGAGAAAATATAAAAGTACAATAACATGCAAAGATGTGAATACTCCCATAATAGATAAAATTTGGATTGGTTCGCAGATAAATGTTGGATGTATACAAAATTTATGGCAGTCAATTGAACCTGGAAAAACAGAAGTAATATTAATTCGTCCTTCCGTAAAAGATTCTGTAGGAGTAATCAATGAAGAAGGGAAACAAATTCACTTTGAGTTAGCATCAGATAATAAAGTAAAAATAGCAAAAACCTATGAAGAGAAAATTTTCGTATATTTTCGTCCTTGGTTAACAATGCAAGTCACAAATTTTCAATTGGAAACAAATGAATGGGGAATGTCGGGAGGATGGAAATTAGAATTGGAAGAGGTTTAAAAAAATAACCACTCCTGTTTATTGTTATGGGCAGTTACTTTATCTCGAATTTTTTATGCTGCTTGCAAATTTGCTTCTTTTTTATGCTTGGATTTTTTATTTTCGCTATAACCTAAATAAAGTGTACATGGGATTAAAATAATAGCACCGATAATCACATTTAATCCCGGAAATTCTGCGAAAAATATAAATCCAGCAAGCGCAGAAAAGAGAAATTCTAAATACCTATACGGAGCCAAAGCCGAAAGATCAGTTGCTGCGAATGCTCGGAAAATGAAGTACTGCATCAAATTGGCGAAAGCTCCGTACAACAATAACATGGATAATTCAAAAGGTGTCGGATTTTTCCAAACAAGAATAGCCGGAATAATCGTAAGCGCAGTTGTGACCAATGAAAAATACAATAGCATCGTAATTTTGCTGTCAGTATCCACCATTTTTTTAATCATGATATCTTGAACAGCAAATAAAAATGCAGAAGCTGCCGGAATTAAATAGACAAGTTTAAAAGAAAAAGAAACTCCACTGTCATACATCGTTACAAATGCTAATCCGATAAATCCGATTCCAGTTGCGCACCATCTTGCCAATGACACGGATTCATTGAGGAAGATCATCGATAAAATTAAAACGAAAAGAGGAATTGTCCATAAAATTGTTACGACTTCCACGATTTGCAAATAGACGAGAGCTGAGTTGTAGAGATAGAAACTGACAGCCCCTAAAACTCCTCTCATTATGTTGGTGGTCAATTGCTGAGTTTTAAATACGCTCACACCTCTTGAGAGAGCAAATGGAAGCAAAGTAACGAATCCAAAGAAAAATCTGAAGAAAATAACTTCAACAGGATCTAAACGCTGGCCAATATATTTTGCGATTACGTCATTCGCACAACTGGTTACCATCATAAGCAAAAGAAATATAACGCCCTGACAGTATCCCTTTTGGTTCAAAAAATTCAGCATGGAGACCCCCATAATTATTTTGAAAAGCACTGAATGTTACAATATTTTTTTAGGAGATAAAAGATGAAATTTATATTTGATTGGTGTCAAAAGTTTGACGAAGAAAAGAGAGAATGGAGAAATGATGCAAAGGTATTATCGCTGGAAATTTTTCAACGTGAATGTTGTTTTGCTTCAGCAAAAGTTTCGATATTTCTTACAGACACTTCTTCGATTTTTTCAAAAAAATACGTAAAGATCGGTGTGCAATTAGATGATAGCGTTTCAAAAATAGATTTATTATTTTCAGGGCGAGTTGTTTCATTTCCTATCGCTTTTGAAAAGTCGTATGTACAGTTGGAACTCATATCAGAGCCGGAAAATTACCAAAATCAACTGAACGAATTTGAACAGAGAAATATTGATCAATATCAAAGAATTAACAAACATCAATTTATAAAAGAGGCGTTAAATTTTGATGATTTATTTTTTAGCGAAGATGATTTGAATAATCCGACGATTTTCTTGGAAGGAAGTACAACATGTTTTTATTGGGATATGAAAAATGGTGAACTTTTTCTTTCTGATATTAATCAAGGTGAAAAAAATATAGAAATTTGCAGCAAAGATATTTTGGAAAATTCGATGAATATTTCTTTAGCTCGCGAACCATACAAAAAAGTAAGTGTAAGTTTGTCGACAAAATGGACTCAATATTTATCTGGACTGATAGATTTATATCCTTTTATCGCTAAAAAATTTTCCGATGGCATAATTTGTTCTTTAACGAATATAAAAAGCAAAATCAGAAAATTATGTGACTTACACAATGGTGGATATGATATTTTATCGTGCACTGTAAAAGAAACAGATCCCTGCAAACTGATTCCTTTAAAAATCTTCTCAAAAACTTCTGCGAAATTTACATTATCAGATGAAGAATCTCCGAAAAAAACTGAAATAGCCTTCAAAAAATTTTACT
This sequence comes from uncultured Alphaproteobacteria bacterium, assembly GCA_905233185.1. Taxonomy (GTDB): domain Bacteria; phylum Pseudomonadota; class Alphaproteobacteria; order UBA3830; family UBA3830; genus BNWE01. The sequence goes on along the minus strand of CAJODB010000002.1, from coordinate 45,639 downwards.
TTCATGGAGAAATGCTACTGAATTGGAGACGGAAACAAAAACGCAGTGAAACAGTAAATCTGAATATCGTTAATACAAATGTTGATTATGGACGTGAGAAAAAAATTTATTTAAGATTAAATGCTATCCAATTACCAAAACAATATCCGAACTGGAATTTTTTCGCTCATTATAAAACCGGCGATAAAATTTTATTTAATGGTTTTATTTTTGAATGCAAAGAAAATCATTTTTCCGGAGGCTCTTTTGATGAAATCAAATGGAATAAATTAGAAAAAATACCTGATGCTCTTATCAATGATAATTGTAACTCTTTTTTTGAAACAGAAAGGGGAAAAAACGCAATAAAATATGCTTTGCAAAACGCAATTGCACTTATGAATTATTCATCGAGGTATGTTGAAATCAGTTTTTGTGTAAATGCTGCTAATTTTTTGCATACAACAATCAATGATCAAATTATATTGATAGACAGGCGTTTTGAAGATGGAAAAATAATAGGAAAAATCATAAAAACCAGGTTATTGGCAAATGCGAATAAAAAAATTATGCAAATAACGATCGCAAGTAGTTTAGGAAAACAAATCTCTAATTCATTGGATCAAATAAATACATACATAGATACCTTGAAAGTTGCAGATGACGAAAAAAGTAAAATGAAAATTGATTTGCAAGATATAATTAAAGATGTTGAAGTAACAAATCCACCAGAAGAGCAAGAAAAAGTTTTAGCGCAAACGCACGCAAAAAGCATTTCTGAGCTAGAATCGCAATTGAAGAAACATTCAACAAAAATAAGGTTATCTCTTGCTCCACAAAATTTTGGATATACGAAATCAAGGAATCTAAATCTTCCCGAACTTTTGCTCAAATAAAAAATAGGAGAACTAATCATGTCGTTAATAAGAGGAATTCGTTCGATGGTTCGTGAATATTCTCGAGAGGATAAAGATCAAACAGAACAGAACGAAAATATTGTGTCAAGTATTGTGTTAGAGACTTCTGATGACGATGATTTTTACGTAAAAATCGCTAATGCATGGCCGGAATCAATTATATTATCTGCTCGAATAATTCCTGAGAGGAATTTTGCTTCCGATTTATTTGCGGAAATTACTAATGGATCAGCAAGTCTGGGAAAAAATTGCATATATTCAGCTCCATTGTTTCACTCTGCTTCTGAAATAAAAAACAAAGATAACTTTTGTTCGAAAGCTTGTATTAAATATGAAGACGTTGGAGAGTTTTTGATGAATAATAAGCTGAATTCTTTTTTTGGAAACTCTTTCGATGATTATGAAATAAAATTTGCTGTGGATAATGTTATTTTCGAACGAGAATTCATGAAATTATCCGCTTCAGTCTCTGAAAAGCTAGCCGGAACTTCAATTAGCAGCGCATCTGCAACAACGCATCATTTATATCCATATGGCGGTTTTTTCAGACATGGAGCCCATTCAGAAGAAATAGAATCGTGTTTTTTTCAGGTTATAGTGGAAAAGACAAAAACAGCAATAAGGATTTTGCGTTCTAAAAAAATACTCGCAAGTCTGTCGGAAGGGGTAAAGCTTGATTTCCCACAGGGAGCCCCACAACCAGAAAGCTTATATGATGATTTATTGAACGGAGAAAGTAAGATTGTTTTAATCAATAAAATTACAAGCAAAAGTTGTACATACAAAAGCAATTCCGTTTATCACATTTCCGCAACAAATTTAATCAAAATAAATTTTATAAAAGAAGAGGAATAAAAAATGGATTTTTCAGAACAAGATTTAGATACTTTATCAAGAACAATATATGGAGAAGCGCGTGGCGAATTTTATAAATTCGGATTGGCACCATTAATCGCAGTTGCGAATGTAATCTTTAACAGAAAAAAGAAAAAATTCGAAAAAACGATTCACGAAGTTTGCAAAGCACCTTACCAATTTTCTTGTTGGAACAAAAATGATCCTAATTTTCTTGAGATAAATACGGCAAATAAAAGCTTAGTGATTTTTCGCAAATGTTGGGAGGTTGCAGAGAATGTTCTGTCGGAAAAATGGCCTGATTTAACAGATGGTTGCGATCACTATCATGCAAAAAGCATAAAACCATATTGGGCTGTTTATAAAGAGCCAAAAAGGATTTTCGGATCGCACTTTTTTTATGTACTTAGGTGAATGAAAGAAAAACATCAAATAAAGATTGAAAGGAAAAAACAATGAAAGAAATTTTTGAGAAAATAGTAGTAGACTCTGCAGAAAAAATCGCAAACAAAATTACAAAAGATATTACAACTAATTCAAAGGAAGAAAATTTTGTACCTATAAAATTAAAAGAACAAGAATCAATATCAAATCAAACTTTTGATCAGCAGCAAATGGCATCGCATAATATTGGCGTAATAAATGCATACAGCAAAAATAAAAGACTAAATTTAATGGTTATAGGAGCAGCTTTAGGATTAGTTTTTTGTCTAATGGTTCTTACAACCTATAAGGGAGATTTGCCGGGAGAAGTCGTAGGTATTATATCGACCGTCTCCGGTATTTTTGGCGCCTGTTTAAAGGATGCATACAGTTTCGAGTTCGGTTCTTCACGTGGCAGCAAAGATAAAGATGACAGAATATCGAATGCGATTTTAGAAAGGCTGAAAAAGTAAAAAGAAAAGAGGCTAACGAATTGCTTTGACGGAGATCCTTTTATAATAGAGATCTTTCGAAAGTCGAATAGTATTTTAGAGCTTTTGATTTTTCAGGTGCCAAAAAGAGCTGAAAATGACTTTCGCGAGATCTTTAATTTATCAAAAGAATCTCCGTTTTTTAGAAGAAATTTTTATCATTCAAAAAAACTCTCATTTTAGAGTTTAGAATGATAAGCAATGAGAGATAGCGATGCGTGCGACATGAGCTGATTTACCCTTATTTCTGAGATTTTTGTAGAATTCGGTGACTTTCGTGTTGCTTCTGGCTGCTCTTATAGAAGCCATGAAAAGAGCATTTCTGATTTGCGTTCGACTTCTGCGAATATGTCTGTCACCCCTCATTTTTCTGCTATCGTGAGCCATTGGAGCCAATCCGACCAGCTTCGCAATTTGTCGAGCTTCGCAATTTGTCGATTCTCCAATTTTACAAGTTCCAGCAAGGACGCTATTAAAATCTCCACCGTTTGTTCTCCGATTCCTTTTTCCAAAATTAACACTTCCTTGATTTTTCCCCGCTTTTTTATCCAAGATCTCTTAACTCTCCGCCTTTATTTTCTTTGCCTCTTCTTTCAAAAAGGCCAGATAAGTCTTTATGCGCTGAACTATCAGCTCTTTTTGCTTTTTGTTCAAAATCAGATTCCCTTTTCAATTGTTCATCTAAAAATTCAAATCCCTTTATTTTAGAAAAAATATCCTATGCCGAATTTCCTCAACCTTTTGACCAAGATAACATTACCCATTCTTCATCATATCATCTCTTGACTAAAGATCGTCTCTGCTCGATACTGCTCGCATCGTTCTGAATAATATATAGATATATAGAATAATAGGTGCACTATGGGATTTAATTGCGGAATAGTTGGATTACCCAACGTCGGAAAGTCAACCCTTTTCAACGCTCTCACGGAAACCGCCGCTGCGCAAGCTATGAATTATCCTTTTTGTACCATCGAGCCAAACGTTGGCAGAGTGTCAGTTCCAGATCCGCGCCTATTCAAACTCGCGGCAATAGCGTCCAGCGCAAAAATTATTCCGACACAAATTGAGATCGTAGATATAGCTGGATTAGTCAAGGGAGCCAGTCAGGGAGAAGGGCTTGGCAATCAATTCTTAGGACACATACGAAGCACCGACGCAATCCTTCATATTGTCAGGTGCTTTGAAAACGGAGATATAACACATGTCCACGGAAGTGTCGATCCGATTCGTGACATCGAAGTAGTTGAAACCGAGCTTATGCTGGCAGACTTGGAGAGCCTCAAAAAGCGTGAAGGCAATATCTCGAAAAAAAACAATCCTGAACTCGCAAATGAAAAAAACTTTTTAGCAAAATCGATTGAATGGCTTGAGTCGGGAAAACTCATGAATCAGCTTCAATTAACACCTGAAGAAAAGTTTTTTGCGGCAAATATGCATTTAATCACAAAAAAGCCGATTCTATATGTGTGTAATGTAAATGAAGACGAAATTGTTTCAGGGAACGCTCTTACACAAAAGGTTGATGAACTTGCGAAAAGTCGACACGCTCAAACCGTGATAATTTCAGCAGAAATCGAATCAGAGATAGCAGTTATTCAAGATGAAAATGAAAAAAATGAGTATATTCAATCACTTGGACTAACTGAATCAGGCTTGGCTCGAGTCATAAGGGGCGGATATCACTTGCTTGATCTTATAACTTTCTTTACGGCAGGACCGACAGAAGCGCACGCATGGACAACTGCCCGAGGCTCAAAAGCGCCAACAGCAGCGGGTGTCATACACACGGATTTTGAACGCGGCTTTATTTGCGCAGAAACGATCAGCTATGACGATTATGTCGCTTGTAATGGCGAGGCGGGAGCCAAAAATGCCGGAAAGATGCGTCTTGAAGGGAAAGATTATGTTGTAAATGATGGCGATATTTTTCATTTTCGATTTAATGTCTAAATAAAAAGAAGTCTTTTCGTTAAAATTTTTTGTATAATTTTTAAAAATTAACTTTTTCTTTACTTTTGAATGGTAAAGTTAGTAAGTGACTGTATAAATATGTCAATATATTAAGGAATTTTTTCCATGAAAAAGGCAAATGAGAATAAATCGAAAGAATTACTGAAGAAAAAACATCTGTACGCTATCTCTTTTATTATGTGCTTCTGCTTTTTTATACTTTTGTGTTGCGATAATTTTTATCAAAGAAGCGTTCTACCGAGATTCTTATATACATTGACGAAAACTCAACAAGATAACTGGATTATAGGAACCATGAACGGTGGTTTGTTCGGAGAAAAAGATTATCGATGGAAAAAGTATACTACGGATTATTTTTTGAGGAATGTAAAGCCGGGTGAAAAAATTGTTGAGATTGGGACAAGTAATGGATATTTCACAAATCTTTTTGCGAAACTTGTGGGAGAAAATGGGAAGGTTTTCGCATATGAAATTAATGATAAAGCACGTGAACTTACGAAATTATCATTAAAAATGAATGACTTATATGGTACTGTTGATCTAAAAGCTCTTGCGGTCGCAGATAAAAATGGTTTCATAGATATTGTACGTCCAAGCGATAAAAATAAAACGAATTGTTGGAGTTTTATATGCGGAACATCTACAAAATGTCATTCGCCATACAATATTGAAATACCATGCGTTGCGCTGGATGATGAGCTAAAAAATGAAAAGAATGGTGTTGATTGGATAAAAATAAATGCGTGGGGATTCGAAGGACTAGCAATCAAAGGCGCAAAAAAGCTTATTGAAACATCTCCAAATTTAAAGATTGTTATGAGATGGTCCACTAAACGAATGATAAGACATACTGATATTTCCGATTTTATAGATGAATTACATTCGTATGGCTTCAAATTCTATAGGATTCCGAACACAACAAATATTTTGGGAAGAGAGTTATCGAAAGAAGAACTAATGACTACGGAAATGACCGATTTGCTGTTGGTTCGTGATAAGTAGGGACACAAACAACTGAAAAGGTATAAACTTACGTCTATACGATACAAATTTTTCACTGTATAAACTGTATAATGATAGAGATCATTTGTTTTTCGGAAGTTATACTTGGCATCTTGAACGGCAAAGTATTAGAGAAGCTAAAAAGGCTATAAATCCGTGTACGTATCATATGTATTATAATATGCGGCGGATGTAAGCGTAAAGCAAAGCCTGGTAATCGAAGCTGAAACAATGTGATATTAAATGGATTAAGAGATTATTATGTCATTGAGTATAGCAAAATCGAAAAATAATGATTAGTCACAGAATATAGACTATGAAAGTTTGCAAATATCAAAAATAGATCTCTCGCGAAAGTAATTTTCGTGAATTTTCGCCTCTGATAATCAGCGTCTTCCAAATACTATTTCCGATTTTCGGCAGAAATCCAATCAAAAAGAACCAGCGCAGCAAAAAAACTTACACCAAATTCCAATTTACCAGTTTAATAAATGCTCACTTTAGAAAATAATATTAGTACCTATACGAAATGGATACCGCTATATCAGTGCTGCGACCTTTTCCATCCTTCATGTTTTTCGAATGGCGTTCACCAAGCATACTTTTGCATGAATACGTTCCTGCTTCTACATTTATCGACAGGCAATCCATTACAGGGACCGAACAAGCAGCTTCTAAGTTAAATCCATTGCAGAAAGTCGTTACAACTTTCAGATTGGTATTGTAAAATGAGCTGTCAAGCGTTGTATCAACTCCCAAATGTACTTCGGTAGTTGATTTTCCGTGAAATACATGTTCTGCACCAAACAGAAATTTCAAATCATCCTGATACTTGTATGCGCTGACAAGTCTATACGATATACCCTTTGATGTTACGTATGAAAACATATCCGGAGCTTGGAAATTGTAAAAAGAAATAGGCGTCGCATATTTGTCAGGAGAAAACGCCGATTTTATTATGGAATAAGTTGTTCCGCTGAGCAAAGTAGATATCAATCCACCAAGCGCTATGTCATTTTTAGTAGCTGAAATGCCGAGTTTTTTGTAATAACCTCCGACAGCAACAGGATCGTCGCTGCTAAGTGCGTCTGCTTCTTCATTTTTGCTGCTTTTGGATAATGCATAAGCGACAGGCGAGAGTTTTCCATAGAAATACGCAAAAGATTCAGCAAAACTTAAGCGACCTCTGTCATGAAAATCTCTACTAATTCTTTCGGCCATATATGTTTCGTTATTCATTCCACCTGCAGCTACAACAAGCTCTTCTTCATCTTTCAATCCCTTTTCATACTGGCAAGAAGCTCTCGAAAAATTCCCCATTTTCTTCACAAAAAACTTGAAGAAATTCTGATCTTTCTTAAAACCTCCACTGTCATTATGTTCTGTAAGCTGAAAATCCTTTCCGTAAGCCTTCGCTCGCAATCCATGACCTATTTCATGGTACGCAGTGTTAAGTGCTCTGTGTATGAACAGTATATACAGCGCACGAGCACACCATTTGGCAGTGTTTTTCTCTTCATTATCGAAGTTGCTTGTAAGAAAATCTTCCAATCTTGCCATTCCTCTGACAACTTCTAATCCAAAATTCGCAAGCTGTTTGTTTGTATATTGGCTTTCGAAGTAAGCAGAACTTAAAGTTATGCTGTCTTTTACACTTGTATTACTTTCTGCAGGATTTTCAACAACTTCTGATGGAGGAGTATCCAGTTCATATGGAGTTTCCGGCTCACAATATGCAGAATTAAAAGAAACTATTAACGAACAAATGGAAAGAAAGATTATTTTTTTCATAGTACCACCCGATAATATAGCAAAAATTACAGTGTCATAGTATGAGATATTAAAAAAACAGTCAATCCAGAGGTTGTATATCTTTCTGATTTTATTCCGAACGTTTACATTTTTCTTTTTATTTTAAATTAATTGTATGTTATTTTTTAATTTGCGTTTGTTGTGGAGTTTTGAGAAATGAGAGTTCATTATTTAGTTTTATGTGGAACCTTTTTAGCATGTATCTGTAATATAGAAGGAACAACAGCTTCCAATCGTGCATTATCAATGCAGCGAAATAGCACAACCGAAGAAGGTATAAACAGAGAACAAGTGCTAAAATCCATTGTTCGAATGCAAAAAACTGATTTTAGGAAACATTTTTATCAAAACGCTTTAGATTGCCTATTTTTAATTGATGACTATTTGGTAACTAATAATTACGTAGGAATGTCTTATCCAAAAGGCACTCGTAATAGAATAAGGACTATGAATTTATACACAGCAGTAAAGGAAGCGCAAGTATTATCTCCGAAAGAGATGAAAGCAAACCCGAAATTTATGAATTATATATGGAAAGAGTCAGAGAATATTCTAAAAGCGGATATACGCAAAGACCAGTCTACAGAAAAAGAGAAAGAATAGAAGGATTTTTCAACAGCGCTCATACGTATGATTATGAGAAAGAGAGCAAGAAAATAACGCGTAAATTTGCAATGAATCTACAATAAAGCTATAATCCCTCGACTGACCGTAAGGAAATGAGGAATATTTATGAAGAATATCAGACTGCCTTTTGATCGTGATGGATGGAAATTCGCAGGAGTCGCTGCTGTTATAGCGATTTTGCTCGGTCATATAGGTAATAACATGGGCTGGCTTGGTTTTCTTGCAACTATCGGCTGTCTTTTGTTTTTCAGAGATCCCGAGCGTGTGCATCCATCATCAAAAACGGTCGCCATAAGTCCTGCAGATGGTATTATTCTCCGAGTTTCTGAGTGTGAGCCTCCTGCAGAATTAGAATTAAACGGAACTTGGAAAAAAGTCAGTATATTTATGAGCATTCTTAACGTGCACGTAAACAGAGCGCCAGTTTCAGGTATTGTTGATAAGATCCTTTATATTCCGGGTAAGTTTTTTAATGTTTCCCTTGATAAAGCCAGCGAATATAACGAACGTCAAGCTACGTATATGACTATGCCGGATGGCACAAAGGTCGTTTTCGTACAAATTGCAGGACTCATTGCTCGCAGAATCAGATGCGATATTACAGAAGGACAGCAATTGGAAATGGGAGATCGTGTTGGTATCATCCGTTTTGGCAGTCGCGTTGATGTATATCTTCCAGACTACGTGAAAATTTGCGTCGAAGATGGGCAAGTTGCAGTCGCGGGTGAGACAATCCTTGCAAGTTTCAAAGCATAATTGGTATTATATAAAGTCGAAATGAGTTTTTGCTGATTTCGAACTTCTGTTAAGCCTTGCGTTTGATGGAAATTTGTAAGTTGTTGTTTTATTTGTGTACAAAAAAGGTGATTTCATGAAAGAAGAAGTCGAGAGCAATAACGATAATAAAAGGATAAGTATCAGACAAAAAAGTTCCGCCATGAAAATGCTTCCTAATATAATAACGATAGCTTCTCTTTGCTTTGGATTAACAGCGGTAAGATTCGCTTTGTTCCATAAGTGGGAGACAGCGGTTGCATGTGTATTGATATCCGCCTTGCTTGATTCCTTCGACGGACGAGTCGCCCGCATGATAGGGCATTCATCGCAATTTGGAGCAGAACTCGATTCTCTTTCAGATTTGGTTTGCTTTGGCGTTGCTCCAGCTCTTTTAATTTTCCTCAGGGTCTTATATTTCATGGAAGGACTCGGATGGGGTATTTGTATGTTTTTTGCAATTTGCTGCGCTTTAAGATTAGCTCGATTTAATGCTGTTTTGATTTTGAACGAAGAGCAACCTGCCTGGATGAAAAAGTACTTTACAGGAGTTCCCGCTCCTGCCGGCGCAATTATTGCGTTATTTCCGATGATTCTTTATTTTTCAACCGATAATCTTTCATTTTTAAATCCATTTTTCGTCTCGTTATGCGCATTATTTTCAGGAATTATGATGATTAGCAGAATAAAAAGCTTTTCATCAAAAATGATTGAATTTAAAGGAGGTTTTGCTTCGCCTGAGCTGGTTGTAATCAGCCTTATAATAATATGTATGATAACAACGCCTTGGGTTACTTTAAGCTGTTTGACATTTATGTATATTGCAATGATTCCTTACGGAGCATACTGCTATAAACAGCGCAAAATGGAAGAACTTGCGCAAAATGAGCAGAATGATAGCATCGGTGAAAACAAAAGTGACCAGCCGCAACCGATGCAAAAACATCTGCCGAAGGATACCACAAAAAAGCAATGAAGAAATTATTCGCTCTTATTATAGCTGCATTTATTGCGTACGGTTTTTATTTTCAAAATAGTGATATTGTCGTTAGTGAATCTTGTACAGAACTATATAAAAATTTATCGAAAGAAGATTTTAAAGACTTAGACGATGAGAGAATACTGTATATAAATGTCGGAATAGATTATATACCATATGAACTGATTGAATTATTCGAAAAATTAAGCGGTGTTAGAGTAATTGTCGATATTTTTGATTCAAATGAGATTTTAGAAGCAAAATTATTGGCGGGTGGTGCGCAATACGATATAGTTTTTCCGACAGCTTGGCCGCATTTCTCTCGACAACTGAATGCAGGAATATATCAAAAACTAGATAAAACAAAAATAAATTGCGAAATTTTCGATAAAGATATCATGAATCGGCTGGCTAAGTACGATATCGATAACCAACATGCTGTACCTTATCAGTTTGGAATATCAGGAATTGGAATAAATGCTGATGTAATAGAAGCTCTTGCAAAAGACGCTCCAACAAATAGTTACGCTCTGCTATTTGATCCTATTTTCGCTGAGAAATTAAGTAAGTATCGTATATCTTTATATGAATCACCTGATGAATTATTCCCGGCTGTCTTGGCATATCTTGGATTAAACCCGGAAAGTGAAGATGAAAAAGACATAATCAAAGCAGCGGAACAATTGAAAAAAATCCGTCCATATATATCAAAGTTTACGGCTTATGGTTTTGAAGATTTGGCTTCAGAAAATGCCTGTGCTGTCTTGAGCACTTCAGGAGATATCTTGAAATCAAGCATGACTAACAAGAAATCAAACATAAAATTCATTTTTCCGAAAGAAGGGGCATCATTATGGGTCGACGTCGCAGCAATTCCTATTAATGCAAAACACGTTAAAAATGCTTATGCTTTTTTCAAATTTATTTTTAATCCACAAGTAATTGCATATGTTACAAACTGCACATCGAGAGCAAATACTGTTATAGCCTCTGCAAAATTTGTTAATAAAGAACTACTGAAAAATAGCAACATATATCCTACAGATGAAGTAAGGAAAAAATGCTATATAGAAAAGCCGTCTTCACCAAAAATAGAATCGCTTAAAACTCGTTTGTTAACTGTTATAAAATCCGTGAGCAAAATTGATGAATAAAACGAATTTTTTCGAAATTTCAAAAAATATAGCGCAAAAGTCATTGATTTTTCTTATTTTTTTCGCTTTTGTTTCATGTTCTTTTTACGAAACGCCCGAACTTCCTGATATAGATCGCAAATCTTTTTCATATAAGGAAGTTGTAAAAAAACGAAACGCCCTTGAAAAAAGAAGGGCCGCTATTGGAGTGAAAAATGAATCAAGATAATCACAAAATCGGTCTCGTCAAAGCAACTTCACTTGTCGCAGGAAATATGATCGGCTCAGGCGTATTGCTTGCTCCTGCGATATTGGCGCCTTACGGAAATATATCAATAATCGGATGGATACTGACAACAATTGGCGCACTTGCTCTTGCTTTGGTCTTTTCCAAATTAAGTATGTGGATACCAAAAGCCGGAGGACCATATACTTTTGCGCGGCATGTATTCGGCGATTTTGTAGGCTTCCAAATGGCATGGGGATATTGGATAAGTTCCTGGTGTGGAAGCGTATCATTGCTCGTAGGTGGCATGCAGTACATGTCGATTTTTTGTCCTGATTTAATAGCCAATCAGACCTTTGCAATAACGTTTGGGCTAGCAATAATCGCATTGTTTACATTTATAAATACATTGGGAATGAAAGAATCAATATTTTTTGAGGTCATAATCGTAATTATTAAGATTCTTCCTTTGATCGTCATAGCTTTTTTCGGCATTTTCTTTGTAGATTTTTCGAAAACATTCGATTTTCGCTCGATAAATACTGATTCAGCTATATCATCTCTTGGAGCAATGGCTTCAGTGTTACTTTGGGCATTTATAGGATTGGAATCTGCAACTATACCAGCCGGAAATGTGGAAAATCCAAAGAGGACTATTCCGCTTGCTACTATAAACGGAGTATTGCTTACGGCTTTTGTATACATATGCGGTGCTATCGTGATCTCAGGAATGATTCCTCAAGCTGAATTAATTGTTTCAAAAGCTCCGTATGTCGATGCTGCAAAGAAAATTTTCGGTCATTGGGGAAGTATTGCGATGATCGTTACGGGTATTATAGGCATATATGGTTCATTGAATGGGTGGATTTTAATTCAAGGACAAGTGCCATATGCAGCGGCAAAAGAGGGCCTGTTCCCTAGATACTTCGCACAAACAAACAAAAATGGTGCTCCCGTCGGCGTATGGGTCGGAAGTGTTTTGATGGCCATCGTCTTTTTAGCTACCTATCAACCATCTTTGGTGAATTTAACGGAATTATTGATTGACGTCTCAGTTCTTGCAATGTTGTTACCGTATTTCTATTCAGCTATCGCATTTTGTTATCTCGCTGTTACGAAAAAGGAAACTCTGACAACTTCTGAAAAAATTCTACTGCCAATTGTTGGGTTCATTTCTATAATATATACGTTCGCTGCAATATTTGGTTCAGGAGAAAAGCTTATTTTTATTAGCACGATAATGTTTTTAGTAAGCGTACCGTTTTACTGCTTTTGTAAAAAATAAGAAATGGCAAAAACAAAAGCCTCTTCGTTAACCTTTTAAGAATTATCTTTTTCTGATAGGATGTGACGGTGTTTTTGATAAAATGAGGCACTCGTGACTGATATTGAAAAACTGCTTTCTTCATGTTTATTTGAGATAGAGAATTCAAGCACGACAAAACGCTTGGAAGATATCAAAGTCGCCGTTCTTGGAAAGAACGGGAAACTGACAGAACTCCTAAAATCTCTGAAGAATATGCCGGAAGATCAAAGAAAAATCGCAGGAACAGAGATAAACGCAGCAAAAACAGAGATTCTCAATAAAATCAGTTCAAAAGCTGTAAGGCTGGAAATAGCAGAATTAGAGAAAAAGCTTGTTTCCGAATTCGTAGATATTACAATGCCTGCTCGTGTACGCCCATCAGGAAGCTTGCATCCACTTACCAAAGTTGCCGATGAAATTGCCGATATTTTGTCGGAATATGGTTTTACTTTCGCAGAAGGTCCGAATATTGAAAGTGAATACTACAATTTTACTGCATTGAATATTCCGGATCATCATCCTGCGCGCACTATGCATGATACATTTTATTTGAATTATCCTGCAGATGGAGAAGAAGGGCGGAAATTATTACGTACACATACATCGCCTGTTCAGATAAGATCTATGCTTGCGAATAATAAACCTCCTTTTAGGTATTTTTCCATTGGGCGTGTATACAGAAGTGACTACGATGCTACCCACACGCCTATGTTTAATCAAATTGAAGGACTTATGGTTGGCGAAGGAATTAGTTTCGCTCATCTTAAGTACCTTATGACTGACTTTTTGAAAAAATTCTTTGGAGTTCCGCAAATAAAATTAAGATTGCGTCCAAGTTTTTTTCCTTTTACCGAACCATCTACGGAAATCGATATTAATTACGAAGTTAAAGGTGGAAAAATTATGTTCGGAAGCGGCGATAAATGGATGGAAGTCGCAGGCGGAGGAGTAGTTCATCCAAATGTTTTGAAAGCCGGAAATATAGATCCGAAAAAGTATCAAGGCATAGCATTTGGTTTTGGTTTAGAAAGATTAACATCGCTTAAATATGGCGTCTCTGATTTGCGAGGATATTTTGAATCCGATTCGCGCTGGAGAGATGCTTTTGGTTTTAGTTATGTAGCGAAATAAATAATAAAATGGCAGCGTTTTTTGGAAAAGGCCAATAATAGAATAACGAATAGAACTTTGGAGATGTAATCGTGCGTTTCACATATAACTGGCTAAAGAATTATTTATCTACGGAATTAAGTGCCAATCAGATTGCAGAGAAACTTACGTCTATAGGGCTGGAAGTAGAAAGTTTTGAAGATCCGTCGGTTGTTTTTGATAAATTTAAACTCGCGCAAATAGAAAGCACAGAAAAACATCCAAATGCGGACAGATTAAAAGTTTGTGAAGTTATAGATAGCGACGGAAAGAAATATCATATCGTTTGCGGAGCTCCTAATGCACGAGCTGGGCTAAAAACGATCTTGGCACTTCCCGGAGCTTTCATACCGGGCAGTGGTGTTATTTTAAAGAAAAGCAAAATTCGCGGAATAGATAGCGAAGGCATGATGTGTTCACGTGATGAACTGGCTCTACCCGATGCCAGCGACGGTCACGGCATTATAGAAATAGATCCTGAAACGGATTTGTCTGCCTCTATTGGTGAAATATTGGGATATGATGGTGGAATTTTCGACATATCCATTACACCAAATCGAGGAGACTGTTTTTCTGTAAAAGGCATTGCACGAGATCTCGTGGCTGCAGGTGCAGGAACACTCATTGAATCTGAACAAGTAGCTTGCAAATGTGCATTTGATTTTCCTTTAAACATTCATAAAGAATACGGTATTCACAATTACGCTCCTTTTATTGCGCTGCGAGTAATTCGTGGAATTAAAAATGGAGAAAGTCCGACATGGTTGAAGCAATGTTTAAAAGCTGCAGGCATGAACAGCATTTCTACAATAGTAGATCTTTCGAATTTATGGCTTGTTGATCGTGGACGCCCTTTACATGTGTATGATTTAAACAAAATTGAAGGTGATATATCTATAAGATTCGCAAAAAATAAAGAAAAATTCATCGATATTAAGGGAAATGAGCGTATTCTTCAGGGAGATATGCTTGTAACAACAGATCGCAAAGATATTTTGTGCCTCATGGGAGTTATGGGAAGCGCAAAGGCTGCTTGTGATGAAAATACAACGGATATACTAATAGAATCTGCGTTTTTTGACCCTATTTCCGTATCCAAAGCGGGTGGTTTTCTGAATATCACAAGCGATTCACGAACAAGATTCGAACGTGGCATTGATCGTGAATCATGCGTACCTGAGCTTGAAAATGTTACAAAGACAATAATCGAACTTTGCGGTGGTGAAGCAAGTAGCATTTTTACGGCGGGAGAAATCTCAAAGAATGATCAACCAATAGTTTTAACAAAAGAAAAGTTAAATAGCATAGCTGGTTTTGAAGTTGACTGGAAACAAGCAAAGAACGTTTTGTTACGTCTAGGCCTGCAATTAAAATCAGAGTCTGAAGATGGTATGACATTTATCGCACCAAGCTGGCGTCACGATCTGAATATTGAAGAAGATTTGGTTGAAGAAATTCTGCGGTTGATCGGATATGATGCTGTTATTGAGCAGAAAGTCGAACCACTTGTAAAAGGAAAAGACAAACAGCTAACTTCATTACGCGATAGAACCGCTCTAAAAAAACTGCTGACATCAAAAGGATTATCAGAAGTAATTTCGTACTCTTTTATAAAAACAGAATATGCGGAAGCCTTTAAAGAAAACAAGAAATTATTGCTTCTACTGAATCCTATAAGCGAAGATCTTAGTGTCATGCGTCCATCTTTACTGCCAGGACTCATACTCGCTGCGTCCCGAACTCTAAATTATGGAAAAACGCACGTTGAACTCATGGAAGCAGGTGATGTGTTTTATGACGAATGCAGGCAGGAATCACATATTGCAGGCATTCGTATCGGTGAAATTCATGACCGTTCATGGCTTGATCAAAACAGAAAAACCGATGTTTTTGATGCAAAAGCAGATTTGCTGGCAGTTCTGAAATACTACGGCATATCTGAAAAGGACATTACGATAAAGAAAGATTTGCCTTCGTATTACCACCCTTCGAGAAGCGGAGCAGTATTTTTGGGTCGAAAACTAATTGGTTATTTTGGTGAAATGCATCCGAAAATTTGCAAACTGTTTTCTGTAAATGAACGCATAATATGTTTTGAAGTCATTTTGGACAACATTACGCCATTGCAAAAGAAAGTAGAGTTTAGCAGTAAAGTATTTCCGAAAATAGAACGAGATTTTTCGTTCGTGTTTGATGCAAAAGCATTAGTCGGAAATTTGATTGGCGAAATATACAAATTGGATTCACGAGTTATTAAAGCTGATATATTTGATTGCTTTGAGATGTCTCATCAGAAGAAAGCCGTAGGTTTTACCATAACTCTTGGCGCAAACGACCGTACACTTACAGAAGATGAAGCGAACGAAGTTTCAACAAAAGTCATAAACCATATTACAAAATTTGGTGGAGAGTTGCGCACAAAATGAACCTGAATAAGATTCGAAATTTCGCAATTATCGCTCATATAGACCATGGAAAGTCCACTCTCGCAGATAGATTAATACAGATGTGCGGAGCTGTGGACAATCGAGAATTCCGTGATCAGCTCCTTGATTCTATGGATATTGAACGCGAGCGTGGTATTACTATAAAAGCTCAAACGGTACGTCTGAACTATAAAGCAAAAGACGGAAATATATATCAGTTGAATCTTATGGATACTCCGGGACATGTGGATTTTTCGTATGAAGTCAGCAGATCTCTTGCGGCATGCGAAGGTTCGGTTTTGGTAGTAGATGCGACACAAGGTGTTGAAGCCCAAACACTGGCAAATGTATATCAAGCTATCGAGCATGATCATGAAATTATAGTTGTTCTTAACAAAATTGATCTTCCAGCTGCTGATATCGACCGCGTTAGTGAACAAATTGAAGACGTTATCGGTCTAGATTGCACAGACGCTATTCAGATTTCTGCAAAAACAGGATTTGGTGTTGAAGATGTGCTTGAAGCTCTTGTACAGCGACTTCCTGAACCAAAAGGAGGAGCAACGGCACCTCTGAAAGCTCTTTTGGTAGATAGTTGGTACGATCCTTACATGGGTGTTGTGACTTTGGTGCGTGTAAAAGATGGAATCATAAAGCCTGGCATGAAAGTCAAATTAATGGCCGCCGGAATGGTCTATAATGTTGAAAAAGTTGGCGTTTTTACGCCAAAACCAAAAGAAGTAAGCGAACTTGGCACAGGCGAAATCGGTTATATTATTGCAGGAATCAAAAGCGTTGGAGATGCCCGTGTCGGAGATACAATAACCCAAGAAAACAGGCCTGCTGCAGAACCTTTACCTGGTTTCAAACCATGTATTAATGTCGTCTTCTGTAGTATTTTTCCTGTAGACACAGTGGACTATACAAAATTAAAAGACAGTTTAATCAAATTACAGCTGAACGATGCAAGCTTTTCATTTGAACCTGAAACTTCACAAGCGTTGGGATTCGGTTTTCGATGCGGTTTCCTTGGATTGCTGCATCTAGAGGTCATAGAAGAACGTCTGGAGCGTGAATATAATCTTGATTTGGTTACTACAGCTCCAAGCGTTGTTTACAAAGTACATATGACAGACGGAAATGTGATTGATATGCATAATCCGGCAGATATGCCTGACCCAACCAAAATTGAATTCATAGAAGAACCGTGGATCGTCGCGAAAATTATTGTTCCCGATGAATATTTAGGCAATATTCTGGCACTGTGTGAAGAAAAACGAGGGATTCAACAGGAACTTACATATGTTGGAACCAGAGTTTTGGTAGAATATAGGCTACCTCTAAATGAAGTTGTATATGATTTTTATGACCGATTGAAATCTATCAGTAAAGGTTATGCCAGTTTTGACTATAGTTTAGCGGGATATGAGAGAGAAGACCTTGTAAAAATGACTATTTTGGTCAATGGTGAACAAGTCGATGCTCTTTCAATGATTGTCCATCGCAAAAATGCTGAATATCGTGGAAGACAGTTATGTGAGCGCCTTAAGGATCTTATACCAAGGCACATGTTCAAAATCCCTATACAGGCAGCTATAGGCGGAAAAATTATTGCTCGCGAAACCATTGCGGCATTTCGAAAAGATGTTACAGCGAAATGCTACGGCGGAGATATTTCCAGAAAACGCAAACTTCTTGATAAACAGAAAGAAGGAAAGAAAAAAATGCGTGAGATTGGAAACGTCAAAATTCCGCATGGAACTTTCCTAGCTGCACTTAAAATGCGTGAAGAGTAGCGATATATTTTCTATTTTACGGCGTTTTTTCTTACTTTTAATTATTAATTAATAGTATTTCTTTATATTTGTTTAGAAAGCTTTTTTTAGAAGATATTTGTTTCGAATTGTTTTGGAATATGATAAAGAGACTTTTTATATTTTTTCTATTCTTTTTAATTTTCTTCACAAATACTGAGGCATTACGTACTCTTCAACTAATAAATGAAGTTGTTGAGCCGGATATTATTTCTTTTGGTATACCTGGCACTACTGATAATCCATTGAGCATACAAGAATGGAATAATTCTACTTTTGAAAATGCAGCAACAGAAGTTTTTGAAACAAGTATTTTTACCCAAAACCCACATAGCCCAAATTTTTATAAAGATAGCAGAAGAGTTGTTGAACGAATTCTTCAGCAAGCAAGAAGAACTATAAATATTCCCAATGGAAATAGAACTGATGAATTTATAAGTATGATTTGTCATATGAGCCGACTGTCATTTTGGGGACACAGCGTTCCTCATATTGCAATTGCAAGAATATTGGTTTTTGATACAGAAAATAATGCGTATGTTTACTCTATACCTTACTTATTTTTATCCGGTAGTGATTATAACAATGCATTAAATCGATGGTTTTCTAATGAAATAGTGCACATACTGGAGGCGCATACTAATAGACTAAGTCAAATTTGCAAAGTAATAAACGATTTTGGAGTTAGTGACCCCGGAGCTGGTGGTTATTGTCATTCAGAGCGCGCAATAGGTTTATTTTTAGCAGAAGAATATTTACAACCTATTGTTAATTTACATAATAGAATATATCCGCACAACATTGCTCAGAACATTTTGATACAAATAAAAACTTCACTGAAAATATGCAATAGTTGCCAAAACTTTTGGTGTGGTGATGCTTGGATAAATAACGCCAAGTTTCGTGGTCAACATGTCAGAGCAGGGGTCAGATACGATCTACCTGCACTATTAAATGAGATAATACCTTTTTCTTTGAGAGTAACCAGAAGAAATGCTAAAACAATCTTAGGATTATAATTATTGTACTTTTATAAAATATTTTTTACTATACTGCTGTTTATGTTGGAGGTATTAATGAAACAAGAGTTTATTTGGATTGTCTGTTTTTTATGTTTTCTAATAGCAAACAGTATATTTTCCATTGATAGAGAAAACGGTATTGTTAAGCCTAATCCTGTATATCTTAGCATAGTTCACGGAAATTTGGACTTTACCGAAGGGAACAGAAAAGATCTAGAAAAAGAATGCAATAGAATAATAAGTTCTAAAGATAGAAGTCTTTTTTATCAATGTAAATCAATTTTAGCGCTTTGTTATCATATGAATGGAGATAAACAAACAGCTGACCAACTTATGGATGAAGCTTTAAAAGAAGAGGAAGGAAGAGGATATTTATTTGGCATATTGGCTTCAGGTAATTTCGTAAAAATTGATGAGTCCACAAAAGCTTTTGCACGTGAAAAAGCCTTTGCATCAGGAAATAAAGAACTAATCAGAAATTTAAAAGCACTTGACAAATATATTACGGATACGCCTACTGAGAAATAAAGGTAATGGTGATAAAAGGAGGTCATTCCTATGATTCTTCTATCATTTCTACAATTGGAACGAAAATCAAACTAAAAAGATCCGAAACGCCTCTTGCAGTTGGTTGCGGGGGAAGGATTTGAACCTCCGACCTCTAGGTTATGAGCCTAACGAGCTACCAGACTGCTCTACCCCGCGATATACATAAGCGAAAAGTGTAATAATATTAGCACAGACACAGTATATGTTCAAGGATTTTTCAAGATTCGAGTTTAAAAAGCTTGTAAAAAGATGTTTAAATATATGTTCCTGATCAAAATATAAAAGATAAAATAAGATGTACAGAAATAATCTTAGAAAAAAACTTGAAAAATACGATCCAAAAAACTTTGAAGAGATCGAGAATAAGCAAAAAATGCTGAATTTTTTGAATAATAATGAAGATTGTTTCGAGAGGAGTCTATCGATTGGGCATTTTACAGGATCTTGTTGGATTGAAAATCACGATGGAACAAAATTTCTTCTTACTCTTCATAAAAAAATAGGACTTTGGCTTCAATTGGGCGGCCATGCAGATGGAGATAGTGATATTGCTAGAGTCGCTTTGCGTGAAGCACATGAAGAATCGGGATTACAACACATTAAACTACTTTCAGAAGATATTTTCGATATCGGTGTACATCTTATTGCTGCGTATCGGAATGTTCCAGCTCATTATCACTATGATGTTCGATTCCTTATGCGAGCTTTTGATGAGGATATAAAGATCTCAGATGAATCAGATGATCTCAAATGGTTTTCAGTCCCTCCTACGCACGAAACTAATCTTGGAGACGGAGTTGTTCGTATGTTCAAGAAGTGGAAAAGAATAAAATAATAAATATTTTGAGTTATTCATTAATGATAAGCCAAAGTTTTTACTGAAACTCTTATAAAAAAAGTACCTTTTAAAAGACTTAATTTCAGAGAATTAAAAAGCTTTCACAAATGACTTTGCAAGAGCTATTAAAGTTATTTCAAATGCCATTTTCGGCTCTTTTTGGCACCTGGAGAATCAAAAGTCCTAAAATACTAGAGATCTTGCGAAAATCATTTTCGGTTTTTTTGTGTACTGATAATCAGCGTATTCCAAATGCCGTTTCCGACTTTAGCAGAGGTTTACTATCTCCGACTTTCGCAAGGAACCTATTTTAAACGCATCTTTTTTATTCCCTACAATTCCTATACTTCAGCAAGCAAAAGCAAGCACAAATTTACTTTCTACCAATTCCTTTACCCTCTCAAAGTCTCGCCCTCTCAAATCCATTTCCTAAATAAAGTCATTTCCTAAAAAAGTTCTTCCCTAGAGCAATTGACTTTCTCATAGTCCAAGTAAAGTACAGCCTGGATTTTCAACGTATCTTTTTACTACTTCAAGGAATTCAGACGCAAGCTTTGTGTCTGCTACTCTGTGATCATATGAAAGAGAAACGTATAACATCGGCTTTACTTCTACTCCATTGTTCGGTGTTGCTACAGGACGATCATGCATACGATGTACACTTAGAGTTGCAACTTGCGGAGGTGTAAGTAAATCTGTACCGATTAGAGATCCATAAACTCCTGCGTTTACTACTGTAAATGTCCCTCCTGAAACTTCTTCTACGCTCAAAGTTCCTTCAATCGCCCTACGTGAAAGATTTATCATGCTTCTTTCAATTTCCTCAACAGTCATAGAATCCGCATGTCTAATAACCGGCGCCATTACTCCATCATTTCCGCAAGTTATTATGGATATATCATACGTATTTTTATATATGATTTCATTTTCATGTATATGCGCATTAAATACACGGAATTGCTTCAGAGCTTCAATACTTCCGAGAATAAAGAAAGGTGTAAAACCAAGACGAATGTTGTACTTCTTTGTAAATGCCTCTCCGAAAGTTTTTTCCAGAGTTAGCACTGCACTCATATCAACTTCGTTTGATACAGTTGAGATTACCGATGATTCCATAGAAGCTTTCATTTTCTCGTTTATTCGCTGTCTTAAAATATCTATTGGAACCGTTTCATCTTCGGGAGAAGCAAAATATGTCGGCTTATTCCAACTTTCAGCATACATATCAGCTGTATTATCAGGTCTATCACCATTCAAAAGAGAACTCACGATCTTATCTTGATCAATAAGATCTTCCACTTCTCTATTAACGACTTTTTCAGCTAGTTTTTCTTCCTCAATAACTTCTTTGAGTTCTTTTTTTGCTTCCTTTGCTGTTTTATTTACGCTTTCTTCAGCTCTTTTTATAGTTTCTCTTACTTCTCTTTTTGCAGAACTCAAAGATTTTTCGATTTCAGCTTTTGTTTCTCTCTTCAATAATTCGATAAAGTCTGCGATCTCTTTTTCAACATTCTGTCGAGCTTCGGTTAAAAGACAATTCGATAACATTTGCATTGATTCATGCACACGAGCTTCTGTTTCTTGCGAAAACTTGACCAACAGCGACTTCGCATTTTCGTTTATTTCATTATTTGCTGTCTCTGTGATGCTTTTCATAGCAGAATTTTTGCAACTTAATATCTCCTCGTTCATTTGCTTTGTCATATCCAGAAGAGTCGCATTTGTCATGGTTCGTATATCTTCAGTAGCGGCACGGAATATATCCTCTCGCAGCTGATTTACTTCTTTGTTAGCCATATCCATGGTATTTTTGAAAATTGTTTCGGCTTGATCTTTTGCAGCTTTTCTTGCTCCTCTTAGACATTCAGCAATAATAACTTCCGAACGATGGCGAGCGTGTTTATGCGCTGAATGTATGATATCTTTCTTTATAGCTTTTGCTTCTGCCGTAGCTTCATCAACTGCTTTTTGAATAATCTCTTTTCCTTGCTTTTCTGCCTTATTTTTCGCTCGATCCATTATAGCATCTTCTTCATCTATCGCCTTTTGCTTGATTCTTGTGCTTATGTCGATAGCCGCTTGTCGAGCTTCCTTTTCAGCATTCTTTATAATCGTATCTCTTATTGTAACAGCTTCTTTTTTGGCCTTTTCCTGCGCATCATTTACAAGTTTTGTCTTTGAATTCTCAGCTTCAATAATGGCCCCCTGAACGATTTTTTGATACATCTCACTTGCGTCTTTTGAGGCTTTTTCTTCATATTCGGTTAAGATCCTTTTCTTGACTTCTTCAGCTTGTGCTACAGCTAGTTTCTTCGCTTCTTCTAGGATATTTTCTCTTAGGGCTTTCGCTTCCTCTTTCGCCTTCTCTTCAGCTTCCTTCATTATATCTGAGACTCTCTTTTCGGATTTTTCATAAAGATCGTCTGCTATTTCATCTTCGATCTCTTCTTCCTCAAACATTGCAGCGCTTTCAAGTTCTTCCTCAACTCGCTCGGCTTCGGCCGCATTTAAAGAATACTTGCTTTCGGATTCCGGAACAGAAAGCGAATACCCACCACTGCTATAGGAAGTCTCTTCTGAAGAAGTTGCTGTTTTCGCTCTTGATTCTTCTCTTCTTACTTCTTCATTCGGCTTTTCAACACTAAGGTTCTTGTTACTGCTCGCTTCTCTTGCTGCTGCTTCAGATATTTTCTCTGCTTCTTCTTTTGCATGTTTTTCTGCAACATCAGAATCTATTTCTGAAGCGATTTCTTGAAGCTCCTCAACCGCTGTTTCAGCTGCTTCTGCCTTCTTAATTTCATTAATATCAGCATTAACATCTGTTTCGATAACTGCGATTTTGGTTCCTTGAGATATTTCCTCGCCCTCTTTAACACAAATCTGTGCCAATATACAATCATAGCTTGAAGTAATTCCGCATGCTACTTGTGGGGTCTCCGCATCAGCTATTATTTCATTCTTAGAGATCTTATCCCCAACTTTTTTATACCATGAAGATAGAGTTACTTCATCACTGGAATTGTCAAAATTCGGAACGATTATATCAACACGCATAACAATCACCTTAGTTGTTTCATCAACTAGTAAAACATATAAACGTTTCTTTTTTGTTAATTTTCAAAAAGATTAGATGTTTTTGGTCAAAATATTTTATATTGCGTCAGGATAAATATTCCGAAAAGTATGCGATACACAGCAAAACAGAGCATACTGCGTTTTTTTAGAAAAGAGTCCATGGCAAATAAAGTTACAAGTCCAAATAGGAATGAAAAAACACATCCTAATGAAACCATTGTCCAATTTTCTATAATCAAACTTCCTGTAAAAATTTTCAGAGTTTTGAGAAAACATACGCCGACAATAGGAAAAACTGACATAATCATAGAAAACCTGAAAGCTTCCAAACGAGAGCATTTGAGATATCTAAGCATTGAAAAGCAGGCACCAAGACGACTTACTCCGGGAATTATTGCGCATATCTGAGCAAAACCCGTAAAAATGGCATCTTTTCTTGTGATATTGATACGATTTTTGATTACTTCTTCGGATTCTCTATCACACAACCACAATATTATTGCGAAGATTATTAAAGATAACGATATTAAAATCGGAGAGCGGAAGTTAATATCAAATAGAGCTTCCGCAATGCCACCAACAATTAAAAAAGGAATATTTGCAACAATTATTGTAATGAATATCTCGCGATTTCTTGACCTTTTGTTAATTATAAAATCGAAGCCACCTTTAATGATATCAAGGACTTGCGGAAAAAAGAAAAGTATTACTGCCAGAATAGATCCTATATTGAGAAAAATATCAAACGAAAGTCGCTGATTCGGTAACCCTTGCAATCTGGAAAACACCATAAGGTGCGTCGAGGAGCTTATCGGCAGCATTTCGGTTATTCCTTGTATGGTTCCTAAAATTATCGCTTGAAGTTGTGTCATTGCTGCGCTGCCTTTTACCTCTTTTTATTTTTTGATTCAAAAATATTGCCACCTGATTGTTTTTTTACTGAAACTTGGCGTCCCCTAGGGAATTCGAATCCCTGTTGTCGCCGTGAGAGGGCGATGTCCTAGACCACTAGACGAAGGGGACAAGTAAATTCTAAAAATTGCTCTCTAGTTTTATAACTTACGTAGTTCTGAGGCATCATACTTTGTGCCTTATGTTATGTCAAGCAAACTAGCAACGTTTTTAAAACGATAACTATAGGAAAAAGCAAGCAATTTAGCTTCATTAATTGCTCTGTTCTCTGTTTTCATGTATTGTTTAAAAAGATTTTTTTGTTTTGGAGAACCAGTGAAAAAGGTAATTGTTCTTCTTTTATTTATTTTTTCTTTTGATTTGCATGCTAAGTACAATATTGTTTCGGACTTTACTTTAAATAACGGTTTGCGAATCGTTTGTATAGATAAAAAAGAACTTCCTATCGTATGTTGTTCTGTATTCTACAAGTGCGGATCAATTAATGAAACGCCTTCTAAATCCGGAATTGCGCATTTTTTGGAGCATATGGCTTTTTGCGGAGACAATGGAGCATTTTCTGATTTTTTGGAGAATGCAGGAGCTGAAGATAATGCTTTTACTTCATTTCGAACAATCTGTTTTTATGAAATAGTTCCAATCAATCATCTTGAAACTGTTTTTAAATATGAATCTCGCCGAATGGAGTTTATGGATATAAATAAAGAAAAATTTCTGTCGGAAAAAGGCGCGATTTTGGAAGAACGCAGTATGAGATGCGACAATATTCCACAAGGGCAGTATTTTGAATCGATCGATGCTGCTCTTTTTAATAGAATGTCCGGCGGAATTCATCCAATTGGTTGGCGTCATGAGATAGAATCGACAGAACCTCAAGATTTAATAGATTTCCATGATAAATGGTTTGCTCCGAATAACGCAGTCATATTAATTGTTGGAGATATAAACATTGCGAAAATAAAATCTCTTGCTGAAAAGTATTTCGCAAAAATAAAATCGAAAGAAATAGCAAAAATAAATGATGATGCAATCAAGCCGAAGGAAATTAAAAAAATTGAATTGAAATCATCAAAAATAGGAACAGAAGCTGAGGTTAATTACACTTATTTTGTTCCTTTTTCCGTAAAAGATAATTTTCGGAAAAGTATGGCTTTATTTCTCGTCTCTCAAATGCTTAATCAACCGACTTCATTTGCGAAAAAGACTTTAGAAAACAGCTTAAATAAAGCAACTTCTATATCTTTTGATTATGATTATGGCGCATATCAATATGATATTTTCAGAGTATCAATTGCTTGCTCATCGGTAGATAATCTGTCAGAGTGCGAGGAGCTTTGGGGATATCTGAAACGGAAAATTCTTATCAGCGGAATAACCCAAACCGAACTAGAAACAGTAAAACGTCAACGAGCGATGAGTTTAGCCTACAGAGATCAAGACATAAGAACCATATCTGAGCATATTTGGTGGGACATGGCGTCAGGTTTTACACTAGAGCAGATTCAATCAATGGACGATGTAATTCAATCTATAACTTTAGAAGAATGCAAAGAAGCCCTAAATGAAGTTTTAAAACCGCAATATATTGCTGTTTCAAGAATATTACCAAAGGAGCATGACCGTGATTAGAAAAATTATTTTTGGATGCAGTTTTTTGCTGGTATTTGGTTTTCTAAACAATGTATTATGTGATGATTTGCAAAAATCATCTGATAAAAAAGTAGAAAAATCCGAAGAAAACCGAAAAATAAAAACACAAGTAAAAGAGTTAAAGAGTAAGCGCGGAATAAGATTTTTCTATATGAAAGATAGTAGCACTCCCCTTATTCATATAAAAATAGCATTCAAAAATTCTGGGTCAGCTTATCAAGAAAAGTCAGGAGTTGGTGTACCTGCTTTTTATTCGCGAGCAGTTTTTCAAGGTTGCGGAAAATATTCATCAGTTGAATTGGAAAAGGAAATTTCGGATATAGCTTCAGCAATATCGTGTAATTGTAATGTCGATAGGCTTGAGTTAAGCTTAACTACTCCGACAATTGTTTCAGAAAAAGCCATTACTTTGCTAAATACAATATTAAAAGACCCGAAATTCGAAGAAGATCGTGTAAAAAATATTCAAGATTCTATTGTCGGATTTCTGCAAAATCAAGCTGTAAATCCAATATGGATGGCAGGTCATAAACTTATTCCATCGATGATTTTTCAATCACATCAATATGAAAATGGAGAGTTCGGCAATGTTGAAGATTTTGTAAAATTAACTATTGAAGATTTAAAAAGATATAAAGAAAAATTTATCGTAACAAATAATGCAGAAGCATGTGTTTTCGGAGATCTTTCTGAATCAAAAGCCATTCAGTTAGTCGATAAAATTTTTGAAAAAATAAAAAATGCTGAGACAGCAGAGGACTTAATTCCAGATATTGAGCCAAAATTAAATTCAGTACAAAAAAAATATTATGCGCAAGGTCCTCAAAGTACAATTGCATTTGCTTTAAAATGTGCCAGACCTAAAGATATGGACGTATATGCAGCAACAATAGTATCGACAATGCTAGGCAATCCTCCTTTATTTAAAACTAGGATTATGGGAATTTTAAGAGGCAAACTTGGCTATATTTATAGCGGACGTGTAATTGTAGTTCATCAAAATCACGCAAGCTATATGCTTGGAATTCTTGAAACGGATAATAAAAAAGTTGATAAGGCGATCGCTGCTTTGAAGAACATCGTCAAAGAATTACGTGAAAAGGGCATTACTGAAGACGAACTAAAATTTGCAAAAGGATATATAAATGACTCAACATTAGTTCAGCTCAGAAGTTCAGGGAAATTATGTAATTTTTATTTTGCAGAAATGATGAGAGGACGAGGAGTTAATGCGCTTAATGAAAGACTAGATGGAATTAATAACGTCACTCTAGATGAAGTAAAAAAATTCTGCAGAGAAAATTTAGATGAAAATAATATACCGTTCGTAATTATAGGTGGGAATGCACAATGAAAAAATTTCTCGCTGCGTTTTTAGTCTTATTTCAAGCTGTATTTTGCATAGACCCCAATGAAAACAATAGCAAAGCGATAACAACTACTTGGATAAATTGCGATGATTCGCTCAAGCTAAGTCTTATTATTCATAGAGATTCGCGCATGCCAATCGCAATAGCCAGTGTAGTCTTTAAAGTCGGAAAAATTGATGTTCCTGAAAGCAAAAGTGGAATAGATGAAATAATAGCAAAACATTTGATCAACAGAAAATTGCATGAAGAATTTCTACGATCAGGAATAGATTGCTATGTTCAATGTTCCGATGAGTGCACAGAAATATGCGCCGTAATGAACCCGAAAAATGTGCAAAGATTTTTCAAGTTGCTGGAAAAGATTAACGATTCAATTGATATTAATGTTGCCGATCTTGAACTTTGCAAACAAATAATTCTTATAGAAAATAAATTACGCTGCTGTAATGAATCTAACGCTGTATCAAATAATATGCGTGCACAAGCGATTCCTCATACCGTATTTAACGAAAGCTCATTAAAGAGTATCACAATTGATGATGTAAAAGATTTTTATGAACAGCATTATAAGAACGGAGTAGTATTAATAACAATATGCGGAGATGTCGATTGGAATCCTACTCAAGCAGAAAAAAGACGATTAGCAAATATATACCATAGCGATGAAAAAATCACTGATACGCCATATCGCATTGGAATAAATGAAAAAATCAAACCGAATATTCATATCGCAAACAAGAATATGCGAAATTCCGTTAATTATTCATACTTAATTTCAGAAGATGCAGATAAACAGCTTGTTCATGTATTTTCATATGTTGTATTGGATGGCTTATTCAAAGATTTTTGCAAAGCTCGATCTGTTTTGGATAATTTTGGAACGGAATTCTCATTAGATCGTGATGATAGTATCTTTTCGATTTCGTTGTTTCCAAAAAAAGATGTTTCGCTGAAAGAAATAAAGAAATTATACGACTTATTTGTGAAAAAAATAGCGAATGTAGCCGTACAACAAGAAGTTTTGGATAAAATCGCGCAAAAAGAAAAGATCTCTTTTGATGTGTTATTGTGTGACCTCTATAATGTCCATTCATATATTAGAAATGCCTACTTAAGTGGAACATATAACACAAGATTTTACCCATCATATATAATTGAAAGAACTTCATCAGAAGATTTAAGAAAATTAGCTGAGAAGATTCTAAATAACAAACTGATTTCTACAATAACAACCAAATATAGACCGGATAAATAGCATGTTAAAAAGAACAAAAACCAAATTAACAATAATCTCTGTTGCAACAGTTGCGTTGGCTAGTGCCGTTTCTGTTATTTTCTTTATGAAAAAAGATGAAATGAATCCACGCATAACTTTTAAAGATATTGATCAAGTGCCCGTGCAAGCTTCAATACTTCCGCTGCAAAATCACGATGTAATCTACATTAAATGCGTATTCGAAAGCGCAGGAGTATTACATGATAAAATAGAGAAGCACGGAATATCTAATGTTGTTGCATCGATTTTACTAAGACGAATCAATAATATGTCAGTTGAAGAAACGGCTGAAAGATTTATTGAACTTGGTATTCGTGATTTATCAATAAATTCATCAAAAGATGATTTTGAAATTTCTTTTTTTATACCAAAAGAAAAAGCGCGAGAAGCATTTAAGTTCATAAACAACGCTTTCGTACATCCGACTTTTTCAGATGGTGATTTAGAAAGCATAAAAGAAAGAATTCCGACAATTTTAGATCCCGAAACTGCATCTCCATACCAACTAATGACACAAAAAATGCTTGAGATGTTGTATGTTGATTGTAATTACGGATTGAACACAGCAGGATCTTCTCAAGCAATCGCAAGTATAACAGCAGAAGATGTACAAAAATTTATCAAAGAAAAGCTTAATCGAAAAAATTTGAAAATTTTGTTTGCCGGAGATATGAACAACCTCGATGCACGTCAATATTTGCAAACATTACTGAACGATATTTCTGATGGAGAAGCTAATGAAGTTATGTTTGTACCTTCCAAAACTTCTTCACAAAAAAGTGCACATATTATCAAGAAAAATATGCGAGATATCGTTGGTATAGTCCATGGTATAAGACTCGATCAACTTTCTGATATCGAAAAAGCGGCCTTGATAATAATAAGTAATGCGATTTTTGATGATAAAAACTCAGATTTTGATAAAGGATTAAATGAGGCGAGAATAGCCTGTAAGTTTCATACACAATATTTAGAAAGATCATTTTCCGATGCGTTTTTGCTATTCGCATATGTAAATAAAAAAGATTTTGATAATTATATGAAATATTTTGATGCGAAAATTAGCGAATATAATTCAGGGAAAATTTTTGAAAAGTTAAAAAGCATTCAGGAATATCTCATAAAAATCGCGAACAATGGTTTTTACAATCTTTCAGATATCGATGAACAAATGAAAAATGCGTATCTGCCATTTGATAAAGTTACAGAAGAAGATCTGTCTAAAGTTATGAAAATAGTGTTCAATAAGAGTAGCATCAAAACTGTAACTTGCAGTAGCGAAGAACGATAATAATAAATAGCAATATCTTAAAAAAATCTATGAAAAAAAGCCCCTCTTAAAGAAAAGGGGCTGAAAAAACGAATTATAACTCGTTGATCACAGATAAAATTACATCGCAAACAATTTCGCAAGTGTCGCCAGAAGCAAAATCGCAACGATATTCGTTATTTTGATCATAGGATTTATTGCAGGGCCTGCAGTATCCTTATAAGGATCGCCAACTGTGTCTCCTGTGACCGCAGCTTTATGAGCCTCAGAACCTTTTCCTCCGAAATTTCCGTTTTCGATATACTTTTTAGCGTTATCCCATGCACCGCCACCTGAAGTCATCGAAATTGCCAAGAAAATACCCGTCAATATCGTTCCAAGAAGCATTGCACCGACACTTGTTATACCTGCTTTATTGCCCGAGCAATAACCGACAGCCAAATAGAGAGCAATTGGCGCTAAAACAGGAAGCATAGAAGGCAGAACCATCTCTTTGATCGCTGCTTTTGTTAGCATATCAACTGCTGTCTTGTAATCTGGTTTTGCTTTTCCTGTCATTATGCCTTTTATCGTCTTAAATTGGCGTCTGACTTCAAGAACAATTGCTCCGCCAGCTCTTCCTACTGCCATCATACCGCACGCACCGAATAGATAAGGCAACAAACCACCGATAAATAAGCCAATTACGACGTAAGGATCACCAAGAGAGAAATCGACCTTTAAATCAGGGAAGTAATGAACGATA
Source organism: uncultured Alphaproteobacteria bacterium (assembly GCA_905233185.1). GTDB lineage: Bacteria > Pseudomonadota > Alphaproteobacteria > UBA3830 > UBA3830 > BNWE01. The sequence goes on along the minus strand of CAJODB010000002.1, from coordinate 15,045 downwards.
TCTTGCGTATAAGCAGAGAAAAGCACCAACGAAGCCAATCCTGCAGATCCTATTGCGTATCCTTTTGTGACTGCTTTCGTTGTATTTCCGACAGCATCCAATGTATCAGTAACTTCACGAACGCTTTCCGGCAATCCTGACATTTCAGCGATCCCTCCTGCGTTATCTGTAACAGGTCCATATGCATCGATCGTTATAATCATACCTGCAAGAGCTAACATAGAGGTCGCTGAAATCGCAATTCCATACAACCCCGCATGCATATATGCAGCTAAAATACCAATGCATATCACAATAACAGGTAGCGCAGTTGCTTCCATAGATATAGCTAAACCTTGGATTATGTTTGTTCCATGGCCTGTTTCTGAAGCTTTTGCAATACTGATAACCGGTCTATAGGCGTAAGAAGTGTAATATTCAGTTATCCACACAAGCGCCAAAGTCACTAGTAACCCGATTGCTCCACAGAACAGAATAGAAGCACCACTGAATGTTGTTCCGCTTTCGCTTACAAAAATGTCATTCATTTTAAACATGCATTTTGATGCGACTACCATTGCGAAAAATGAAGCAATAACTGTCGCAATTAACCCTTTATAGAGAGCATGCATAACGTGTTTCTTTTTTCCGAGTCTTACAAAGAAAGTTCCAATCAAAGAACCAAAAATGCAAACCGCAGAAATAACCAAAGGATACATCATCAAGGTATCTTTTATGGCATCCTGGAAGAAAATACTCGCAAGAACAATTGTTGCGGAAAGTGTAACAACGTATGTTTCGAACAGGTCAGCGGCCATACCGGCGCAATCTCCGACATTATCCCCAACGTTGTCCGCAATAACCGCAGGGTTACGAGGATCATCCTCAGGAATTCCCGCTTCAACTTTTCCAACCAAATCTGCTCCGACATCTGCTCCTTTGGTAAAAATACCTCCGCCAAGACGAGCGAAAATCGAAATAAGTGATGCGCCAAAACTCATAGCGATTAACGATTCAGAAATTAATCTAGCATCAGTGACACAAATTCTTAAATAGAAAAAGTACAACGCAATACCAAGCAATCCAAGTCCTACAACCAAGAATCCCGTTATAGCACCTGATTTATAGGCAACAGAAAGAGCATGATCAACACCTTTGCGCGCGGCTTCAGCTGTTCTGACATTTGCTCTGACAGAAATATTCATGCCGACATAACCGGCAACTCCCGAAAGAACTGCGCCTAAAACGAATCCAATAGCCGGATAACAGCCTATGCAAAACGTAACAATAGCAGTCATAACGACTCCTACTATACCGATTGCTATATATTGTCGATTTAAATACGCAGATGCACCATCTTGAATAGCAAGCGCAATAGAACGCATTTTTTCATTCCCGGTGCTAAGACTGAGCATAGAATTGGCATTCGATGCTCCGTATACCAAGGCAAGAATGCCTGATATAACTACAATGAACTCGCAATATCCCATAGAAATCTCCACAAAAACAACTAAACAGAGGCATTATCTCACGAACTATCAATAAAATCAAAAAAAACATAAAATGCGTCTTGAATCTGCTCTTTTTTCGGAATTTAAGATGTAAAAATGACCTAATCTATATGATCGAATGCTCTTTCATAGAAAAAACGTCATTTTTCCCGATAATAAGGTGGTCCAACAGCACGATATCAAGCTTTGATGTAACGCCATTCAATGCTCGTGTCATTATTATATCTTGACGCGATGGATGTGGATCACCACTTGGATGGTTATGTACCATAATAATTGCTGCGGCACCAAGTTCAAACGCTCTTTGTATAATGGTTCTCGGATAAATCGCAGTTTGGTTTATGGTTCCTTCTTGTAAAATTTCGTCTGTTATCAACAAATTCTTGCTGTTTAAAAACATTATTCGTAATTGCTCATGCTTCATATTGAAGAAAATATTTTTATAGTAATCGAGCACCTCCGAACTGGAAGCAACTACTGTTGTTTTTCTTACTTCATCAAGACTGGCTCGAACAAACATTTCTCGAAGCACTGCAAGCAAAGTGACACTTGATTTTCCAGCTCCTTCCATTCTTTCCAGATCAATCTTTTCTGAAAAAATCAAATTACGAATAGTTCCGAAATGTGCCATAAATTTCTTAGCAAGTTCGCGCGTATTTTTTCTAGGAAAAATATAATAAAGAAGCATTTCTATCAGCTCATAATCTGAAAGAGAAGCAGGGCGCGCAGCCAATCTTTTGCGCATTCGTTCACGATGCCCAAGATAATGTGGTTTTCTAGTTGTTGTTTGCTGCGTTTTATTCATTTTCATCTTTTTTTTGCGCTTTTTTCCAATTTATTTATACGGAGGTTTTGTTTTTCCCTCTCTCGATAAAGTAAAAATTTCGTATCCGTCTTCGGTTACACCAATTGTATGCTCGAACTGAGCGGAAAGAGAATGATCTGAAGTTATCGCCGTCCAACCATCAGCCAGTACTTTTGTTTTATAACTTCCGATATTAATCATTGGTTCTATTGTGAAGACATTTCCAGGAACTAGTTGCACTCCCGTTTTCAGCTTTCCGTAATGCAAAACAGCAGGATCATCATGAAACACTCTGCCTATTCCATGGCCGCAATAGTCACGTACAACCGAAAATTTGCGTTCTTCTGCAAAGTTTTGGATCGCATAGCCAATGTCACCCAAAAATATGCCTGGTTTTACCATCTCGATAGCAAGCATCATAGATTGATATGTCACATCGATTAATTCCATAGCTTTCGGAGATGGTTTACCTACAATATACATACGACTTGTATCACCGTACCAACCATCCAAAATAACAGTAACATCAATATTGAGAATATCACCGTTTCTGAGTTTTCTGTCGGAAGGAATCCCATGACATACGACATGATTTAAAGAAATACATGTGGATTTCGGATACCCGTTGTACCCAAGAGGCGCAGGAATCGCGTTGTGCTTGATGATCTCATTATGGCACAAAGTATCCAATTCCAGTGTTGTAATGCCGGCTTCTACATATGGCGTTATATAATCCAAAATATGCGCAGCAAGATCGCCGGCTTTGCGTAAACCAACAAAATCTTCTTTGGAATAAACTCTGCAACTACCATTTCTCGACAAGTGCCAATCTCCTAAGTGTTCTCCCATATTAGGTATAATAACACGTTGCGGCGATTTATTGAATTTTTCGGTTATTTTTTACATAGAAAACTTTCAAAAAATGATCGTTTTTTAACTTTCGGTTGATATGCTATCATAGGTTATAGTTATATTATTGTGTTTATTGCGTTTAATATTCGCGCAAATAATAAAAGAGAACAGAATTAAAGATAAAAATAATGGAATTGCTCAAAAAACTATCGAAAATCTTAACAAGAATCCCCGCACTATTCAGAGAGAAAAAAGTAGCATATGTTTTTATATTGGTAGTGCTGATTATTTTTCTAATTGCTTATAAACTTCTCAGCAGAAAAAGCACAACACCTGACGAAGTTCTTCCTCCTGTTACCGTAGCTAAAGCTGAATTGGGATCTGTCATAAGATACATAAACGCTATAGGAACATTGCGACCATTTAATTCAGTTGTTATAAAGTCTGAAGTTAACTCAGTCATATCTAAAATCCATTTTACAGAAGGAGCAACAGTAAATGAAGGTGATCTTCTCATAGAACTTGACGACAAGGGTGCAAAGGCAGCTCTTATGGAAGCTGAAGCATACTATCGTAAAGCGAAAAGTGAGTTTGATCCCGTTGAAAAGCTCGCAGATAGAGGAGTTATGGCAAGAGTAAACCGCGACAAATTAAAAGCGGAAATGGACGTTTGCGCTGCTAAAGTTGAATCATGCAAAAACACTCTTGAAAAGCATAAAATTGTAGCGCCATTTGGTGGGATTATCGGGCTAAAAGAAATTAGCGAAGGGCAGTTCGTTGCTCCGGGAAATGAATTAGTGAAATTAGTCGACTGTAACCCGCTAAAAGTAGATTTTAAGGTTATAGAAGCAGAAATAAAGCACGTATATGTCGGTCAGGAGATAAAAGTATTGGTTGGCGGAGAGCAAACACAAGAAGTTAGCGCAAAAGTTATCGCGATTGATCCTGAAAGTGACAAAATCTCGCATAGTTTTAACGTTAGGGCGTTATTGGATATGTCAGAAGAGATGGCTTCGGCTTTTCCGACTCTAAAACCAGGACGTTTTGTGAGCATAAAAATTATCCCCGATGAAAGCCAACAAGGAATTCTCGTTCCTGAGTCGTCTCTTGAAAAAGTCGGTGATGATGATTACCTCTATCGCCTTATTGAAGGAATTGCTGTTCGAACTTTGGTTACTACAGGTATGCGTAAAAACGGATTTATTGAAGTTATAACAGGAGTTAACGAAGGCGAAACGGTTATTACATCAGGACAGCAAGGAGTGCTTGACGGCCGTGGAGTTTCTGTCCAAAGCGCAGAATTCCTTGAACAGTTGAGAAGCGGAATAGTTCAAGAAGCAAAAAGGCCTGCAAAGAATTCCAAAAAGAAAAAGAAGAAAGCAAAGCTGCAAGTCACGCAATCAGCAATAGGTAATTAACAGATGGATATTACAGAACTTTGTATTAGAAGGCCGGTATTCTCAACTGTCTTAACACTGATGATAGTAGTTCTAGGATTAGTCTGCCAAAGCCGATTGCCAGTGCGCAAAGAACCGAAAATTGAGAAATCTCTTATATCTATAGAAACAGAATTTCACGGAGCCAGCCCAAAAGTTGTCGAATCACAAATAACAAAAATCTTGGAAGGACAATTTGCAACAATTCCAGGTGCTGAACTTATAACATCGACTAGCAGCAATGAAAAAAGTGAGATCAAAATCGAATTTTCTCCTGATAGAAATCCTGATGGAGCAGCAGCAGACGTCAGAGATAGGTTGTCACTTGTCAGAAACCAACTGCCTCATGGAATTCCTGAGCCTATTATCAGAAAAGATAGCTCAGATACCAGTGCTGGTATAGTTATAGGCTTCACAAGCGACAAAAGATCGGTCGATGATTTGCATGACTATGTAGATAGATACGTAAAATCACGATTTGAGGTTATTCCTGGTGTTGGACGAGCAATTTTGAGCGGAGGAAATATAAAATCAATGAGGATTTTTCTCGATCCTCAAAAGCTCGCAGCCTATGGATATACTCCAGCCGATGTCGTTGAAGCAATACCAACACAGCACGTACAGCAGCCATGCGGACGCCTGATAAGCAAAGATCGCGAATATATGCTCAATGTAAACGGTGAACTTTCCAGACCTGAGGAATTCGATGAAGTTGTACTTCCCGCTCGAGGAAAAGAAAAGATTGTGCGCATAAAAGACGTTGGAAAATCTATGTTGGTTCCTGATGATATACGAGAGGGATCTTGGTTCAACGGAAAAGAATGTGTGACGTTATCCATCACAAAGCAATCGACTGCAAACCCTATCGATTTAAGCGCAGGTGTAAATAGAATCCTGCCTGAAGTAAAAGAAATGATGCCATCAGGAACTAAAGTTGTCATTGCTATAGATGAAGCAAAAGACATAAACGCCTCAATGAACAATGTTTATAGAGCAATATTTGAATCGGCGTTTCTCGTTATTTTGGTTGTTTTTCTATTTTTATGGTCATTCAGAGCAACCTTAATTCCGATTGTCACAATTCCTGTATCTTTGCTCGGAACTTTCTCGTTGTTATATATGTTCGATTTCTCGATTAACACATTCACTATGCTTGCAATGGTTCTTGCTGTCGGATTAGTCGTTGATGATGCAATCGTTGTACTTGAAAATATCCACAGACATATCGAACTTGGACTTTCACGAATGAAAGCGGCTATTGTCGGTTCAAAAGAAATTTTCTTTTCGATTATCGCCATGACTTTAACGTTAGCTACCGCGTACATACCAATTGGACTAACTCCCGGTAAACTTGGGAAATATTTCAAAGAATTTGCGTTGACACTTTCCGGTGCCGTGCTGATTTCCGGATTCATCGCTGTAACATTATCACCTATGATGTGCTCAAAACTTCTCAGGACTCAAAGAAAAAAGATGTCATCGCATTTCGGGCGCGTAGCTTTTATAGTACAGCGACGTATATTGGCAACAATTGAGAACAAATACGCTACCGCATTAGATATTTCCCTTTCTCATAAAAATATCGTTCTGGCTATCGGCGTTGTAATATCCGCTATCGGAATTTTAGCTGCAAAATTAATCCCATCGGAAAGCAAACCAACAGAAGATACGGGTGTTATTTCATTTATCGGCAATGGTCCTGTCGGAGCATCATACGAATTCATGAAAAAGAACGCTGAAATTGTCGATGCAATCGTCTCTCGTACACCTTTTATAGAAAATCGCTGGCTAAAAGCAGATACAAGCCAAATAGAAGGCTGGGTTCAAGTAGTTGATTGGGAAAAACGCGACAAATCAGCAAAAGAGATAGCAAACATAATCTCGCCACAATTGCGGAAAGTTACGGGAGTTCCATGCACAGCAAGCGCAGGAAGAGGCTCTTCTGATAAGGAATCTATAGATTTTGTGTTGCAAACAAACCAGAGTCTTGAATATCTCGAAAAATTTGGCAACCGATTTATGCAGTCGTTGCAAAGGTATTATCCGGGTATACAGCATATGCGCTCGACACTGCTTACACCTCAGCAAGAATACGTAATAGATATAAATCGAGATAAAGCTGCCTCGCTTGGAGTATCTGTTGATGATATTGTCTCAACTATAAGCTATTTTGTGCGAGGAAAGAAAGCAGCAAATGTCCAACGTGAATCAAAAAGAGATGAACTCTTCGTTCAAGCAGAAAAAAGTTTACGCCAAACACCTGATGATTTATCGCGTATGCTCGTAAAATCTAGATTACAAACCGCAGATAATGAGCCGAAAATGGTTTCTGTATCCGATTTAATCAGCATAAGAGAAAGACAGTCTCCTATGGGGGTAAACCACTATAACCAGATGATGTCAATTATGGCATTTGGAGATATCGCAAATGGATATACCCTTGGAACTGTCATTGAAGATTTAGATCAATTGAAAGCGAAATTTCTTCCAGACACAATACAGTTGACATTTTCAGGAGCCACAAAGAGCTACTTGGAAGAAAGCCACCAAATCGTTTTGGTGTTCTTGCTAGCACTGGTATTCGTATTTTTGGTACTTGCCGCACAATTCGAGAGTTTCATAGATCCGTTTATTATAATGCTGAGCGTTCCTTTTTCACTTACAGGCGCCTTAGTTACTTTATATATGGTTCCTGATGGTACTTTGAACATTTACTCGAAAGTGGGATTAGTTACTCTTATCGGATTAATCACAAAACACGGAATTTTAATCGTAGATTTCGCAAATGCAATGAGAGAAAATGGAAAAGACGCACTCAACGCCGTAAAAGAAGCAGCAAAATTACGCCTCCGCCCTATCTTAATGACAACCTTCGCAATGGTAATAGGATCTATCCCATTAGCTCTTGCAAACGGTGCTGGAGCTGCTTCCAGAAGACAGATCGGATGGGCAATTGTCGGCGGAATGTCATTTGGCACATTGTTTACGTTGTTCATCGTGCCACTGATGTACGTAATTTTCTCCAGATTTAAAAAAGCACATGAGCAAACTGAAGAGTGATTTTAGATTCCAAATAGAATTAGGAACACCTTCTTCAGAAAAGGAAATTAACTAATCACCAATCTGAAATTACAAAAGAGGCGCTGGAAAGATCCTTTACAGGTAGATTTTCTTTGACAACTTCCACTCTCTTTTGGATGCCGGAATCGTTTGTATATTCACAAATTGCCTCGTATATGAATTGGGTTGCTTTTTCTATCAAATTAAACCTAGAGTTCCTCAATTTAGATTCCAAAAACGTCAGCAATCCCGAATAACAAACAGTATCTTTTAAGTCATCGCTATAGCAAGAAGCATTTCTGTCAGAGAATCTCAAAGAAATATTGATAATGACTTCACGTTTTTCTGTTTTCTCATTCTCATTATTTCCTAAAACAAAGTAAGTTTTGTAATTATTGATGTTTAGCTGTCTATACATGTTTTAATCTTTCGCACGTGGACTTATTATATATGCGGCAGTATAACATTGAAAAATCGCATTGTATGAATAATTCAATAATAATCGGCGGACCTACCGCATCAGGAAAAACAGCTTTAGCTATAAAGCTTGCTCAAACTTTAGAAATGGAATGGGGATATCAGGCGGAAATCATTAATGCTGACAGTGTACAGATGTATGACGAATTAAAAATTCTCACGGCATATCCTTCTAATGAGGAACTGAAGCAAGTAAAGCATAATCTGTTCGGTATCTTAACACCATATGAGTCATCAAGTGTCACATCTTGGCTTGAAAAAGCGAATAAAGAGCTTGTGCGTATTCACTCTGCGGAAAAAATCGCCATTATTTGCGGAGGAACCGGATTTTATATAAAGGCTTTGTTAAATGGAGTTGCAAATATTCCCACAATTCCCGAAAAAGTCCGAGAAAAAGTAAAAACATACTTTGATGAAGTCGGAAGAGATGTTTTTTTCACGAAATTAGCTGAATTAGATGCGGAATCCGCAAAAAATCTACATAAAAATGACACTCAAAGGATTTTACGGGCATATGAAGTTGCATTTTATACAGGAAAGCCTCTTTCAGAATGGTGGAAAGAGACAAAAGCGAGTAAAGAAAATGACGAGATACCTATTATCGTCCTTCTTCCTGATAAAGAAAAAATTCGAGAACGTGCCAGAACCCGCATTTATAAAATGATTGAAAAAGGCGCAATAGAAGAAACACAGGTCTTTAATGAAAAATATCCGAACTATATCGGTCCTTTACAAGAGGTTATAGGATATCGGGAAATTTGCAATTTTATTCGGCGAAAAAATATAAAAACCAAAGATGAGTTGATTGAGCAAATTTGTGTGCGAACAAATCAATATATTAAACGACAATTAACATGGTTTAGAAATAAACTGAAAAATGCTAAATTTATTTGCGATTTCGGTGACAGTTGCGCAGTTAATGAGATTATAGAACTGATAAAAGAAAGCAAGTAAAAGAAAAATAATAAAAAGCGGAGAATACTAATTTGACTAGAATTTTGGGAATTGATCCGGGACTCCATATAACAGGTTGGGGCATAATTGATTTTGATGGATTTCGTTTAAAGCATATTGCGCATGGAACTGTTGTATCAAAGCCATCAGATGAAATTGCCGATCGTCTGAGCCATATTTTCAAAAATCTATCCGATATTATTGAGGAACATTCGCCAAATGAAGTTGGAATAGAGCAAGTATTTGTAAACAGCAATCCCGCCTCATCGCTTAAATTGGGAATGGCGCGTGGTGTTGCTGTATGTGTACCAAGCATTATGGGATTAACGGTATCTGAATACACTCCAAATAAAATAAAAAAAACCGTAGTAGGCAGCGGACATGCTACAAAAGATCAAGTATCAATTATGGTACAAAAATTACTTAACTGCGGTCCTGTAAAACTTGATGCAGCCGATGCTCTCGCAATTGCCATATGTCACGCACATCATAGAAATATATTGAAATACGCAGCGGCATAGATAGGTATGAGGAAAAAGAAAGAGGAGGCAAAATGATATCTCATTTAAAGGGAACGGTTGAGCAAGTCTTAGATAACGCACTGATAATCGACGTAAACGGAGTCGGTTATAAAGTAATATGCTCATCAAGAACCATAAATGCGGCAGGAAACGCAAACGGAATTGTCCATATCTTCACAGAACTTATTGTAAGAGAAGATGCTTGGACATTGTATGGATTCATTTCCGAAAGTGAGCGATTTTGGTTCGACAAATTAACATCCGTTCAAGGTGTTGGAGGCAGAGTAGCAATGGCGATTTTGTCCGTATTATCCGATGATGATATATACAACGCTTTTCTGTCTACTGATAAAGATATGTTCACACGAGCTGATGGTGTCGGACAAAAACTGGCATCTCGCATTATCTCAGAACTAAAAGAAAAAGTCGTTGGAAAGACAGATATTGCGTCTTTCGTACCCACAGTTCAGACTAATGTTACTGCTTCAAATGTTGCGAATGACGTTATTTCCGCTCTTGTAAATCTTGGCTATCAAAAATCTGATATTTATAGGATAATGTCACCGATGAAAATTACTGATGATATGGAGTTTGATGTTTTGCTGCGACAAGTTTTAAACAAAATATCTTCCGGGGGATAATCTTAGATGAAAAAAACAAAAGAAACGAAAGACGAACGCACAAATCTTAATCCTGAGCAGCAAGAGCTGGAAACAAATGAATATTCTCTGCGTCCAACGTGTCTGAAAGATTTTATCGGGCAAGAAGCTGCAAAAGAGAACCTAAAAGTATTCATAGAATCAGCGAAAAAACGCAAAATCACTATGGATCACGTATTGTTTTCAGGCCCTCCGGGATTGGGTAAGACAACGCTGTCCCAGATCATATCAAAGGAGCTTGGCGTTGGTTTCAAGGCGACATCTGGACCTATTCTGGCAAAACCTGGCGATTTGGCTGCCATTTTAACGAACCTTCAGGAGCGTGACGTCCTTTTTATTGATGAAATTCACAGAATTAATCACGTCGTTGAAGAAGTTCTATATCCCGCAATGGAAGATTTTCAATTGGATTTGATGATTGGAGAGGGAGCAGCAGCGCGTTCAATTCGTGTCGATCTGGCTCATTTTACACTTGTTGGAGCAACAACACGAGCTGGACTTCTGTCTTCCCCCCTGCGTGATAGATTTGGTATTCCGATTCGTATGGAGTTTTACACTCATCGCGAACTTCAGTTAATTGTGACAAAAAATGCTGAGTTGCTTGGAATTTCTATTACTGCCGATGGTGCTGAAGAAATTGCAAAACGTTCGCGTGGTACTCCAAGAATCGCTGTTCGTTTGCTCAAACGTGTAAGAGACTTTGCGATTGTAACAAATATAGATGTAATCGATAAAAAAGCAGCCGATACAGCTCTAAAAAGGCTTGATGTCGATCCACAGGGACTTGACTCAATGGACATGCGTTATTTAAAATGCATTCTTGATTTTTACAATGGCGGTCCTGTAGGTATAGATACTCTTGCGGCTGTTTTATCAGAAAAAAGAGATACCATAGAAGAAATAATAGAGCCATATATTTTGCAAAAAGGCCTTATTCAAAGAACAGCCCGTGGACGGGTTTTGACTCAGGAGGGATTCAAATATCTTGGAGCAGTACCTAGAAATACGCCGATATACGAACTATATGATGGAGAAAATTTATGAACGGAACAGAAGAAGCAATCAATATTGTTAAAGTTGCAACTGATACAGCAGCTGCAACAGCACCAGCTCATGCTGATCTCTCGATGTTGACACTATTTGCGCAGGCATCATTCCTTGTAAAGTTGGTTATTATTTTGCTTGTTGCATGTTCTTTCTGGAGTTGGACAATAATTTTCGCAAAATTTTCTTACATAAACAGATTGAAAGAAAAAGCTGAAAGATTTGAAGAGGCTTTTTGGAACTGTACATCACTTGAGGCTCTTTATGATACAGTCTCTGATAAAGGCGATAATCCGTTTATAACGATTTTTATATCAGGAATGAAAGAATGGTGTCGTTCAAGAACAAAAATAAGATCAACAATAGCAGGAAAATCTTTAGTTGAACGAGCTGAGAATGTTATGCGTGTCACAGCGGGTCGTGAAATAGATTACTTAGAACAGCATATCGGATTTTTAGCAACAGTAGGCTCTACAGCGCCGTTTGTCGGATTATTCGGAACCGTGTGGGGCATTATGAACAGCTTTGAATCGATCGGATTAGACCAGAATACCAGTCTAACATCCGTTGCTCCCGGAATTGCCGAAGCCTTATTCGCAACCGCTCTCGGATTAATCGTAACCATCCCGGCAGTTGTCGCATACAATAAAATCTCCGGCGATATAAACAAATTACAAAGCAGAATGGATGCTTTTATTGATGAGTTCTGTGCGGTTTTATCACGTCAGTTAGAAGATTCAGAACAAGGTGCTGCATAATTATGGCGTTAAAAAGGACAAAAAGCGGAAAGAAATCGAAACTTACGCCAATGAGCGAGATGAACGTTACACCAATGATCGATGTAATGCTCGTTCTGCTGGTAATTTTCATGGTTACCGCTCCGCTCCTTACTGTCGGTGTTAAAGTTAACTTACCATCAGCAAATGCACCAAATGTAAGTGAAAATGAGACACCTATTGTGGTGCACGTAAATAGCGAAGGTCGGGTTTTTATTGGCGATGTTGAAGTAACTTCAGATACTCTCTCCGATAAACTTATTGCCATTACAAAAGAAAAAGAAAATGCGAAAGAAACAAAAATATTTGTTCGAGGAGATCGCTCGCTTTCTTACGGAGAAGTTATGGGTGTTATGGGACGAATTAGCAGTGCCGGATTTAAAAAAGTCGTTCTCGTAACAGAGTTACCAAAAAAGGATAGCAATACAAATGCTTCGCAAGAAAGGTAAAAACTCAATTACAAGATCCGCGCTTTATTCCGTTGGTCTGCATTTATCTTTATTGCTCTTCACAATGATATCTATGATTATGCCCAAGAAAGAAAGTAACCTGCTTGTTGATGTGGAAATCGCCGGTGAAGGTGAATTCAGGGAAGAAATGGAAAACGTAAGACGTTCGACTTCTCCTGCTGATATAATACCGCCTATAACAGAAGAAGAGCAAAAGGAAGAACCGAAAGCTGTCGAGGAAAAGAATATTCCTGAAATGACGGAAGAACCTCAGACGTCGCAAGAAATGGCTTCCCAAGAACCTAAAGAAAAGACAGAAGAACCAATACCTGATTCAGAAGAAAAAATCGAAGAAAAAACAAATGAAGAACCTATTCCAAAGGAAAATATAAAAGAAGAAAAGAAACCAAAAGAAGAAAAAAAGGAAAAAGCAGCCAAAAAGCCAAAAAAACGCAACAAAAAAGCGCTAATGGACGTCATTAAAAAGGCAGAAAAAGCGAAAAAGAAGAAAGATCGCCGCAAAAAGATTCGAGATCTGGCCGATAGAGAAGCAAAACGCAAGAATGATTCTGATTTCGAAAAAATGCTCGATGAAAACAGCAGCGGAGGCAAACCAAACGGCTCAGGACGTGGTAAAAATGGTACAGGCGTGGGGGCTTTTGGTACAGGCAACGGTATTGCGGAAAGTGATTACGAGATGGTCAGTTCGCAAATATATCCGCATTGGGTTGTTCCATCAGGCGTTCGTGATGCGGAAAACATTATTATAGAAATTCGCATTGAACTGGGAGATAATGGGGAGGTAATTCCATCGAGTATAAAAATTGTGGATGAGAAAAAATATGCAACGGATCATGTCTTCAGAGCAGCGGCAGATAGTGCGCGGCGAGCAATTTTACAGGCAAGTCCGCTAAGTATTCCAAGAGAAAAGATGGATTTATTCAGAGAAATTACATTGCGTTTTAATTTGAAAGAAGCTTTAGGAGAATAGAGTTATGTCATCTAAAAAAGGTGCGATAATAAATACAATAAAAAATATGATTCTTGCAGCGGTTTTGTTGTTTTTCAGTGAAATAGAAATGGCACATGCCGAAGTTGTCGTAAATATCAACAAAGGCGTAATGAAACCAATTTCCATTGCATTTAATATATTTGATTCAGCGAATTCTTCTCTCAAATTTCAGATTGATAAAGTAATCACAAACGATTTACAAAATACATACCTTTTCAGAGCCATTCCAGAAAAAGCATTTATGCAAAATCTCAAAGGAATCAGTGTTGCGCCGAAATTCCAACTCTGGAAAACAATTAATGCGCAATATTTAGTTAATATCGAAATCAGAAATCAAGGTGGACAGGTAACTTTGGAATTTTTCCTTTATGATGTTCTATCAGAGCTGCAAGTAGGAAGGTTTTCGGCCACGGGAGCAGCTTCTGACTGGCGGAAAATTGCCCATCTTGCAGCCAACAGCATATATGAGCGCATAACGGGCGAAAAAGGATACTTCGATACGAAATTTTTATATGTCGCAGTAAACAGAAGTCCAAGAGGCAGCAAGGTTTATAGACTAGCTATGATGGATCAAGACGGCTTCAACCACAAATACCTTACAAACGGCAATTCTATCGTCCTTACACCACGTCTTGCACCAAACGGAAACGAATGCGCCTATTTCACATACCGCGAAAAGACTGTAAACGGCCGAAAAATACCAACATCCGCAAGTGTGTATCGCTATGATTTAGGCAATGGACGAACCGAACTTATTTCTCGCTTCAAAGGAATGAGTTATGCTCCTCGCTATTCCCCTGATGGTCGCAAATTGGTGTTCAGCTTATCTGAAAGAGGTTCATCATCAATATACGAGCTGGAATTATCGACCAAGCGTATTACTCGACTTACAAGAGGACGCTGCATCGATACATCTCCATGCTATTCGCCAGATGGAAAGCAAATCGTCTTTAACTCTGACAGAGGCGGTGCGCAGCAGCTGTATATTATGGATGCCGATGGTTCAAATGTTCGGCGATTATCATTTTCCAGAGGTCGTTATGCAACACCGGTGTGGTCACCTCGTGGAGACTGGATCGCATTCACAAAATTCGGAGCAGGCGGATTTTATATTGGCGTCATTCGCCCTGATGGCAGTGGAGAACGAATGCTCGCATCCGGATATTTAGTCGAGGGACCAACATGGTCTCCAAACGGTCGTGTCGTTATGTTCTCGCATCAAGATTACAACAAGCGAAATAAAATTTTCAGTGTAGACATCACAGGATACAACAAGCATGAAATCGCAACACCAAATGAAGCGATCGATCCTGAATGGTCTGCGAATGTTATGAGAAAATAATGATCTTATGTGCATTGACAAACATTTTAAGATAAAAATTTATCATCAAGAAAGGCTTCTTCGGAAGTCTTTTTTTATGCATATTTTCAAGCATATATGAGAATTATTCCCGAATCCTGTATGCTATGTTCAGAATAACAGACGGATAGAGGGATTATTGCATTCCTT
>CAJODB010000001.1 GCA_905233185.1 uncultured Alphaproteobacteria bacterium | reverse complement strand
TTTTTATGAAAACAGTGAATTAATAGCGATTACAAAAGAGCTAACGGATACTTTGCGCAAAAATAAAACGATAGATTGGCAGAAAAGAGAAACTGAACGCGCCAAAATGCGCATGTTAGTTAAAAAACTTTTGAAAAAGCATAAATATCCACCAGAAAGTCAGCAAGACGCAATTGATACTGTAATTAAACAGTGTGAAGTATGGGTGGATCAATAAATTCTTGCGGAAATAATCTTTGGGTAATTTTTAGGCTTGATAATCGATTCCAAAATATTCTTTCTCCAGTTTCTAAATAACACTTCTGATTCAAAAACCAAAAAAATCCAAATACTCAAACGAAAAAATCTTGAAGTTCATAGCTTTTAGAGAAATATATCTTTAACAACTCACATTCTACTCTATCAAAAAATGCGCTCGAATGCTTGCATAGCACCATGCTTCTGATGTTTTTTGACTGAAGCAACAGAAACGGCATCATCACTATCACCAACAGCTAATACAAATGAGTTACCTCCACCAGCCCGTTGACGATATAAAGCACATTTGATAGCTGAATCGACACCAATTATTAATTTAATTGTTGGTTGATTATAAGGATGATTTTTTTCTATAATAAAGCTGAAAACTTTATTTTCTATATTAGGTCCTACGTCTATTACTTGTGGTATAAAACTATCTTGTGCAAGAATAACTAAAAATGGCCCATCTTTCAGATGTATTTCTCTACTTCCTTCTGCATGCGAATTTCTAAGAGAAATAGCCGTATTAACAGGCTCATTTCTTATGTGAGCGATATATTCTCTGTCATTGACTCCTTGTACGTTTACAGATATGCTTTTCATACAAAATCCTTCAAAACAAAAAGCGATAAATAATAAAAAAATAATTCTCTTCATCTCATCTACCTCATATAAATTCCTATAGTATATACACTATCACCAATTTTAATCTCGTACAACCTGTAAGAAGCGACATTTCCGCCAATTTCTCTCATTCCCATATTTGATTGACAATAAAGCAGACCGTTTCTATGATAATCTAGATATGAATCACAATAAAGAATAGGAACATCAACAGGAAGTCTATTTATATTATCATTTGGAGGGATATCACAAAATGGATCTACACTATTAGATTGCACGATATGCAATCTTGATGGATGTCCTAAGTTTGTCCAATGATTACTATTTGCTCTTATTCCGCAAGCTAAGTCAAAACATATATCAATACTTATATTATTTAACATAGCATTACATAAATCAGGAGAACCATCAACACCTACATCTAAACCTGTTCCAAATTCATACAAACATCCATTTCTTATAGAGTCGTTTGATTCATTCCAATAGCTAGATTTTTTATACTTTGTTACAATAGTGCCATCATTTATTCCAAGTGTTTCATTAATTAAAAAATCTTGATTATAAGTTGTAGTATCGATAATGCCTCTATTAATAATAGTTTTTTGCTCACATGAATCAATACACCATAAGTCATAGGATATATCCATGATTCCACTACTTTCATTCCGCACCATAGTGTTAAATGAATTACGTATTGCCGTTCCTGTTACTTCTCGGTTCTCAATATACAAAAAATTCGGATAAAATAAGCTATGTCTAGAATATTTAGATAAATCAAATATTTTATCTCTTATAAAATCCTTTTGTTCAATAGTTAAGGGGGCGACTTGAGAAAAAAACATTTCATTAAAAATAATAATGTTACATGAATTTTTTAAGTGTATATCATATAAACTTTTAAAATCCTTACACATATTACTAACTTGAGCTATGTCTTCTGGCCACGTTGTTGCAAGCGTCGAAGGATCATCATTTAATAGAGTAGTGTGATGAAAAAAATTACGTACCCGATCCACTAGAGGTAAACTTGACCAAAAAGGTATTCTTCTGGAATTTGCAAATTGGCTATAAGTTGGCGCACTAATTCCAGAACATAAAGGATATAATAATCTTAATACTTGCTCAAATTCATCATGAGAAATAAGAACTGTAGAATCTGTTGTATTCGGAGTTCGCGCAACTGTTATAACCGACATTGGCCCATCAGATGACTGTCCTAAAGCTGTTCTAAGTTCTGTTTTTGCATCATCAAAATTTTGTAACATACAATATGAATCTTGCAAAAAAGTAAGAATCAATAAGAATATAAGCAACAATATTGTTCTTCGTTTACAGTTGAAAAAATACTGTTCTATTGCCATTTTATTTAAATATCCTCCAATATTGTTGTGAATTATAGTATACAATTGTATAACAATTAATACAACAATCATTGATTACATGACTTATAAAAAAATAAATGATTCCCCCGCAAGCCTGGGGAAATTCACCCTGCGAAGGTAATTTTTGGGAATTTTTAGGCTCTGATAATCAGAAGCTCAAAAACGCTATTTTCGACTTTCGCAATAACTCTATTATATATTCAGCATTGTTATCATTCCTTTTGTAATATTGTTGTAATACGGCTCAAGCAGATAAGTAATTCCTGATGCCTTTAAAATATAGATAACTCTTGCCTAGGCGAGTGTCCTGAAAGGTTAACAAAATTTTGCAACTCATTGATATTGAAGCATTTTGAAAATTTAGTACACGGAGAATAGTTTCGTTTTTTCGTTCACTCGGTCCGCCAAGTTTTGTGTTTTTATTAATCCGATAAGATTCATATCAATCTATAGACATATTTTAGTATATGCTATAAACATACAAAGCATCTGTTAGTAAATATCCATGGGATACTATATAAAGTCTATTTATTCAGTTTGTGAATGGAGCTGTAAAAGTAGTAAGAATCCGACATCTCCCCAGAGAAGGATTATAAGCCTCCTCTGAAGGAATGTGTGTATGCGGTAAGGTAACGCTAATTCAGAGATACCCTACTGCTTCTGTCCCGCCTTGTACGTTCCAAAATCAGAATCGACACTCGCACTCGGATATTTCACGGATACGGCAATTATATCTTTTTCTTTTAGATCTTTGTTACCTTTGAGCGACAGAATATCCAACTTAGGCATTTTCTCTGGCAGACCTTTCAAACTGCTAAGCTGGTTACCGTTAAGGAGCAGAACCTCCAACTTAGGCATTTTCTCTGGCAGACCTTTCAAACTGCTAAGCTGGTTACCGTTAAGGAGCAGAACCTCCAAATTAGGCATTTTCTCTGGAAAACCTTCCAAACTGCTAAGTTGGTTACTATCGAGGAACAGGGTCTGCAAATTAGGAACTTTCTGCGGCAGACCTTTCAAGCTACTAAGCTGGTTACCGTTAAGGGACAGAAACTCCAACTTAGGCATACTATTGGGAAATCCATCAAATGAAGTCAATTTCCTATCTCCTAGAAATAACCTTCCAAAATCATCAATCATACTATTGTAGTCAGGATGGACTGCAACCGTGGCAGATACGGAGCTGCTTCCTGAAGATGTATTGACAGTTATCGCATTAGTCGGCGATACCAGAGAAGTTGTGCTTGTTGGTGGCAGTATGTCGTCTTTTTTCTCTCCCAACCTTCCAAAAAGATTGGCTTCGTGATGATGTTCTGCGGGATTCAACATAAACATAGGCAGTAATCCTGATTCTCGCATGAGATTCTGATAAAGCGGAGGAATAGCATCTAATGAAGGCAGACCCGCAGAAGGTATTTCCGCTCCTCTTCTCAGCATCTGTTCATATAAAATAATCCCCAAACTCCATATGTCAGTTCCTTGCTGCATCTCATGTCCAAATTGCGCTGGAACATGTCCACAGTAATTCAAGCGAAATATCGGATGAGCTTCCATTGACGAAGACGAACTAGATGATGCTGAAGAAATCGGTGTCGTCTGTGCCGGAACATCCGCTTCTCCAGATAAAGAAGGAACTGATGATGTCTTTGCTTCCGCTTCTTCTAAATAACGAAACGCAGTACCTAATGCCGGCGGTAGCATTTCCGCAGATAACGGCCTCTCTCCTAGAGCAAAATAACCAAGTCCCTCCAATAATGGCACATCTCGACCTCCTTCTCGCATTATCCGCTTTCCTGTGAGCGTTGACGCCCCTATCTCAGTATCAAAATAAAATTCTGCTGGCGGTTCATCAAGGCCAATTGATTTTTGAGTTATCACAAAATTTTTCAAATATTGTTGGATCTCTTCTGAAGGAACTATATGTATTCCATCCCCTGATACTAAAATCGAACGCTTTATGCCATCTGTAAAAGACATCAAGGATTCATCAACTTGATATAGGGAAAACCCATATTTACCAACAGGATAGAATTTCCCTTCTATTCCTTGAATAAGACATATTGGTGCTGAAGATGCGTTGTGTGTCGTTAACATCGGGTAAAGATGTATCAAACACGAGTTGCTGAATTTATCCGCCCGAAACAATAACCCTGCTCTCATATAGTCTATTCCACAATTCCTGATACGTTCATATCATCAGCCTTGTCATTTTCTTTCGTGATTTTTACTGGAATTGTATGAAATGGTGTTTCTTTTAACCCCGCTTCAGATTCTTCCTCAGACAATTCATCACTCATCGTACACGAAAAAACATAACCATCTTTATCTTTTCCTTGTGGCACTAAACTAAAATCACCGCTGCCCGCAATACAAAAATCTACACCTAATACTACAACTGTTGCTGTCGCTATTAAAACTCTCTTCATATTATTTCCTCCTTAAATATCATAGTCCAGATTATACTGTATTATTAGTTAACTTAAAGTTAAAATTGCACATAAATATGCCTATTTTTAGATTTTAATTATTTTATACATCCTTGAATTTTAAAAATTATACCATAATTTATATTACTTATTATTCATTAATGAAAGCAAAAATGGAATGAACATTTTTTGAACAGGGAATTCAATACAAAAAAAACAGAGTCTGCAAAATCATCAATTTTTATTCAGAACTCTGTAAAGATCCTACGAAAATAGCCGAATTAACCGCTTTAAAAGCTAGTTTCATTGTAAATTTCCACAAAATTGCTTTCACAAAACAAAAAGAATTGAGGAAATTTCTCATACTAATTTGTTATACCATCTCATACTCAGATATCGTTTGTAAAATAGCGTCAATGATCCACACAACCACAAAAATGATAGTTGATATACCAACAAAGTAGATCCATGATACCCACAATAATAGCCTATTGCAGTTGGCAACACTACAAAACCCCATATAAAACTCTGGTAAACAATAGTTGGATATACTGTATCGCCTCCCGCAACCAACACACCCCAAATAATGCATAATAATGATTCCAATACAACATCAATACTTATCCAATGCAAAGTAACTCTCAATGTTTCATATATTGATGAGATATCTTCTTGAAGCATACCCAAAAAATTAAATACGCACTGATCTGGAAATAGAGATAAAGGAAAAACAAAAAATCCACTGGCAATAAGAGATAAAATAAGGAATTTTTTATATGCTATCTTCGTTTCCCTTAAACTGTTTTTCCCGATAAGATTCGCTATCACTGTCGATGTAGCTTTGCTCAATCCCTCACCAAGAGAAATAGCAAGCATATATATACTAACAGATATACTATATGTCGTTGCTTCTTCCTTTGAAATATTCGCCACAATTGACTGTACAAAATACCAAGCTAAAAGCACTAAAAAATTACTAACAGATAGCGGAGCGCCTATTTTTATGCAACCAAAAAATACTTCTTTATCAAATTTACATGAACGTAACGTAAACTTACGATTTTCTTTTGAACACAAAGCTATCATAAGCATCATATTTTGGATAGCTTGCGAAATTATTGTCGCAAATGCCGCTCCTGCAGTTCCTAAGCAGGGAACTATACCTTTCACTCCATAAATCAGCACATAATCAAGGAAAATATTAAGAAAAGATCCGCAAATGATCGATAATGTAACAATTTTAGCACGCCCTTGCCCCACAAAAAACGCAGCAAGTCCTGTAAACATTGGGAACAGAGGCCCTCCGTACATCATAATTTTTTGATATATCACACCATCATCAAAATAATACGATGGCAGCAGATTTAGAGTATCTGAAAAATACGCTATAGGAAAGAAAACAATGGTAGTAATAAATGAAAAATACAACATCTGCCATACAGGGGAAGCTAGGCGATCATAATTCTTAGCTCCATTGTATTGTCCAACATAAACCTCAGCTGTATCGGTTATTCCTATAAAAAGAAATGAAAAAACCGTAAAAAGGTTTCCTGAAATACTAACTGCATTTAGCGCATCTACAGAATAAGCAACAACCATAACGCGATCTATGTTATACATTATTGCATTGGATAGATTTGACAGGACTATAGGAAAAGTAACGAAAAAGATACTTCTCCAAGAGCTATCAACGTTATTACCAGACATTCATTCTTGCTCTTATTTTTTATATATTTTTTTATATTCTCAGCTTTATACTAAACTAACTTAAAAAAGTTAGGTTAGAAAAATATCTCATACAATATGCTCAATTTTAGTAAATTAGAATAGAAATGCTATAATCTATATGCTTTTCTCAAATAAAACCTATGAAAAAAACTTTTCAATCACACTGATTATGTAATCTTGCTCTTCTTCTGTAAGGGCGGTATAGAGTGGAATACATACTATTCTGCTACCGACATATTCTGTATTATCAAGCATCCCTTCTTTATATCCAAAAGTGTCTCTGTAATATGAGAACAAATGCAGAGGCATATAATATGGAGTTGTTCCAACTGAGTTTTCCTTCAAAAATGCCATAAAATCATCACGTTTTGATTTATCTTTAATGCATATAGGGAACAGATGCCCAGAATGAATAAATGAATATCTTGATTCTTCTTGCATGCTTATTTTTTCAGATAAGTTTTCAAATGCTTTGAGATATCTGTCAGCCAAAATTCTACGACGTTCATTCATTCCTTCAAGCTCATGCAATTGATGAAGACCAATTGCCGCTTGCAAATCTGACATATTGCTCTTCTCTCCCGGCATTACCACATCATAATAGCAACTTGCGGTTTTTGAAAATCTATCCCAAATCGATCTATCAATACCATGAAATCTCTGTAACTCAAGGATTTTCTTTTCTTTTCGCATACCTGAGTCAAAAACAACACAACCTCCCTCTCCTGAAGTCATATTCTTAATCGGGTGGAAACTAAATACTTGAATATCTCCGAAAGTTCCTATCTTGCGATCTTTATAAGATGACCCCATAGCATGAGCAGCATCTTCAATAACTCTGAGATGCTTTTCTTTGGCTATTTCATATATAGGATCCAGATTGACAGATAATCCTGCATAATGGACCGGCATAATGGCTTTTGTTTTTTCTGTACAAGCTTCTCTGATTTTATTTGGATCAATATTAAATGAATCTCGTTCTATATCGACAAAAACAGGTTTTGCACCTAACATTGCAATAACATTAGCCGTTGCAGCAAAAGTCAGCGAAGTCGTTATGACTTCATCTCCAGGCTTTATTCCGATTGCCATAAGAGAAGCCTTCAAACCTGCTGTTGCAGAAGTAAAGCAAAGAGCGGTACGACCGCCGAAATATTCGCTCAATTCCTTTTCAAACCTTTGGCAAAGTGGTCCGGTAGCCAACCAACCGGATTTCAGAACATTTACAACTTCATCTATAGTAACATCGCTTATTGTCGGTCTTGAAAGCGGTAAAAATTTTTGAGCCATTTCCCCTTCCCTACTCTTTCACTTTTTTATTAATGAACGAAAAAAATAATATTCCTTTCATATTGAAAATACAAGAACTTAAAACCTTCATTCACGTTGAAAAATAACTGATTTTTTCGTATTATTTCATTTCAAAAGTTCGGAATTATAAAAATGAGCCAAAAAAATACAAATTTTTCATCAGGACCATGCGCAAAACGCTCTAATTGGACTTATCCTTCACAAAAATTACTTGGACGTTCACATAGATCACATGATGGGATAGAGAAAATTCAGCAAACAATCAATCTTATGCGAAAAATCTTAAAAATTCCCAATGACTATTTTATCGGAATTCTGAGTGGATCTAATACTGGAGCAATGGAAACTCTTTTATGGTCGTTATTGGGAGAAAAAGGAATAGATACATTTGCAAGCTGCAATTTCGGAAAAGTTTGGACGAATGATATAAAAAATGAACTTCGCTTGAGTGATGTACGTGTTTTTACAAATGATTTCCCAAATTTATGCAATACAAAGGAAGTTGATCCAAATCGAGATTTAGTTTTTTGTTGGACATCTACAACTTCCGGCTCTTCATTTCATAATGCAAACTGGATACAAGACGATCGAAAAGGATTAACCATATGCGATGCGACTTCTGCAGCTTTCGCATGCGATTTGCCATGGTCCAAATTAGATGCGACTGCATTCTCATGGCAAAAAGCCCTTGGAGGAGAAGCTGGATTAGGAACGATTATATTGAGTCCGAGAGCTATCACACGATTAGAAAATTATGAGCCATCTTGGCCTATACCTAGAATTTTTCGAATTGCAAAAAACAAGAAAATAAATTTCGATCTTTTCAAAGGTTATTTGATAAACACCCCATCGATGCTGTGTATAGAAGATTTTTATGAAGCTTTACTTTGGGCAGAAAATTTAGGGGGGTTAAATGCTTTAATTCAACGAGTTGAAAAAAATTATTCTTTTGTAAAACAATGGATATCGAAACAAAATCTTTTTAAATTTTTGGTAAAGGAAAATGATCGTGCTCACCACATTGCATGCTTTGACATAGCAGATTCACGGTATCAAAATCTATCAACTTCTGAAAAGTGGGATTTTTTGAAAAAAATCGTAGCAATATGCGAGGAAGAGAATACAGGACATGATTTTCTGGGACATATAGCCACAGAACCGCATCTTCGTATATGGATGGGCCCAACTATAGAAGTTGATGATATAAAAGTTTTTCTTCCACATATGGAAACGACATGTAAAAGAGTTTTATGTGATACATTTAATTAATTCTAATGAATCCGTTCAATTTTTTCTGAGAATGTTTGCGGAAGATATCGAAAAATCTTCTGTAGATGAAAAATTTATTACTGTTGATACAGAATTTATAAGAGAAAATTTGGAACATCCTCTTTTATGCTTAATACAAATCGCAACATCTGAAAATGCTTTTATAATTGATCCGTTAGCTATAGATATTTCTTTCCTAAATAAAATTTTTTCGAATGAAAAATTACCTAAAATTTTTCATTCAGCTATCCAAGATATTGAAATTTTGCATAATTCTAATATTTTTATAAAAAATATTTATGATACACAATTATATGAAATGCTCTTATCAACAAAAGAACAAATTAGTTATCAATCTATCGTGTTTAAATATCTTAGGAAAAGACTCGATAAAGATTATTCGTTGAGTGATTGGAAAAAACGCCCTTTAAGCAAAAAACAAATTAAGTATTCTGTCGGAGATGTAACTTTTTTGCGAGAAATATATAAAAGGCAAAAGAAGAAACTTGAAGATTTGAATCGCTTAAATTGGCTGCTTCCTGAGATGAAAAATCTAGAACAAATGCATACAAACACCGATGATGGAAATATCAAAATTTTTCATCAGTTATATGAATGGATAGAAAAGAGAGCAAAAGAAAAAAATACTAACGCAAAAAGTATAGCTGATGAACATGCTATAAAACGTATATGTAAGAAAGGGAAACCTTATATCAGCAAAATGCTAAAATATCGAGGTCTTATCAATGATGACTTTAAAGATTTTCTAATATTTGCAAAAGAAATCGTTCCCGATGATGATATTTCTGATCATACAAAACATACACCTATTGTCGGTGCATTAAAGTTAATCTTAGAAATATGTTCTGAAAAAAATAGCGTTGCCCCAATGATTATAGCCAATACAAATGAATTAGAAAAATTAGTATGCGATTTTAAATCATCTAACATTGATATCAGGTGTATTAATGGCTGGAGAAAAGAAATTTTCGGAAAATATGCTTTGGATTTTCTTAACAAAAAAATCACCCTTGCATTCAATAATGATCAATTGGGATTTATAGAGCAATGAAAAATGTTATAGCAATAAGTGCATGTTTAAAGCGTTGTTCTGTTGCGATATCGTATAAAAATCAACTTTTTCACGTTACTGAATATGTAGATGCGGCGACAAATTTAGCATTCTTACTTCAAAATCTTATAAGGAAAAATGGCATAAGCATAAAGGAGATCGAAGGAGTAATAACCGCATCAGGTCCGGGATCTTTTACCGGAATTCGCACTGCGCAAAGCCTAGCAAAAGCACTCGCTATGACTCTGAGAATTCCTTCTGCAAGCATAAGCTATTTTGATGTAATAGATTATATCGCAGCAGAAAAGAACAGTAATCGCTTAATACTTATAAAGAGTGAAAAGAATCAAGCATATTTCAAAAAAATTCAAAATAAATATGAAGAAATCGGAGTATCTTCTTATGAACAGCTTATAAAGAAAACAGAAGAATGTGATTTTCTAATTGGTGAGAATATTCCAGAAATACATCAACTCATAAACAGTAGCAGAATTATCTATAAAGAAATTGCTGACTTTAGAAACGCAAAATATCTTCTCAATTTTTCAGAACAAATTAACAAAAATTCAAAGATCTTTCCTTTGTACATAAATGCAGCTGTGCAGAATATTATTTAATTTTGATTTTACTAATAAAATTTTATATCCTATTTATATAGGAATATTGAGGTTAATATGTTTTCTAATTTATTAAAAACATCTCTTATAATAATGGGAAGTTTTTTTATATCAGATATCTATTCAATGGATTTTACAGAAGAGGATTTTACAGAAGAAGCAAGTAGCGCCGATTTATGTATATCAGCAAAATATACTGAAAACGTTGTTCAGGTTGATTTTTACAATAGATAAGAAAAAGAACCTATCACAACGATAAAATGTAGAAATGAAAAGTTATTTCCAAAAACATTTGAATTTGAGATCGAACCAAATCTAAAAATTCGCGGAGCAAAGTCAGATAAATTTGAAGGATGGGAGTGTTTCGTAAATAGTATTATACTACCCGTATGGAATTTTACATTTGATATTCTTACAAAAGATTCTCAGATTATTATTGCTCCAGATGTTACACCAATTCCAATAAAAGGAGTCTTCGTATTTGAAACAAATAAACATATTGTAATTCAAAATCAAATTACTTTTGAAAAATTGATAATAAAATCAGAAACAACTACAGGGTTTGATAAATTAATGGGAAATATAATTCGTATTCCTTTAACACCTGTAACTGGTTATTCTTCTTTATCACAGACTTCTCAAGATGTTTCATTACCAGATCCGATTATAGTAGATGGAAAAGAAGACGTTATTGCCTCTTCATCATCAGCTTCTTCTGAATCCAGTGATAGTATCTTATTGACACAGCAACAAGAAGAAAATGAATCAGTAAAAAAACAAGGAAATGAAGATACATCAGTATCTGACATAAATTCAGAAGTAACTCAACAAACAGAGAAAGAACGAGTTGGAAAAGATGGAGCAAGAGATGCTCTCCATGAAATAGAAAAAGGGAAAGTAACAGAAGGTATCGGACATCTTGTAAGAGCAGCTGCAAGATCTGGAGAAGTAAAAAAATGGAAGAAAAGATTAAGATTTTAGAATACTAAATATACCGAGGATATAGAATATTCTCTTTTATACCTTGTTTTCCAAAATTTTTTTTGCGATTTCGGAGTATCTTCCATCCTCAGAATGTATAACAATTCCGCGGTGTATTTTTGTCTTGCTGAAACTACCCTTAATGCATTTAACTATAATTCGTATGGCTTCTTTATTTTCTTTTGGAAAAATTGGAATTATTTCTGTTGCTCCAGCCTGTCCTTTTATAGCTGCAAGTATATCTCCTATTCTTGAAGCAGCATGTATAATTGCAAACATTCCCTTATTTTTTAATTGCTTCATACATAAAGAAATCCATTCGAAAAGTTCCATTGTCTCAAAATTAGCTAATTGTTTTACTTCTGAAATACGAGACGAATCCTTTGGAAAAAATGGAGGATTTGTTATAACAAGATCATACAAATTTTGTTTTGGCATATTTTCTATACCAATATTTTTTACATTTAATTCAAGAGCATTTTTTTCTGAATTATAACGACATAAATTACACATATTTTCATCAATATCAATTGAGGTAATTTTTGCAGAACAATTTTTTCTTTTTAAAATCAAAGAAATAGCCCCTACTCCACATCCTACGTCAAGAACCGTTTGATTATCCTTCACATCAATAACGGAAGCTAAAATAATCGGATCAATTGCGACACGATAACCTTTTTTTGGCTGTCGTAATAATATTTTTCCATTTAGAATATGGTCATCAGTAAAATTTTCTGAAAAACTCATTCAAATCGCTCCAAACAAGCCGCAAAAAATCCATCTGTACCATTACGAAAAGGAGATAATCTCAAATAATAGCCATCTGTAACATTTTCTTTAATAGGTAAAGTTACTCTTATTTTTCTGAAATTTCGGAATTTTCGCAAAAAACATTCAATTTGATCATCATTTTCTTCTAACAAGACTGAACAAGTTGAATAAATTAATCTGCCGTTTCTATTTACAAGTGTTGATGCTGTTTCCAAAATTTTTGCTTGAACTTCTATCAATTCATCCAAATCTTTTTTTTGAAATTTTGCTCGCATATCTGGATTTCGTCGCCAAGTTCCGGTTCCTGAGCAAGGAGCATCTACTAAGACAATATCAGCGCATTCTTTATGACGTTTCAACCACTTACTATTTATTTCTTGGCACATTACATTATTTACCCCTGCTCTTCTGAAACGTAATTTCGCATTTTCCAATCTTTCCGAATATTTATCTAATGCAAAAATTCGTCCTCTGTTATTCATGGCAGCAGCGATAGCAAGCGTTTTCCCTCCTGCTCCGGCACAAAAATCTACAATAATATCTTTTGATGAAACAGTGCAAATTTCAGCAATTAATTGAGAACCTTCATCTTGAATCTCTGCAAAACCATTTTTTATTACAGGATGATTTCTGCCTATTCTTCCATTCAAAATTCTTATACAATTTTCTGATAATTTCCCTTTTTCAATAGAAAAATCGCTAAGCATACTCACGACTTCATCTTTTGAAGACTTAAGCGTATTTACTCTGAGATCCACACATGCTTTTTCATTTAGTGCAAGCATCTCTTCTTTAAAATTCTTCGGGAAAGCTCGTTCAAAATATAATTCCATCCAATTAGGATAATTCAGCAAGACATCTTTCGGTAAATTTGTGTAACTTTCTAAAGAGTTAATGAATTTCCATTCAAATTCTGTTAACTGCGATGCTTCAAACTTTTTTCCTGAAAAGATTGTATTGATTTCATCATCGCAGATTAACTCAAATTTCCTCAGATAAGTAAGAACGAAAAAACGCCCAAAATTATTTGTTATCTTCGATGTAAGAAAATTTATCGTCTCATATTTTCTGAATATTGAATAACAGAATTCCGCAATTTCTCTTCGCTCATGCGAACCTATCCATTTGTTGCTTCTAAAATATTTAGCCATGATTATATCGAATGGAGCGGAAGATTCGAAAAAATTATCCAATAAATTAATTGTAGATTGAATTTTTACTGCTAATCTCAATTAGACTCTCCTTTATATCCAATTGCTACAACATATATTTCAACAGATTCAGTTCGACTGGCTTTCGGTTTGAAAAATTTCGCGATTTGAAATTCTTTCTTTAATGTATTAAAAAATTTTTTTTCTTCACCTCCTTGAAAGATTTTAGCAATGAAAGCTCCTCCATTTTTCAAAACTTGTTGAGCAAAAAAATAAGCGTTTTCAACTAATCCCATAATACGAAGATGATCACTTTGACGATGCCCAAGTGTAGCAGGAGCCATATCTGAAACTACAAGATCAGCGTAATCATCAAGATATCCCATTATTTCTTTTTGCAAATTTTCATTTTCAAAATCACCGAAAAATTGACGTACTTTATCATCAATAGGATTAAATTTTAAAAGATCAACGGCCGCAATTTTTGCATTTGATGTGGATCTTTCTGCTAAAACTTGACTCCACCCACCCGGAGCTGCCCCAATATCTACAATTGTCTTTGCATTTCTTATAAGATGGAACTTATCATCAATTTCAATAAGCTTATAAGCTGCCCGTGAGCGATATCCTTCATTAATCGCCTTCTTTACATAGGGATCTCTATTTTGTCTATCAAGCCATCTGCGCGATGACTCACTAAATTTTCCGCTTAACTTCATACTTTTTTATTTAAATCATCTACCGCAGAATAAAACACGTTATTTAATCGTTCGATAAAATCATCTTGAGATAAGCCTGGTTCAATAGGTTTAAGAAATTTTACTGTAATATTTCCGGGATATTTAAAAAAGCTTCTTCGACGCCAAAATCTTCCAGAATTATGTACTACTGGAATTACTGGACAATTACTCTTTTTATAGAATAGTGCAATGCCTCTTTTTATTTCAGCATGCTCCCCCGGTTGTACTCGAGTGCCTTCCGGAAACATTACAACAGAGTGCCCCGCAGCAATAGCCTGCTCTACTCGTTTTACCGTATCAAGTAAAGCTCTTACACCATTTTCTCTATCGACATCGATTGCTCCGGCTTTTTTAGACAGAGCTCCGAAAAAAGGAATCAATAACAATTCTTTTTTTAATATGAAAATGGGTTGATAAAAATGTCGTATTAAAACCAAAGTTTCCCATGTTGATTCATGTCTTACAGCATATATTGCAGGAGAATTTATAGGAGTACTTTCGTATTCTATCGTATATGTAATACCCGCGACTTTTTGTATTAAAAAATCCAAGGTTGTTGAGAAATAATACCAAAAAATAAAAGTGTATTTCTGCTCAAAAGGAAGAAGTAACATTCCAAATAGCAACAGAACAAACATTGTTGAAAAAAATAGAATATTAAAAACGACTGATCTGATAATTTTCAACATAATTTAGCCTTACTAAAATCGTCAAACAAAAATTTTAAGCACACATAAATAGTTTTATGAAATTCTTTAACACATATCTTGAAAAAATAAAAATCAAATTTACTTTTCGACACACAAGGAATAATTTTTACACTTTTGTTTTTATGGTTTAAAGCAAGAATACTCCTTCGCATATGATAATCCGATGTTATTAACATGATTTTTTTAATCCCGTTAATTCGCACCCAATTATCAATCTCATCTGCATTTTCAAAGGTATTGCGCGCTTTTTTTCCGAGAATAAAATTGACTTCTTCCTTATTTTCATCTTCTCCTAAAATGTCATTTAAAGTTGTTTTTGCATATACACCAGAAATAAATATATTTTTTGACCGATTCGTTTTTATCGATCGTAGTGCATGTTGTATTCTGTTTTTTCCACCAGTTAAAACAATTACATTATCGCATTGTTCCTGTGCAATTTCTTTAAAAGAAAGTGCATCTATTAAAAAAAATCCAAATAATAGACACCAAATCGCAATTACTCCTCCTAAAAAAAATAGAAGAGATCGCATCAATTTACCCATTTATCTTCACTCAAGAAATACATCACGGAGTTTTTGGATGTAATCATAAGAATCACAGTTGCAACTACAGGAATTATCAACAGAATCCCTCCATATTCAAACATAGAACGAATAGAAATTCCTGGATATATAAAAAACACCCTAACTATAGTCACCAAACTTAAAATTATAGATAGTAATGATGCTTTTAATCCTATAGAAAAATAATACTGTTTAAATTGTGAAGCGATATAAGAATTATTTGCACCTATTAATTGCAAAATTCTCACAACGTCTTCGTGCGATTTTAACGTGTGTTTCGTTATAAATATAACCGTTGCACAGACTGTACAAAATATCAAAACAGACAGCAGAACCGCAAAGAAAAATAATCCATCGCTCACTTTTAGTATAGGCGCATACCAATTCGCATGATCATGTATTTTTACGCCAGGTGAAACTCTCAACAATTTTTCAGTTAACAGCAATAAATCAATTTTCGTTTGCGTATCTGATTCAACATCGAAAATAGTGGGAAAAGGAAAATCATCGGGAATAGATGTACTGTTTAGCCAAGGTTCCAGTATTTTTAAAATCTCTGTTTCTTGAAGTTTTTTTACATGCTTTATTCCGGCAGTATTCTCTATTATTTCTCTTACTTCCTCTTTCTGTTTTTCCGTAAGAGCTTCACCTTCACCCACGACATTAGACTGGAATTCGATTGTCATATGCCCGTTTAGAGCACTACTCCATTCAGATGTCAATTGATGCGTAAAAAATGCGCTCATAATTGCGATCGTTACTGAATACATAAGAAAACCAATTATAAATGGAACAAAACTATTGATTTTATCTCCATCAAAATTGAAATCGCTATCACTTTTTAATGATAAAGCCATAAAAACTACCTTTTCCTTATAATTTTACCATTTTCTATGTGCAGTTCGCCATAATTAAAGGCTTCAACAAAGCGTCGACTATGTGTTGCTATAATTACACAAGTACCCATTTTATACATGCCATAAAATAAGTTCATTAATTTATTGGCGATCTGATCATCAACATTTCCTGTCGGTTCATCTGCCAACAAAATTTCTGGACGTGTAATAACCGCGCGTGCAATAGCGATACGCTGTTTTTGTCCTCCGGATAATGTATCAGGATATGCATTAAAACAGTTTCCTAAACCAACCCACTCTAAAATTTCCTTTGCTTGAACCAAACGACTGTCTATTGATTCACCTATAACTTTCAAAGGAAGCGCGACATTTTCCAGAACCGTTAAATAATTAAGCAAATTAAAATCTTGAAATACAACTCCAATTTTTTGGCGCAATCTACAAAGTTCATCTCCTGAAATCGATGAAATATCTTTACCAAATACTGTTAATTTTCCTGATGACGGCTTTATTCCGGCATAAAGCAACCTCATGAAAGTAGTCTTTCCTGCTCCACTTGCTCCAGTTATAAAAGAAAACGACTTCTTCTTAAATGATAAAGAAACATCGCTAAGTATCGGAGCACCATCTTTGTAGTGCACCATCACTTTTTCAAATGAAACTACAGGACTCTCTTCAGACATAAAAACTCCACTACCATTGTGAGCTGCTTATTATTTATATACGTTCCTAATATATTACAAGAAAAAAGCTATTTCGAACAGTACAAGAGATATTTTATTGATGAATACAAACGAAAAATTTCTAACAAAAAAATAATCAATCATTTATAATTTTTACGAATATAGATATCTATATATAATGAACGATAATATAAATAAAAATCTGCAAGTTTTTGATCTAACAAATTTTTATCTTTTTGTCCTGCTGGAATTATTACAATTGGTTTATCCGAAATACAATCTTTTCTATTTATAATACTATACGGTATATTTTCCATATTAAAAATATATTTCATAGCATTCAAAGTAAAAGCAATACACCAATCATAAGGTTCAGTAGTAAAAAAAGTTATTTTTAAACCATTTCTACATTGATTTACAAGATATTCAATAGCTGGCATATCTCCAGCTCTCAATCTAAGATTTTTCTTAACTTCCCTCACCGATCTTACGGTAGAAATAGCAATAACTATTATTAATGAAGCTATTAACAAATTGCGTTGTGATATTTTATTACTATCCTTTAACTTACATAAATAGTATGCAAAAGCTGGTAAAGAAAAACAAACAGCTGGAAAATAATAATAGGCCTGAATAAATCCAAGGATAAATATTGCCAACATGTATCCAATTCCTGCGAATAAGAATGAATCAATGAGTAATTGCTCTTTATCTTTTTTAAAAAGAATTGAAAAAGCTCTAATTACACTCAAAATAGTAGCGATTATAAGATACGGTTCTCTTCTCCAACAAGTAAAAATAGTATAGAATATATTATGCATCCTATCACTGCCATAAATTTCAGTTGGTGGATTTTTGAACCAAAAATAAGCATAAATTACAATAAAAATAAAACAATTTATAAGAATCGATATGTAAAATATCTTTTTTCTGTCAGAAAATACCCCCCCCCGCAATTTTATACAAAATATCAATTCCATTAAAGCGATTATTCCTAAAGATCCAAAAATCGGTTCTTTAGTATATGTCATATAAACAGAAGATATAAATGCGAATATATAATACTTTGTTTTATGCCTATATTCAGCCATCCAAAGACAAAACATTATTATAGATGAAAGAAAAAATATAATTCTTTCACAAAAGAAACAAGCCATATGCACTTGCAAAAAAGAAGCGGAAAAAAATAATAAAATTATTGATAATAAACTAGATAAATAATCATGATTAGTTATTTTCTTTAATAAATTAAAAAATATTACTGATGAACTTATCATCATAACACAACTATAGAGCAAATGTGCAACGGCAGTATTACCAAATGGAACAAATAATAACACAGAACAATCAAATAGACCCAATGGAAAAAATCGACCGCTACCACACCATCCATATACTGGTAAACCAATAGCTGTAGTTGTAATAAATTGGTTATCGTCACCTAATGTCCAATTAGCATCCCATAAAACTACTATTGATGCAGCAAGAACTAAAAAAGCGAATATCAAATTTGCTTTATTTTTTGTAAGCGTTAATATTCCCATATTTTTGCGAAAATCTATCAATTTAAATTCTTCGCAACATTTCTAATCCTTTCAGCAAGTGCTGTCAAGTCAGGATTCTGGCCATGATATTCATGAGATGAAACATAACCTTCATAATGATCAAAATACTTATTGTAATCGGTATGTATTGGTGTCCAGTCCTTTTGATTCGTATAATGCAATGGAAAAAGTTTCGCATGCACATGATTTATGCCGAATCCTTCGTAAATTAAAGCAGTTCTTGCGACGTCTTCAAATGCCGCATCTAATAATCGTCCAACGATTCCTGCTTTGATTGTCAATTTTGCTAACTCATCATTCGGCATATGAAAAGCATAACTTTGAAAATGTTTTTTTGGAATAACTACCGATGCTCCCAATGTATTTGGATATATTGAAAGGAAAGCTAAGTGCTCTTCATCTTCCCAAATTTTATGTACAGGACTTTCTCCAGCAACTATTTTACAGAAAATACAATCTTCATGTTTATCATTATCGCTCATGAAATCATTTTTCCTTATTTTTATTCTCAAATTCTTCAATTTGATTATTAACATATATTCCTGGTGCATTCCTTAAAGATTTTCCAATCGGTTTTGGTGTAATCATTTCACCCATCATCGGGGTAATCCATTTTAACCAATCACTCCACCAAGATCCTGCAAACTTAGTCGCTGTTTCAAACCATTTTTCCGCATCGTCTATCATTTCATCATTTACCCAATAACAGTACTTATTTCTTTGCGGAGGATTTATTGAGCCAGCCACATGCCCGGAACCTCCTAAAACAAATCTTATTTTGCTATTAAACAATTTCATACCATCAAAAGTCGCTTTCCAAGGGACCAAATGATCTTTTTGCATTGAAATCATATATAAAGGTGTATCTATAAGCTTCAAATTCAAAGGGACATTAAGAACTTTTAATGCTCCAGTCTTAAGTAAATTGTCTCTATAAAGATCTTTAGAAAGGAATTTTTGCATCGCCTCAGTTAAATTTGTCGGATCGGAGTTCCAAAATAATATTTCATGAGCAATCGGTTTCTTCCCTAACATATAGCTATCGACAAAATATCTCCAAATCATGTCGTTTGCCTTTAATGTACTAAATGTATTAAACATTATTTGGCCATCGAGATATCCGCGCTCATGTAATTGCGCATTAATAGCATCAAGATAATTTTCTGCCATAAATATAGCCATATCACCAGCTTGATCGAAATCAAGCAAGGTAGTCAGCAAAGTAGCTGATTCAATCTTCGCTTTCGGCCTACGAGCACAATTAGGGCTGGCAAGGTAAGCAAGTAAAGATGAAATTAATGTTCCACCAACACAATATCCAAGAGTGTGCAAAGATTTCGTATTTGTAACTTCCTGTATTTTATCGATTGAGTCAATCAATCCTTCTACAATGTAGTTACCGAAACCTTTATTCCTATGACGTTTATCAGGATTTACCCAAGATATCATAAATACAGTAAAACCTTTGTCTACCAACCATTTAACAAAAGAAGTTTCCGGCGTTAAATCCAATATATAAAACTTGTTTATCCATGGAGGAACGAACAATATAGGTTTTTCATAAACTTTTTCTGTCGTTGGAGAATATTGAATCAACTCAATAAGATCATTTTGATAAATGACCTTTCCTGGAGTCGTTGCAATATTCTCTCCTATTTTAAATTTTGAGCGATCGTTTGTTGTAATTGTTCCATTTCGCATATCATTAAGCAATAAATCCAAACCGTTGCGAATATTTTCTCCGTACGTATCCATAGTAGTTTGCAAAAAGGTCGGATTCAAAAACGGAAAATTCTTTGGAGACATCAAATCGATATATTGTTTAAGAAAGAATTTTGCACTATGCATAGTTCTATCATCGACATTTTCAACATCGTCGAGCGTATCAAGCAACCAATCACTAACTGTTTCATGAAATTTTTTCGAAAACTTCATAACAGGATGATTTTCAAAAGGATTATCTTCAAATTTCTTCTCATTTTTATTGTATTCAAGATCTATACAATTTTTTTCATCATCGTCTTTACAAATCTCTTTCACAAAGTTCTTTTGTAACTCAAGTAGACGATCTAAAAGATCTTGTTGAGCAGCTTCCATTTTTTTCGGCTGTTGTGCCATTTTTTCCCCTACTTTCAGATATGAAAGTAATGCAATTTGGGGATTCAAAACAGCAAAAGGAAAAAGATCAAAAAAATTGTACTTATTAGTATCATCAAAAGACATAGACATAATACAACACAACCATTACAAACGACTTATTTTATCGAAATATTGTAGTTTATAAAAGTTAATTTCATAATAATTATGGAATAAAGAATTAAAAAGGATATATAAAGGATAATCCCAGTTGTTTTGCTTCAATAAATTTTATTCCAATAGCGATCTAACAAAATTCTTGAACGCCTTCTGCTTCCGGAAAACTTTCGATCTGCAATATCTATTATTATAAAGGTTCTTTACAAATTTTTCGTAACAAATCTATAGCGTTATCAAAAGCTAAATTCTCTTGTGAACCATCCATCTTTCTTAAAGTAATCGTATTATTACTTTTTTCATTTTCGCCAATAATAGCCATCACAGGAACTTTTTCAACCGAGTGATTTCTGATCTTATATGAAATTTTTTCTGCTCTTACATCAAATTCTGATCTGATTCCTGATTCGATTAACGCATCATAAAACCTTTTTCCATAATCATCGTAATCATTTGTGATTGTTGCAACAACAATTTGAACAGGAGCTAACCACATAGGAAGTTTTCCGGCATAATGTTCCAAAAGAATACCGATAAATCTTTCCAAAGATCCTAAAACCGCACGATGTAACATTATCGGATGATGCTTTTCGCCATCTTCTCCCGTATACCATGCGCCTAAACGTTCAGGAAGGTTGAAATCAACTTGAAAAGTTCCACATTGCCAATCGCGATTCAATTTATCTTTTAACACAAATTCCAACTTCGGTCCATAAAAAGCGCCTTCCCCTTTATTTATGGTATATTCAAGACCAACTTCCCTCACTGCTTTTTGCAATAAGTCTTCCGCCAGATCCCAAATTTCATCTGAACCTACTCTTTTCTCAGGACGATCAGAAAACTTTACAGAAAACTTTTCAAATCCCAAATCTCTGTAAATTTTTGAAAGCAAATTGCAGAATTTTTTTGTTTCAGAATTAATTTGCTCCGGCATACAGAATATATGAGCATCATCTTGTACAAAAGATCGCACTCGCATCGTACCATACAGAGAACCGGACGGTTCATTACGATGACAGCAACCAAACTCCGCCATACGTAACGGCAAATCACGGTAACTTTTTGTACCCTGTTTAAAAATTTGAATATGACAAGGGCAATTCATTGGTTTTATTGCTAAAGTTTTTTCCTCTGATTCTGATATAAACATATTCTGACGAAATTTTTCCCAATGGCCAGATTGCTCCCATAAAACTTTATCAACCATTTGAGGTGTACACACTTCCACGTACCCATCTTTTGCAAGTCGCTTTCTGACATAATTGCGCAAAGTACGATACAGAGTCCAACCTCGTGGATGCCAAAATACAGAACCAGAGGCTTCCTCTTGAAGATGAAATAAATCCATCTCTCTACCGATTTTTCGGTGATCTCTTTTTTCGGCCTCTTCCAAAAGCGTTATATAGTTATCTAATTCTTCTTTTGAGAACCAAGATGTTGCATATAAACGTTGAAGCATTTCACGATTTGAGTCGCCACGCCAATAAGCTCCTGCCGTCTTCATTATTTCAAAATGAGTAGACGCCATTCCTGTTTTCGGTAAATGAGGACCACGACATAAATCCGTAAACTTATCCTCATGATGATATAAACTTACCTCTGTAACATTCAAATCCTGTATCAATTCGACTTTAAATAGTTCGTTTTTACCCCTAAAAAATTCTATAGCATCATCTTTGCTGACAATTTCTCGAGTGATTTTATAATCTGCTTTGATGATTTCTCGCATTTTCTTTTCGATTGCCGGAAAATCATCAGGAGTAAAACGATGCTCACATGAAATATCATAATAAAAACCGTCTTCTATTACCGGTCCAATGGCGATTTTCGCACTCGGATACAATTCCTTTATAGCTTGCGCCATTATATGAGCCGTCGTATGCCGCATAATTTCCAATCCCAAAGGATGTTCCTTAGTAATTGCCTCAATTTTTGCAGTTTCTGAGAATATTGCAGATAAATCTGTAGGAATTCCGTCAACAATAAGTGCTAATACTTTTTTTAAACCATTAGATTTTACGTAATCAAAACCGGAAATCATATTTAAACGCCTCGAATAACAATGCAATAAATTTGAACCAAAAACCACATGGTGCCGCCGGTGAGAATCGGACTCACGACCCCATCCTTACCAAGGATGTGCTCTACCACTGAGCCACGGCGGCATTCAGAACCTCAAAGAAGAAGTCAGAGGGATAATATCATTATAACGATTCTCTACACAAGTTTTTTTTAAACACCATTATCAATATTAGCGACAATACAAACGTTCTGCACATCATCTTTTGTATTTTTCAAAATAAATTGCAGTTTATTTTCGCATATAAATACATCATACCACATATGCTTTTTGATTAATTTTTTCTTTCCCATATTTTCTTTTTCATAATTGATATTATTCATTGTCATCCCACCTTTCATTAATTTTTTGCAAAACTCCGAATCCATTAATGCCACACGACAATAATCAGTCACGCTCCATAATTCAGGTATAGCTTTATTTAATATGGGATATAATTTTGAGAAATTCACCATAGCTTGAGAATGTATTCCACCTTTTATGTAGACAATTGATATCTCTTTGTTTTTCTTTGTTATTTCTGAAATATCCTTAGCGATATCATAAAACACATATTCTTCTAAGATTCTGAAATTCGAAATTATATTATTAAATGAATTTGAAAAAATTATTATCCATGTACAAAAGCAAAAGATAACAGATTTATAAAATATTCTAAGCGTATTGTTTCGTCTAAATAAAGAATAATTATCAAATAATACAAGAGAAATCAGAACACCTACGCTATACATAATTCTGGTAACTACATCTAACATTTTATAATTTAAAGAAACCATAAATAGACAAAGTCCCATGGGAGATAATAAGAAAGCAAAAGATAATAAAACTACTATAAGCACACTCCCAATGGATTTTGTATTGATCACTGTTTTAACTATTGCGTTCACAATGAAAGCCAATAGCATAATGAAAAATATATTTCCCGCAGGACTTGGTGACCAATCAGCATATATCGTCGAAAAATACAGATATATATTTTTCCAAATTAATTTTAAATTTTCGATCTCAAAAACATTTATAAAAAGATCTCCATTATTTCCTCTGAAATATGTAATAAAAGATAGAAATGGCAAATAACAAATTCCGGTAGCTACTAAAGTCAGAATCCAATACCGCATTTTATAAAGCATAGAATAAAGAGTCTGACCATCACGAACTCCACATATAAATAAGTAAATAAACACTATAAAATACGCGAACAGAGCTGTTTGGTAAGTAAATAAGCTCAGCATCAACAATATTATTTGAAAAAGCAAATACTTTCTGTCATTAAGAGATGATAAATAAGCTGATAACATAACAAACAACAAAGATAACATGATAAACGGATTATCAAATCTAACCATCATTAATGTAATCATGTATGGGTTTACAATTATCGGAATAAAACAACCAATTTCAAATTTACTTTCCAAATTAACTTTAAATATTCGTAATGCAATTGCCGCTGTATATGCCAACAGTGCGCAGGAAATACACTGAGTTAATGGAGTCGAGTCTGTTACAATTCCGGAAATATAAATAAAAAATTCCAAAATATAGGGAACCGCTCTATTTGCTTCAGATTGACCAATACTTGAATTATCTATAAATCTATAAAAATCATCTCTGAAATGCCAATGAGAAGTCATTAAAGATGAATAAGCACAAATAGCAATGAAAAAAAAGAATAAAAAACAATTTCGGAATTGCTTATTGCTTTTATTTATGAGGCTAATTTCTTCAAACATGTTTACCTTCTATAGCATTCTTTTTATTGGCTCTTATTTTTATCATAGAATCGAATGGTCTCTTAAACTTCACATCTTCTTTTAATTTGATCAAAAGTACTTCATTATCAAAAATAAATATGTCATACCACATACTGCTTTTTATTTTTGTTTTTTGCTTATAAGAATTTTCAATAAATTTTCTTCCAAGAGTAGCAAATTTCAAAAATTGCTCAGAAAAATTCGAATTCATCAAAGCAATACGACAATAATCAGGCGCAGGCCATTTTTCCGGAATAAGTCTGTGTACTATAGGATATAAATTTGCGAAATTGGTCATAGCAGGAGTCGAAACAGCTCCCTTTATACAGATTTTTGATACATTTTTATTCATATCAGTCAGTTCATGAATATCCTTTGCGATATCATATGAAACATGCTGTTGAAGTGTACGAAAATGATGAACGATATTACTCAATGAGTTCAAAAAAATAATACACCATATACACAAACAAGAAATGATAGCGTTGAAAAACTTATCGCCATACTTAATACTGCAAAAAAGTCGTCGATTCTCAAGAAATATCAAAGAAATAATTACTCCAATGCTATGTAAAACTCTTACAAAACAATCATTACCTTCAAAAGCTATATGACGAAGAAAAATACACAAACCAAATGGACATAGGAAAAGGAAAAAAATGCTAATAAGAACAACAAAAATGGAAAATAGCGATTTGTTCTTTCTATAAGTTCGTAAAAAATTATCTAAAACAAATATAATAGACATTACAAAAACAATCTGACCAACTGCATTACTTCCCCAATCTGAGGTTAAAATAAAAAAATATCGGTAGATGTTCGTAAAGATTATTTTTAGACTTTCGATATCTTTAGGAATGATAACTAATACGCCATTTTCTCCTCTGCTATATGTTATGCATTGCGTACACGGAAGATATATAAAAAAAGTCAACAGTAAAGTATAAATCCAATACTTCATTACACTAATTGCAGAGACAAAATTATTTCCTGATCGTATTTCTGAAATAAACAAGTAAATAAATATCGAAAAATATGCAAACGAACCAGCCTGATAAGTAAAGAAGCTGAGCATAAATAAAATAAACTGATACCAAAAATTTCCTTTATAATTAAAAGAAGATAAATAGGCAGATAAAATAGAAAAAAGAAAAGATAAAGTAATAAACAGATTATCAAATCTATACATCATTACTTCGCACAAATAAGGATTTATTACGATTGGAACAAAACACAAAATCTCCCATTTGTTATTGAGATCAATTTTGAAAATCTTCAAACAAATTGTTGCGCAATAAGCAAGGAAAGTACATGATAATAACTGAGAAAAAGGAGCAATATCTGTTATGACTCCAGAAAGATATATGAGTGATTCGATAAAAAAGGAAAAATATCTTCCCGCAAATACATCCCCCAAACCTGCATTCGTAACATATCTACAATGGTCATCGGCGTATGGACAAAATGAAACCATAAAAGATAAATATCCACATATCGCGATGCAAAGAAAAAACACAAAACATTTTCGTAATTGTTTATTCCCATTATTGAGTATATTTATTTCTTCAAAACCTTTCATATAACTAACACCAATAATGTTATTATTCCCTTATCTTCGCTATTGAATATGGTTGTTTCTTATTTTTTATATCACCTTTTAATGCGACTAATAACAAATGTTCATCCAATAAAAATAAGTCATACCACATATGTTTTTTGATTAATCGCTTATTTAAATAATTGTTCGCTGAATATTCTTTTGTTATCGGAATAAATTGCAACATTTGCTCTGAAAAATTTGAACTCATTAAGGCAATACGACAATAATCCGGAATATTCCACTGCTCCGGAACAATCTTTTCTATTATCGGATACAATTGTACAAAATTACTCATAGCTTGTGATTTTACAGCACCTGTTATGCAGACTTCTTTTATATTTTTATTATCATTCGTTATTGAAAAGAGATCTTTCGCTATATCATATGAAACATGTCTCTGCAAAATTCTATAATAATGAATCACATTAGTTGCTGAATTCAAAAAAACAATATTCCATAAACAAAATACAGAAACGATACCAGCGTAAAAAATGTAAGATATTTTGATTTGCTTAAATAAACGACAATTCTTGAATAAGACAAGAGATATTAACATTCCCATGGAATATATTATCCGTGGCATTATCAATATATTTCCTTCGAAAGCAACCACACGCAAAAAAACATACATTCCAGAAGGAGCAAGTAAAAGCGCAAAGATTCCAAGTGCCACAGTAATAATAGAGACAATCGATTTTGTATTATTCCAAGTTTGAATCAACGTATTTATTATGAGTATCGCTAACACACAAAAAAATATGTTTCCTACCGCACTGCCTGACCAATCAGAATACATACTTGAGAAGTATCGCAAAATATTTTCAATAATCTTTGTGATGTTTTCTATATTTTTCGGAATTAAAAACATTCCTCCATCATTAGAAACACAGTAAGTAAGAAGATATGTAAATGGAAGATAGAAAAATCCGACAAATAATAAAGTAAAAAACCAATATCGCATTTTTAAAACAGTTTTTGATATCGAAGTACCTGAATGTATTTCCATCACAAAATTATATGTAAGTACAATAAAATACAGAGCAGATGCCGCTTGATATATAAAAAAACTAATTAGAAGAGGAACACTTTGAAGGATAAACCATCTTTTTTTATAGAGAGAGGAAAAATACGCAGATAGTGCAGCCAATAATAAAGCAAGAGTCATAAACGGATTATCAAATCTGTACATCATTGCTTCAAGAATAAAAGGATTTATAACTATCGGGACAAAACATAGAATTTCTAATTTGTTGTTTAAGTTGACTTTAAACATTCTCAAACAAAGAACTGCAGAATAAGCTAGAAATACGCAAGAAATAACGTATGTAAATGGCGCAGCGTCAGTAATTACATTGGAAAGATACATTATAAGTTCTAATATGAAAGTCGCGTGTCTCTGTCCACTCATTGTCCCGACATGAAAATTTGCAACATGCCTGCAATAGTCATCGCTGTAAGGACAGAATGAAACCATAAGGGATAAATAACCGCAAATGGCCACTACGAAAAAGAAAAAAAAGCATTTTCGTAATTGATAATTATCTTTATCAAATAAATTAATTTCTTTAAACTCTTCCATATTCGCGTTCTATCACGAATATATTAACAAAAAATTAACATTCTGATTCTAAGTAATTCACAATAGGAGCGGATATATATTAAAGAAGCATTTAGTTACCTTCTATTGTTTATTTTTCCTGCTTTTTCTTTAGAATGTATTAGTATTTCCATATTTTATAAGAGAAAAGCGATTAATTTTCCTGTTCTTCTTGTTATTCCCATTCCCTGCTCTTTTTTATTTCGAGAACTTTTTTCAAAACTTGCTGAATTCCTTCATTAGTTGCCGCAGATATAAGAAAAACCGGATTATTAATACTCTTTTCAAACTTTTTCTTAATTTTCTGTGCTTCCTTTTTATCTATTGCATCAATTTTATTCAACACCACAATTTCCGCTTTCTCATCCATAATACTTGAATAAGCTGCAAGCTCATTTCTCAACATCTTATAGGACTTAAAAGGATCAGTTTGTGTTATATCGACCAAGTGAATTAAAGAACTACAACGTTCAACATGAGCTAAAAATCTATCTCCCAATCCTCGCCCACTATGCGCCCCTTCAATTAATCCAGGAATATCT
Source organism: uncultured Alphaproteobacteria bacterium (assembly GCA_905233185.1). Taxonomy (GTDB): domain Bacteria; phylum Pseudomonadota; class Alphaproteobacteria; order UBA3830; family UBA3830; genus BNWE01. The sequence goes on along the minus strand of CAJODB010000001.1, from coordinate 133,568 downwards.
GCTATTATAAACTCCTCTGAATTTAATTGCACAACACCAAGCTGAGGAATGAGTGTGGTAAAAGGATAATCTGCTATCTTAGGCTTCGCTCTTGTCGTGACGGATAAAAATGTTGATTTCCCCGCATTAGGCAATCCAATCAATCCCACATCCGCTATAAGTTTAAGCTGCAACCATACCCACAACTCCTCTCCAACTTCGCCTTTATCTGCTCTTCTTGGAGCCTGATTTGTAGACGATTTAAATTTATTATTTCCTCGACCTCCTTCACCTCCTTTTGCAATAACAAAAGTTTGTCCTTCTTCTGTAATATCCACAATTACTGTTTTACCATCTTCATATAAGATCTCGGTTCCTACAGGAACTTTCAGGATTAAATCATTACCGCCTGCGCCATATTTATTGCTTCCCATGCCATTTTCACCGCGCTTAGCTCGAAAATGCTGATTATATCGATAATCAATAAGCGTATTTACATCTTTTACACCTTTTACAATAATATCTCCGCCTTTTCCTCCATCTCCACCATCAGGACCACCAAATTCTATAAATTTTTCACGTCGAAAACTAAGACAACCATCTCCACCATCTCCAGCTTTTAAAAAAATTTTCGCTCTGTCCAGGAATTTCATAAGTCACCTGTTAATATAAAGAAAAAATCTATGCGCAATAATGACATATAAAAAAATGAAATGCTACAGATACAAAAATTAAAGCTCAAACACACTTATTAATTGAAACCGAAAAGATAAACATAGCAATTATAATAATATATTGAAATTTATATGCCAAATTTTTCTAAAAAATAATTGACTTTTTCTTTATCGCCTGTATAAATATATCAATCGTTAATTTTTACATTCTGGGAGAGAGTGAAATGGTACGTACAGCAGGAATCGCGTTAATTACAAGCTTTAACTTTATGATACAGGCCTCTATGCCAACATTTCAGGATTCAAATGTACTATATGATAATAGTTCAACTCAGACCGACAGCACACCTTCTCCCGTCAAATTATATGAGGAACTAGAAGTCTCCAAAGAACCTATTTTAGGAACATCTCCCATATCTAACGATGAAATGCTCCTTGATATGCCTTTTCTGCCTATAATCTCTCTGCGAAAAATGGCGCTACAGCAAAGAATTATGTTAGATCAACTAAAATTGATACCAAATACAGAAGAACAACAAAGATGTATGCAAGATCAATTACAATCAATATCTGCTATAGCTCATAGTACAAAAGTATTATTTCCAGGATATTTTGCAGCTTTGCCTATTATTCCTTATTCGATAGAAAACCAATCTCCGCAATTCTTTCCGACTATACTCGTAAAAGAAAGGCCTGAAACTCCATTTTGGCCTGGATGGGTAACAAGAAGAGATATAAATATGCAGCTAGCCATTCTCAATAAAAAGAGAAAACCTATTAGCGCAACAATGCTGGGAGCTCATACAAATTTACATAATTGCACTTCATGGAAACCAACAAAGACATCACAAGAGGATATTGAGAGTAAAGAAGAAAGATAGAAAAATTTAATAGATCATTCCTTTTATTAAATTAAAATTAATATGAAAGATGTTTTATTATTTCTATCTAAAAAATAAAGTAAATGTTTTTATAAATATGTAAATGCAAAAATTTAGCCTTTACTTTGTTTCCGTTTATATATTCTTAACCATTCCTCTTTTAAGATCATATCAAATTATTTAGAGATACTAAAATGTCAGAATATTTTAAAAGGATTTTCAGAAAAATTCACGGGGGGGGTATTTGCTCTCTTATGCAGGATTCTGCGCCTCGGCAAACGTCATCATAAAGGCGGCATTCTAATTGAGTTTACTTTCAGCATTCCCGTTTGTATTGTCATACTGTTTTTTGTAAACGATCATTATCGACTATATGAATTAAAGAATAAACTAAAATCATCGTCATATCTCATTGCAAGCATAACTCAGCAACTAAAAAATTCAAGTACAGAGGAGCAATTATCATTAGCAGATTTTGCAAAAATAACATATGTAGGCTGTCTTAATTTGTTTCATACAAATTCCATGTTCAAACCATGGCCATTAGGTATATCATTTAATGTCGGTTATTATTGGGTAAAAAGAGAAAATACTGATAGCTATAAATATCAAAATTTCTATGCAGCTACAGCACAAGGCAGCAGTCCGGATACAATGATGACAGGGTTTAATGTCAAAAACGGCACATTAAAATCAGAAAAGGTACAATCAATACACGCAGATCTTGTTTGCGATAAAGATGGAGAAGAACGTCTTCTTATATGCTGTTATTACAGACCTCAAAATTTTGATAAATCGAAACTCGGATTATTCATATTGAATCCTAATTTCAGCAAATATGACTTTGTATATAAATTGGTCATTACACCAAAACCAGGACTATTTCCGATAAGAAAGTAATTAATTCCTTTGAACAATGGATATTATTTACTTCTTTCTTTATCTTGTGGAAATATCCCTAATTGCGACATTGCTTCCGACAGAACAATTGTAGTAGCTATAGCCATATTAAGCGAGCGACGTTCAGGAAGCATTGGTATTTTTACGCAATATGGAATACGCGAAAAATCAGCTTTGAGAAAACCATAATGTTCTGAACCAACCATAATAATATCGCCATCTTGATATTTAAAACTGTAATGTGGTGTATGTTCATCATTTGCTTCGAGCGCAATCAATCGTTTTCCATCATATTTTTTCAAAAACAAATCAAATGAGTCATGGATTTCATAATTTGCTGTCGATATATAATCCATTCCCGCCCGCTTTAGCTTTTTATCATTAAAAAGAAAACCAAAAGGTCGAATAAGATCTATTTTTACCCCCAAACATGATGAAACTCTCATCAAAGTTCCTGTATTTTGTGGAATTTGCGGATGATATAGCGCAATATGCAACATAAGAACTAAATAATCTTAATTAACTTAGGCATCAATTATTTCATATAAAAGCCATGTCGAACTAATTGAGTTCTTTTTCCTACAGAAAATCCATGTATCAGTACGATTTTCTACAAAATCAGAATTACCTTCAATAATCATTCCATTACGATCTTTCAGAACGTTACTTTGTTCAGTAATGAATTTTACTGTCACGAAAACGTCTTCATCATTTGCAGAAACATCGGTAATATCAGCGCTTATAAAACGTACCAATATACCTTCGAGCTTTTCTCCGCGTGAATTCCTGTCATCGATAGCCATGCTAAACGCATTACAAAGTTTTGGAGCTAACAAATCTTTCAGAGTGCGTTTATCTCCTTCAGCATAAGCTTCGAAAATTATTTCAAAAGCTTTTTTGGATTTATTAAGAAAATCATGTGGAACAAAATCCGCATAATTACCAAACATATCTTTGATATTTACTTTCTCTTTATCACGATATACTTCTTCAATAGAACTATCTTTGCTAAAAGTATCATTTTTTCGTACATCAACTTTAAAGCCAACATTCATTCCCAGAATATCGTTTAATCTCATTATAAGAAGCACAGTAATAACGATAAAAACAAGCAGACTGAACATACTTTATTTTCTACCTCCGCTCTCTAAGCTATTTTAGGACTCCGAATAAATTTTTGGAAGAGTTACTCCAGTTTGTCCCATATATTTCCCACTGCGATCTTTATAAGATATATCGCATATTTCATCTACCTTAAAGAATAGAAATTGGCATGCTCCTTCATTAGCATAAATTTTTGCAGGTAACTGAGTTGTGTTTGAGAATTCAAGAGTAACATGACCTTCCCATTCCGGCTCAAGAGGAGTTACGTTTACAATTATACCACAACGAGCATAAGTAGATTTTCCAACACACAAAACAAAAACATCGCGCGGAATTTTGAAGTATTCGACAGTGCGAGCCAAAGCAAAACTGTTCGGTGGAATAATACAGCAATCTGTTTTACGATCGACAAAACTTTTCGGAGAAAAATTTTTCGGATCAATTATTGCATTATCTACGTTTGTGAAAATCTTGAATTCATCTGAAACTCGCGCATCATATCCATAAGATGAAACACCGTAAGAAATAATGGATTTTTGAGATAACCTATCCACAAAGGGGCTGATCATCTCTTGTTCTTCTGCAAGTTTACGAATTAATCTATCACATAATAACATTGCTCCCCTTCTCCTTCCTGGATTTTATTAAATACTTGCTCCGCCAACGGTTATTTTATCGATTAAGGCACTTGGTTGTCCAACTCCTACAGGAACCCACTGTCCGTCTTTTCCACACATTCCGACGCCATTATCTAAAGAAAAATCATTACCTATTAAAGAAATTTCTTTCAATATACTTGGACCATCTCCAATAAGCATTGCTCCTTTTATTGGTACTGTTATTTTCCCATTTTCAATCAGATAAGCTTCTGAAGCAGAAAAAACAAATTTTCCAGAAGCCGTATCTACCTGCCCATCAGAAAATGTTTTTGCGAAAATTCCATTTTTAGCTTTAGATAGCATTTCTTCAAAAGACGCATCACCACCAAGCATAAAAGTATTAGTCATACGAGGCATAGGAGTATGAGCATAACTTTCTCTACGCCCATTTCCTGTTGGCATACGATTCATTAGTCGAGCATTCATACGATCTTGCATAAAACCGACCAATTTTCCGTTTTCAATCAAAATATTCCGTTGAGTCGGTGTCCCTTCATCATCTATATTAAGCGAACCCCTACGATTCACAATTGTGCCGTCATCTACAACGGTTACATTTTTTGAACCAATTATTTCACCAAATAAGCTATGAAAAGTTGAAGTTTTTTTGCGTATAGCATCTCCCTCTAATCCATGTCCAACTGCTTCATGTAACAAAATTCCTGTCCAAGCATTACCGAGAACGACAGGCATTTCTCCTACAGGAGCCTTTACAGCCGCTAACTTAATATTCGCTTGTCTGAGAGCTTCATCAACATACGATTTTTTTATCGTATCATTGAGCGATTTTTTATACCCGAAACGGCCACCGCCCGAACACATTCCGCTTTCGAAAATTCCGTTTTTTTCAACAACAATAGATACAGTAAACCTAACTAACGGACGAATATCGCATACACGCTCACCTGTTTCAGTAAGAATACTTACAACTTGCCAAGTACTGGCTAAAATACCTATCACCTGACGCACATTTTCAGATTTTGAACGTGCATAAGTATCTACATCTTTTAAAAACTTAATTTTTTCTTCTAATGAAACGGAATCTATGAATTTAAAACCATCATAAAGAAAGTTCTTATTTATTTTTTCTTTGATCTCTACGCTATTTTCCCGTGAATCATGAGAAAATTTCACTGCTTCGATCGCTCTATTTATCGATGAAACATCAATTGTCGATGAATATGAATATTTAGTCGCATCTTCTTTAAAAGTGCGCAGTCCAAATCCTTGATTAAAATTTAAACTAGGTGTTTGAATAACTCCATCTTCAATTCGAATAACTTCACTTTCTCTATATTCGATAAATAGCTCACCGCAAATGCCATTACAAAACGCGGAAAGAGCCATATTTTCCACCTTCTGTAAATCACAGATGTTATTTTGAAGAAAATTGTCTGCTTCCTTCACGCTTTCACAAGTCATTAATTATGCTTCCTGTTGATGCGGTTTCGTTTCTGATGGTTTTATTGCTTCTATCGCTGTTTCTAAATCCATTTGAGAGCAAAAACCAAGCAAAACCGGGTCTTTCGGATGCAATTCATGCATGCGAGCATGTGTTTTGTTCCGAATTGCTTGAACTGTTGCTTTTGTAGTCGAAACAAGAGAACAAATAGCAGAATCCGACATATCTGGATAATATTTCAATAACCAAGCAATAGCATTCGGACGATCCCGTCTTTTTAATAAAGGCGTATATTTTCTTTTGCTTTTCTGCTTCGCCAAAATCATATTAGGCACTGCCAAAGTTAACTTCGCACTTGGATCTTTCGTGCAACGTTCTATTTCCTCACGTGTTAACTGACCTGTAGAAATCGGATCAACACCAATCATGCCTGTTGAAACCTGTTCATCAGCAATAGCTTTAACTTCCAGAGGGTGCAACCCACAAAAATCCGCAATTTGATCAAATGTAAGAGCTGTGTTTTCGATCAACCAAACAGCTGTGCCATGCGGCATGATAGGAGTAACCATTTTTATATTCCACTACTTTATTATTTTGTTCAAAAATTCTTATCAAAATCCAAGAGTCATTTTACACATTTTATCGCACATTGCATAGAAAAATCAGCAACACAATATGAGGGAGAATATATTTTCAAAGGAAATAGTCCCTCATACTTTTTCTTATTTTTCTATTTTCAGATAAGTTCTTTCCTCAGCTCACTAATCCAGTTTTCAACCGCCTTTTCATCGAACTCACCATTAACTGGAAAAGTGCAGTATATTTTAACTTCAGGTCCGAAATTTGCGCCTTTGCACGCTTTATGCATATCGTCGAGACATGACCCCGAATCTCCCGCATGAGTTACAAAGAAACAAACTTTTTTCGCAGATAAATCCTGTGCTTCTAAAAAGGCAAGAACAGCTTTAGGGGCTTTATACCACCAAGTCGGCGTACCTATGATAATTAAGTCATATGATTTTATATCATCAATATTCGGCGATTTTAACTCAGGCCTGAATTTGTCGTCATTTGCTTCTCTTTCGGCCTGATCTCTCAGTTCATTTCTGTCCTCAGGATACTCGTTAAAAGTTTCGATTCGATGGATATCAACTTTACAAGAGCTTCCAAGAGCTTTTACAGTTTTATTCGCAATCTTTTCTGTATTACCTGTGTAAGAAAAGTAAACGATAAGGACCTTTTTTGCTTTTTCCTCAATATGTGCATCAAGGGGATTAAAAAATCCTGTAAATATGAAAGCAAAAAACGAAACTAATACTTTCTTTAATGAATTAAACATATCTTCACCTTTTCATATAATTTTGGAATTTACGCTTTAACTCCCATATCAGCCGCTTTTTCGTAAACCTCTTCAATTGTTCCAACCATAAAAAACGCCATTTCCGGCAAATGATCGCATTCGCCTGATATAATTGCATTAAACCCTTTGATTGTATCGGCTACAGGAACAAATTTTCCGGGAAGTCCCGTGAATACTGATGCTACATGGAATGGTTGAGATAAAAACCTTTGAATTTTACGCGCACGTGCAACGGTAAGCTTGTCTTCCTCCGAAAGTTCATCCATACCAAGTATCGCAATGATATCTTGCAAAGATTTATAGCTTTGCAGAATCCTTTGCACTTCACGCGCTACACGATAATGCTCTTCTCCGACAATTTGAGGTGTCAACATTCGCGAGGTAGAATCCAACGGATCAACAGCCGGATAGATTCCCAGCTCAGAAATCTTACGACTCAGAACTGTTGTCGCGTCCAAATGTGAAAATGATGTAGCAGGTGCCGGATCTGTCAAGTCATCCGCAGGAACATATATCGCCTGAACACTGGTAATTGATCCGTTTACCGTACTTGTAATACGTTCCTGAAGCTCTCCGATATCAGTTGCAAGTGTCGGCTGATATCCAACAGCAGAAGGAGTTCTCCCAAGTAATGCAGAAACCTCTGAACCTGCTTGTGTAAATCGGAATATATTATCAATGAACAACAGAACGTCTTGATGCTCTTTATCTCTGAAATATTCCGCAAGAGTCAAGCCGGTAAGAGCAACTCGAGCACGGGCTCCCGGAGGTTCATTCATTTGCCCGTAAACGAGAGCAGCTTTAGACTTGTTTCCATCCAGATCAATAACTCCAGACTCAATCATTTCGTGATATAGATCATTTCCTTCGCGAGTTCTCTCTCCTACTCCAGCAAAAACCGAAAAACCTCCGTGAGCTTTTGCGACATTGTTTATAAGCTCTTCAATCAAAACCGTTTTTCCAACACCGGCACCTCCGAAAAGTCCGACTTTCCCACCTTTAGCATACGGTGCGAGAAGATCAACAACCTTAATTCCCGTTGTTAGAATCTCTGTTTCGGTGGCTTGTTCAACAAATGGAGGAGCATCTCTGTGAATCGGCAAATATGCTTCAGCTTTTACAGGGCCACGTTCATCGATAGGCTCTCCAACAACATTGATAATTCGGCCAAGCAGATCTCGTCCAACAGGAACCTCTATCATTTTTCCGGTATCAATAACTTCTTGCCCTCGCTCTAAACCGTCTGTAACGTCCATAGCTATTGTGCGAACAGAATGTTCTCCCAATTGCTGAGCTACTTCGAGAATTAGCTTATGACCATTATTATTTACCTCTAACGCATTGAGAATTGAGGGGACTCTTCCTTCAAATACAACGTCAACAACAACACCTAAAATCTGAGAAATATAACCTTTATTTTGCTCTGTTTTTTTCTTCATTTTTCTTATTTTCCTTTAATTATTCCCTCATTCCATTGACTATTCGTTCGATATTGCTTTCGCTCCAGAAATAACTTCCACAAGTTCAAGTGTTATTTTCGCCTGCCTCGTACGATTGTACTTTACCTTAAACTCAGACAAGAGATTGTCTGCATTCCTGGTTGCATTGTCCATAGAAGTCATTCGAGAACTTTGTTCACTTGCTATGCTCTCCAAAACTGCCTGATAAATTTGAATAGCAATGTTAAAAGGCAATAAATCCAACAAAATTTTCTCTACGCTTGGTTCAAAAATTGTCTCTGTTTTATCGTTATTTGGTTCACATGAAAGCGGAATGATCTCTTTTGGCTCTACGATATGATTCATAGCAGAATAATAACGAGTAGAAACAAGAATAACTTTGTCTACTATATTGCTCAAAAATTCTGCGATAATCTTTTCGGCAAGAGTTTTCGCGTTGTTATATACATCCCCTGAACGATAGAAATCAGCGATCAGCTCCATTTTTTCGAAACTTTCAGAAAACTTTTTCAGAAGCTCCAAAATTTTGTTTCCAACGCACATTACCCTAACATTTTTACCATCGGCGTACAGTTCCTCAACAAGCCTCATCGTCTCTTTACTGACAAGATAATTGAAATTTCCGCACAAACCGCGATCAGATGCAAAAACCACCAGAAGAACTGTTTTCACATCCTTTCTGCCATTGAATAGCTCAGATTCAACTTCAATAAATTCTCGCCGAATTTTGGCAAGCATACTGTTCAGCTCTCTCGCATATTCCCTTGAAGCAACAGCCTTTTGCTCTGACTTGCGCAGCTTCACTCCAGCAACAAGTTTCATTGCCTCGGTTACTTTACGAGTAGATTCTATAACATTTATTTTGTTGCGCAGCTCTTTCAGGCTCGCCATCAAAAACTCCTACTTAGTAAGATTATTTTCCTTTTGAAAATCCGCAATATATTTCGCAATAATATCCTCAAGTGTCTTATTCATATCATCAGACAGCTGTTTCTTATCGCGAATTTCCGCCAAAAGCCCCAATTGCTCGCTCTTTATTCTCGCAAGCACATACTTTTCAAAGCGACTGACTTGATTCAAAGGTAAATTATCCAGGAAACCATGAACTCCGATAAATATACTCACAACTTGCTCTTCAACTGTCATAGGTGAGTATTGAGGTTGTTTTAATAACTCTGTCAAACGTTCTCCGCGCGAGATTAATTTCTTACTGGATGAATCCAAATCCGAAGCAAATTGCGCAAAACTGGCCATCTCACGATATTGAGCCAATTCCAGCTTGATATGCCCCGCAACCTGCTTCATGCATTTTGTTTGAGCAGACGAACCAACACGACTAACCGATTGACCAACGTTAATAGCCGGCCGAATCCCTTTATAGAACAGCTCATTTTCAAGAAAGATCTGACCATCTGTAATGGAAATCACGTTTGTCGGAATATACGCCGATAAGTCCCCTGCCTGAGTTTCGATAACAGGCAATGCCGTAAGCGAACCACCACCCTTGTCATCACTCAATTTAGCTGCTCGTTCAAGTAATCTCGAATGTAAATAAAAAACATCTCCAGGATAAGCTTCACGTCCCGGCGGACGATGCAATAAAAGCGACATCTGCCTGTAAGCAACTGCGTGTTTTGATAGATCATCGTAAACTATAAGGGCGTGCATTCCGTTGTCTCTGAAATACTCACCCATAGCACATCCTGTATACGGCGCAAGATATTGCATTGTTGCCGCTTCCGAAGCTGTAGCAGCAACAACTGTCGTATATTCCATTGCTCCTGCTTCGGTAAGGGTCTTAACGATTTGTGCAACAGAAAATCTTTTCTGTCCGATAACGACATAAATGCAGTAAAGCTTATCTTTTTCTATATTTTGCTCAAAAGCGTACTTCTGATTAATAATAGTATCAATCGCAATCGCTGTTTTTCCTGTCTGACGATCACCAATTATCAGCTCTCGTTGACCTCTACCTATCGGAACAAGTGAATCAATTGCTTTCAACCCTGTCTGCATAGCTTCATGAACAGATTGTCGTTCAATGATTCCCGGTGCTTTCACGTCAACCACTCGACGCTCTGTCGCTCTGATTGCGCCATTTCCATCGATAGGATTGCCAAGAGCATCAACTACACGTCCGAGAAGTGCTTTTCCAACGGGAACATCGACAATTTGCTTTGTTCTACGCACTTCCATACCTTCGAAAACACTGCGATCTTCACCAAACAGCACAACATCGACCGTATCTTCTCCTAAGTTCATGGCCATACCACTTACTCCAGAAGAAAAGACGACCTTTTCTCCCATAGAAACGTTATCCAAACCATAAACACGCGCAACACCATCACCAATAGACAGCACACGCCCCACTTCAAGAAATTCAGGACCGGAATCAAATTTTTCTATACGCTCCATGAGTACAGATTTTATTTCTGACGCATTAATTTTCATAACTATCTCTCCTAATGGCAGTGCGTAAGCGTCTCAATTTCGACTTAAGCGAATAATCCAAAACTTTAGATTGATATTGCAATTTAAAACCATCTTTTATAGCAGGATCAATTCTTGTAACACATTCGATTTTATCCCCGAAAACAGTTTTTAAATTATTCAATAATTCATTTATAGATGTTTTTGTTTGTTCTTTAGCGAGAGTCAGATAAAGCTGCTTCTTCCCGTCCAATTTATCCAGATATGCGGCATAAGCGTCGCAAATTTCAATAATCATTTCGAAACGATTGTTATGTAGCAATAAATTTAAGAAGTTACTTACTTCTGCGGATAATTTTAGATTATTCCTCAAAAAGTCTACAAATTCCAAGCCTTCTTCGGCTAAAAAAGACACACGTTTGAGCAGTTTTTTATAACTGTCCATTTCTACAATCGTATTTTTTATAAGAAGCAGTTCTTTTGCGATACGTCTCTCATTTTTCGTTTTTTTTCCGACCTCATAAAGAGAGCTGACATACCTGTCTATAAGCGCATTTCCTGCTTCAAACCCCCATTCTGCCACTTCTAATCACTAACTCCACATCTGAACGGTCTGTAAGTATATCAATTAAGTTTTCCATATTCAAAGAAATATGTAAATTTAGTTGTATCTTTTTAACATTCTGTGCCAAATAATCTCTGCCGCGCTGATTATTTGAACTTTCTCATTTGAAGATTCCGAATTTATAAAAACACTACTAGTTCCATCTTCGTTACAACTTAACAGACGGCATAAAATTGTTTCTGAATTCGATAAAATCGCAATAATCACTTTTCCGATTAATGATTGGACGTTCTCTTCAATACCAGCAACACAATCGCCTACTTTATAGCGACAATTAAGAAAATCCCTCTCAACGATGTGAAACAAGGAACCTGGATGTAAATTTAAAAAGAAGCTTAACTCACGCCTTATTTTCTCATCCATAAGAGAAGGAAGTTTTTTTAGCTTATATACGTCTTTTAATGATGATTCATTAGTAGTGGCATCAGGATATCTGAAACTGCCTACATCAATCATAGTCTTTTCAAGAGCATCCATTATCCTAGGAGGCGATCCGCCACCCGTTAAAAGCCACTCAATAGAGCATGAGACTCCCACTTTCTTAAGAGCTGAACAAACTCTTTCCGCACTTTTTTGCGAAAGCTCGACTCGACCACTCTCCCAAGTATCTATTGTTGATGTTGCTATTCCGATTTTTTCAAATAATTCTTGCCGTGAGAATCCAGTGAGAGCCCTCGCCATTCTCAGCCGACGACCCTTCAGCTGAGCGACCGTGTGCACAATAGCTGCATCACTCTGGCGCATAAAACTCTCTCAAATTTCACCAGCACCTTTTATAAAACATATTGAAGAGAAACACAATATTGTCTAAAATAGACAATGTAATTTTTTTTGGATTAAATCCATATATCAGTTTTTTTACCGAAAGTTATATACATGAAAAACAACCTAGTAGCAAAAAGAAGCACGCTAGATAAGATGATTGATATCTTAGGGATAACAGATGAAGAAAGTGGCATGCCTCCTATATTAGATGAGGAGCGCGGTTTCGCAAAACTTCAGTTACTCTGTGCTCAAATCTTAGCTAGAGATACAATCGAAATAAACAAACAAAATCCGAAATATGATTTACAAAACGCCCTAAATGCTGCCTGCGATAATTTAGCCGCCAATATAAACGCTATAGCAACAGAAATACTGAAGAATCCGAGAATACAAACGATAGATATTACGAAAAAATTAAAAAAGATCAACAAGATGATTATTTAGAAGGAACAGAAAGTAACCGAAATTCCAATTATGAGTGTGATATTTTTGATACAGCAAAGAAAATTCATTATTTTCTTCATTTATGAGGCCTCTCCACTTATTTCTATTAACTAAAATCACCCTATTTTAGTCATAAAAATTCCAATTTACATAAAAAAAATGTTGACATTTTCTTTCTTTATGCTATATATAGTAATGAGCCTGTATGGATGTATGCAGGTCGAAGTGCCTATGGTAGGGCTTCGGTGTTTTTGATCTCATAAGCTTTGGTTTGTGAGAGTAATTTGCCTATGAAAGGGGATTATTATGAGTAAAATTATTGGTATAGATCTTGGTACTACGAATTCTTGCGTAGCAGTGATGGATGGTGGAAATCCTCGCGTTATTGAAAATGCTGAAGGCGCAAGAACGACTCCGTCAGTAGTAGCATTCACAGATAAAAATGAAAGATTGGTAGGTCAGGCGGCGAAACGTCAGGCAGTAACTAACTACAAAAATACTTTTTACGCAATAAAAAGATTGATAGGAAGAAGAAAAGATGACGCTTATCTGAAATCATATAACGCACCGTACGAGATAATCGCGTCTGACAGCGGGGACGCTTGGGTAAGTTCTCGTGGTGAGAAATACAGTCCAAGCCAAATCAGTGCATTCGTTCTTCGAAAGATGAAAGAATCTGCGGAAAGCTTCCTCGGAGAAAAAGTAACAGAAGCAGTAATTACTGTTCCGGCATATTTCAATGATGCGCAAAGACAAGCGACACGTGATGCCGGAAAAATCGCAGGACTAGACGTTCTCAGAATCATAAACGAACCTACAGCCGCAGCTCTTGCATATGGTTTGGATAAAAAAGATTCAGGAATGATAGCAGTGTACGACCTTGGAGGTGGTACATTTGATGTGTCGATTTTGGAGATTGGCGGCGGAGTTTTCGAAGTAAAAGCCACAAACGGCGACACATTCCTTGGCGGTGAAGATTTCGATAAAAGATTGATCGATTACTTAGCAGATGAGTTCAAAAAGGAAAACAGTATTGACCTTCGCAAAGATAATATGGCGCTCCAAAGGCTGAAAGAAGCAGCTGAAAAAGCGAAAATTGAGCTTTCAAGCGCCATGGAAACCGAAGTCAACTTGCCATTCATTACAGCCGATGCTTCCGGGCCAAAGCATTTAACTTGCAAAATCACAAGAGCAAAATTTGAATCATTGGTCGATGATATCATCAAAAGAACTCTTGAACCTTGTAAATTAGCTCTGAAAGATGCAGGAATAACCGCAGATAAAATTGATGAAGTTGTTTTAGTCGGTGGTATGACTCGTATGCCGAAAGTCGTCGAGTATGTGAAAAACTTTTTCGGAAAAGAGCCGCATAAAGGCGTGAATCCTGATGAAGTTGTAGCAGTTGGTGCTGCTATTCAGGGAGGTGTCCTTAAAGGCGATGTAAAAGATGTTCTGTTACTTGATGTTACTCCGCTTTCTCTCGGAATTGAGACATTAGGTGGTGTTTTTACCCGTTTAATCGACAGAAATACAACAATTCCGACAAAGAAAAGCCAAATTTTCTCAACTGCAGAAGATAATCAGAGCGGCGTCACCATTCGAGTATTTCAGGGAGAACGAGAAATTGCGGCAAACAATAAATTGCTGGGGCAGTTTGATTTGACAGGAATTCCTCCTGCTCCACGCGGCATGCCTCAAATCGAAGTAACGTTCGATATCGATGCAAACGGTATTGTTCATGTATCGGCAAAAGATAAAGCTACCGGAAAAGAGCAAGCAATCAGTATCAAAGCTTCAGGCGGTTTAAGTGACGAAGAAGTCGATCAGATGGTAAAAGATGCTGAAGCGCATGCAGAAGAGGACAAAAAACGCAAAGATTTGATTAATGAAAAGAATATGTCTCAGGAGTTAATCAACAATGCGAATAAGATGCTTTCTGAACATGGGGATAAGATAACAGAAGATCAGAAAGCTGAAATAAAAGCGGCCAGCGATGATCTTCAGAAGATTCTTGAAAGCGAAAATATCGATGAACTCAAAGCAGCCTCGCAGAAATTGCTCGAAGCAATGTCGAAAGCCGGTCAGGCAATTCATCAAGCGGCACAAGCTCAGCAAGGACAGCAACAGGCAGGAACTGATGCAACAGAAGCGCAGCAAACAGCAAGCGATCCAAATGAGAAAGTTGTCGATGCGGATTACTCCGAGGTTAAGGAAGAAAATAAATAATCTTCTTTTGTTAACAAAGTTAAGGGGCGTCGTAAGGCGCCTCTTTTCTGACCTAAAAAAGCGGAAAGAAAAACTTCATGGCAAACGATTACTACGAAATTCTTGGTGTACAAAGAAACTCCAGCGATGATGATATCAAAAAGGCTTATAGAAAGTTGGCTATGAAATATCATCCTGATCGCAATAAAGGAGATAAAAGCGCCGAAGCAAAATTCAAAGAAATAAATGAAGCCTATGAAACTTTAAAAGATCCACAGAAAAAAGCTGCATACGACCGATATGGTCATGAAGCATACAAAAACGCATCCAGCGGAGGCGGATTTAATCCCGGAGCAGGTGGAGGCTTCTCAGGAAGTGGATTCCATTTTGATTTTGGTGATGAATCAGCTTTTTCAGATATATTTGAGGGATTTTTCGGTGGCGGACGAGCAAGTGGCATGCATGAACGGACTGAAATGCGCGGATCAGACCTTCGCTATGAAACTTCTATTACCCTTGAAGAAGCTTTTCGGGGAAAAGAAATCGAACTCAGTATACGAACAGGCGTAAAATGCGACAGCTGCAGCGGTACAGGCTCAGAAGGCGGAGTAAAACCGAAAACATGCCCATCTTGCAGAGGAACAGGCAAAATGCGTTTCTCACAGGGATTTTTTATGGTTGAAAGAACCTGTACAGCCTGCAACGGAACAGGACATATCATCGAAAAATCATGTAAATCATGCAATGGCTCAGGACGCATAAGCAAAACTAAGACAATCAAAGTATCAATTCCGGCAGGCATAGAAGACGGAGCGAGAATCAGATTATCAGGTGAAGGTGAAGCTGGGTTAAGAGGTGGACGTAACGGCGATTTGTATATATTTGTAACCGTAAAGCAGCATAAACTCTTCAGACGAGAAAAAGATACAATACATTGTGATGTTCCTATATCAATAGTTACTGCCGCTCTTGGAGGAGAAATCGAAGTTCCGACAATAGACGGGAAAAAGGCTGTCGTAAAAGTTCCGGCAGGCACACAAGCAGGGAATATTCTGAAATTGCGAGGCAAAGGCATGTCTATTATGAGAAGCGCGTTACGTGGAGATATGTTGATTCATGCACGAGTTGAGACTCCTGTAAATCTAACGAAACGCCAGAAAGAATTATTACAGGAATTCGATAAAGAACATAATGCACATCCGCAATCTTCTGGATTCTTTGCAAAAGTTAAGGAATTTTGGCAAGAATTGTGACTGAAGATTTGGACATATATCTACATATCTGGTAGAAATCGAAAATTTTGAGTTATTCTTATTGATGTTTCAATAAGAAGGAATAAAAAACCTATTTTGAATACGCTTTCGAGAAAATAAGACATATATAAAAAGTGTCACCACAAATTTTTCCGTTTTCTTAACAACTCTTCGTTAAAATCAATATAAAAAGGTTGGAGACCGTCGTCATGTTTAAATCATTCAGAGCGATTTTGCGCAAAAATTGCGGGGGGGGGTATTTGCCTTCTTACGCAAGGCTTTACGCCCCTACACAAGCCACAAAGGCGGCATATTAATTGAGTTCACATTCAGCATTCCTGTATGCATATTTCTATTATTCTTTGTAAACGACCATTTTCGTTTCTATGAACTACAAAATAAGGCAAAAACAAGCACTTACCTTGCTGCTAGTATGATTCAGCAGATTACAAATAACAGATCAGAAAAAGCATTGACCAAAAAAGATTTCGCAAGAATAACCTTCGCTAGTTGCTTAAACTTTTTTCATACAAACAGCATGTTTTCTCCATGGCCATTTGGTCTTTATTACGCAGTGAGTTACGAATGGGCAAAACGAGTTAACAGTAATAGTTACCAATTCCAGCATTGTTGGGGAAGTACCGCAGGAGGAACTTCAGCTTCTGGAATAAGCAGCAGTTGTAATAATATACAAACAATATCGTATGCTGATGTAGAAGCAAAGGATCCTGATCTGATATGTAACAATGACGGAGAAGAACGCGTTTGCATAGAATGCTGCTACAGAAAAGTTGGTGGTAATAATTCTAATATTAGCGTTAAAAGCAAACTAGGATTTTTTATACTGGAGCCTATTACGAAAAAAGGAATAGATAACACAACTAACAATCTGTTTATTTATCGTGTGATAATTACACCGAAACCTGGCCTGTTCCCCGGGAAAAATTAGAGAGGATTCTTGTCCTTCCTAAGAATTATATTCTACACTACCCCTGTTCATCGCAAACTTTCAGTACCATTATATGGGCATCTATATTCCCGTTTGGTGTACGATAATATCTTGATCGTTTTGAAATTTTTTCAAATCCAAAAGTACTGTACAAATTAATAGCTATTGTATTATTTTCCGCTACTTCCAAAAAAATCTTTATAGATTCCAAATAATCCGCTTCTTGCTTCAAAAGAAGTCCTGCCTGCTTAATTGTTTCGATAATAAGCAGCTTTCCAAGTCCGAATCTTCTATGCTCCGGCAGCACACAAAATGTAATAATCTCGATTTCTTCTAAAATTCTTCGGCAAAGAATGAAACCGCAATCTTGTTTTTGCCCATTTTTTTCATGTCCCACAATAAATCCGAAAAAAGTCGGATCCATAAGCATATTTTGAAAACTGCTTTCGCTCCATCCTTCAGGAAAACTGGCCTGATGAATTTTTGCAAGCACAATGTTATCGCCTACCGATATATTTCTCAAAAAAATCATATAAAATCGTAAAAAATTAAATAAAAAATATCCCTGCAATCATGCACGCCAAAAGCAACCAAATAATTGCTTTCTTTGCTACAACTTCAACAGGCGCTTTATTATCATTTACATGCGTAATTTCTATGTTTGAATATGACACGATAATATCCTCTATCGAAAAATATTCTTCTTCACTTTCACTTACGCCTATATTCATATCAAAACTTCCTTACAAAAAAATTAAAATACAAAAACAAACAAAAAATATTTTTCTTAGCCGTGATTTTTTGTTGTCATTAACGAATCAGCTTTTTCTTTCCATTTATCATTTGGAAACTTAGTTTTTAAAGTATTATACGCACCTTCAGCTTCTTGGTTTAATCCTTCATGAAGACAACACTCAATTATCCTATAATACGCTTCTGCCGCTTGATTTGTATGTCCAAAACGACTAATAACAAAATTATATCTCCCAATAGCAGACAAAGAATTTGCTTTCTGTTGGTAAAATCTTCCGATCAACATTTCATGAGCCGCAAGAATTCCATCAAGAACAAATATTTTTCTCATACTATCTTCATAATATATTGAATCAGGGAATCTATTCACGAGTTCAATAAAAGCCTGCTTAGCATCTTGAGCAATTCTCGCATCACGTCCTACTGACGCGACCTGCATATATATGCACATAGCACGCAAATAAAGAGCATATGGCATTAATTGATGAGATGAATGATATCTCATAAAAATATCCAGCTCCCTTGTAGCATCCATATAATTTGCCGCAAGAAAATTGCTATACGCAGCGAGAATCTGACTTACAGGAGCCTTTGAAGAATAAGGAAACAGCGATTCAACTTGGTTAAAAGCCTCCGCTGCCTCTGAATAATCTCCATGCTTAAGCAGCATATTACCTTTCGTATATAAACGATCCGCATTGGTATTTTTTATATCTTCCTTTTCCGAAGCACAACCGATAAGAAATCCTAATAACAAAAACAAGCTGCTACGCAAACGCATTAATTCATCTCCTATTTTCTATTTGTTAATGGTGTCTTATTTTACACCAGTCGAACCATATCCGCCAGATGAGCGGTCTGTCTTATCTAATTCATCAACTACCGAAAATATTGCTTTTTCACATTTTTGAATGATCATTTGAGCAATTCTTTCGCCTCTTTCGATTACAAAATCTTCATTTCCAAGATTAATAAGTAAAACTTTTACCTCTCCTCGGTAATCACTGTCGATAGTCCCGGGAGAATTTAACACAGTTATTCCGTTTTTATAGGCTAATCCGGAACGAGGACGCACTTGCGCTTCAAAATTATTCGGAAGAGCAATTGCAAATCCCGTAGGAATTAAACGGCGTTCCATTGGTTTTAAGACAATCATTTCATTTATCGCTGCTCGTAAATCTACCCCTGCACTTCCCTCAGTCATATAATGCGGCATACCAAGATCTTTTCCATGCTCAAAAAATTTTATTTTGATAGTATTCACTGTAATTCACCTATTGTTCGATACACATTTTCACTGAAAGGCCTTTTCAAATCAAGAGCTGCCTTTTATTAACAACTTTCATCGCATACAATAGTGTAATTATTAAAAATGTTAACAAGAAAATCGATTGGGAGATAAAATGGAATTTGCGATATATCAATCAATTTCAGGAAATTTAACATCTGTAGTAGTGAAATTATTAGAAAAAACATATCTATCGGGAAACAAAGCCGTTTTTTTTAGTCCGATTACAGAACGAGTCGACATAATAAACAAAACTCTGTGGACGTATTCTACCAATGCATTCATTCCGCATGGAGATAAAAGAATGGGATTTGAAGATCAACAGCCGATATACTTTACAGATGTATTTAAAAATCCAAATAAAGCCACTATTTTGATGTTGGTCGACACTTTCGATCTAACAAATAAAGAATACGAAAATTTCGAAAAGATAATGCTGATTTTTGAAGACATTTCAAAAACAGATGAAGTTGAAAAAATATATCGAAGCTTGAAAGATAACGGAAAAAATGTAAACTACTGGAAACAATCACCAAAAGGTTGGGAAAAGTTGAGTTAGGAGATAATTATGTCAGTTCAAAAAACACTTTCTTTAATAAAACCAGATGCTGTTGCAAAAAATGTTACGGGCAGCATTAATTCGCGTTTTGAGCAAGCGGGATTAAAGATAGTTGCGCAGAAAAGGTTACATTTAACAAAATCTCAAGCTGAAAATTTTTATAAAGTTCATAGCGATAAAGCATTTTACGATAGTTTGTGTGAGTTTATGTCTTCTGGACCGATTATCGCGCAGGTTTTAAGCGGAGAGGATGCGGTTGCAAAAAACAGATCGATAATGGGAGCAACGAATCCGATAAATGCGGATATAGGAACTATTCGCAGAGATTTTGGTGAAAGTATAGAACATAATGCCGTACATGGATCGGATAGTGTAGAAAATGCTGCAATCGAAATAGCATTTTTCTTTAGCGGATTAGAAATCGCAGAATAAAAAATTAATAATGAAGAATTCTGTTTTCATCTTTTGTTTTGTTTTTGTATTTTCTTTGATTAAGTTTGACTCAACATTTGCAGATGAAAATGGAATTCTTGCAACAGATAGTATAGAAATAAAACAGCAAAGCAAAAATTCTTTATTGGCGAAAGAACAAGCGTTATCTATTGCTATGCGAAGAGCATTTTCGGATCTTTTGAAAAATCGTTTGGAAATATCCGATAATCTTCCTGCTTTTTCTGAAAAAGAAATTAGCGATTGCGTCTACGATTGTTCTATAGAACATGAAAAACATTCTGAATCGACATACATATGTGAAGTCATATACCGTTTCGATGAAAATAAGATTTCTTCTTTATTGAACAAACACGGAATATTATATAAAGCTGAAAAAGAAACTGTTTCCAACCTCAGAATTGCAATTTATACTGATGACTTCATAAAAAATTCCGATAAATTAAATAAGTTGAATTGCGCTGTTGAAAAATTTTCTTCCGAACGGGTAATCCTCACTATAAAAAACCAAGATATTGAGGAATTCAAAAAATTGGGTATTAGGTATGTGCAAATGTAAAAGCCTATCTTTTGTTCCAAATTTCATTTCTCTATCAAGAATTTTTTTAACTGCAGCTTTTGTCTTCTACATATTTAAAGAAAAAATTGATATTGCGTTTATAGTTTTTGTTGTTGCCGCAATAACGGATTTTTTAGATGGTCGTGTTGCTCGTTATTTTAAAGCTGAATCCGTCTTTGGCAGTATACTCGATCCTCTTGCAGATAAATGTCTCATGATTACATCTTATTTTGTACTTGGATCGATTGGAATTATTCCCCCCCTCTTGAGCGCAATTGTAATTTTTAGAGATTTCGCTATTTTATTAGTTGTATGTTTATGCAGATTCTTATCAATTCATTTGAAATTCAAGCCTCTTTTTTCCAGCAAAATAAATACAACAATACAATTAATATACGTAATAATAATTTTAGCTTGTTGGAGTTCCTCAATAGATGTACCATCAATAATGTTACATGGTTGCGCGCTTGTGGTAGGAGCATCAACTATTTTTTCCGCCGTGGAATATATACGAAATTATTACTGGATAAAAAATGCAATATGCACACGTAAATAACAAATTTGTTTTTTGGATCTGCGTTTTTGTATCGTTTTTTTTATTTTTTTCGTTATTTTCTGACGTATGCTTTCCGTTCATTTGCGGATTTATACTTGCCTATATTTTTGCTCCGTTTATAAATTTCTTATCGAAATACAAATATATGAACAGATCATTTCTCAGTCTTATATTTGCAGTCGGAACAGTACTTATTTTTATTTTGGGAGCAGTTGTCCTCCTTCCACACATTCGTGATTATTTAACCTTCCTCAATGGAAAAATCCCTGAATACTATTCTCTTTTCGTGTCATTTATGAATGATACATTTTCTTTTATCAATATAAGTGAAGCTGATATCGCGAGCGCGAAAGCTGAAATTCAAAAATTTTTAGATCAAAAAGTTTATGTCTTAGCATCAATAATCGAAGGAGTTGCATCAAAAGGAAAAGAAATTTCTCACTTCTTCTCGTTCTTTATAATAATGCCTATCTCTTTATTTTATTTCCTTAAAGATTGGAATCGAATGTCAGATTTCGTTTTCAGTTGCGTTCCGATTCAACAGCGTCGAACTATTTTAGAAATATCATATATCATTAGAAGAACCGTAAGAAATTTTCTTTACTGGCAGTTTTACATTGTGTTTACATTATTTGCATATTACGCTGCAACATTGAGATTTGTTTCTGTCGACAACAGTATGTATTTGGCCATAGCTTCCGGATTATTTTCATTTATCCCATTTATCGGATGCTTATTTTCATGCTTTCTTGTAATTTTCGTATCCATACCTGTAATGACGTTAAGCAAGTTCTATTTAATAGTTGCAATATATTTCATCGGACAGTTTATCGAAGGATATATTTTGTATCCGCATTTTGTAGGGAAAAAAACGGGGCTGCATCCTTTATGGATACTTTTTTCATTTTTTGCAGGAGTTGAATTAAAAGGAATAATCGGAGTTCTTATAGCAATTCCTTCTGCAGCTGTAGTCCGTAGTTTATGCAGTTATACGATACGAAAATTCAAAGCAACGCAAACATATAAACAACAATATTGATTGGATAATCGGATAAAATGATTCAGGAAATTTTCAGTTTTCATCAAGTTGAAAATTTAGATTGGAATGACTTTATAGAGAGTGAAGAAAATCGTGAAGCTGTAGCTTGTCTTTCCTGTTGGCCGAAATCATGGCATAGCAATGGAGTTATTATCTATGGAGCACCGAAAGTAGGAAAAACGCATATAGCTAGTTTATGGGCTCAGACAGCAAACGCAATTTACATATTAAAAGCAGCATTTAGTGAAAATCCACGGAATTTATTCGATGCAAATTGCAATTTTGTGATTGATAATTTCGACGATCTTGCAGATATCGATATCAACAATTGGATGTTTGATTTTTTTAACATTTGCAGAGAAAAAAATCGTTTTTTTCTATTAATCAGTAGAATCTCACCTTCTATATGGAATATTAAGCTGAAAGATTTAAGATCACGATTACAAACACTGCCTGCAATAAATATAAGAAGCCCAAATGATGATTTGCTTTTGAAAATAGCAAAAAAGCTTTCAAAAGATTTTGGAATAAGCGTTACAGATGAAACTTTGAGTTATATATTAGATCATATAAGACGTGATGTTCCTACTTTATCGGCTACTCTAAGAATGTTGGATAAGATTGCCATGCAAAAGCAAAAATCTATCACGATTCCTTTTGTTAGAAATTATATTTGCACGGAAAAAGATGAAGAATTTCACTAAAATTCTTTTTGTTATTATTTGTATTAGCTTTTCTAGTTCTTCAATAAAAGCAGAAGAAAATTTCACCATTATTCGAGATGCCGAAATTGAAGAAACATTAACAGAAATTGTTCAAAAAATATTTGATGTCGCCGGATTGCGTAAAAAAAGCGCAAAAGTATACGTCGTTCATTCCGATTCCATAAATGCTTTTACAATAGGAAACGGATATGTCTTCGTTACTTCCGGTCTTCTATTGAAATTTAAAAATCCTCTTAATTTAGTTGCCGTACTTAGTCATGAAACAGGCCATCTCGCAGCGGGGCATATAGATAGTATGATCAGCAGACTTCAAAATAGCAGCTCAAATTTTCTTATGGCAATGTTGGCCGGAATGCTTGGAGGATTTGTAACAGGATCAGAAGAAACATTAGCTGTTCTGTTAGGATATGCAATGACCGACGAGCGTCTCTTTCTACGTTTTTCCAGAGAACAAGAACTGGCAGCAGATGCTCTCGGTGCTTCATATTTAGAAAAGATGGGATATGATACAGAAGCAATGATCGAAGTTTTTGAAGTCTTTGAAAGAATGGAGATAATTGGTGGAGCAGCTAGTCTTCCTACATATGTAAGAACGCACCCCAAATCGATAGATAGGATCTCCGCTCTCAGAAAAAGAAAGAAAACACAGGAAAAATTACAAAAATGCGATAAAAAACTACTTGAAAGATACAAAAGA
This sequence comes from uncultured Alphaproteobacteria bacterium, assembly GCA_905233185.1. Lineage (GTDB taxonomy): Bacteria > Pseudomonadota > Alphaproteobacteria > UBA3830 > UBA3830 > BNWE01. The sequence continues at coordinate 109,852 of CAJODB010000001.1, read as the reverse complement.
ATAACCGGGAAATTAAAATCCTACGTCGGAAATAGCGGATTATTTGAACAAATTCCGCAAGAAGATTATCCAAAAGCCATTTATTTACACAGAAGAGGAAAATCAAAAGAAGCAATAGAAATTCTGAAAAAAATAGTCGAAAAAGTTCCAAAAGATGTGTATTACAAAGAAACTCTTGCACAAATGCTTAATGAAAGCGGAAATCCTTCTGAAGCAATAACATATTATAAGCAAATATATAATCCTAAATCGCATGTGCTGATTAAAGTAGATTACGCGAAAGCTCTTGTGCAAGAAAAACAAGCGGATTCTGCGATAAAAATATTGGAAGCAGCAAAATACGAAGACCAATTTAATCCTGAAATTTTCAGACTTCTTGTAAATGCGTACGGTCAGAAAGGACGGCAAGGATTATCATTTTTTATGTTAGCTCAAGAACAAATGCTGCTGCAAAATTATCGCATGGCATACGAATTACTGAAAAGCAGTCTTCAATTAATGGATAAAAAAACAGAATCCTCTTATATAAAGAAAGCGCAGTATTTCAAACAATTACTAGAACGAGAAAAAGTTAAAATATAGAAAGCAAAAATAGCAAAAAACTAAAATTCCAGAATACTGCTGATATAGAAGGGAGTAAGTCCCATTTCCACTCTTTTTCTATTTGCAAAAATTAAAACATTATTGAATAAACAAATGCGATTTTTCAAAAAATATTGCGTAGAAGAAATCTGCTTTATCTCTATTCCAACAGAAATAAGCCATGTTACCACAGTATTTTCATCAGCCCATTCTATTGATGAAGAATGATCAAGAGTCATAATATTGTATCTTTTTGAAAGGAGCTTGTCGCTATTACTCCCCTTCTTTTCTATTCCAATGCCTGAATGAGGTTCAATATTATTTACCGTTGCTGTCCCTGAAACAAACTTTAGTTTTCGTAGTTTAACCGTTTTTTGCTTAAGCGGGTGATATGTTTTTATAAATTTTTGATTTCTGTGAGTATATAAGCGCAACTTTTCTTTAGAATTCTTGTTGCCATTGTGTATTTCACACAACAAATCTATACTTTTTGCGTCTAATTCATTGTTTTTTAACGAAACCATGTTCAAACCTGTTGTAGCTAATAATCCAAAGTAATATTAATTACTCAAACGCTATAACAATAAAAAACACTAATACTTCAACACAAAAACTACGTACATATTATGTAAAAATCAAAATACTTTTGCAAGAGGAGTGTTTTACATAAAAAATCATTATTAATACGTATTTTTCAATAGATTAATCACAAAAAAGAAAATTTTAAAATATTTTTCATATTCGTTATTGACCTTTATTTTGTCGCGTGGTATATTACGAAAAATTTAATTTTGTATATAGAAAAGGAAGGTACTGTTATGGCAAGACAAAGTTTAAGTCCAATGAAAGATTTCGATTACAGAGAGAATATAGAGAGAGAAAGAGTGGGAAGAAAAAGAAAAGATGCGCCTATGACTCATCTTAAGTATTTGCGCAAAAGAAATGGTTATACTTTGGAAACACTTTCTGAAATTACCAGCATTTCTATTTCGTATTTATCCAGATTAGAGTCAGGATCAAGACGCTTAAATACAGATTTGATCAGAAGATTGTCTCATGCCTTTTCTTGCAGTCCAGCTGAATTATTGCAGGAAGTTACGCATGACAGCAGTGTTATAACTCCTATTGAGTTTAATAAAGCTCGTAGAGCGGAAATGCTCGTCGGACATAGAGGAATGCAGCTTAACGAAATTACCAAAGAAAATGATGAAAATGGCAATCTTTGTATAAAGCCAGCTTCTCCTAGTGAATGGAAACAACGCCCTGCAGAATTAGGAGATAATGATGCAGTGATCGCTATTAAAGCAAATAAAGCGTTTAAACCACATTTCAGTGAATCATCCACATTATATTTGGATCCAAATGCTGCTTTATCTCCAGAATCTACAGTTGTTATCCTCAAGGGTAACGAAGTTCTTTTGAAAAAAGTTTGGAGCATCACTCCGACATCATTGCAATTATGCGATCTATCTGATGTCGAATCTTTGAAAGCAGGAAAGAACGGAAACTTAATTGAGGTTGATCGTCGTTCTTTGAATGGCCTCTACAAAGTTGTCGGATATTCCGTTTTCGAGCTTTAATTTTTGATTATATTAAAGATAATTCTTTGTAATTAACCTAAAACCGCAGTATCCTTTCGCTGCGGTTTTTTTGATGTTTTGTATGTAGAAAAAAAATGAACAAAAAAAGAATCTTAAAAAAAGATACCATGTGGATTTACGGAAAACATGCGACAAAAGCTGCTCTTCTAAATCCTAAGAGAGAGATTTTGAAATTTATTCTACTTGAATCGAATAAAAACTTTTTCCAAGAAATATCAGGAACATCTAAAAATACAAATATACCATCACCTGAATTTGTTGATAAAAATTACTTCCAGACACTGTTCGGAAAAGAAGCGACTCACCAAGGATGCGCTGTTTTGGTAAAAAAATTGGAAGAAATATTTCTGGAAGAATTATTACGCAATAAAAATGATAATCGCCCGTTTATTTTTTTGGATCAAGTTGCAGATCCGCAAAATATTGGCAGTATATTGAGAGCTGCAGCTGTTTTTGGAGCGCGAGCTGTTGTAATAACGGAAGATCATAGCCCAGAAATAACTCCGGCTTTAGCAAAAGCTGCTTCAGGCGCGCTTGAATCTATTCCAATAATCAGAGTAATAAATCTTGTACATTCAATTAATATCTTAAAAAAACATGGTTTTTGGTCTGTAGGATTGGATGAAAGATCAGAAAAAAAACTTGATGAAGTAGATTTGCGTGAAAAATTCGTATTTATTATTGGAAATGAAGGATCAGGACTGCGACGGTTAAGTAAAGAAGCTTGCGATTTTATTGTACAATTACCAGGACCTGGCATATTTACTACTCTGAATGCAGCCCAAGCAGCAACAGTTACACTATATGAAAGTAGTAAACAAAGGATGAAAGGAAACTAACAATGACAACAATATATTTTTTATATCCACTAATATCTTATCTTTCTGGATCAATACCGTTTGGATTAATCTTATCTAATCTATTTGGAAATGGAAAATTACGTGAATTGGGTTCAAAAAACATCGGAGCAACAAATGTTTTACGTACACAAGGAAAATTACTTGGTGCACTCACTCTTCTTTTCGATTTCTCAAAAGCCTTTTTACCTTGCTACTTTCTGAAAACAGATAATGAATTTGTAAATATGCTGATTTTTGCTGCTCCGGCAATGGGACATATGTTTTCTATATGGCTTAAGTTCCAAGGAGGAAAGGGAGTGGCAACTTACTTCGGTTTACTCTGCGCAATAGACATTCATACATGCTTAATAACTGCAATAATCTGGCTTTGTGCTTTTTGCATATGTAGAATTTCGTCAATTGCTTGTCTCAGCAGTATTATTCTCAGCTGTGGAGTATTAGCATACGTAAGACATATCAAACATTTGGAATTTTTTAACCAGCTTTGTGTTTTAATAATATTGGCGATTTTTATAGTTGTGAAACATCATGAAAATATAAAACGCCTACTCAGTGATAAGGAGCTGAAGTTTTAGACCCAACGCCTCCATTACTGAGATTACTTGCATAGCATTAGTAATTCATTGGAGTTGTTGTGGATTTAACTAAGCAAGAAAAATTAGCACGTTTAAGAATTCTCAGAAGCGGTTCAATAGGTGCCACAACCTTTTGGAATATGATTCAATTATACGGTAATGGAATCGAAGCTTTACATGCAATTCCCGCATTATCTAAATCCGCTTTAAAAAAAATCGAGTTACGAAGCGAAGAAGAAATTCTTGAAGAACTCATGAAATTAAAGAAATTCGGCGCAAGAATGGTCTTTCTTGAAGACGACCTCTACCCTCCCCTGCTCCGTAATATTCCTGATCCTCCACCTGTTCTGACTTTTTATGGGAATAAAGAACGAATGATGGAATTTTATAAAAAGAATATGATTTCCATTGTTGGTTCTCGAAATTCATCAATTCATGCAAATAAATTCTGTCTTTCTCTTGCTGAAAAATTAGGAAAAAATGATATTATCATCGTCTCAGGACTTGCCCGTGGTATAGATACATGTGCTCATCAAGGCAGTCTTGAAAGCGGAACAATTGCTATACTGGCAGGAGGAATTGATATAGTCTATCCGCAAGAAAATCTCAAATTATATGAACAAATTGCTGAAAAAGGAGGAATTTTTACAGAAACACCATTCGGCACCTCTCCGCAAGCACAATTATTTCCACGACGCAATCGTATTATCGCAGGCATGAGTTATGGAACTATTGTTGTAGAAGCAGCTGCCAATTCAGGTTCTCTTATAACTGCAAAATTTGCCCTCGAATATAACAGAGAAGTTTTCGCAGTTCCCGGATTTCCTATGGATCCAAGAAGTATTGGCTGTAATTCTCTTATTAAAGAAGGAGCAATACTCATTCAAAATGCGCAAGATATATTAGATACGATTGAAGAACGAAAAATTATACAACAGTCACACCTTTTTGAAGATAGAGAACCATATAATTCAAAAATTTCCGAGCAAGATTTGAAAAAAACTCGCAAAACAATTTTAGAAGCTTTAAGTTTAGTGCCGATTACTATTGACGAATTAATTTCATCTATTAAAGTATCCCCTCGGGAAGTGTTAACAGCGTTGCTTGAGTTAGAATTGTCAGGTAAAATAGTTCGAGTACATGGACAGCGCGTCTGTTTGACACCTGATTCCCAAAATTGAGGATATCTTATGCGTTTAGTTATTGTAGAATCTCCGGCGAAAGCAAAAACAATTGGAAAATATCTTGGTTCAGGTTACAAAGTACTAGCCAGTTATGGTCATATTCGCGATCTTTTATCAAGAAACGGAAGTGTTAAGCCGGAAGAAAACTTTTCTATGGTCTGGGAAATAAGCGATCGAGGAAAAAAATGCGTAAAAGATATATCACAACAATTGAAATCATGCGATGAGCTACTTCTGGCAACCGACCCCGATCGCGAAGGGGAAGCTATTTCGTGGCATATAAAAGAAGTGCTCAATGATAAACATAGTTTAACAGTACCTTTCAAAAGAATTGTTTTTCATGAGATTACAAAAAACGCTATTTTGAAAGCAATCGAAGCTCCACGCGATATAGACGGACGTTTAGTTGATTCATATTTAGCACGCCGTGCTCTTGATTATCTTGTTGGTTTTACCCTATCACCCATTTTATGGAGAAAGCTCCCAGGCAGCAAATCTGCCGGACGAGTACAATCAGTTGCTCTAAGAATTGTTGTAGAGCGTGAAGCAGAAATTGAAGCATTCCAAGCTGAACAATTCTGGACTATTGAAGCGAAATTCGAAAATAAAGAAAATAAAATCTTCAAAGCGAAATTAAGCACCTTTGAAGGAAAAAAATTAGAAAAATTCTCTATAAAAAATGCAGAACAAGCAGAAACTATCCGAGATAATCTATTGGAACAAAAATATTTCGTTTCATCGCTCAGTAAAAAAACAGTAAAACGCAATCCTGCTCCAGCATTTATTACATCGACTCTGCAACAAGAAGCATCACGAAAACTCGGTTTCAGTGCCAAGAAAACTATGCAAATAGCGCAAAGATTATATGAAGGAGTAAGCATAGGTAAAGAAACTCGTGCTCTAATCACCTATATGAGAACCGATAGCGTAAATCTTTCAAACGAAGCGATCGGAACCATTCGCAACGTAATATCCGAAACATACGGAAGCGAATTTATTCCTGAAAAACCTCGTTTTTATCAAACAAAGGTAAAAAATGCGCAAGAAGCACACGAAGCTATACGTCCGATTGACGCGAATATAATTCCAGAATCTATCGCAGGAAAGATCGATAATGATTTATTGAAATTATACACATTAATTTGGAAAAGAGCAGTTGCTTCACAAATGTCGTCTGCGGAATTTGATCAAGTTCAAGTCGATATCTCAAGTACAACAAACGCCGGAAACGTTTTTAGGGCGACAGGAAATACTTTAAGATTTGCAGGCTTTTTGAAAGTATATTCGGAAGGAAAAGATGATACGAATAATCAGGAAAAAGATGAAGACGAAGAAGGCTACTTACCTACTCTAGCAAAAGATGAATCAACAAAACTCGATAATCTTGATTCTCTGCAACATTTTACTACACCTCCGCCAAGATTTTCTGAAGCAAGTCTCGTAAAAAAACTTGAAGAACTGGGAATTGGTCGCCCATCTACCTATGCGACTATTCTGCAAGTTTTGCAAGATCGCGGATATGTAAAGCTAGAAAAAAAGTTCTTTGTTCCAGAAATTCGTGGCCGACTGGTCACCTCATTTTTAACAAATTTCTTTATGAAATATCTGGAATATGGATTTACTGCTGATATGGAACAGTTTCTTGATGATGTTTCAAATGGTAAAAAATCAAAACTCGAAGTTCTAAATGATTTTTGGAATGGTTTTCATAACAACGTAGAGCAAACGAAAAATATAACTGTTTCAGAAGTAATTGATCGACTTAATGAATCAATGAAAAACATTTTATTTAAAACGAATGAGAATGGTGAAATCGATCGCACATGTCCAGAATGTAAAGATGGCGAATTAAGCTTAAAGATCGGTCGCTTTGGTTCATTTATAGGTTGTTCTCATTATCCCGATTGTAAATACGTAAGAAAGTTGGATACTAATAACGATATTTCTCCGACGTCATCAGAAAATAATGAAGAAATATCCGAATATCCTAAAACAATCGGAATGGATCCTGTTGATAATGCACAAATCACAATTCGTAAAGGTCCATATGGCTTATATCTTCAAAAAGATATAGAAAAAACCGATGAACGACAGGAATTATCAAAAGGAAAGAAGAAAGCAGAAAAAGAGAAGCCTATTAGAGCTTCTATTCCTAACTTTTTGAATCCTAAAGATATTGATTTACAAGCCGCAAGTTGGTTACTCAACCTTCCGACAATAATTGGCCAGTATGATGGAGAAGATGTTACAGTAGGCATTGGAAAATATGGTCCGTATGTTCTGTTTAAAGGGAAATTTACATCTATAAAAGATACTGATCTTTTTATGAATATGACTTTAGAAAATGCGATAAAACTCATCACATTAAAAAAAACTACGAAAAAATAAATAAAAAATTTTCATTTCATTTTCGCTGATTTAATAATTCCCTTACCTTTTAGGACGTAAAATGTACAGAGGAGAGGTCTGTACATATGTTGCCTAGTAGTTACTTGTTTAAAAGTATTGGAAATGTTTTCATTGATAAGCACTTACTCACAAAAGAGCAAGTCGGAATGATCTTACGCACACAAAAAAAAGAAAATAATTATCTGTTCGGCCAGCTTGCCGTAAAATTAGGTTTCATAAATGAAGATGATTTGCTGCAAGTATTATCCGAAATTTATGCTATAAAATCAGTAAAAATGGAGTTTTTATATATTCCGCAGACCACACTTGATTTATTGGATAAAGAAATCGCGATTTCAACTCTTGCTGTGCCATTTTATTCTGATAATCGCATTGTAAAAGTCGCTATATCCGACCCAGGAAATATAAGAAATATCGATAAAATTATTGCGGCATGTAAAAATAAAAAAGTAGAATTTTTCGTAGCGAAAGAAAGTGAAATTTTGCGTTTTCTGGAATTAATAAAATGCAATTCAAATGATAACGTAAAAAATGACCCTCTATTTTTATTAAACAAAATTATTTTCGAAGCTATTGAAGCGAAAGCAAGCGACATTCACTTTGAACCTTCTGAAAATTTCATTGGAGTACGCTTCAGAATAGATGGAATATTAAAAGAAATAACTCAAATAAATTTTGATTCTTGGAGCCGAATAAAATCAAAAATAAAAATAATCTCCAAAATGGATATAACAGAAAATCGCAGAGCTCAAAATGGACACGCTCGAATATATATAGCGGGAAAAACAATAGATTTAAGAGTTGCTACTGTATGTGGTTCTTTTGGAGAAAATATCACCATAAGAATTTTCGATTTAAGCAGCGGAATAAAAAATTTAGTAGAATTGGGATTTGCAAAAAAAGATTTTTTATGGCTTAAGAATATCATATCGCATCCATATGGCATTTTTCTTATAGTCGGTCCGACTGGTTCAGGAAAAACAACAACACTTTATTCATTGGTAAATGAGATAAAATCACCATATATAAACATTATTACATTAGAAGATCCGATTGAATATCAAATAGAAGGTATTAGACAATTAGAACTGAGAGAAGATGGATTAATGTCATTTGCTGATGGTATAAAAGCGATTTTACGACATGATCCAGATGTAATGTTAGTTGGCGAAATAAGAGATGAAGAAACGGCAGCAACAGCGATTCGTGCATCATTAACTGGGAGACTGGTTTTAGCGACACTACACGCTTCTACCCCAAGCGACGCATTGAGACGCCTCGTCGATCTTGGATTAAAGTTATCAGATTTTATTCCTTCATTACTGGGAATCTTTTCGCAACGATTGGTAAGGTATACGAACGGCAATTCTGGTCGTTTTCCCGTAACTGAATACATGTCTTTTTCAGAAGAACTGAAGCAAAATTTACTTCTAACAAATGATGTAACGACCTGCCTACCAACACAAACTTTTACTCAATCCGCAAAGCAAGCAATTGATAATAATCTTACGAATAAAAAAGAAATAGGAAGGGTTTTCGGAAATGCTTTTATATAAATACGAAGCCTTATCTAATAGTGGAGAAAAAATTTCAGGATCGATATTCGCTGAAAATTATAAAGCTGCATATGAATCTATATATTCGCGAAAAAATTATCCTCTAAAAATTACTCCGATATTCATATCAAATAAAAAAGTTAGTATTGAAGACTTGTTGATATTCTTTCTGCATATAGATCTACAATTAAAATGTAAAGTAAGAATAAATGAAGCAATAGAATCTTTTTTAGAACTTCATGGAAGCAAAATACTAAAATCATCGTTGGCCGCCGTTTTGATCGATCTAAGAAACGGATCTTCACTTGGAGAAGCTTTTGAAAAATGCGAAAACATATTTGATTCTGTTATAATCGGCTTATTAAAATCGGCAGAACGAACTGGAAAAATTTCTGATATCATTTCGAATATCCTGAAATTTTTAAAATTACAATCTGAATGGAAAAATAATATAAAAAGAGCTATCGCCTACCCTATTTTCTTAGCTTGCATAGCTATTTTTGTATTAATTTTCAGTATAATATTGCTTGGCCCTCAAATATCATCGTTGATTCAAAATTTCGGAGCTGATGAAGTTCCATTTATTACGCGATTTGTCATTGAATATCTTCCATTGATATCTCATGGAGTTATTTGTTTCCTTCCTTTTTTCATTTTAATCATGTTATTAAGCATGATAATTGAAAAAACGCGATTTTTTATGATGGGATTAGTATTAAAAATTCCTAAAATCGGACAATTAATAATAAAAACTAATTTTTGGCAGTTATGTAAGATCTTACATATAGCATTAGACGCAAAGTTAGATTTCATAGATGCAATGGATATAGCTATCTCTGCTATAAAAATCAAAAATATAAAAAATGAATTATTGAAAGTACGAGAAAAAATTGTCGAAGGATACTCGATATCCGAAGCATTCTCAGGTATGAGCTTAATTTCCACTTCTGTCATATCTGCAATCGGAGTCGGTGAGGAAAGTAATGATTTATCTTCAAGCTTTGCTCACATGAGTGATAATCAATATGAAGAAATAATATTGGATATAAAATCCCTCGGGCAATTTCTTAGTGTCGGATTAACTCTTTTTACGGGAATAATTTTTGTATTAATTATTTGCGGATTATTTTTCCCAATTTACAGTTATGTTGAAGTTGCAGGTGCATAATGCGCGCATTACTCGGAGAAAAAAATGTAAAACTTTTTCCTTCCGAACTGGAAATAACTCCTCCTATTTGCGTGAATTATGATGAATTTTTTGAAACATATCATAAAAATACCTTACAAATAATTTTAGATAGAAGCTGTGTAGACTTTTCATTAGATCATTTGAGAAATTCCAATATATATAACGCCCTGGAAAGTTTACAATGCAAAAAGAAAATTCTGACCGATAACGAAATAGCATATTTAATCAATAAAGAAAAATTTTTCTTATTATCAAAAGATGATTTTTATATACAAACATGCATAATAAATGATAAATCTTTGTTCCAAAAAATTATAAAAAATAAAATATTTTTGATGGAACATGCAATATGCAAATTGTGTAAATCTGTAACAGAAATTAATGATACAACTTGGTGGCTTTATATCGCAGAACATAAATCCAGTGGCGTAAAAATTGTTGCAGGAATAGGTGATGGTATTGTTTACTCAAGGTTATTTTCTGAACCAAATGAAGCTGAAAGAAAAGTAATTGAAACAATACGATTTTTGACAAGAGAAGGCTTAAATGAAGATATAAAAATTGTCTCTTTCTTAGATGATTTATATATAGATAATTTAAATATCATAAATCCAATGCTAACAAAAAGAGATATAGAAACAACACTCGTAGAATTAATTGTAAATGATAAAAAAATCAAACCACAATTTTCAAAAGACAGTTACATAAATGAATTTTTCAATAACTATAATCGTGAGATTATAATATTCTTAGCGATTTCCTGCTTTGTTTGCTTTACTCTTCTTTGTTATTTATATGATGAAACTACTTGTCTAAAGAATTCAATAGAAATTGAAAAAGAAAAACTGAATATTTTTGTAAGAGATCAATCAAGAACTTTTTCTGCGAAAATCAATTGTGAAAATATAGATGAAATTCGGAAATTTACTGAACTGTCTCAACAAATGGAAAGTCCGATTTATTTCATTGAAAAAATTTCAAAGATACTAAATAAACAAAAAGCAGAAAAAATATTAATTGAAAAAAATACTGCGAAAATAAAATGCTCAGTTAATGAACAGCAATTTAATTTACTGAAAAAAATAAATAATACAGAGATAAAAAGAATAGATATAAGAGAAAATGAGTATGAAGACCTCGATGATTCAGATGAGAAAAAATATGGTGTAGAGATATGCATAAAAATGAAGTAGCTGTCTGCACCTTTTCTATAATTTTAATAATTTTGCTCTATTTATGCATGGAGAAAAGAAATGAAATCGGAGATTTGAAAAACGCAAAAGAGCTTATTATAAAAAAGCAAACCGAATTCACTAAATTATCTGATAAAATTCATAATACACAATTTAACTTTATAAAAACAAAGGAAGAACTAATCCAACCGAATCAAAATATCAAAAAAATTCTATCCCAAATTTCGAAAAAATCGCATATAGAAAAAATAAAGTTCAAACAAAAAGAAAATGATCAAAAATCATTTAAAGAAGTGCATATAGAAATACAATTTTTCGCAGAATGCGAACAAGATATATATCGCTTCATACAGAAATTAGCTAATAAATTAAATATTATCTTTGATAGCATAACAATAATAAAAAAAGATAAGCGTAATTTTATTACTCATCTAAAATGCCGTTTATTTGAGTTTAAATATCTTGATAGAGCTATAAATATCACCCCGAAGAAAAAAAACAGAGTTTATTTTAGTTATCTGCAATTGTTTCCTAAAGATGATGAAAAGAAAAAACATTTTTTAAAAGGAATCATAGATAAAACAAAAGCATACATAGATGATGAATGGAAACAAGTCGGAGATACTATCGATGAATATGAAATAAAGGATATTACTGGAAGAAATATCTTAATTGAAAGAGAAGGCAAGATTGAAAAAATCAAGCTCGGAGATAGCTGGTAATATCGTAATTTTCTGCCGTAAATAATATTTTTTTCTTAAAATCTTTTAAAAGCGCTTGTTCAATAAATTTATCCGCTCCAAATTTTTTATGAACTTGAGTTATAATAGCATAATCTACTAAATTATTTTTTAATGCATAGTTATAAATTTCTGCTCCACCAATTATCCATGCATTTCTATACTGTGCCAAAGCTGTCTCAAGTGAATTAAAGACAAACACCCCATTGAGTTTTTTTATTGTCCGAGAAACTACACAATTTATTCTATTTTTTAAAGGAGCATTCGAAATAGAAAAGAATGTTTTTCTTCCCATAATAATGGCAAAATTTTGTGTTATTTTTCTGAAAAAATGCATATCTTCATCAAAAGTCCAAGGAATATTTTCATTTTTTGAAATACCGAAATCAGCATCAACAAGCGCGATTAATTTTGTGCAGTTATTATCCTTTAATTTCTGCCAAAAATTCGGATCGTAGATTATAATCATTCTTTATATTTCCGATAAAATACTTTGTCACAAGCTTGGCCCCATCTTTTCTTACTCCCCGTTTAGAAATACAAAAATGCTCAGCCTCAATATAAACAGCGACTCCCAACGGTGAAACAATATCGTTTATTGCTTTTGCTATTTGAATAGTAAGACGCTCTTGCAATTGTAAACGACAAGCAAAAATATCAACGATTCGAGCTAATTTACTGGCTCCAAGAATTTTTTTATTCGGAATATATCCGACACTCGCACTTCCTACTATCGGAACTAAATGGTGTTCGCAATGGGATTCAAATGGAATATTTTTCAAAATAACCATTTGATTCATATCTGAATCGAAAAGTGCATCTTTTGAAATTTCTTCTGCATTTTTGGAATAACCAGAAAAAAATTCCTCACAAGCTCGTACAACGCGTTTCGGAGTTTTCTTTAGTCGCTCAAAATCCGAATCTATACTTTTTAAAAAGTCTTCAATGTTTTTTTCTTCGACCATAATTCTCTCCGAAACTATTTTTTGAAAGTATATATTCTGCCAACCTAAAAACAACATATATTATACTAACCATAAATCATTTTATCTTCGCTTTTCAATTGACCACAAGCCGCAAAAATATCTCGCCCACGAGATTTTCTTATGATTGTTCTTATTCCTCGTGACAGTAAAATCTTTGAAAAATAATTTGCTTTTTCGTCTGAAGCTCCCCTAAATTTTGATCCATTCCAACTATTAAACATAATCAAATTAACTCTTGCTCGTGCTCCACCAAATTTTCTAAGTAATTTAGAAAGCTCAATAGCATCATCCTCTGAATCATTTATTCCATCTAATAACAAATACTCAAAAGTAATGTGACTTGTATTACTGAGTTTATGATAATTTTGCACAGCACTTAATACCTCAGAAATTTTATATTTATTATTGATAGGCATCAGTTCAGATCTTTTTTTATCGTTAGATGCATGAAGAGAGACAGCTAGTTTTACTCCGAATTTTGCAAGCTCAACAATAGCGTCATTAACAATTCCTGAAGTTGAAACCGTTATTTTGTTTCGCGAAAAGTTATATGTTTTTTTATTTAACAAAATTTCTAATACCGCAAACAAATTCTGTGAATTTAAAAGAGGTTCCCCCATTCCCATGAAAACTATGTTTGTTATTGGATCCGCATTTAATTTTTTCTGCCATTCTATCCAAAAAATAATTTGCGCCATTATTTCAGACGAAGTTAAATTGCGACAAAATTGCTGAGTTCCTGTATTACAGAAACGACAACCTATAGGGCAGCCAACTTGAGATGATACACAAATTGTGTTTCTTTTTTCATCAGGAATAAAAACTGTTTCAATGCAGTTATTATCTTTAAATTCAAGAAGAGTTTTTATTGTTCCGTCAGATGACTCTTGTAAAATTTTACATATCGGCCGCTCTAATGAAAAAAAATCAGGTAACTTCTCTCTAACTCTCTTTGGAACATCCGACATTTCTTCAAAGGTTTTCACTAACTTTGGATGAATCCAAGGAAAAACTCGTTTTGCATCAAGAAGAGAAAAACCGTTTCTGATAAATTCCTCTTTTAAAGTTTCAAAAGGTAGACCAAGGATAGATTTAATTTGCATATATTCTATTTATTTCTATAACAAAAATCGAGTTGTATACTATCATAAGATTAGGAATAGTTTTATATGATATATAGTAATATATGCAATAAAGAAAAAAACATTTATTTAGAAGCGATGCGTGTTATCGCAATATTTTTTGTAATTTTCAATCATACAGGAAGCAACGGATATACTCTCTTTTCCCAAGAACCGATAGGAAGCTGCAAATTTTGGGTTTATATTTTTATTTCTGTTTTTTGCAAATTTTCAGTACCTCTTTTTTTCGCAATATCCGGCGCACTTATGCTTGAAAAACAATATGATCATAAGAAATTATTTGAACGAATTATGAGAATATTTATAGTATTGTTCATTTTTTCATTTGCATATTACATTAAAAGAATTAATACAAACGGAGACCCTTTCAGTTTTGAAAAATTTATAACGACATTTTACTCTCACGGCCTATGGGGCCATTTATGGTATTTGTATTTATATATCGCATATCTCATGGGGCTACCTTTCTTGCAAGCATTAGTGAAATCATTAGAAACAAAATATTATTACTATATGATAGTGCTTGCTTTAGTTTTTAGAGGAATAATTCCGACAATAGAAAATCTGTTTTGGGATAGGAGTTATACATTAATCGGAGAAATAAAGGTCTCATGGCTGCTTTCATATATAGTTTTGTATCCTTGCATTGGATATTTTTTAAAAAATAAATTTGAAATAACGAAAAACAAATTAATTTTTATTTGGATAATCAATATATTAGGAATTCTAACTTCATGTTACTTAACATATTGCAAAGGAATTTCCGAAGGCATATTGCAAAAAACAGAAGAAAGTTTTCATGTACGCTTTGTAGTGTTGAATTGCATCTGTATATTTATTTCAACGAAATATTTGTTTGAACATAATGTGATTTCTGATATATGCAAAAAAATATCTTTGTCAGTAGGAAGCTGCACCTTTGGAATATATCTCGTACATATGCTTATATTTTCTTACACTCGAAATTTTTTAAATGAGCTAAAAGAAATAGGATTCGATTACATGTTAGCTGCGTTATTACAAAGTTTGTATGTCATGCTGCTAAGCTATTTTATTGTGTATATAATAAAAAAAATACCAAAAATAAATAGGATCATTTAGCTTTTGTTAGGAAGTATGTACCAAATAAAATTAATGTTCATTATTGTTATGTAACATTTTATCGATTTCTTCATCTGATAGTAATTTATGTCTCTTTTTTAAAATAGATAGCTGTAGCTTTGCATGTTCTTTAGTAATAACCGGCAAATCTTTTCGATTCCTTGTTTTAGTATATTCAAAACCAATAAATTCTATCCCCTGTTTTTTAAGTATGTTTGAAACAGATCTCAAGTTTTTCAATTTATCATCGATAAAAATAACTTTTTTCGGATAAAAATCAGCATATTTAAAAAAGGCCAACAAAGATTCTCCTTTTGAGGCTTTACTAATCATTTTATTTGCAAATACGATACCTTCCGCAAATAAAATTTTACGATCTTTTGATTTAGTCATATAAATTTGAGCATTTTTCAAATCCAACCATGACTTTTCTAAACGATAATCCAGATCTTGTAATTGCTGTATAAGAAGCCTATCCATAGATTTTACGTAACCGCAAGTTCCAACAAGTCCATTAGTCAGCGCTATTACTTTTACATTCTTATTTTGAAGATCATGAATAATTCTTACAAAATTTTCATCAACATATACGACTGGTCTTTGAACTACAACACTATAAAGAGTTCTTTCTTCTTCATTGGACATATTTGCGGACATTTCTTTAAGTAAATTTTTTAATAAAGCGCTATTTTGTTTTCTAAACAATAATTCTTTTTGTTCAAGAAGCACATCATTTATATCGAATATTACAAGAGTATTTTCATCTGACTTTTTTAATTCTTCTTCGATAAAAGACGAATCGCTCGTACTAAAAATTCTAGATTGTTCAGAACACGCAACAAGAACAAACAGTAGACAAATGCTGATAATTTTCAGAACGTTACGCAATTTTAATTCCTTTTTATTATTTAAGACCGCTGCACGAAAAAATAAGTTTTCCTTCGCCCCTTCTCTTTTTACTCTACTGTAGCTTCCGTCTGTTCCGATTGCTCTTCTTTGGAATTTCCTTCATTATCGCCGCAATTTTCGCACTTATCTGCATTTTCGTATTTTTCTTTCAAGTGTTCCACTTCTCTTATAATCTCCGCATCTTTTTCGGCATTTGTCTTATTTTGCGGAACAGCAAGGAGCAAATTTGGCCTTGCCTGATAAAATCCATATCCTATTTTGAACGGTATTGACGCCTGTTGATTTTTTTCAAAAAATTCCGCCATACGTGGCTGTTTATATCCTTTTCTGAAATAACTCAAAGTAGGTTCAGTATATGATCCGAAAGCATACCGATTCCATTTCTTATCGAAACTACTAAATGGCACGCCGGTATCATCTTGCAAAATAAATTGTGAGTTATCCAATACAAATTGTCTTATGCCTGTAAGAGTCCTATCCCAAATAGCATATGAAGCACTCTTTATAAATGTATGGAAAGTTCTTTTTTTCATAAAATTGAAAAGATTTTCAATCGCTTTGTTGCTATCACTCAAATCTGCTCTGATATAATACACATATCGCCAATCAGATTCTCCACGTTTTCTGCAAGTTATTTTTATGCAATCAAGCATATTATGTCCACGAATAATTTCCTCTCCTAATGAATCTATACTCAGATCTTCAACATTTTTGATTTCAAAATCGAAAGCAGAGAGTTCAAGCAAAATCAAATATAAAGTCCCACGCAAAAATTTATTTGAAAGAGTCTCTCCCATCTCTGATGTTATAAAATATCCGCCTCTCAAATATGTAAATAATGATCTCTTTATCTGCTCAAAGCTTTTGGAATTACTTACAGCACTTTTTACGTCATTAAAATTTCCTATAGGTTCCAATCCAACTAATATATACTCACGAGCACTCGGGAAAAATGAAAGAGCATATGCTATGTCAGGACCTCCGAACGGATAAAAAACCGTATCGGTGGTTTTAGTTTTTGAGGTTATATTCGCAGTGGCCCATTCTGGTATATGCCCGATACTATTTCGCTGTAATCTTGCCCATTCTCTATCGAAAAATTTCATATAACCATAATATATACGGTCATTTTCGAATTCTTCAGGAACATATTGCCCTGTCATTGTCATAGCAACTTGGTCGAAATCACTTATCGGGACAATAGTGGTTTTCGCTATATTCTCAACATATTCAGGGACCTTTTCTTCTTCAATTATTCCCAATTTTTTGCGAATAATTGGATGTACTATATCTTTTTTCGGCTCTTTTTTCTCAATATTAATAATTTTAGATTGATTTTTCTCAATCAAAGGTCTCTCGGTATCGACACAAGCGCACAAAGGCAGCAAAAAGAGTGTCGAAATCAGAATCTTTTTCATGTTTTTTTCTCGCTCGTAATTAACGTATGATCGGAAATTATACTCCAACTTGTATTTCAATAACACTCAACAAACAAAATTCTTTCTTATAATACTGTTTCTGTCTGATTGTATATCAAATGGCGTTCCTGAAGCGATAATTCGACCACCTTCCGGCCCTCCTTTTTCTCCCATTTCAATAATGTAATCAGACTGTTGTATAACATCGATATCGTGCTCTATAACAACTATAGTTGCGCCTTTGCGCTGCAATTGTCTCAAGTTTTTCAATAAAACTTCCACATCTTTAGGATGCAAACCAATTGTCGGTTCATCGAGAATGAATAAATTCGAATTGCGCACTTTACTTATTTCCATAGATAGTCTCATGCGTTGGGCCTCTCCTCCAGATAATCCTGGGGTCCCCTCCCCTAGCGTAAGATATCCCAAACCAATTTGCTCCAAATGGATTAGTTTGTGTTGAATCGTTGGATTACCAGAAAAAAACTCTATACTTTCATGAACTGTCATAGCCAAAATATCGGCAATTGATTTTCCGCGCAATTTCACCTTAAGAACTTCAGGATTATATCTTGATGTTTCGCAATCAGGACATGGAATACAAAAATCCGGAAGATATTGAATATCTGCACTAATTTCTCCTAAACCTTCGCAGGTCGGACAACGTCCTTCTTTGTTATTGTATGAGAAATATCCCTCGTTATATCCACAATTGTTTATTGAAGCAAATAGTCGACGAATATCATCAAAAATCCCGGTATAGGTTGCAACAGTTGATCTGTTATTCTTCCCTATCGGAGTCGCATCAATAAATTGCACCCCTGTAATCTTATCTTGCAAAGTGACACCGTTAATAGCTAAATCACTTACATAATCTGGTAGATCTTTCTTTGAAATCCTTGCGGAAACAGCCTCTTTCAAGCAATCTAAAACCAACGTTGACTTCCCCGATCCGGAAACACCAACTACTGCTGTTATTTTTTTCAGAGGGAATGTTGCCATCACATCTTTTATATTGAATTTCTCCTTAATTTTCAGAGAAATTGCTCCATACTGAAATATTTCTGCTGTATTTTCCTGAATTTTACACGTTCCATTCAAATATTTTCCGATAATTGAGTTCGGATTGTTCATTAATTCTTGCGGAGAACCATGCGTAATAACTTCACCGCCTTCTGTCCCCGATTTTGGTCCCATTTCTATTAAATAATCCGCCTTTTGCAACATTGCGATATTGTGATCAACAAAAAGCACAGTATTACCGTTGTCAGATAGTTGCCTAATGCACTTCGATAGCCCTTCAACATTGGACGGATGCAATCCTATAGATGGTTCATCTAAAACATACAGCACACCTGTTGTATCATTTTGAATAATTTTCATTAACTGGATACGTTGCAATTCGCCGTTTGAAAGAGTATATCCAGCACGATCTAAAGTGAGATAAGAAATACCAAGACTCACCAAAATATCCAATTTTTTACGCAGTTCGTTCAATAATTCCGCTGATAATTGCCGAATTTCAGGAAGCATTTGCTTTTGTACATCTTCGGTAAACTGAATCAGTTCTTTTATTGTCAGCGCACATGCATCGCTTATATTTATTCCGTTAAGAAGACTTTTTGCAATTGTCCTATTTATTCTTGTTCCATAACAAGATGGACATTGAAGCATATCAAAATACTTTTCCGCCTTTGCTGCTGTAAGTTCACTATCGCTTTTTGAACTATTCATAATTGCCTGATATGCATTTTCATACTTAACATTTAAAGGAACAGGTTTTCCCGAACCATTATCATAAATTACATGATATGTTCCGTACTCTCCGTGTAAAATTATGTATTTTTCTTCTTCCGAAAGATCTTTATAAGGAATATTCGTTCTCACGCCGATCTTTTTCAGAACTAACGGAGTAAGACCTCGCCCCATAGATCTCCAAGGAGAAATCGCACCATCATCTACCGATAAATTTTCATTCGGAACAATTTTTTTCGGATTAATTACTCTGGTATAACCAAGACCACCGCATTCATGGCATGCACCGTCTGAATTAAATGAAAAAGATTCTGCACCAGGAATCCAAAATTTCGATCCGCAAATATCGCAACATGCCTCTCCAGTTTTTAATCTATCTATCGAAGTAGGCACAAGATGACCATTCGGACACGGATGGCTTCCTAAACGCGAGAAGATTAGCCGCAACACATTTAAAGTTTCCGTCATAGTACCGACAGTACTCCGAACATTAGGAGTTCCAGGTCGTTGGCGTAAAATTATAGCCGCCGGAAGATATCTAACGACATCAACTTGAGCTTTTTTAGGCTGAGCAATTCTTCTGCGCGTGTATGTTGAAAGAGCATTTAAAAATCTTCTGAATCCCTCAGAATATAAAACACCTAATGCCAAAGATGTTTTACCGGAACCTGATACTCCACAGACTCCTACCACCTTTCCTAAAGGAATGTCGACATTAATATTCTTGAGATTATGAACTCTTGCCCCACGAACTTCTATAAACTCCGGCATCAGATTCGCTCCGTATTTGTACTGTAAAACATACACTTAACGTTCAGTATTATATTGAGAATTTTAATGAAAAAGTATACCTTATAGCGAATGATCATCTTGGATAGGATTAGAAATAATGTTGCAAATGTTAAGATCTCTATTTTCTTCTGATATAGGAATAGACTTAGGAACTGCTAATACTCTTATATACGTAAGAGGAAAAGGTATAATGCTGAACGAACCTTCAGTTGTCGCGTTAGCCGAAGCAGGAGGTAGAAAACGCGTTGTTGCGGTCGGCGAAGAAGCAAAATTGATGGTTGGAAGGACTCCGGGAAATATAACAGCAATTCGCCCTATGAAAGATGGAGTAATTGCTGATTTTGATGTTGCAGAAGAGATGATCAAATACTTCATTCGCAAAGTTCATAACAGAAGAAGTTTTGTAAGTCCCCAAATCGTTATATGTATTCCACGCGGAGCAACAGCAGTAGAGCGGAGAGCAATCCAAGAATCAGCGGAAGGCGCAGGAGCAAGACAGGTTTTTCTTATTGAAGAGCCTATGGCAGCCGCTATAGGAGCAGGATTGCCCGTAACTGAACCTATGGGCTCTATGGTCGTTGATATAGGAGGAGGAACAACAGAAGTCGCAGTTCTTTCGCTTGGAGGAATAGTATATGGAAACTCCGTAAAAGTTGGTGGAGATAGAATGGATGAAGCAATTGTAAATTACATTCGAAAACATCATAATTTATTGGTCGGAGATACAACTGCTGAAAAAATAAAGAAAGAAATCGGCGCAGCCATCCATCCTACGAAGGGAGATGGTAAAGTTATGGCTATAAAAGGTCGTGATTTGATAAACGGCGTTCCAAAAGAAATCAAAATTACAGAAAATCAAATTGCTGATAGCTTGACAGAAACCGTTGCTTCTATTGTAGAAGCTGTAAAATTTACACTAGAAAATACTCCACCAGAGTTGTCGGCTGATATAGTTGAAAGAGGCATTGTCATGACTGGAGGTGGTTCAATGCTATCTCGTTTAGATGAACTTGTAAGGATAAAGACAGGACTCCCTGTTACTCTGGCAGATGATCCACTCTCATGCGTAGCTATAGGTACCGGCAAAACGCTAGAGGAGCTGAAGGTAATGAAAGCCGTACTATCTATGTCGAATTAAAGAGTAAAGTCTTTAATTTTTGATAGGAAACAATCCAGGTTTCGGAATAATAGTAACTTCATAGATAAATAAGTTGTTAGTTTGAGCATCTAAACCTTTTTTCGTTTTTGGTTCCAAAAAGAAGAATCCTAATTTGTTTTTTTTAAAATTGCTTGCTTTTCTGTAATGACATGCAATGATCACACGTTCTTCCCCATCTTTATCACATACCAAATTCGAACTTATTGCTTGTATTTGAGAAAAGCTTTTTGTATATGAATTACACCAACAACACATACTTCCATCATTCGGAGCTATACCAGTAGACATAGTTGCACAGCTCTGCTGATACTGATAACTATTGTTGTTTACTCTTTTTACGTAATGTGTAAATAGAGCATAGTATATTCCTAGTGGCCAAGGATTAAACATACTATTCGTGTGAAAAAGATTGAGGGAACTTGCGTATGATATTCTTTGGAGGTCAGCTTTTGTCAGATGTTTATCTGTGCGCTTGTTTCCAATCTGTTGAATCAAACTTGCAGCAATATATGCGGATGATTTTAGTTTATTTTTCAATTCATAGAATCGATAATGGTCGGATACAAAAAACAGAAGTATAATACAGATGGGAATACTGAACGTAAATTCGATTAGAATACCGCCTTTATAGCGCTTATGTATGAGCGATAGCCTGTGTAAGAGAGCGAATACCCCCCCCCGCAAATTTTACGAAATATAATTTGTCGTAATCTTTGTTTCATATCAAAATCTCCAAATAACTTTTTTGAAAATTTTAGAATATAGTAGGTTAAAAAAGAGAAAAAACAAGAAAGTTATATAATTATTCTTCCTACTCCCTTGTCTCGGATATTTAGTAAGGGAGTAAAAGAATATTGAAGTAGTTATCATCCGAGACAAGGTAATAGAAAAGCTATGAAAACTTTACCCTCTGCGATTTTATATACCAACTATTGTTTGTAGTGGCTTGTTTACACAAAGAAATAGCTATCGCGAAGCTATTGTGAAGAAGACGGCTGTCCTACTACACTTGTAAGTCCACTAATACTCGTCTGAGCCGGAGGCAAGCTGGCAGAACTTGTGTTAGAGTATATAGCAGGTGAAGGATAATAGTATGTCGATGGATATGCTGTCGTTTGAGTTCTTGTGGATTGTTGTCTCTGAAAGTATTCATACGATGTACTAAGAATACAAGATAAAATACCGCAACAAATATCCCTTGGCTCTCTTTGTACTGCTTCCAACTTTCCTCCAAGACCTATTGTAAACTTTAGATTTCTAATTTTTTCGTCTAACGATAACGCAAGATCAGATGAAGGAAACATTTCTTCAGCTCTCTGTCTAAGTATATTGAGTAAATCTTTTGCAGTTTCTCCTACTATAACTTCCTGATCTTTTAATGTTGCTTTGAATTGTTCAATCGCGACATCAAGTCTGTCTCCCACAGCCGTTTTTGTTTCTTCAAGCGCTTCTCCAAGTGAATCAATAAAAGCTCGAGTTACATCCGATGCATTTTGCGAATTTATTTCTATAAGTGACTTTTTTGTCACATCTTTTGCGTCTAATTGCGTTCGAACATAGGTCGGATAATGTGTAACCCTGTATTGCATCATTTCAGTAGCGAATGTTTCACCTCCTGGCTGAATCTGTTCAAGTATTTGTCCCGCAAAAGGTTCTGATGTATACACTTGTCCAAAGAACAATGTTCCCAACGCCAAAACTAATGCTTGATTTTTCATAATCGATCTCCTTTCTTTTTTATTGTGATTTACAAATACGCAAAAAACACAAAAAGATATAAAAAACGAATAAGTTCTTTATTTAGAGAATAAATTAACAAACATTACAGGATAACGATGAAGAAATATATGCAATTAAATACAAGTTCCGACTAAAAACATAGACTACAATAACAAAAAATAGTTAATTTTTGGTTAATATAAATTTTTTATTTAAAATTTTATTTGTTTTTTTCTTAAAAAGATTATATCTTCATAAAGAAGACTAAGCTAACAGACAGAATTATATAAAAATTAATACTTAGTTCTTCAAAAATGTTTTTGTAGTTTTTGTTGCAAATGTAAGAATTGTTATGAAAACGTGGTCCAAAGCAGATTTGCTTAGTTTATTTCTTGTTATACTCGGGATCATTAGTTTAATCTTCTCAGCGTCTAATTTATTGCCAATTTTCAGCTTCATGATAGCTTCTATAATATTGCTGCATTGCGTATATAATTCTCGATATGAGCTACTGAAATACAGAGATTTCCTATGTCATTATCAGGCTGTTCTTACATCCGCAAATGATGGTTGGATTGCTTGGAATGATGAAAATGAATACATAGGATCCTCAAAGAAATTCAGAGATGAATTAGGTATAAAATTTGCACCTAATATATTTGTATCGGATATTCTTGCTGTTCTTAAAGAAGAAGATGCGAATGAATTAACATTTCAGCTCAACAAATTAAAAAAAGTCGGAAGTCCTTTTAGCATAACGGTCACTCAGCAAAAATCAGGCGCAAAAATAAAAATATGTGGCTCGCATGTTATTGTTTCAGGTATAGAAACAACTTTATTATGGTCTTCTGATATAACAAATACATCAATATTGATCTCCTCACTCGAAAAAAAATTATTCGAATCTGAAGAAGCTTTATCAAAAAGAAATAAAATTCTGGATGAGTTACCTATTCAAGTTTGGAGTCGAAATAGCGATCTCAAAATAACTTACTGCAATAAAAGATACGCGGATTCTATAGGACAAAGCCGCGAAAAAGTGTTAGCTCATAATGTTCCGCTCATCCCTGGTACTTTGTTTGGACAAGGACATTCTTTGGCAGAAAATGCGAAAAAGTGCAATCGCGACCAATCTATTGCACAGTTTGCCGTAGTAGATGGAGTACGCAGAAAGCTTGTAGTCAGCGAAAAGCACGTGGATAATGGCGCATTTGTAGGTTTTGCTCAGGACATAACAGAAGAAGATGATCTTTCCATGAATTTGGATAGGATTATTAAAGCAAATTACGATGTTTTGGACAACCTTTCTACTGCAATTGCGATATTCGGTGATAATATGCGGTTGATATTTTTCAATAGCGCTTATCAGAAATTGATGAAATTAGAAACCGTATGGCTTCATGCAAAACCGACATATGCAGAAGTCCTCGATGAATGCCGCAATAACCGTCAAATGGCAGAGCATGCAGATTTTCAAGCCTTTAAGAAAGCTGAATTAGCTATGTTTACATCTGTTACAGCTCCTGTGCAAGAGCTTATGCATCTACCAAATGGAAAAACCCTTCGGAGACTTACAGCTCCATATCCTTTGGGAGGTCTTTTGTTTGTTTTTGAGGATGTTACAGATTCGCTTGCTCTTCAAAGAAAGAACAATACACTGTTAGCCGTTCAGAAGGAAACAATAGATCATCTTCATGAAGGAATCGTCGTATATGGTAGCAATAATCGTGTAAAAATTCTTAATAATTCTGTTCTGAAAATATGGGATGTTGGAGATAAAAGCATAGATGAAATAAAAGGAATGCATATTTCTGACATGTTGGAATACCTAAAAGAGAAAATAGATTACGGAGAAAATTGGCAGGAATTTAAGGAAAATGCGATTAGTAGCTTAACAGATAGAACACCGAAAACAGGACGTTTAATGCGTAAAGATGATTCAGTTGTATTATTTTCATATATTCCGCTTCCAGATGGTGCTCATATGCTCAGCTTCATAGATATAACCGATACATGTACTGTCGAAAAAGCGATTATGGAGAAAAACATCGCCTTAAAAGAAGCGCATAAGCTGCGTTATGAATTTGTTTCCGGTATTTCTACTGAGTTAAAAGAACCAATAAACTGCCTGATGGGATTTACTGAACTTCTTTCACGCGAATATTATGGCACCTTAAATCAAAAGCAAAAGGAATATTGCCAATATATTCTTGATTCATCTAATCAGCTACATCAGTTGATTAATAATCTCCTGGAGATGGTTCTTATAGATATAAGCTCAACTAACCTTGAAATGTCAACATTTATTGTAAAAGATGTGATAAATGAAGCAATATCTATAGTTGAAAAGAGAGCGCACGACAAAAATGTTACGATAGAAACTTTGTTCGAAAATCCGATCATGAAAATGAACGGAGATAGAAAGCGTATTAAACAGTTTTTATTTAACGTTTTGATAAACGCAATCCAAGCTAGTCCAGTAGATGGAAAAATTGAGGTTAGGACAGTTGTAGATGGTGAAGACGGTGTAAAAATAATCGTTAAAGATCAAAGAATCGAGCATGAAAACGTAAATGCGTATAAAATAGGTTTAAAACGAAAATATTCTCTTAATGCTCCTGTTCAAGCGCATATTCGCAGAATTTTGGAGTCAAAAGGCGCAAGCATGTTGCTTGTTCGTTCACTTATTGAACAACACGGAGGCACACTAAACGTTAATTCAGATACAGAAGGCGGCAGTTACGTTATATGCTCTCTGCCAACAAAGTATGATAATAGAATTACGCCCGACAAGCTTCTGTACGAATATAAAGATGAGGGAAATAAGCAGGAAGAAACCAATAACCAACAGAAAGAAGAATTGCAAGAAGGAATGAAGACCGCTGTTAATGGATAGAGATTAGAATTATTGTGATCGGAAATAGCATTTTAGATGCTTTTGATTCTCAGACGCAAAAAAGAGCAAAAAAAATGATCTTCTCAACAACTCTATTAATTACTCAAGTAACTTGAAAAGAACTTCTTTAAATTAACCCCACAAAAAATCAAAATTTATCTTTTTTTAACGTGTAATTATTACAATAGATTTTGTCGACATATAGAGTTTTTTGAATGGAGCTTAAAAAAATCTACATTTTTTTTCTGTTGGCTATTTTGCTGCAACCTTTTGATACAGTTTCAGCGATGGATAGTCATGATTCTGCAGAAATTAAAATGCTTCTTCCAAAAAATTCAAACAACTTATCTATAAAAACTCATTGGCAATATATAGGTTATTATTTGTACAAACTTCTGTATGAAAACGATTCTTTTTCAGAAGCTACAAAAGCAAAAATTGATAAAATTTTCGGCATTAATCAAAAAATTATAGATCAACTTGATTTTGTAGAAGATGAACCTATCAGAAACTCTACATATAAATTGGATTTGAGTGGCGTTTCTTTCAGTGATGAAGAAGATTCAGAAGAAGATAGAGAGGAAACAGATTCAGATGATGCTCAAGATTCAGAAAGACAAACGACAGGAGAAGATACGATTCCTTCCGCTAAAGAATCAGACTCAGAGGAAACTACCCCTACTGAAACAGCCGCTTCGGAAGAAAATGCTGATGGAACAGTATCAAGCATTGCAGATTTATCCACACCAACAGAAGCATCTGTAGAAACGACATTACCTTCCGATACAAGTATATCGGCAACAACTGTTATTCCTGACCAATCACTTACTAATACTAACATTACTGCTTCCGAAGAAGTGCCTTTATACGGTCAAATGGGAATTCAAGATGCAACACTTCCTTCTGGATACAATTCGTTATCTGATCCAAATATGATGCAACAACAGGGAAGCATGGCAAGTGGATATAATTTCGGATACAACGCAACTAACGGCGGGCCTATGTACAATATAGGCCAACAAAACTATGAAGGCTCATATTCAGATAACAGAGAACAACCTATGTATGGAGGTCAAATGTACAATTCCAGCATGGGAACAGCGAACAATTACGGGAATAGCTATAACAATATGTCAGATTTCCAAAGAAGTGATCAGAATATGGGTATGTATCAACAGCAGCAAGGAATGTATCAGCAACAAAATGGAATGCCTAATTCATACAGTCAAATGGAAGGCATGAGTGATAGCCAATACAACCAATATGGAGGAATGACTCAAGAAAATGAAGGAATGCCTCAATATGGACAACAAATACAATCATATGGCAACATGCAACAACAGCAATCTGGTGAATATCCACCTGAGTATCAATCTCAAGAAGATATGAATATGCGATCTGCAGAAGATATGCAAATTCAACAAATGCAACAGCAACAAAATCAGATGCAAGGGTATCCTTCCACTGAAGATAGTATAAGAGAACAACAGGTGCGCTTACAACCAGAGCAATCAGAAGGACAGGTCATTGAAGAAGATCAATTAGGAACAGACGATATGGAAAACAGAGATATTGAAAGTTCCTCTGAAATGCAATCGGTTGATGAAACTGCAGAAGTAGCAAGAGACGGAGCAAATCAAAATGTCATTCAGCAACAATTTAGAGATGAAATTAGCAGGAGAGGAATTGAGCAGCAACAAGTATCCCTGCCTTCACAGGAATTGGTACAAAATATTGGTAGCAATGAAGCGGCTATAGTGAAAAATCAATCTTCTTTTGAAACAGCGACAATGAGCCCATCTCAACAAGACTCTGCAGCACCGGAAATAAGACGTGATTCAACATCTCCACAATTACAATCTACCTTACGAAGAAATAGCGATGTTCAATTACAAGCAATTCAGCAAGAGCAATCATCAGCTTATTCGATGCCACCAAGAACAACAACTGGAACTGCTTGGACATCAAGTTCTGAAATACAGCCATCAACAATTGTTGAAGAAATGGGCACAACGCGCGGTTCAGTATTCGATGGAGCTGAGTGGAATTCACAAAGAGGCTCATCAACTTGGGGAGTTGTTAACAATGAAGCGCCTCCCAAATTTGATCCGAACGCGCCTTTAACTAGTGAGGATTTTTAATAGAGGACTTTAATATGCGGTATTTTTTGATATTTTCCATAATTCTCACTTTAGGAACACTTATAGATAATGTTGCTTGTATTTCTGAAGACGATGAAGAACTTGTTGAAAAAATTCACAGTGAATCTGATAACATTTTGAAAAAAATGAAGACAGAAGAAAAAAATTTTTTGGATAACATCAAAAATAAGTCCGAAAGAAAGAAGAAAAAGCGTCAATTTTCTGAAAAAATGCAGACATTCAAAAAAAACCTTGCAACGATACAAGATGAAATAAGCTATCCGGAAGACGATAACTAATCTATTCCTTATCGATAATTATTATGCTTTTCTATTAGCCATTTATTTACGTTTTGCTGCTATTAATTTTCGTTAGTAGTAGTGAAAATGATTATGTTTAGCAGATTGATCTTGTGTATTTTCGCATTATTTTTCTTCGCATATCAAAATATCGCGTTGCACGCAGCTACACTTGAAGCTGGAGTAATGGGATTGTCAGCCGCTTCTTCCATGAAAAATTTAGGTGACGATAGTTTGTTGAATTTTAAAGGCATATTTACACCTGAAGGAGATGTAGAAGTTGAAAACATTATCTTTTCTATAGATGATGATATGAACGAAAAAGGAGCGGTAACAGTCTATTTTGTAGTTTGTTATGACTCTGTACTTCTTGGAGCCATAAAATCTGACACGGCTTCTCAATTTAAGAATCGTATTGATACATATAAGAATGATTATCCAGATAAAATAGTAATATTAAAATGGAAAATATCTGCCAAAAAGAGAGTATCGCAGAAAATAATAGTAGGTAAACATTATGAAAAAGACAATATGTCCCCAGTAGGAGGTTTTATTTTCGTAACATACTCCACACCAGGAGATCACAGATTCAGAATACCGAGTTCGTGGAAAGAAATGAAAATCTGCCTCAAGAGAAAAGACTGTAAGCTTGAACAAATTGAGTAATGAATGAACTTGCTTTACCCTTACTCCATACAATCTTCTAATAAATCCCCATCACAGGATTAATTATTTTCTCGTTATTTTCTGAACCTTCTGCCTGTTGTCTTCCAGATGAAGCATCTTCGTTTTCATCTTTACTATCGATAAGATCTAGCAGACTACTGTGTTTTTTGCCTTCATTGCTGTTATTGCCCATGATATTTTCTTCTGAAATATCTTCGTCGTCTTTAAAGGCCTCGACCATTGATGTTCCCGGAATATCTGAAGGTTTTCCTCCAGTCTCCGTATCAATTTTTCGCAATTTTATTCCTTTTGGAACTTTAAATGGTGTTGGAGTAAGAAACTTTTTTGCTTTTTCCATAAAAGATATGAAGATAGGCAAGGCAGTATTAGATCCATTCGCATTTTTTCCTAGATTCTTCGATTGTTCATCAAATCCAACAAAAACTCCTACAGCTATATCTGGAGTATATCCCACAAACCATGTATCTCGGCTTTCATTGCTTGTTCCTGTTTTTCCTGCCATAGGAAAGTTAAGGAAACGAGCTGAAGCACCAGAACCGCGTAACATTACCCCTTCCAAGAGAGAAGTTATCTGATATATACTGCGCTCATCCAAAATTTGCGCACGATTATCGTTTAGTTTTGGAGGAAATGGCGCATCAAATCCTATGCTATTATCAACTATACGATTATCATTCTTATATAAGACATTACCATATCTATCCAATACGTAATCGACCATTGTTGGAGAAATGCGCTTGCCGCTATTCGCGAGCATTGCGTAGGCAGTAGTAAGTTTCAGCAGAGTTGTTTCACCAGCTCCAAGCGCATATGAGAGAAGTTCCGGCATTTTATCGAAAATTCCGAATTGCTCAGCAATTCTGGCTATTTTATCTAATCCCGTTTCCTGAGCAATCCGAACAGTTGCCGTATTTATCGATCGTTCAAGTGCTCTTCTCATAGTTATTTTTTCTATTTCCATCCCATGATAATTTTTCGGTTTCCATACTCCAAGAGTTTCGCCAAGATCTACTTCAACTGCGCTTGCATCGATAACAGTGTTAGGAGCGAACCCGTTTTCTAAGCCAGCCAGATAAACAAATGGTTTAAAGGCAGAACCGCATTGACGCATAGCTTGTGTTGATCGATTGAACTCACTCATTGAAAAGGAATATCCACCTTGCATTGCCAAAATACGCCCTGTCTCAACTTCAATTACAATTATTGCTCCTTGTACGTGAGGTATCTGTTTTATAGTGAAATCTGAGATGATTTTTTTATCTTTTTTGACTTTTTCTACCAAAATAATATCACCTGGTTTTATTTTCTTACCAATCCACTTAACATCAGCTTCTATCAATCTACCAAGATCATTATTTTCAGTCAGAATGGATATTTTTTTGCTTGAAGCTACTGCAACAACGGCTTTTATAAAGTCCTCACCTCCTTTTGGGATAGGAATTTTCTTTAAAACAGAGATCGCATCTGCTCTGGTTGTATGAATATTCAAATTCCCGATAGCTCCACGCCAACCAAAACGACGATCGACATTTTCAAGTCCCTTACGCAAAGCTTCGTATGCACATTTTTGAAACCTTGGATCTAGAGTAGCACGAACAATCAATCCTTCTTTATTTAAACTATCCGATGGAAATCGCTCCATTAAATATTTACGAGTTTCTTCAGCAAAATATTCAGCTTTAGCGTCTTGGTCTTGCTCTTCTGTCATTCGCAAGTCTTCTTCTATCGCAGCTTTTGCTTCAGCATTTGATATATAACCATCTTCAAGTTGACGGTTCACGACCCAATTTCGTCTTGTAAGCGCTTTTTGCTTATTTTTCACCGGATGATAATTATTTGCACCTTTCACAAGTGAGGCAAGATAAGAACATTCCGCAATAGTAAGTTCATCCAAAGTTTTATTAAAATACGTCTTTGCTGCAGCAACTACACCATAAGTTCCAAGCCCCATATAAACCTGATTTAAGTACAGCTCTAAAATTTGGCGTTTTGAAAGTGTAGATTCTATTCGATGAGAAAGAATCGCCTCTTTTATTTTTCTTATATATGAGATTTCATTTGTTTTTATCAAAAATATGCGCGCAACTTGCTGAGTAATGGTTGATGCTCCTTGAGGTCTCCTACCCTTTCCGATATTCTCTAAATTCTTTAATGCCGATCTTATAATTCCTTGAAAATCCACACCTGCATGTTGGAAGAAATGCTTATCTTCAGCAGCAATAAATGCATTAATCAATTTTTGAGGCACTTTATCAATAGGAACGAAATAACGTTTTTCATATGAATATTCAGCAAGCTTACTTCCATCTTGCAAAAATACTCGACTTGATACGCTTGGAACATATTTTTTTAGCGAGGTATGATCTGGTAAATCAGAAAGCGGAGAATAGAGATATGCAAAACCGACCAATACCAACCCACCGCAAAATCCCGCAAGTACCGCAAGTCTAAATATCCACTTAAGGAACCGAACAACAAACCTTTTCATATTCGCCTATTCTTTTTCGAAAAACTTATCTAAGGCATACAAAATAGCACGATTGGTTTTCTCTCGAAAAGCTCTTGAATGCAATAATTGGTTATCTATTTTATTCGATACACACCCAAGTTCAATTAAAATCGCAGGATATGGAAGTTTTAGTATTTTTAACTCAACATCTCTTCTTGGGTGATTCTTAAATTTACAGACTGTCGGAATATAGCTAACCAAAGTATTAGCCAATCTACGTGAACGGGCTAAATTTTTGTAATATTCGTCTGATACTTGCTGAGGGATTGTGCTTTCATTCTTCACAAAATCCAAAGTCGGAAGAGTATAAACCGACATACCTCTCATTCTTTTATCACTATTACTGTCAGTGTGTAATGAAATCAAAAGATCTGCCTTGCCTGCCCGCTCTTTTCTTTTATCTATAGAAACAAATTGATCTCTATCACGTGTCAGCGTCACATTATATTTTCCACTTGCTATTAGTTCATTTCTTAACTCTATCGCAGCAATTAAGGCGATATTCTTTTCATAATCTCCGCTTAAACAACGTGTTCCCGGATCTTTTCCGCCATGTCCCGCATCTATCACAATATTGTGTTTTTTCTGAAGCTTAAATCCAAGACGTATTGA
The DNA here is from genome assembly GCA_905233185.1 of uncultured Alphaproteobacteria bacterium. Taxonomy (GTDB): domain Bacteria; phylum Pseudomonadota; class Alphaproteobacteria; order UBA3830; family UBA3830; genus BNWE01. Next base: position 77,838 of record CAJODB010000001.1, on the reverse strand, counting down.
ATTATTTGTGTATCGTTTCTCAATAAAATTTACACGTTCCTTAAGAGACAGAACCATAAGTAATGATGCTTCTCCTATTTGCTCAAAAAAATAACCATTTATTAATTTATGATTTTTTATTTTCGGAGTTTTCGGTGCTCTAACCTTCCCATGAAATGAAAGGATTAACTTTGCGCCCCCTGGTAATGTATGAATTCTCGGAGAAAAACGCACATTATCTTCAAAATCAACACAAAAATAGTATTTATCCGCCTCCTTTTTCAAATAAATCTTTTTGATGGGTTGAATATTCATCATATTCGTTTGAACAGCACATACAAACGAAGAAAGCATACAAATTAAAATAAATATGACACAACTTTTTCTAATCACGGCATGCGATATCTGTACTTTGTGTATTATAACATCATTTACTTATGATAAGTAGTATATTAAACTAGCGATCGAGAAATATAATACATTGTGTTTTATATACTGAATATTAATTTTATTTACATGCGGTAATACGGAGTTTATTAATTGAGTTTACTTAAAGAAATAACCGAAAAACAGTATATCTCAGGCTCTTTTGTATGCCGCTCTGTTTTTTATGGAGTTATTATAAATGCCGAAAAATATGCTGATAGACTCAGCGCACTTAGAAGAAATAAGAGTAGCTGTAGTAGACGGAGATAAATTAGATAAATTTGATTTTGCATCACCATCGAAAGTTCAAATAAAAGGGAATATATATCTCGGGAAAATTGTCAGAGTCGAACCATCACTTCAAGCAGCTTTCGTTGACTTCGGAGGTAACAAACATGGCTTTTTGAGTTTTAGCGAAATTCATCATGATTATTTTCAAATTCCGATAAGCGATCGCGATGAATTGGAAGCACGGATTCAAGAAGCTATGGCTGCACATACTGCAGAAGATGGCGAAGCTGATGAAGATATCGATTCTCGAGAAATATCACGTTTGCGATATCAATTTTATCGCCGTTATAAAATTCAAGAAGTCATAAAAAAACGCCAGATCGTGCTTGTACAGGTAACAAAGGAAGCGCGCGGAGTAAAAGGCGCAGCTTTAACCACATACATTTCATTAGCCGGCAGATATTGCGTACTCATGCCTAATATGTCTAAAGGAAGTGGAGTTTCAAGAAAAATTTCTAATCCAAAAGATCGTATGAAAATGAAGAAAATTGTTTCTGAGTTAAATATAGAAAACGGAAGCACGGTAATTCGCACCGCAGGTGTCGGGCATACGAAACTTGAGATAAGAAAGGACTTCGAATATCTGAAAAAATTGTGGGACGAAATTCGTAACACAACCCTGCAATCTACCGCACCAAGCTTAATTTATGAAGAAGCGAACATAATAAAACGAGCAATTCGCGATCTTTATTCGCGAGATATTGAGTCAGTTGTTGTTGAAGGAGATGCGGGATATAAATTCACAAAGGATCTCGTCAAAAAATTAATGCCGAGTCACGCAAAGAAAGTAAAACTGTACAACGACAAGAAACTTCCTTTATTCAGTAAATTTAATATAAATGAACAGGTAAATCAGATTTACTCTACACGAGTTGACCTTCCTTCAGGCGGATATTTAGTAATAAACCCAACAGAAGCCCTTGTTTCGATCGATGTTAACTCCGGAAGATCTACGAGAGCCAGAGATATTGCTGGAACAGCCATAAAAACCAATCTTGAGGCAGCAGTTGAAATAGCACGTCAATGTCGTCTGAGAGATTTGGCAGGCTTAATAGTCGTTGATTTCATAGATATGGAAGATAAACGTAGCAACGGTCAAGTTGAGCGCTGTTTGCGGGAAGCCCTCCGTGAAGATAAAGCGAGAATACAAGTTGGTTCCATCAGCGGTTTTGGATTACTGGAGTTCTCACGTCAACGTTTACGATCAAGTATAGCCGATGCGAACATGGTTACGTGCCCACATTGTAACGGTACAGGCTCTATATGGTCTGATGAATCCATTGCTTTGCAGATTCTCAGAAAAATTGAAGAAACATGCATGGCTTTGGATCTTTCCGAAGTCAATGTAACTTTATCAACTGATGTTGCGTTATATTTACTGAATAATAAGAAAGATTTCATATCGAGCATTGAAAAAAGAGGTTTAAAGATAAGATTTTCAATAGATCCTACTATTGCGGCAGTTGATTTTAAAATCGCTCATGTTATGAAACCTGTTACAGAGGAAGATGAATCGCAACAAGCGACTGAAGAAAAGCTCACCGAACACAATAACAATCAAAATCGAAGAAGATCAAACATATATTCAAGACAAAAAGCCACAGAGAAGATAGAATCTACTGTTTCAGAGAATGAATCAAACAAAGATGTTGAAAAATCTTCTTCAAAGAAAAGAAATTATAGGACAAGAACTCCAGAAAAAGGATCATCAGAAGAAACAAAAGAAAAATCGTCAACGTATACGACAAAACAAAGAAATTGGAAACAAAAGAAAGATAAAGATGATACGACGATACCATCAAATGGCTCCGAAGTTCCCTCAAAACCTGTATTTAATATAACAGCAAAAAAATCCAGGAAAAAAGGCGTAAAATTGGAAGAAAAAACATCTTCTGAAGAAGAATCTTCAGTTCCTTCAGTTGTTGATGAAAGCAGCATAAATTTCGTTTCAGAAAAAGATATAGGAGCATTAATCGAAACATATCGCGAAGTTGAGAAAAGTGTTCAAAATCCGCCAAAAAAAGATAATGAACTCATGCCTACTACTAAGAAAAAAGGCAAAAAGAGCGGTTGGTGGCAAAGGCTACTTAAACCAGCTGGACATGAAGAGGAATAAGGCAATGAATAAAAATATAGAGATATAACTAAAGGTAGATTCTCTATAATTTTATCTCATACACAATATTATCGTTGATTTTAGCAATTTGCACAGGAGACAGCTGAAAAAACTTTTCTTTTTCTTCCGCAAAACTGTTTCTTAAAAGTGTTGATTTATTAAAAATCCAAATTTGCGTAATGTTTTGCAGGAGGCATATCTGGAACACGATCATCAAGTATTTCTCGAAATGATGGCCGTGACTTTATACGCACATACCAATCTTTTGCGATAGGATATTGCTCCCAATCTATGGTTCCTGTGTAATCTACGCACGAAATCTGCGCTGCTGCAGCCATATCAGCTATGGTGATCTCATTTCCGGCAAGCCAATTTCTATGATCTGCAAGCCAAGAAATGTGTTCCATATACGATTTCAGCGCTGCCGTTCCTTTTCGAATACAAGATGAATCAGGTGCTCTATTTTCAGTGTGTTTTTTCATGATTTTTTCGAAAACTATTTGTCTGGTTACATCCATGAAAAAAAATTCATTAAATAATTGTGTAATTCGACGAGCTTCTGCCTTTTCTCTGAAAGTTCCGCCAAAAAATGATTTCGTTTTATGAATTTGTTCGAGATGTTCAATAATAGCATACCACCCTTCTAGCACTATGCCATCTTTATCGACCAATGTTGGAATATCAGACTGTAAAGGATACTCTGAAAATACTTTTTTCCTGTTCCAGGGATACTCTACCACCAACTCATGCTCAAGGAATTTTTCCTTAAGATAAATCCTAACTAATCGACTAAACGCACACAGCGGATAATGATATAATGTTCTCATTTTTCAGCAATATCCAAAAATAAAAACCAAAAATCAGTCTTTATTGTACGACGGATATATCTGGAGCATCAACCGCTTTCATGCCAACCACATGGTAACCGCAATCTGCATGAATAACTTCTCCTGTTACACCTGAAGAAAGATCACTAAGCAGAAAAACACCTGTCCCGCCAACGTCAGTAAGTGTCGTATTCCTCTTTAATGGCGAGTTATACTGATTCCATTTAAGAATATAGTGGAACTCTCCTATGCCGGCAGATGCAAGAGTCTTCAGAGGCCCTGCAGATAATCCGTTTACACGAATGCCTCTATCTCCAAAATCAACCGCAAGGTATTTTATACTGGCTTGCAAAGCCGCTTTTGCAATTCCCATAACATTATAATGCGGCATGACTCTTTCCGCACCAAGGTAAGTCAAAGTAAGTAAAGAAGCACCATCATTCAGATAATCAGACGCATGTTGGCAAACAGAAGTAAATGAGTAGCAAGAAATATCCATTGTATTTAAGAAATTCTTACGAGAAGTATTAACATATTTTCCCGTAAGCTCTTCTCTATCTGAAAATGCTATAGCATGCACAATAAAATCGATTTTACCGAATTTTTCTCCTAATTTTGCAAAGAGATTTTTTACGCTATCATCATTTGAAACATCGCACTCAATCATTTCGATATTTCCAAGAGAATCTGCAAGTGGTTTTACTCTTTTATACAGAGCCTCAGATTGATAACTAAACACCATTTCCGCACCTTGTTTAGAAAGCTCTTGAGCAATTCCCCAAGCCAAGGAACGTTCATTGGCGATTCCCATAATGATTCCTTTTTTACCTTCCATTAATTTCATATCAATTCTCCTTTTATTTATTATTTCTTTTTTGAATTTACGATCTTTTTTAAGATCGGAGATGCTCTGAATGTCAACGATTTTCTTGATGATATAACGGCTTCTTGCATTGTTTTCGGATTGCGTCCCATGCGTTCTTTCTTCTGTCGCACCGAAAAAGTACCGAATCCAGAGATTTTTACTGACTCACCTTCCTTTAACGCTGCTGCAATTTCTTCAAGTACGTCTTCGATTATTTCAGTAGCGTTGAATTTACTGACTTTAAACTCACTGACTATAGCGTTGGCAATATCCGCTCTTGTTAGTGTTTTCTTGCTATCCATATTACAACCTTCCTGACACTTTAGAACCATCCGAAAACCTTATAAGTGCAGATCCCCATGTAAAACCTGCCCCCATTGAAAGCAGCACGACATTTTTTTTCGTGATCAGATCCTGCTTTATCTCATGCAAAGCCAAAGGAATTGATGCTGCCGAAGTATTTGCATGCTTACTAACAGTAACTACGACTTTTTCCTTGGATATGCCTGAATCTTCAGCTATTTTTTCTAATATACGAGAATTTGCTTGATGTGGAATTATTAAATCTACATTATCAATTGAAAGATTATTATCCGCTAAAAGTTGTTTTAATGATTCGTTGAATTTTTCTACAGCGAAACGAAACACTTCACGCCCGTCCATTTGCGCAAAACCGACTGATTGAGTTGTTGAAATGCCTCCTGATGTTTTCAGTCGTTCTACAAACTCACCATCAGAACGTATACGACAATATTGTATACCAAGATCTGTGTTTTGTGCTTGAATAACAACTGCTCCAGCACCATCACCAAACAAAACACATGTAGATCTGTCATTCCAATCAACTACACGACTAAATGTTTCTGCTCCAATAACCAAAGCGCACTTGAATTTTCCGCATTTTATGTATGAATCTACTATATCCAGCGCATAAACGAATCCACTACAAGCTGCACTTACATCAAAAGCGGCTCCTTGCTTGATTCCGAGATCACGTTGTACCAAAGTAGCTGTAGCAGGGAATGTCAAGTCTCCTGTAGTTGTTGCGACAATAACCAAATCAATATCATTTGGAGAAATTTTCGCATCATGTATGGCTTCTCTTCCGGCTTCCACAGCAAGAGATGCCGTTGTTTCGGATTTTGATGCTATATAACGCTGTTTAATTCCTGTCCGCCTTGTTATCCATTCGTCTGATGTATTCAATTCGTCAGGCAATTCATTGTTTGAAATGCATTTTTTCGGAAGAGCAGCACCAAAGCCAATCATGACAGAGTTCATTACAGAACTTCCCCTCCTAATGACTCAATAGCGTCATGTAATTTGGATTTATCTATAAGATCACGGATTCTATTAAATATATCTCGATTTAAAATATTCATTGTGAACTTTATAGCGTTTTCAAAACCGACTTCATCGCTATTTCCATGGCTTTTAACGACAACTCCGTTAAGCCCGACAAGAATTGCTCCGTTATACAAACGAGGATCCATGCGACGCTTGAGTGCAGATAAAGCCGGATAAGCAATAAGCCCTCCGATTTTAGCTAAAACGCCATGATTGATTATCCTTTTTATCTCGGATGCTATGAATTTTGCTGTTCCTTCTATGGTTTTGAGAGCGACATTACCCGTAAAGCCGTCTGTCACAATCACATCGACATCACCTTTGCTCAAATCATCGCCTTCGACAAAACCAACATAATTATCAAACAATTTCTTGAGAATTTCCGAAGTTCTTTTTACCAGTCGGCCACCTTTTACTTCTTCAGAGCCAATATTCAGTAAAGAAACTTTTACATCCTCCTTATTAAAGATTGAGCGAGCAAGAGCTTCTCCCATTATAGCGAAATCAACCAGATTCTTTACATCGCACTCTGCATTCGCTCCTAAATCAAGACAAACCGTATTTCCATGCTTACCAGGAAGAACAGAAGCAATCGCAGGCCGATCTATTCCCTCAATCGTTTTCAAAATAATCTTTGCAAGAGCCATATATAGCCCCGTATTCCCAGAAGAAACTACAGCAACAGCTTCACCGGCCTGAACCGACTGTATAGCAAGCCCCATACTTGATTTTTTCCCGAGACGTAAAGCTGACATCACCTCCATATCTGAAGTAATTGCAATATCCGTATGGCGAAATTCATACGATAACCCCGAAGGAATAAGCCCCATATACGGATCAACTTTGCTTTTGTCTCCGAAAATTATAAAGTGATACCCGGAATCACGGAACTTTGAAACCCCTCTTATAACGGCCTCAGGCGCGTTATCTCCACCCATTGCATCTATAGCAATAACTTTGGTGTGAGAGTTAGAAGTCATTACTCAGAAACTTCCTACTTATCCAATTGGCGACGATCTTGAAGAATCTGACGCCCATTATACATTCCGCATGTGTTGCACATGTTATGAGGCAAGCGTGGTTCACCGCAATTAGGACAGGAAACTACATTTACGGTTTTGAGAGCTAAATGCGATCTGCGCATATCTCTGCGAGACTTAGATATCTTTTTCTTTGGGACAGCCATTCTATTCTTCTCCTAACGAATAATAATATGTATTTTTTATTCGGGTGAATATTTGCATAAACGCCTACGGTTTTCAAGAGTAATTATAATGAGTTGCGCTCTTTTTGACATACAATAGAGATAATAAACAATAAAGAGAATATTTAGGCATTATTTCCTTATTGATTTTTTAAGCAAAACAGCTCGCCATATAAAAAAGGATCATTCTCATTTTAAGTTTCGTCTGTTTTGCGTTATTCTATTAGTTAATAAATGGTAATAAATACATATGGAACAGAGCAGAAAAATGATTTATATGGATTATCAGGCAACTACGCCATGTGATCCTCGAGTATTAAAGGAAATGCTTCCGTATTTTTGCGAGATTTACGGTAATCCGCATTCATCTACTCATGCTATGGGTGAAGAAGCAGCAACAGCAATTGAAAAAGCTAGGAAGCAAGTAGCAAATATAATAGGAACCGTGGATACAAAAGAAATAATATTCACGTCAGGCGCTACAGAAGCGAATAATCTAGCAATCCAAGGAATCGCAAAATTCTATAAAGAGCGTGGGAATAGGATTATTACAAGCGAGATTGAACATCCTTGCGTAAAAGAAACATGTAGAGCACTCGCAAGAGAAGGTTTTGACGTCGTTTTTGTCCCTGTATCAGACAATGGTATAATAGATCTTGATTTCCTCAGTAAATCGCTAACTGACAAAACAATTTTGGCATCAATAATGACTGTAAACAATGAAATTGGAACAATACAGCCCATTGATGAAATCGGAAAACTTTGTCGTGAGCATGGCGTTATATTTCATACAGATGCAGCGCAAGCTATCGGAAAAATCCCTGTAAATACAGAAAATGTCGATCTAATGAGCATATCAGGACATAAAATATATGGTCCAAAAGGAATCGGAGCACTATATATAAAAGGAAAGTCGCGTTTGAGATTGGCACCATTGTTTCATGGAGGTAAACAAGAGCGTGGGATGCGTTCTGGAACATTACCAACGCCTCTTTGTGTCGGACTTGGAATCGCATGTGAGATAGCTCAGAAGGAAATGAAAGAAGAATTCGAACGCTTGTTGAAATTTAAGAATTATTTCTTGAAGAAAATTTTTGATAATCTTCCGAAAGTTTATTTAAACGGAGATAAAGAAAAACGTATTCCAGGATGCATAAATCTAAGCTTTGATGGAGTAGAAGGTGAAGGAATTATGCTTGGAATGAATGATATATGCGTGTCTTCAGGTTCCGCATGTTCCTCACAGACTCTGGAACCGTCATATGTACTGCAGGCTATATCCATTCGTGAAGATCTGGCCCATTCTTCTCTTCGCATAGGCTTTGGGAGATTTACAACAATGGAAGAAGTGGACTATGTTGCATCAAAAATCATAGAAGTAGTTAATAGACTTCGCAGTATGAGTCCAATTTGGGAAGGTCAATAAACATAGAAGAAAGGAGAAAATGAATGCAATACTCGAAAAAAGTTATGGATTTATATAAGAACCCGAAAAATGTAGGAACTTTCGATGAAAATGACGCAAATGTAGGAACATCTGTTGTCGGTGCACCAAGCTGTGGCGATGTTATCAAACTACAAATTAAAGTTGATGAAAATGGCTGTATATCAGATGCAAAGTTTAAGGCATTTGGATGTGGTGCTGCAATTGCTTCAAGCGCTCTCATAACAGATTGGGTACGCGGGAAAAATCTTGATGATGCAAAACAAATCAAAAATAAGGAAGTAGCAGATTATTTATCTCTTCCACCTGTAAAGCTTCATTGTTCAGTGCTTGCAGAGGAAGCTGTCAGCAAAGCGATTGAAAATTATAAGTCAAAGCAAAAGAAGACGGAGGAATAAAAATGACGATGGACAATTTTATAAATATTACACCTGCGGCTATAGAGTTTATTAAAGCATCAATTAATCGTGAAAAATGTCTCGGAATACGTTTAGATATAAAACCCGGAGGCTGTAGCGGAATGAGTTATGAAATGGAATTTGTACATGAGCCTAACCCCGCAGATTTGCTAATCGAAGAAGACGGTGCGAAAGTATACATCTCTTCGAAATCTGCTCTTTTTGTAGCAAACATGACCATGGATTATGTCACAACCCCTATGGGAGGCAATATTGTATTCGAAAATCCGAATGCAAAAGTAAAATGTGCTTGCGGAAAGTCATTTTCAATAGACGATTCTACTCCTTGCTCTTCTGAATGCTGTAAAAGATAAAGCACATATGAATCACTAAAGATGAAATGATGATAGAATGGAATTTTTGCTTATTCCTGATTCGACTTTAAGGAAGAATATAAAATATTCTTCTGTTATTCCGTCCGTGTACGATATAAAAAATTGTAGTTTTTGTTTCTTTTTCTGAAATTCTACGGTTACTTTTGTTCTATAGGAATGGCGGAAGTGTGAGTTGTTGTTCTGAATGGAAATACAAAAAAGCAGAAATAAGAAAATCCATCCACAAATTCTTTTTATTTTATTAACTATTTTTCCTTAAAATTGCCCCATACAGAATCGGAGACTTAGGCTATGTTCAAACCGTTTCAAAGGATTTGCTCCAAAATTAACGGGGGGGGGTATTCGCTCTCTTACACAGAGTTTCGCACAGTTGCAAACGCCATAAAGGCGGTATTTTAATCGAGTTCACCTTCAGTATTCCCGTCTGTATTTCTCTTCTTTTATTTGTTTCGGATCACTATCGTTTCTATGAGCTGAAAAATAAGCTCAAATCCTCTGCATATCTTACTGCAAGTATGCTTCAGCAAATTGCAAATAACCGATCAAATAAGCAGCTAACAATCAATGATATACGTAACATAACATATGCCAGTTGCCTTAATTTCTTTCATACAAATACCATGTTTAATCCGTGGCCGTTTGGAATTTGTTATGTTGCTCATTTTTATTATGTAAAACGATTAAGCAGCGATAGCTATCAACTTCAAAAAACTTATGGTGGAACTGATAGCGGTACTTCCCCGAATAACATGACAAAAAGTGGCGTAGGTACATCGACAATAACGCAGGCTCAGGTAGAAGCCATGCATCCTGATTTAATTTGTCAGAAAGATGGAGAAGAACGAGTACTTATTTTCCCTGTTTATCGCAGAACAAAAACTTTCAACAAAAACAAACTCGGATTTTTCATTATGAATCCACCTGGAGTAAAGGCTGCTGATAATAGCACTACCAATATATGTGTTTATCATTTGGTTATCACCCCAAAACCAGGATTATTTCCCGTTAAGAATTGAATTTAGAATATTTTTATAAGCTTTCAAAATTACATATATTATTTTTGTAAAAATCTCCATAATTTTTGACAATCTTTACGCATTTTTAACTTTTTTTAATTAGAATTGAATAAATAACATGGAGAAAAAAAGTATGAAAAAAATTGTTTTTTGTCTGTTTCTGATTTCAGGAGTTACTATTGCTTCAGATTTTCCGATAGAATCATTTTTTGAACCTGAAGATCAATTTCGTATAGATGCCCAATCAATTCCAATGCAAATAGAAGAACTACCTCTTGGTTTTAAAATCGTTGTACAAGATAACAGCGTATCCGATGAAGACTTTGAAGAAAAAAAATATGATGCAAGAGAAAAACGAATTCGTCACTTTGATCATAAAAATCCATCGCAAAAACACGAAAAAAGAAGATTATGCCCGCCACCTCCACCGTGCCGACATTTACCTAAAAATACAGATTGTTTCAGTCTAAAACATGACGTCTTATGCGATGATTTTACGTTTGATAACAAACGAGATATAGACAAAAAACCAGATTTCATGATTAACCCGATGAAAAGGCATCATCATAGTGAAGAAGTGCTTGGAATTCTGCATAAACAGACGCGATTGCTAGAACGCATTATGATATCGCTTGAAAAATTGTTGGAGAAAAGAAAACATCATCATGAAAAATATCCCGAATTTCCTTTTATGTATGATTAACCGATAAAATTGGTTTTTGAAGTACTGCAGAGAGCACAATTGTTTTTTCATTTTTTCCTTATAGAAGCTACTTGGAGTAATGGAAATCAGTACTTCAGTAGCTGTTATTTAGTTATAAAAATTTGTGTAACAATGAAAAATAGTTATAAATGAATAAAAAATACTATGATGAGTAAATAACCATTTGATTTTGAAGAATGAATGTCAGTTTATTTTTCATTTGCGAAGACTTTTGCTTAATTAAGTCGCCTTGGTTTTCATAAATTTAATAGGGAAATATTAATATTCCATTGTACTGGTAGGTTAAAAGATTAAATTAGATATTGTTTACTAAAAAATAACTCATCGAAGCAATACCTCATTCTTGTAGTGAAAATGCGTCTTTCATCGCCATAAGTCCGGGAAGCTTGCTTCCTTCCAAATACGCCAAAAAGGCTCCGCCTGACGTAGATTGATATGTCAGATCTTTCGAAAATCCGAATTTATTCATTGCAAAACCAGTATCTCCACCGCCTACAATCGAAACGATTCTTCCTTCTCTCGTCAATCTTGCTATTTCTTCTCCTATCGACCGCGTTCCGAAATCAAATGGTGTTTTTTCAAATAACCCTACAGGACCATTCCATAAAATTGTCGCACTTTCTCTAATATGGCGCAGAAACAACTTCACACTTTCGGGACCAATATCGAAAATCGATGCATTAAGACCATCAGCTGTTATAATAGAATTCTCATTGTTTTCAGACATTAACGCACTGAAATCAACAGGAAAAATCAATTCACAGCCACATTCCTTAGCATTTCCGACTATTTCTACGACTTCTTTTTCAAATTCTTTCTGTGCTGCAATTTTTAACGAAGTATTTCCTTGAAAAGCCAAAAAAGCACCGGCAATACCTCCTCCTAACGCCAATTTATCCACTTTTTTCACAAGATTTTTGAGCAGATTAACTTTTGTTGACAGCTTAGCGCCTCCGACAATGCTCATTTTCGGAGATTTCGCATTGTTTAAGAAATTGTCTATAACTCCCATCTCTTTTTTGAAAGCCAATCCGAGTGCATGTGGCAGAAACAGCGGCAAAGCATAAACAGACGCATGTTTTCGATGGGATACTGAAAATGCCTCATTGATGTAAAAATCACCAAACTTCGCGAGCTTTTGCGCAAATTCCTGGTCGCAAGCTTCTTCCTCTTTATAAAAGCGCAGATTTTCAAGAAGAATCAAATCATTAAAAGAAGCTTCTGATATTATTTTATCAGCTTGCTCACTTAAACAATCATCTATGAATACAACTTTACTTTTATACTCATTTTCTAAGGCACTTACGACTTGTCGTAGACTTTGCGCCTCATTTTTGGAACTGGTTTTTCCGAGGTGTGAAATTAAAATTATTTTTGAATGAGCTTTTTTCAGAAAGTTAATTGTAGGAGCTATATTTTTTATACGAGAAATATCTTGAACAACTCCATTTTGAATGGGAACATTAAGATCAACGCGAACAATTACTCGTTTTCCTTGCAAATCAGTCGTTGCTATAAAATCAGTCGCCGTCATTTCAACACCACAATCACAACAAACAAATGAGGCAATAAGCCCATACTATTATGGTACTATCATTAATTAGTTAATAAAAAGTAAAAAACGCATAAAAAAACGAAGTTACAATCAAAAAAATATTTTTCTTAAAAATTAATCTTTTTTTAAGACTTTTAATGTACACTTTTTAACATTCTTATTATTAATCTCGTATTTTTTTGTAAAATCGCAGCTTCTTTTGTCACATTTGTCTTTTTTGTATCAATAAAACACAAAAAAGGAGATTAGAATGAAAATATTAACGAAGTTAAAAATATTTGCAGCAGTTTTACTTTTGTTTTCAAATACGTACGGAATGTTAACAGAAGATTCTCATACGCCATCTGATTCCACTCCGATTACACAGTCGATCACACAACGAAACAGCACCATATCTGCAATTACAACAGAAGTCCGTAATGTCGCTCCAACAAATAATGCCACTCCATCCAATCGAGGCAGAGATTACGGACCTTTCTTAAGATCTATGGGAGTAACACAAAATATTGATAAAGTGATCGAAAGTTGCAGATTTCTCGAGAATAATTATATGACTCCAGAACAAATTGCCCAAGCGGATATGGAAGCATTATCACTTGGTCGCACACCAATAAGAAGCGTATACGACTGGAGAAGCGCAGGTTGGGGAATTGCGCAATGGTTTGCAGGAACATCGCAAAACTTCGCATCTATTACAGTTGTGATTTGCGCAGTATTAGCTAATACTTTTCCTAATAAAGCCGTTGCTTTAGCAACATCAAGTGGTGCAGTAGCCGGTATAGGTGCTTTACTATCAAAAGTACACTCATATTGCAAAACAAAGCGTTTGACATGCATTGCATATAATATGGTAGTAATGGCTGGCCAAGCTGCCGCACGAGAAAGAGCGGGACTCGCAACTTTATTGGAAGAAGGTAGAGCAGAGGATGAAGATGATGACGATTCGTTGCCTAACTCTTCAAGTTCAAGTGATTTACCACCACAAAGTGACTCAGTTTAATCACTGGGGATACCCCACAGCTTGCGACGGAGATCCTTTTTAATTTACATGCAAACGTTCTCAAGATGAACGGGAAGACACCAATCCGATATAAATACAACATCATATCGGATTTGGTGCCCTGCTAATGATGGATTATGCATTAAAAAGATTTGAGACGCGCGTTGTATCCTGCATAGTTGCCGTTTTTTAATAGAATTAAAGCATTTTTCCATACTTTTACGAGACTTGACCTCAACAAAAACAACAAGATCATCTTTTGAGGCTATTAAATCAATCTCTCCGCAATGGGTTTTGAATCTTCTCTCTTCGATTCGAAACCCTTTTAACATCAAATAAATTGATGCAATAAATTCTCCAAAAATTCCTTTGTATTTTGTATGCATTAAATCGTTATAAGCTTATATAAAAAAATAAAATCCTTTGTTAGCAACAGAAAACAACACTGTTTTTTGCGTAATAACCAATTTAATTGCAACAAACTAGAGCAATTACTTGATGATTACTTTTTCCGCAAATTTGTGTAGCATAATACATTTTTCTAAATCCGAAGGTTCATTATAGTTACCAACTTCATAACGTTATTGTGTTTATTATTTTTCAAAGTATATTTTTTGCAACTTAACGGTGCAATAAATACCTATATAATACGCAAAAACATCATTCATTTTTTATTTTTACAAAATACCGTTAAGAAAAAGAAAAAATCTAGCTATTTCTTTTCAATTCCATTAAATAGATATGTTCATCAAATGTTTTGATTTCGCTTTTAATTTATAAAGCCGCCAATGAGAGCTTTTGAGAAAAAAAGGTAAAAGAAACTTACAATGTGGATTTTACTTCCTTCAATAAGGCAATAGAATGTTCCACACATAATTTTGCTATTTCTTTATCTGATGTTTCTAAAAAATTTTTCATTAAAACTTTCTGCAAATTAGCTTCTATCTCTTGAACTTTACTCAAAAATGTTTTTCGATCTGATTCAACTACTACTTTCAATATCAATTTTTTTATTTCTCCCAAATAACCATATGTCTCCATTGCATATATTCTTACATCACTGCTATTTGCAAAAAGTACATTAGTCATAAAAGATTTAGTTTCTTCTTGATTCTGCAGATGCTGAGGTAGAATAAATGGTTGAGGAATTATTTTGGACGAAGCTATTTTCGTTGTTAAAACGGGTTTTCCTCTTGGCATAAAGAGCATTTTTTTATCTTTGGAAGAAGGTACTTCATCTTCTGAATCAATATTAGAAATATCATCACTTATAACATCTTTTTCCGCATCTGAGAAATTACAACTATTATTTTGTCTCTGAAATGTTGTTCGGTATTCTCTATGAGATTTTTTTTGTTGATGTCCATAATGAACGTAACGATCCATTGCATATGTACCAAAAAATAAAATGGGATTAATAATAAAAAAAAATAATATTTTCTTCATTTCACTATAACTTTACACATTCACACAATGCCACAATATCGTTATCTTTTGAAAAATCAATCATAAATTATAGTATTGTGTAATATGAAATAGATTAAATACATGAAAAATAGTTACTCGTTATTTATAATTGGAATTCTATTATTGTATCAAATATCCGCTGCACCAAATTTTGATATAGAATTACAATGAAGTAAAATGCTTCTTACTCAAGTTTTTGATGAGATTATTATGCGACTTAGATTACATGAATAACCAAAAGAATCGTCCTCTAATTTAGATGAATCGAAATAATGAATCTTTTTTTTCTAACAATATAAATTG
Organism: uncultured Alphaproteobacteria bacterium; assembly: GCA_905233185.1. Lineage (GTDB taxonomy): Bacteria > Pseudomonadota > Alphaproteobacteria > UBA3830 > UBA3830 > BNWE01. The sequence continues at coordinate 62,481 of CAJODB010000001.1, read as the reverse complement.
TTTCTATGCTTAAAACTTTTTTACAATCAAACTTGCGTTTGTTCCGCCAAATCCGAAAGAGTTTGACATCGCATATTCGATTTTTCGTTGTTTCGGCTGTAATGGAACAAGATCCAAAAATGTCTCCTCAGACTCATGTAGGTTTAATGTAGCCGGTGCAACTTGATCTCTTATTGCAAGTATTGAGAAAATCGCTTCGACAGCTCCTGCCGCACCAAGCAAATGTCCAATTGCTGACTTTGTTGACGACATTGAAGCTTTTGTGCCTTCTCCAAGCAGTCGTTCCACAGCTCGTAACTCACCTATATCTCCAGCTGGAGTAGATGTACCATGCGCATTTATATAATCTATATCATCATGAGAAAGATTTGCAGATCGCAAGGCTTCACGCATTGCTCTATAGGCTCCATCACCATCTGCAAGAGGTGCTGTCACATGATATGCATCCCCTGACATTCCATATCCGACAACCTCACCGTATATTTTCGCTCCACGCTTTATAGCATGGTCCATTTCCTCAAGAACAACGATTCCTGAACCTTCTGCCATAATAAAGCCATCGCGTGACTTATCCCATGGTCTTGATGCTTCTTCCGGAGTGTCATTTCTGGCTGTCGAAAGCGCTCTGGCTGCGGAGAATCCCGCAATACCTGCACGACAAACTGCTGCTTCTGTCCCTCCGGCAACCATTACATCCGCAGAACCGACCTGAATAATTCTCGCAGCATCACCAATAGCGTGAGTTCCTGTCGCACATGCTGTAACAACAGAATGGTTTGGCCCTTTTAATCCAAAACGTATTGAAACATGCCCTGACGCCAAATTAATTAATGATGATGGAATAAAAAAAGGCGAAACCCTTCTCGCTCCATTCTCATGCATATTAACAGATGTCTCATAGATCGCAGGAAGTCCGCCAATTCCTGAACCAATTAAGACACCAGTACGTTCTTTTTCTGCATCATTAAATGAATCTATGCCAGAATCAGCAATTGCTTCTGATGCTGCAGCAATAGCATACACAATAAATGTGTCCATTCTATTGAGTTCTCTGGCTGTCATATAATTCAAAGGATCGAAGAGGGTATCTGCTTTTTGTTCAACATGTTCTGATGGAACTTGTCCGGCTATTTTACACACCAAATCACTTACATCGAACGATTTGACCTTTTTTATGCCGGATTCACAGTTAAGTAGACGCCGCCAAGACTCAATAGCCCCCACTGCCAGCGGAGAAACCATACCAAGGCCGGTTATAACTACCCTCTTCATAAACTAATCCTTATTTTCCGCATTTATTTTCGATAAAGCTTATCGCATCTTTTACAGATTGAATCTCTTGCCCCTCTTTATTGGAAATTTCAATGTTGAATTCTTCCTCTAAAGCCATAACGAGATCAACCGTATCCAAGCTATCTGCGCCAAAATCATCAACGAAGCGTGCTTCATCTGTCACTTTCGCGATATCAACGCCTAACTTGTCAGCGATAATCTTCTTTACTTTATCAGCAACGTTTTCACTCATAATCATTTTCCCTAAAAATAAACACAAGCAGGAAATTAACACAAAACGATAGAAAATGGAAGAATAAGTACAACGAATGCTATAAGTTCTTTTTTTTAACCCACTTTTTAATCCACAACAGGAAACAACCCGGGTTTCGGAGTGATAATAATTTTATACTTAAAATCATAAGCTCCGAATTGCGGATCCATTATAAACAATCCGAGCTTTGATTTATTAAAACTTTCTACTTTCCTGTAATAACAACTTATAAGAAGCTTTTCCTCGCCAATACCATTGCACACTAAGTCAGAATGTATTGCTTCTATTTTTTCTTCTGTTTTTGTTGATATTGCGTTTCCGCTGCTACTGCTCATATTTTGCGGACTAGTACCAATTGTAGTTCCCCAACATTGTTTATGCTGATATTTATTAGCTTCTATTTTTTTCACCCAATCATAATCAATTGTAAAATATATTCCGAGTGGATAAGGGCTAAACATAGAATTAGTATGAAATAAATTGAGGCAACTGGCATAACTTATTCTTGCGAGGTCTTTATGCGTTAGTTGTTTGTTCGTGCGAGTGTTTCCCAGTTGTTGTACCATACTTGCGGCAAGATATGCGGAGGATTTTAGCTTGTTTTTTAATTCATATATGCGGTAATGGTCATTCACAAAGAACAAAAGAATAATACAAACTGGAATGCTGAACGTAAATTCAATTAGAATACCGCCTTTATGGCGTTTGTAGAGGCACAATACTCTGTGTAAGAGAACAAATACCCCCCCCCGCATTTTTTGTGTAATACGCTTTTGAATAATCTGAGCATAACAATTCTCTTCGATTTGATTAAGCTAATTTTAATGAAGAATAGTTAAGAAATCACAAAAAACATGTTTTTTATATAATTACAAAAAAACACATAAAATGTTTGACAAATTTATTTGAATAAATTAAAATATTATTTTAAAAATAAAAGAAGGAAGAAAAAATGAAGAAGCTTACCACTAAGGCGTTTATTGCGGCGTTGTTAATATTCTCAATGTCTGTCGAAGTTCTCTCCTTAGAAGAAGGAATGCCTATGTCATTACCACGACATTACAATACTTACGAAGAATCACCATTTTCAAAAATTAATATAGACGGAAAAGATTTTGCAAAGAGGATTAGATTAAAGCAAGGAACCCAAACAAATGAATTTGAACAAGCTTCCTCAGGGGCTATTCTTACAAACGATGAATTCGATCGTCTATTTTTCAAGCAGCATAGAAGATATAATAAAAAGGAATGGATCTGAAATAAAAAATTTACGTCTACTTGAGCAAATAAAAGGTCTTATATACCGTATAAATAGAAGAACATATAAATACAGCTACCTGAGTCGTTCACCTATTGAAAAACTGAATCGTCTCGTAAGCAATGGAAAAATAAGCGAAATTATCACGGAACTAACAGTTCTTGAAGGAAAAAATCCCCCACATAACAGCAGCATGTCTTCTGAATATGAACCATGTGATACAGAACTACCAGAAAATATAGCAGCGTTGAAAACTGCTCTTGAAAAAATACCTGATAAAGAACAAACTTTTAAAAATTTTGCAGAAACAACAGTAAGAGAGTTTGATACTTCAAAAGTAGTCGTATATGAGATTCATGACCCTCGGCTATCATATATATTAAATTATGATGCTAAAGATAACGCTACTATAGATGAATTCAAACCAAATTTGATTGAGAGTAGCGATATTCTCAATCGTTTAAAAGATCCATCAACAAGAAAGCAATTTAGAAAAGAGCACCATTTATCACCAAAAGCGCTTATTTCTATACTCGAACAGGATCTGTTTGTTGCGAAAAATAGAGTTGCTTTGCATCTTGTTGAGGCTTTGTCTAACATCATTTGGAATATGTATGAAGATTCGACTTCATATGAAACAAAAAACCAAAAAAGCGAGACAGCTTCAATCTCAAGTAGAAATGCGGGGGGGGGAAGACTTATAGCATTGTTGAAAATGCAATAAAAACAGGATATTTATTGGGAATCGGAAGAAATGCAATATACAAAGATCCACTACTTCACTCAATTAAAACTATAAATCCAACTGCAAAAATAGTAATGAAAACAGCGAATACTCTTGTAAACGGCTACCTTAATGAATTTACAACTACAAAGGCAGAAGGAATGCCGACTTCTTCCACAGATTCGTCAATGCACCTTGATTATTCAGAAGCAGATTATCAAAAAATTAAAGAAATAGGTGCGACGCAAGCTGCTGTTATAAAAAATTATTGGATAAATCGCTATAAAGGTATAGAACCGCTGAAAGATGAAACTGATAAAAGCGGAAAACAACGTAAATATGTTGGATTCCTTGAAAATGGAGCTCGCATTCAAGAAACAGGTTGGTGTCAAAATAATTCTCGAGATCATACTTGCGCTTTGAATACTCACTTTTTGTATTATGTTAAAAATAAACAATTTCCAGGTATATTATGGCTCAATGCAACAGCGGAGGAAGGACTTTTATTAAAAAAAGCAAATGTGGAAGCAACTGATGAATCAACTTTTGTAAAAGAGAAATCGAGTAAGCTTGAAGAACGCGAGTTCAAAGATATTGTTTCATTAAAAAACAAGAATAGAATAACTCGTCCAGTCTTAAACGCAACATTCAATTTGTTGGGAGCAAGTATCATGGAATTTCCGAGTAAATATTGCAATTTTGATTCGCCGACTATAAATGAAAAAGTATCTGAAAACACCTCAATAAACACTATTGCATCATATTTCCCATATAATCCGATTATTACATCTATTGAAACAAGAGGAAGAGGTGGACATTACGGATATCAACGTAATAGTTGCAAACTAGATCAGAATAGGATAGAGGCAGGCGATATATCATGGTTTTCTCCAAATTTTGAAACACTGTACCCAGATTTTTATCAAAGCCAAAACAAAGAACCGAGCGACCCAAAAAAATGGTCTGACGATTTTTTCATGAATCCATCTAATACTTACTGGGATTCGTCTTCTGGAAAAATTGATTATAATAGCAACATATGGTCTTCTATACGGTTTGGTAACCTCTCAATGCCTTCTATTTACAGTGGAAAGTCTCTTGAGAAAACTGGTGAATATTATCTAAAACCACCTCAGAAAAACTGAGATTAGAAGATTTTCTACTCGTAAATTTTTTCTGTACACGGAGTTTAACATTTCTGCATATCTCTGACTTCTGCCATAAGACATAAGGGTTTCAAACGGAGGAATTCGCAAGATCGAGTTCCTCTAATTGCACTTAAATAGAAGTATAGTAATTCAATCGCTTAGTTCTTTTACTAAAAAGTGTTACAAAATAAATTTCGATAAATCCTGATGAGTGGCAAGATGTCCAACCTTCTCTTCCACATATTTTGCGTCAATAGTTACTACCTCACCTTCTTTTTCATCCGCGGAAAAACTTATATCCTCAAGAAGTTTTTCGATTATCGTATGAAGGCGACGAGCTCCGATATTTTCTATCTGTTGATTAACTAAAGCAGCCATTTCTGCAATTTTTCTTATTCCATCTTCTGAAAAATTGATGTTAACACCTTCGACCTTAAGCAAAGCATCATACTGTTTTATAAGACTGCTCTCTGTTTCATTCAGTATTCTTACGAAATCATCTTCCGACAGATTTTTTAACTCAACACGAATTGGTAAACGCCCTTGCAATTCAGGTAGCAAGTCTGATGGTTTTGATATATGAAAAGCTCCTGACGCAATAAACAAAATATAATCTGTTTTTACCGTTCCATACTTGGTTGTTATAGAACAACCTTCTATCAGAGGAAGCAAATCACGCTGAACGCCTTCTCGACTTACATCTGATCCCGACATATTTCGCGCACAAATTTTATCTATCTCGTCCACAAACACAATTCCGTTCTGTTCAACCGAAAAGATTGCTTCTCTTACAATTTTATCCCGATCGATAAGTTTTTCGCTTTCTTCTTGGTATAATAAACGCCTTGCTTCTGAAATAGTTACACTACGTTTTTTTGTTTTCGATATTCCTAAAGCACTATTCATTACTTCCGTAAGATTCATTACGCCAATCTGACCGCCTGGAATATCAAACTGTGGATATGCCACGTTGTCTGCAATATCAATTTCGATCTCTTTATCTTCTAGTTGACCTGCATTAAGCATATCACGAAACTTATCCCGAGTTTCTGTACTGGCATTTTCACCAACCAATGCATCTAAAATTATATTTTCGGCTTTTATGCGAGCTTGCTCTTTAAAATTTTGCCTATGACGTTCTTTTGTTTCAGAAACTGCAATCTCAACTAAGTCACGAATAATCTGTTCCACATCTCTGCCGACATAACCGACTTCCGTAAACTTTGTAGCTTCAACTTTTATAAACGGAGCATCAGCCAAACGTGCAAGCCTTCTCGCTATTTCCGTTTTTCCCACTCCAGTAGGTCCCATCATGAGAATATTTTTCGGCAGAATTTCATCTTTCAAAGGAGCAGGAACTTGTTGACGTCTCCATCTATTGCGCAAAGCTATAGCAACTGCTTTTTTCGCTTCCGTATGCCCGATTATAAAACGATCCAATTCCGATACGATTTGTTTTGGAGTTAATGAAGACATTTATTTTGCTCCTCTATTTTCAAATTATTCTGTTTTTATCTTTAATCTATTGTTATTTGTTTTAAAACAACATTGTGATTTGTATAAATACACAAATCTCCTGCGATTTGCATGGCTTTTCTTGCGATCTGTTCTGCTGTCATGTCCGCTTGATCTATTAAAGCCCGCGCAGCAGCAAGAGCAAAATTTCCTCCTGAGCCTATTCCGATTATTCCATCTTGAGGCTCAAGGACATCACCCATTCCGGTAAGTACCAGGGACGTTTTTTTGTCAACAGCCGCAATCATAGCTTCTAATTTACGAAGATATTTATCGGTACGCCAATCCTTTGCCAATTCTACGCAAGCACGCTGTAATTGCTCCGGATATTGCTCCAATTTCGCTTCCAAACGTTCAAATAACGCAAAAGCATCAGCTGTTGCTCCGGCAAATCCTACAAGAACTTTTTCAGAAGATAAAAAACGCACTTTTTGCGCATTAGCTTTTACAACGGAATTTCCCATTGTTACTTGTCCATCTCCAGCCATAACAACTTGATTCCCTTTACGAACTGAAAGAATTGTTGTTCCCATCCATGAAGTCATAAAAAAGCCTCTAAAAACTAAACAATAATTAACATCATTATAAACATTTTCGTAACTTTCAAAAGATCGGAAAGATTGTTTTGACGCTTGAATTTTATCTAAAACTATATGAGACTATTTAATATATTTGTTGTTTGTAACTTAGTATTTAGTAGAGGAGGAATATCAATGAAAGCATTAACAAGTGCGTTAGAAAAAGTTTTAGCAGATACTTATGCTCTGTTCTTGAAAACCCAAAATTATCATTGGAATATCGAAGGATGTTGTTTTAAAGAAAATCATGAGCTATTCGAAAAACAATATGATGATTTGTTTGATGCAATCGATGTCTGCGCAGAACTTATAAGAGGGCTTGGAGAGAAAGTTGACGGAACTTTTTCAACATTTTCCAAAAACTGCACCATAAAGGACGGAAAGAAGGATCTAAGCGCCGATAAAATGCTCGAAGATTTGGCTAATGATCATGCAGTTGTAATTGAAAAAACACTGAAGAATGCGCTCGAAGCCGCAAAAAAAGCGGATGATGAAGTTGTAGCAGGATTCATTACTGAACGTATGACATTTCATAGAAAAAATGCATGGTTGCTGAAAAGCTGCCGTCATGGTAAATAGGCCATTTTCGTTTTTTATGCAATTTGATGATCTCCGAAAGAGTTTTTGATTTTTTCGGAGATCTTTTGTTTTTAGCGATGTTGTGTATATGATAACTGCTATATCATCATGTAGTTTTTTGCTTTTCTTGGTGGCTTTCAGTATTTTTCTTCCAAAAGAAAAAGCGATTTCAATATCATTAATACCTACCGTATGTTTAACCGCATTTTGTGAACATATTATAGACATTTACGGAATAATCGCTGTTTTTTTGTTTTGCTTTATTGCCTTTATATATTTCAAAAAAGATTTTCAAAATAAAATTTTCTCTTATTTCTTTCTGTTTGTTTTTATATCAATGGTTTATCATTTTATAATGCATGAAATGCCAGGTTTTTATAATCCTATTGTTCTAGATCATGTACGAATATCTCAGTTTTCTTCATATTTTTCAATGAATATTAATTTCGATAAAGTTCTTTGTGCGCTACTAATATTTCTAACTAATGATTGTATAAAATTAACTCCGTTTATTTCTGTTAATCAATTGAAACATATAGCAAAAACATCGGTGACTTGCATATTGTTTATGCTTACTCCCGTTATATGTTCTGGATATGTAAAATTTGATCCGAAAATTCCTGATATAACTTTATTATGGATGATGAATAACTTTTTATTTGTATGTTTTAGTGAAGAAATTATTTTTCGTGGATACATTCAAGACAGGCTTCATAAGCTTGTAAACAATAATCCACTTTTTTCAATCCTAATTGCATCTTGTATTTTTGGACTTTATCACATTAATCATGGAATAATTCTTGCTGTTTTCTCTGCGATATGCGGTTTATTTTACGGATATATATTTTATAAGACAAACAACGTTTGGTGCAGTATATTAGTGCATTTTTCATTAAACTTTTGCCATTTTATTTTATTCACATATCCAAATTTTAATCTGTGATGATATTTTTTACAAACTAAAGCAGCCGATATTTTTCATCGACTGCTTATTTTTGGAGTATTTTTATGAATCAATAATAGCAAGCGTTGTTTAGTTCAACTCTACGACTCGCGAAGTTGTAGCTGAGCTGCTTGTTGTAGTGGCACTGCTGCTTTGTATAGGAGCTGCCGCAACTTCTGTATCTGTTACTTCTGCTTCGACTGCCTCTAACTCAGCCACATTTGGAGCAACACCCCATGTTCCTGTTTCTACTTCCTCATCTCTCGAAAGAATCTGATTAAGCAAAGTTTCAGTACTTGCGATTCTCTCAGCTGCTGTTTCTTCAGAATATGTACCGTTCATGATATTTTCCAATTGAGCTCTCTGAAGCATCATATTCGCAAACATTACTTCATTAGCTCTTCTGGACTCCGACACATGAGCCGCACCACCAGTTGCTGTTCTTGTTGCTCTTGAAACTGCAGCTGGCGATAGGAAAAAGTGTCCCAGGGTATGACGTTCTGCGTCTGTACCTGCTATTGGATCAAAACGATAAAACTCATTGTTTACCAAGTTTCTAAAAACAGCTAGCGGAATCAATTGCTCCTGTAAAAAATTAATTTGATGAAGAAGAGGAAATCCAAATCGGCTATACCATCTTTCTAAAGGATCTGTATTGTAATTTTGAGACATAAACTCTTTTCTGGCTTTAGCATAAAATTTCATTACTGCTCGATATTTTATTGCATCAGAAAATGGCATCAGTGCTAATTTAGATTCATGCAAAGGCTGTCTTTCAAGATATTTAGTAAATCTACTTTTTTGCAATCCGAGGTAGTTATAAAGTATATCTGCTACAGTTTGATAATCAAAGTCAGCAAAATGATTTATATCGCCAAACGAGCACGTAAATTCATACATATATCCCAGTCTGTGGGTAAAGTTACCATGTGCCTCATATCCCTCGTGTTCTCTTTTTTCTATTTCCTCTATAGCCGCTAACTTTTTTTCATTATTAGTTATCTCTTCTTTATTTGCTTCCAAAAATTCGTTTGTTTTTTCTACAACTCCTGCTTTTACACTTTCCAAAAAGTTTTTTAATACATTTATCCTTTCTTGAAGTTGAGATACAGCGAAATGAAGCTGCCCACGTACTCCTAAAGTGGAAAAAGTATCATATAAAGCCGCTTCGTCTGGTCTTCTCTCACCAGTTCCAGCTCTCTGTACTGAAATTTCAGTAATATTAAGCAAATTACGCACATATTCCGGAACAGATAACAAATTTCCTAATTCTAAGCGCAATAAGTTCACTGATTTGATATGATCATCATATCTTTCATTGTTTATTTCTGGAAGAGCTGTTTTATTAGAAGCACTCAATGGTGATGAAGAAACATAAACTCCAGTGCCATAACTAGTAAGAGAATTAGTAAGAAGAAACCACACAGGCATAAGCGAATGCAATGAAGTTGGTTCACCCCTTAAAAATATAGAGTTCAAAAAATACGTTAACGAATAACCTAATCTAGAACGCGCGAATTGACTGACTAATGTATCATCAGGAATAAGTCTTTGAGATAATGTTCCGTTTGCCATAGCTGTATTAGATGGTAAGCATATTACTTTAAGCGCATTAGGATTTCCTGTAGTTATGAAATTAAATAGAATCGTAGTTAATGATTCCCAGTTATCTACATTATTGCCTAACTGTAAAATACATCTTGCAGATAAATCTTCTTCCTCAAAATAGTCCCAAGCAAGACGTCTTGTTTGCTCAACTGTTATTCCTTTTTCAGCTGCTCTATTAATGAGCATATTAGCTCTCGCAAGTAAGGCTAAGATATTTTGAAAAAAGTCATCACAATTATCATTGGTTTCAATTTTTCGAACTCTTTTTTCTTGATCTGTCAAAGACGGTGTACCGAAACGTATATCGTGTTTCCTATGAAACTTTGAACTACTTATAGCATAATCTAAACTCCTGCGCATATCTACATCTGAGATATCTCTATACAGTTCCGACGGGTTCATTGCGGAGGCAACTCCCCCCCCATTCCAAATGTAAGACTCGAAAGTGCTACAGTTGTTAGTAAAAGTTTCTTTAAGTTCATTTTATTACCTCTTAGTTAAATCTACCATATAAGATAATCCATTATTTTTTATAAGCAAGTATTTTTTATAAAAAAATGAAAAAAGTTTACGAAAAGAAAAAAGATTAATCAAAAAAATAAGTAAAAAAATCAACTAAAGCAACTAAAAAGCGACAAGCTATAAAATATGCTAATAACGACCTTAGCTTCTATGGTCGCGATTCGCTTTCCAAAAAATGCTGTTGTTATTCAAGTGGAGAAAAACTGACTGGATAACAGTAGTATTTACATAGACTCAAGACTTTTTATGACATACTTAATGCCACTTATCTTGAGATCTACATTTGCTATGCGGTCTTTATGCTCTTGGACAATATCTTCCGACGCTTTCTCCAAAAATTCTTTGTTGTCGAGTCTTGTCAATGCGTCTTTTTTGACTTTTTCAAGCTTCGATATTTCCTTATATAAGCGAGCCAATTCCGCTTTTACATCTATTCCGCCATCAAATTCCATATGCAAAATTGCATTTCCAACGACAACAGGAATAGTGTGCAAACCAATTTCTTGCTTTATTTCAACTCCTGCCATCAAATTTATAATAGAACTATTTCCTTTTATCACGTCTAGTATCAATTGATCATTTGTTTCAATTTTAGAAGCCAATTTCTTCCCCAAAGGAATATCCATATATTTTTTCATTGAACGAATTGATGTGATCATTTCTTTGAGCAACTCTATTTTTTTGACGGAGTCAGAGAAATCAGCGGTTATACTATGCATATTCGGCCAATTTATATCAAGCACACCAAGCTCTCCGCTCAATTTTTTCGCAATAAAGGGAGCAATCGGATATAAAACCCGAATAAGCTGCAAGATAGCCCATGCTGTTGTATCACGAATATCTTTCTTAAGGAGGGTATATTGAAGATCGTAACCTTGTTTTGTATTCTCGGTAAGAGCTGAATTTTGTAAAATCGGTTTTATAAATTCTATATACCAGTCACAGAAAGAACTCCATAGGCATTGATATATATGTTTTGCAGCTTCATCAAAACGATAGTTTTCTATTGCATTTTCAACATTCAAAACCATGTTTTTAACTTCATATATAATCCATTGAGCAATCGGATTTGTAACATCATTCGGATTGAATTCTTTATTGTAAATACAACCGTTCATCTGTGAAAACCGCACGATATTCCAGAACTTAGTCAGAAAATTGCGTCCAAGCTCCGCAGCTTTTTCCGTCATTCTTATATCTCGTCCTGGTGATGCCATAGACGCTAGAGTGTATCTTACGGCATCTGCTCCGTATTTGCCGCAAAGCTCCAGCGGATCAATTACGTTCCCTTTGGACTTGGACATCTTGCGTCCTTTTGCATCTCGGACAAGTGCATGAATATAGACATCTTTGAATGGTACCTCATTCATCGCATAAAGTCCGAACATTATCATTCTAGATACCCAGAAAAATATTATGTCGAATCCCGTTACGATAACATTGTGTGAATAAAATCGCTTTAATTCTTTCGTATTTTCAGGCCACCCAAGAGTTACGAACGGCCACATACCAGACGAGAACCAAGTATCTAAAACATCTTCATCTTGAGTAAGTTCTACGTTGTTTTTTCCATAAAAAAACCTGGCTTTCTTTGCTGCTTCTTCTTCAGCCTCAGCAACAAAAACCTGCCCATCAGGACCATACCACGCGGGAATTCTATGCCCCCACCAAATTTGTCTCGATATACACCAAGGCCTGATATTTTCTAACCATTCGAAATACAAATTTTCCCAATGTTTCGGAACAAACTTAATTCTTCCGTTTTTCACAACTTCTATGGCTTTTTTTGATAATACTGCAGCATTTACAAACCACTGATTTGTTATGCGTGGCTCAAGTATTGCTCCTGAACGATCACCGAACGGAATAGTTTGTTTTATTGCTTCTGTTTTTACGAGCAATTCTTTTTTCTCGAGTAAATCTACAACCAACCTTCTTGCTTCAAAACGATCTACTCTTTGGAAGATATCAGGAACGTTGTTACAAAGCTCTCCGTCAGCATTCATTATGTCTATTATAGGGAGTTTATGACGCTTTCCGACTTCAAAATCATTAAAATCATGCGCAGGAGTGATTTTTACGGCCCCCGAACCTTTTTTCGGATCCGCATATACATCTGCAATAACAGGAACAACTCTGTCAGTTAATGGAACAACAACATTTCTTCCAATCATGTGTCTATATCTTTTATCATCCGGGTGAACTGCAACTGCAGCATCTCCGAATATTGTTTCAGGACGAGTCGTAGCTACTTCGATGAATTCGTTATCCGATCCTTCAAACTTGTATTTGATATACCAAAGGTTTCCATCAACTTCTTTCTCAGCGACTTCAAGATCAGAAATAGCAGAACGAATCATCGGATCCCAATTTACCATCTTTTCGCCTCTGTAAATCAGACCGTCATTGTGTAGTTTTACAAACATTTTTGCTACGGCGCGCTTACAGTCTTCATCCATCGTGAATTTCAATCTAGAGAAATCGCATGAAATTCCCAACGCTTTCATTTGATCAATAATTCTGTTCCCAGAATTTTCTTTCCAATACCAAATTTCTTTTAAGAGTTTTTCTCTTGATAATGTACCTTTTTCTACACCACGTTCATATAATTGTTTTTCTACAACAAGCTGTGTAACAATTCCCGCATGATCCAACCCAGGTTGGAATAAAACGTCAAATCCTTTGAGCCGCTTATAACGAGCTAAAATATCCTGAAGAGTATAGCAAAGAGAATGTCCGATATGTAACGAACCTGTAACATTCGGAGGAGGAAGCAAAATCATAAACGGATCTGCTTTTGGTTTACGTACAGAAGCTTCTATTTCAAACGAAAAATTTTTCTCAAATGATTTTGGATCAAAATTTTTTTCCAGCATGTTTGCTCCGAACTTTACTACAACTAACTCCAATATATTATAACAATAATATCTTGACTTTCAAAGCGTTTTGAACATATTCCTAAAATCAAAATCATATTATATTTTTCTTAAATTTTTGTTAAACTGTAATCTTTCAATCTTTCGTTCGAATTAGCTATATCTAGATCATTTCTGTACTTTGCAACAGTTCTGCGAGATATTGTTATTCCACGTCCTTCAAGAAAATAAACTATGTCACTGTCTGAGTATGGACTATCTTTTGGCTCGTTTGTTATTAAAGTCTGTATGTATTTTTTTACTGAATGATCAGTAGCGATATGCACATCGCCATTGGACTTTATTCCTTTAGGCATGAGCGCTTTTATATCAAAAATTCCGTATGGAGTTGCTACTGTTTTATTCATAATTGCCCTATGTACAGTGCTTTGATGACACATTATGGAGTTCGAAATTGATTTCACTTCTATAGGAATCAAAAATGTGGTATTTCCCATGAAAAAATCGTTTTGGCGGTGCGCAATTTCTTGAACGATTCTAAATAAAGTGGAATTTCTATAATGTATAGATTTTATGAGAAGCTCAGCGTCAGCAATTTTTGCTTTTACATACTTTTCATCCTGCTTAGATTTTATTTTTTTCAAACAATCGCAGCATAACTTACGATCAACGGATGGTATTTGTACTTCTTCAATTTCAACTTTGCAGTTACTATTGCGTTTTTCAATTGTAATATCTACTGGTCTATATAAACATTCTGAAAAATTATCGATTCCATCATATAAACTAATATTTTTTAGATTACAAATTATCCGATATAGTGTTAAATCATCGAAGTTGAGATGTTTTTTAAAAGCAGCAAGCCCGCTATTAAACAAAATAGGCAAATGTTGTACGAAAGTTTTGTGTTCTGCATCATATTTTCCGCTTGCTTCCAGAATATTTTTAATCTTGTCTTGTAAATTAAATGAAAACATTCCCAGTGGCGATACGGTTTGTAGTTTTTGAATTATATCGAGCAAATCGCTATAAGAAATACCTTTTTCTTTTGAAAGATATCTTAAAAAATCTCCACAAAGGTATTTATGCTCTAAAACATATTCATACAAAAGCAAAGTTATTTCTTTTTGCTTTTCATTAAATCTGAAAAATGCAATTTGTTTGAATAATTCATCTTTAGAAGAAATGGGAGCAGCAATATTGGCTACTGTATCAATCGGAAATCTTCTATAAACACTGTTAGCTTCATTCTCTTTCAAAAAAGGATTATCGTTTAATGAATCGTTAATAAATTCCTGCAGATCAACATTATTCATCTCCAAAATTTTTAGAGAAAACCTCAGAGACTGAGCTAATACAGGTCTTTGAGAAACAGATAGTAGTAAATCATTCTTCTTTTCCATAAGAAGAGTTATAAACTACAAAACTTTCTCCAAGGTAAATTTCTCGAGCTTTATTGCTGTTTATAATTTTTTCGGGAGTTCCTTCAACAAGCACACTACCATTGTGTAATATATATCCATAATCAGCGATTGGAAGAGTATCTCGCACATTATGATCTGTGATAATTACGCCTATTCCACGGTTTTTTAAGGCAAATATCATTTCTCGCATTTCTGCAATGGCAAGAGGATCTATTCCGGCAAATGGTTCATCAAGCAAAATAAAGCTGGGATGTGAAGCAAGAGCGCGAGCGATTTCCAACTTACGTCTTTCTCCACCTGATACACTTACTGCCGGTGACTTCCTGACTTTTTCTAAAGAAAGATCTGCCAAAAGCTTATTTAGAAATTCTTTTCTTTCTTTTTTGGACATGGCACTCATTTCAAGAACTGCGTTAATATTTTCCTCAACATTCAGTCCTCGGAAAATAGATTCTTCTTGAGGCAAATATCCAAGTCCAAGACGGGCTCGCTTATACATAGGCAGGTCAGTAACATCTACTCCATCAAGATATATATTGCCGCTATCAGGTTTAATTAAGCCACAGAGCATAGCGAAACTAGTGGTTTTTCCTGCTCCGTTTGGCCCAAGTAACGCAACAATCCTGCCTCTTGAGGCTTTCATGTTCAAGCCGTTCAAAATTACTCTGTGACCGACGGTTTTTTTCAAATTAGAACAGACGATCCCACTTTCCATCACGATTGCCCTTTATTATTTATCAGCCCCAACAATTCCGGAAGATTTTTTCACAACTACGTTTTCCGTATTCAAATCTAACTCTGCTTCTTCTCCGAAAATATCACCTTGTTCTTTAGATATAACGACATTTCCCGATGCAATTACTTTATTACTACTCTTATAAACTGCATGATCAGCTTTAACAACAGAATCTTTTGTTTTTATCTGAACATTTCCATCTGCAAAAATTTCTTCAATATCGGATTTCTCACTCAAAAATGCGTCCATTTGATCGGATTTCACATTCAAATTTTTATTATCTTTTTTATAAATTAATTCTGCATTTTTTGTTGCTCTTATTTTATTCTGTTCGTATAAAAGGCTATCTTTTGCAGATAAATCATAATCTACTGATGTTAAAGAGGCGTTTCCTGTTGCGATAAGTTGTTTTATTGAATCATCGTTTTCATTATCTAGTGCGATTATTAACTCATCGGCTACTACATTCTGATTTTTGTTGTACGCTTTCGCATTTTGTGTAAGTGTAAGAACATTTTTTTCAGTATTAAAGCTATACTTATCCGCAGATAATTTCGTCTCTTCCTTTGTAATATTAATTCGAGATTCTCCCGAAATAACGCTTTTTCCCGAATCAAAAACCGCTATATCAGTACGCAACAACATTCCGCTTTTTGTTGTCATAACAACATTGTCTCGAAATTCACATACCGAACGATCACCACGAATTACTTTTCCGAAATTTGAAGTTATCGTTCCTGTTTCTTCATTAGGAAGCATAAAATTCGATGTAACTTTTTCGAAAATAAAGTTATCCTTTGTTTCTTCTATAACTTTTTCGGCTGTTATAACAACTTCTTTTCCTGAAGCATCATTGGTTTTATAGAAAAATTTAAGAAAAGCATTTCTTTGCAAATCTACACCACTAATTCTTGTTGTAGGGAATTGCTTACTGCTAAGAATTGAAACGATGACATATCCTATTATAAGAAAACCGCTAAGTCCAAAAGCCACTGCGATCGTTTTTATTTTTGATCGCCTTAAACGAAACAATTTACGCTGCTTTTTAGTACTAATTTCCTTATTATTATACAAGACCTGCCCTCAAACAATCATGAATATGGATTATTCCCGAAGGTGTACCATCTTCTGACACAAATAAATTCGTGATCTTATGTTCATTCATAAATTTGGTAACTTCTTGCGCAAATGCACTTGAAGAAACAACCTTAGGATTTCTTGTCATTACCTCACAAGCTTTCATTTCAAGAAAATTAGCAGTGATCTTCCTTCTTAAATCACCATCGGTAATTACTCCGACAATTTTGTTGTCTTTATTTACTACACATACACACCCGAAAGATTTTTCTGTCATCTCAACCAAGACATCTTTCATAAGATCATTTTCATGCACAATAGGAGTATTCGTATGCATTAAGTCTTTAACCGTAAGCAGCTGTTTGCCCAACGCCCCACCAGGATGAAGATTTTTGAACTGCTCCTTTTTAAATTCTTTTCTCTTGAGCAAACATAAAGCAAGTGCATCTCCAAGAGCAATCATCATTGTTGTACTCGTTGTCGGAGCAAGCTTATGTGGTCCGGCTTCGGATACCTTCGGAAGAATTATCTTTATATTAGAAGCTTTAGCAAGCGTGCTATCAGGATTTGAAGTTACACCTATTACGTCAATTCCGAATCTGTTGGCGTAAGAAAGCATTGGAACTAATTCAACCGTATTTCCCGACCATGAAAACACAAACAAAGTATCATCTTCCGATATCATTCCAAGATCACCATGACTGGCTTCTGCCGGATGAAGGAAAAATGAAGGTGTACCAGTCGAAGCTAGAGTCGCTGATATTTTCGCACATATGTGCCCCGGTTTTCCTATGCCCGATAGAATCACATGACCTTCCTTTCGGTAAAGTAAATCTATTGCGGCAATGAAACTATCCCCCAAGCTGTCTATCAAGGAATTTATTCCTGATATTTCATGCTGTAAAACAGATTTTGCATACTCTATCTCTGACTTTGTATCCATATTGTTACCCATCACCGATTCTTGCTTTTTAATATTCGAGATTTCTCCCGATTCCATTCTCTTTCTTTTATAGTTTGCCTCTTGTCTATGCTCTTTTTCCCTTTACCTAAACCGATTGATAACTTAACAAACCCCTTTTCATTAAAATATATGCTTATAGGAACAAGAGTATATCCACCCTTTTTTAGTTGCCCGACAAGCTTTTGTATCTGCTTTTTTCTGAGCAGGAGTTTGCGTGATCTCTTTGGATCGTGATTTACACGATTTGCAAGCGAATATTCAGGAATATGCATTTGATATATGAAAACTTCATTATTTTTCGATAATCCAGCATAAGCATCTGTCATATTCACCTTATGCGTGCGAAGAGATTTTACTTCACTACCTCGTAAAACAATACCAACCTCGAATTTTTCGAGAATTTCATAATCAAAATTAGCCTTTCGGTTATAACCTATTTCCTTGTACTCTGCCATTAAACCGTTTCTAAACTTAACTCACGCATTGCTTTATCAATTTTCGCCTTTAAAGTACTACTTATAGGTGAAAGAGGCATACGAAGCTCTTCTTTCATTAATCCCAATTTGCTCAGAGCATATTTTACCGGCCCTGGGCTTGGTTCTGCGAACATAAGCTTGTGCAATGGTTCCAACGCATCACGAACAACAGCGAATCTTTCAAGATTATTTTGCTGGAAAGCTGAAAGCATGGTACTACATAGCTCAGGAGCTATATTGGCTGTAACGGAAATTACTCCTACGGCCCCCATAGACAACGCAGCAGCAGCTGTATCATCATTGCCTGATAAAAATGCGAAATCTTCTTTTACTGCTGCTCTCCAAGTAGAAAATACTGATAAATCAGAAGTACATTCTTTTACAGCGACTACATTTTTTTGCGATGAAAGCTTCTTGAGTGTAGAAAAATCTATACTTGTTCCGACTCTCCCTGGGTTATTGTACAAAATTATATCTCGTTTTGTTGCATCACTAATAGTTTTAAAATGCTCATATATCTGATTTTGAGAAGGTTTTATATAAAAAGGGCATATACACAGAAAACCATCAACTATTTCTTCAGTTTTCTTAATGAAGTCCAAACAATTATGTGTTGCAGCATCAATTACACCTGCAAAAAGTTTTATTTTTCCACCAATTATTCTATGAGCAGCCTTAATTAACTCGACTTTTTCTTGCATGCTTAAAGAAAGCGATTCTCCTGTCGATCCACACACAACAACACCGAAAATTTTCGAATCCGCTAAGAAAGACAAATACTTCTCAAAGGACTCAATATCAACTTTTCCATCACTGAACGGAGTTACAACCGCTGCTATATAACCACTAATCATTCGACCTTTCTCCTATGGACATAAATAGTTAACGACTACCGCAAACAGTAACACTTCGCGCAAAAAAAGTACATTAGGAAAAATAAAATACAATGAATCAATGAAAAATCAACTTATAGATTTTTCCACTTTCTTAAGCATTTTTCTTTAAAATCAGCATAAATATAATCGGAGATTACTGTCATGTCTAAGCTACAGAAAAGTACATTAAAAAATTGCGGGGGGGGGTATTTGCACTCTTACACAGAGTTTTACGCTTCTGTAAGCGCCATAAAGGCGGTGTATTAATCGAATTCACGTTCTCTATTCCTGTTTGTATTGCTTTATTATTTTTTGTTTCCGACCATTACCGATTCTATGAATTAAAAAACAAACTAAAGTCATCTGCATACCTTGCTGCAAGCTTAATTCAGCAACTGAAAAATAATAGCGCGACTAAACAGTTAGCATCAGACGATATGGCAAGAATTGTATATGCCAGTTGCCTTAATTTCTTTCATACACTTACTATGTTTCGTCCATATCCTTTTGGAATATATTATCTCGCACGTTTTTATTATGTAAAAAAGATAAGCAACGGCAATTATCAATATCAACATATTTTAATTACCACCGGGAAAGGAGGAAATCCTCATCCGGTAAATGCCATGTCCTGTTCTATCGGTTCCGTAGAAACAAAAACTCCAGCACAAGTAGAAGAAATACATCAAGATTTAGTTTGTTATAATAGCGGAGAAGAACGTCTTTTTATAAAATGTTGGTACAACAATCCAAATGTGAATATATATCCTTATAATAAATCAAAGCTCGGATTATTCCTACTAGAACCGAAATTTGGAGAAGATGGTAATTTCGTTTATCAACTGGTTATCACACCAAAACCTGGTTTGTTCCCTGTAAAAAATGAATAATGTTAAGAAAATGTTTTAGTCTTCTTTATTTATTCCTTTAAAAAATTATATTCCTTTGAAAAATTAACGAATTATTAAATGTTTTTTGATAAAAAGATAAATTATGAAGAAACTTACCGAAAAAAGCATTCTCTTACTGATTATTACAGGCTGTTTTTTGGCTTTTTTGATCTTTCGTGTGTATAAAAATATATCAGGAACACGAGTAACAGGACAAAAACAGCTGATAGTCAGTACTGAACTAGTAAAAACCTCAAAGACGCAAACAGTTTTGGAGTTCATAGGAACAGCGGTTTCAAATGAATCCGTTGATATCACCTCCAGTATTACGCAAAAAGTATCGCAAATAAATTTCTCTGACTGCGATTTCGTAAAAAAAGGAGATGTTTTGGTACAGTTAAACGTTGAAAAGCAAAAAGCAGTACAAAAACAAGCGGAAATAAATCTGCAAGAGCAGCAAAGAGAATTAATTCGGCTTTCTTCCCTGAAAGATAAGAAAATCATCGCCGAAAAAGAATATGACTTGCAAAACACGAAATTACAGGATGCTCAAGCGAAGCTTGCGGAAGTTGAAGAGGAAATAAAGGAAGGAACAATCGTAGCTCCATTTGATGGAATGCTCGGAATAAGAAAAATAAGTGTAGGATCACTTCTGACTCCAGGAACTATAATAACAACAATCGATGATATAAAGAAAATAAAAGTAGATTTTCCTGTACCCGAAAAATATTTATCCCTAATCAATAAAGACTGCAAAATTACAGCGACAAGCATTGCTATTCCAAATAAGAAATTTTACGGAATTGTACAAGCAATATCTCCTCGTATATCTCCGACATCTCGCAGCATTTCTGTAAGAGGCATTATCGAAAATGAAGAATACTTATTGCGTCCAGGAATGATGCTCAATGTAACTATGCAAATGCAAGATCGTAATGTGCTTCTTATTCCAGAAAACTCGATTTCTAATGTTGGAGAGAAGCATTTTGTATTTTTGATCGAAGATGGCAATAGGGTAAAACAAAAGGAAGTAGAAATAGGTCAACGTTTAAGTGGTTTTGTGGAGATTATATGTGGTCTAAAAGCCGGTGATTCTGTAGTAACCGACGGAATCGTAAAAATATCAGATGGAGATATCGTAGAGATAAGCTCAAGACACGAAAAGAGCAATAATGTTGCAGTAGGTGCTTCATGAATATCTGCAATATTTCCATCAAAAGACCGATTACAACCATTGTTTTTATGATTCTTATTCTATTGTTCGGATATTTAAATTTAAAAAAAATAGGAGTCCGTGAATATCCAAATATTGAAATCCCAACTATATCTGTATCTACAACATATACAGGCGCTTCTGCAAGCATTATCGAAACGAAAATAACTCAGCAAGTAGAAAACGCTGTTGCAGGAATTGAAGGACTCGATAACATCCAATCAACAAGTAAAGATGGACGATCTAATGTTAAGCTTGAGTTTTCAATAGACAGAGATCTGGATAATGCGGCAAACGATGTTCGTGATCGAGTCAGCAGAATATACAACCGCCTACCCGATGATGCAGATCTTCCGGTAATCCGCAAATTCGATACGGGTGGATTCCCATGTATGATGATTTCTGTTTCTGCTCCAATGACAGGAATGGAAATTACCGATTATCTGAACCGATATTTATTAGATAAATTCTCTGTAATAGAAGGTGTTGCATCCGTAGATATCGCAGGGAACCAAGAGAAATCGATGCGTATATGGCTCAATCGAGAACAACTGGCTGCCCACAATATCACCGTTGCTGATGTGGAAGATGCAATAAGAACCGAAAATGTAGAATATCCAGCAGGACGAGTTGAATCCGAATATATGGAATTTCCTATAACAATAAATCGTCAATACACTACACCCGAAGATTTTATGAAGATAATTATTTCGCGTGATGAAAGCGGAAATCCGATAAGAATTTCAGATATTGCGAAAGTTACAATCGATACGAAATCAAATCGCAGTTTTTTTGAAGCAAATGGTCAGCCATCTGTCGCTATTCAGATATCAAAATCTCAAACAGCTGATGTTATACAAATTTCAAAAGATGTTAGAGCACTTATTGAAAATCTGCAAAAAAATCTTCCGAAAGGAATGAAGATGCACATCTTGAGAGACGAATCACAATTCATCAATGATTCTATCCAAGAAGTTTTCTTCTCATTATTAATAGCTGCAGTTTTAGTATTTCTGATAATTTTCGTATTTATAGGATCCGTTCGCGCTGCAATAATAACCGCCCTAACCGTTCCTGTATCAATAATCGGATCTTTTATAGTATTGAATTCACTTAACTACAGCATAAATATGCTCACATTACTGGCCATGGTTTTAGCTATAGGAATAGTTGTCGACGACGCAATACTTGTGCTAGAGAATATTCAAAGGCATATAGAAGATGGCGAATCAGCTACAGAAGCAGCTATGAAAGGCTCAAATCAAGTTTTCTTTGCTGTTATCTCAACTACTGTAGTTTTGCTGTCTGTTTTTCTGCCGATTTCTATGCTCCCGGGAAAAACAGGAAAAATGTTTACAGAATTTTCAGTCGCTATGTCCACCGCTGTATGTCTCTCATCGTTTGTTGCTCTGACTCTTACACCAATGCTATGTTCAAAATTTTTACGACCATCAAATAAATCGAGCGAATTCAATCAATTAGTTAATTCTATCGTAAAAAATAGTGGATTATTCTATAAAAACATACTCACAAATATTCTGAACTACAAAAAACAAATTATTGCGGGATTTTTAGCAATAACTGGTACAGTAGCTTTGTTTTTCGCAATACTTCCAGGAGAATATGAACCAAAAGAAGACCGTAATGCTATGTTTTTGAAAATCACAGCTCGAGAAGGAGCAGGATACTATGCAATGCGAAACTACGGCGAACAAATTATGAAAAAAATCCACAAAATACTTGATGAAGGAATAGCAAAAAACATTACAACCATCGTTCCCGGTTTTGGAGATGGAGACGGTGCAGTGAATTCGGGTAATGTCAGCATAGAATTCGTTAATTCTGATAAACGATCGAAGTCGACTTTTCAAATCGCCTCAGACTTCAAGAAAGAGCTTTCATCGATTCCTGGAGTAATCGTATCACCTATTCTTCCTATGGGCATAGGAGCAAGCGGTTCACATGCTCTACAGTTCGTTATAGGAGGCCCTGATTATGAAGAGCTGGCAAAATGGAAGGATATCATTATCACGGAAATCAAAAAATATCCCGGAATTTCCGATATCGATTGCGATTATAAAGAAACTACACCTAAATTTTTTGTAAATATCAACAAAGACAGAGCAGGAGACCTAAATATATCAGCAAAAACAATCGGATCGACCCTAGAAGCAATGTTAGGATCAAAAACTGTTACAACTTACATAGATGGAGGACGAGAATATGATGTTATTCTCCAAGCTGACCGTGAAAGTCGCAACGATATGCAAGATGTATCCAATATATACGTAAGATCAAGAAGTGATAAATTAGTTCCACTTGATAATGTAGTGGATATCTTCGAATCAGGCACTCCTCGCTCCTTGTCGCGCCATGATCGTACCAGAAGTATCACTTTTTCCGGAAATATAAGCACTGGTTATTCAATGAGTGATGTATTGAACTTTGTTGAAACAAAAGTAAAAAGCAAATTACCTGAATATGCGCAAATATATTATCGAGGCCAATCGAAAGATTATAAAGAATCAGATGGAAGTATGCTATTTATATTTTCACTAGCCATTTTGATATCATATTTGGCATTAGCAGCACAATTCGAAAGCTTTAAACATCCTCTAATCGTAATGCTTACGGTCCCTTTAGGAGGTTTTGGAGCGTTAATTGCCCTATATATGTTCGGATATACAATGAATATTTACTCTCAAATAGGACTGATAATGCTTATAGGTCTTAACTCTAAGCACGGCATCTTGATAGTAGAATTCGCTAATCAATTGCGTGAATCAGGAATGGAAATGAAGCAGGCTTTACTTGAAGCCGCCCGTCTTCGCTTGCGTCCGATAATGATGACGGGAATATCAACAGTAGCTGGCGCCATTCCTCTAATGCTGGCGACAGGAGCAAGTTGCGTAAGTCGCCAAAATTTAGGTATTGTGGAGGTTTTCGGAGGAATAAGCGGTATATTATTAACATTGCTTGTCGTTCCTGTCGGATATATTCTTCTAAATAGAAAATAAAATTTCGTCTATAAAATGAGTAGTTCGTTGTTTAATAAAGTTATGGGAATATAAAAAAATGAAAAAATTTTTGATTGCTCTTATAGTTAATATTATGTTTATTGAGTCGAGTATGGGTTCGGAGAGAGCCATTGATTTTAGTGTTTTTCTGGAATATAAGGCTTCTTTTCGTGATAGTATAATATTCCTAATGAAAAAACAGACCGTACCAATCTCTCCAGCTATATATCCTCGTACATTTCAAGAAGAACCACCCATCCCCGATGAGATGATAGTCCCCGCGCTTCATTGGTTTTAGATTAGGTGGAGCTCCTTATCCATCATGCCAAGCTGTATTTTGTGATTTATTAAAGAAATTTTCAGAACCTTTAAACGTTTTATTTCTAAGTTTGCCTAGTGATCTTGGTTTACCGCCCTTGATTGAAACATTTTACCAAAGAGAGCTACAAATAAGAGAAAGACAAAAAGAAATTATAGCAGAGAAAAAATATCGAGAAGAAGATCATCATACGCAAGTAGAAAAAACTAAAGAAGACAATAAAGCACAAATCAAAAAAATTGAAGAAGAAGCTGAAGTAGCATTTCTTCGAGAAACAGGACGATCTGTAGCAGACTCTTTTCGGCGCATTGAAGAAATAGATTCATTGTTAGAAGGAAAAATTACAGAATTGAAAGGTAAGGAAAAATCAAAAGAATTTTTTGTAAGTGCGGAGAAAAAATATCCGGAATTATCAGAAAAAGCAGAAACCCCAAAGAAGAGAGAGCTATACCGATCACATCAGGAGAAAACTAAAATTCTGTTAGAGGAATGTGAAAAATCGATTAAAACATTAACACAAGACATAGCAAAATTAAAAGAAGAAAAACAAAAGTTAGAGCTGAGTTTAGAAGAATATAAAAAATCAATAAGTAAAACAGCACATAACTATGGAGAAATACAAAAAGCTAAGAATCATGAAGATCCAACAATAGAGAGAAATTATGAACAAGATATGAAAAAAAGCTATTTAGAAGCTGATAGGCTTTATGGCGAATTTATCAAAACGTTAAAAGAAAGTGATGCCCTGGAAAAAGCATATTGGACTGTAGATTGAGTTAATTAATTCCCTTCAAAATCCTTGTTATTTTACAGGAAATAATCCTGGTTTCGGAGTAATTATTAATCGATTAATAAAAACATTATTTGTCATTCCATCTATTGATCTATTTGTCGGCGGATCTAAAACAAAAAGTCCAAGCATATTTTTGTTGAATGTATTAGTTGCTTTTCTATAACAACATTCGATTAAAACTCTCTCATCTCCGTCTTTGTCACAAATTAAATCTTTATCTATTTCCTCAACTTGCGCCAATGTTTTTGTCGATACGCTGCCAGTCCACCCCAAAGTATCAGGCGTAGTTCCTGCATCAGTCGCTCCAAAAGACTTTTGATACTGATAGGTATTACTATTAACTCGTTTAACATAATAAAGGTGAGCAATATAGCATATTCCAAAAGAATAAGGTGAAAACATTGAATTCGTATGAAAAAAGTTGAGACAGCTGGCATATGCTATTCTCCCTATATCTTTTTTTGTTAGTTGCTTATCTGTTCTGGTATTCGAAATTTGCTGAATCAAGCTTGCAGCAAGATATACAGATGACTTTAATTTGTTTTTTAATTCATAAAATCGATAGTGATCATTAACAAAAAATAAAAGTGCTATGCAAATTGGAATACTAAATGTAAATTCAATTAAAATACCGCCTTTATGGCACTTACGAGGGCGTAAAACTCTGTATAAGCGTGCAAATACCCCCCCCCGCAAATTTTACTGAGATTATATTGGAACATTTTTAACATCATCCC
This sequence comes from uncultured Alphaproteobacteria bacterium, assembly GCA_905233185.1. Classification (GTDB taxonomy): domain Bacteria; phylum Pseudomonadota; class Alphaproteobacteria; order UBA3830; family UBA3830; genus BNWE01. The sequence continues at coordinate 36,663 of CAJODB010000001.1, read as the reverse complement.
CTTCTCTTTTATTCGATCTTACCATGACAATCTTTATAACGTTTGCCGCTACCGCATGGACAAGGTGCATTTCTTGATACACTGAACACATCACCAGCAAAATTTTTGTTTCCGTTCATCATATCATTTTCTTTGGAATTTTTTGGTTTTTTCAAAGTTTCTTTTGTAGTCTTATCTACTGTATCATCCATATTTTCTGAACTGGAAGAATCTTCTCCAAGTACCAATTCGTTCAAAGCTTCCCCGTTACTAACTCCTGATAACTCAAACAATGATAATGTTTTAACCGTTTCTGCTCTGATAGTATCTGACATTCTTTCAAAAAGTGAGAAAGCTTCTTGTTTATATTCATTCAAAGGATCACGTTGTCCATATGCTCGTAAATAAATTCCTTGACGTAATCTGTCAAGATTCAATAAATGCTCCTTCCAATACTGATCTATCAGTCTCAAAAGAACTGTTCTTTCCATATATCGCATCATTTCAGATGAATACATTTCTTCTTTTTTCTTCATTTTTTCAGCGACATTTTCTGAAATTATCTCAACAGCATTATCTCGAGACATATTTTCATCTTTAGTAAGCTCTATATTCGATCCAAAATAAAACGCAAGATTATCGTTAATCACCTGATAATTCCAAAAATCGCTTGGAGTATTCTCAGGAACATTATTATATATGATATTTGCTATAACTTCATGACGCATATCATTAACATCGTCGCTGAAATCTGTTGTTTCAGACATTAAATCATATCTTTGAGCATAAATTACTTTTCGCTGCTCATTCATTACATCATCATATTTCAGCAATTGCTTTCGAATATCATAGTTGCGCCCTTCAACTCGCATTTGAGCTTTTTCGAGAGCTTTATTGACCCAAGGATGAGTTATAGCCTCTCCTTCCTCTATTCCAAGCTTTTGTAGCATAGCATCTAAAGTATCTCCACCGAAAATTCTCATTAGATCATCTTCAAGTGACAGGAAAAATTTCGATGCTCCAGGATCGCCTTGTCGTCCCGACCTTCCACGCAATTGGTTATCTATGCGACGACTCTCGTGACGTTCTGTCCCAATAACATAAAGACCGCCTGCCGCTTTCACAATTTCACAATCGCGCTCGATTTCTTTTTCTGCTTTCTCTTGAATTTGTTTTCGAAGTTCCGGATCTTCAACTCCTTGCAATTCTCTTGCAAGGCGCATTTCCAAATTTCCTCCTAATTTTATGTCAGTACCACGTCCCGCCATATTTGTAGCGATCGTCACAGCTCCGGGTTTTCCCGCATCTGCAATAATTTCCGCCTCAATATCATGATAACGAGCATTCAAAACGTTATGCGGTATTCCTTCTTTTTTCAGCAAAGACGAAAGATGCTCTGACTTCTCAATACTTATTGTTCCCACAAGTACAGGCTGCCTTTTTGCGCTACATTCCCTAATCAGCTTGATGATTGCCGCATATTTTTCGCGAGCGGTTCTGTATATTTCATCATCAAGATCTTGTCGTGCAACTGGAACATTGGTAGGAACAACGACTGTCTCCACTTTATAAATCTCTGATAATTCTTGAGCTTCCGTCTCTGCCGTACCTGTCATTCCGGATAGTTTTTTATACATCCTAAAAAAGTTCTGAAAAGTTATAGATGCCAGTGTTTGATTCTCCATCTCAACTTTAACACCTTCCTTAGCTTCAAGAGCTTGATGAAGACCGTCTGAATAACGCCGTCCTTCCATCATTCGCCCTGTAAATTCATCTATGATGATTACTTTTCCGTTTTTTACGATGTAATCTACATCCCTTTTAAATAAATGATGCGCTTTGAGAGCTTGATTCACATGATGTACAAGAGCCATATTTTGTATATCGTATAAATTGCTGTTTGACTGCAGCAATCCGGCTCCTTGCAAAAGTTGCTCTATATGTTCATTTCCAGCTTCTGTAAGAACAATTGTGCGTTGTTTTTCATCAATTTCATAATCAACCGCCGACAAATGCGGAATAACAGCATTTACACTAACATAAGTATCTGCGGAATCTTCTGCTGCACCTGAAATAATCAAAGGAGTACGCGCTTCATCTATAAGAATGCTGTCCACTTCATCGACTATCGCATAATTGAACGGACGCATAACTAATTCAGATGAATAAAACTTCATATTATCGCGCAAATAATCAAATCCGAGCTCATTATTAGTAGCATAAGTCACATCGCATGCATATTGTTCACGACGTTGGCTATCAGTCAACCCGTGAATGATAATTCCAACCGAAAGACCTAGGAAAGTGTATATTTTCCCCATCCATTCAGCATCACGACGCGCAAGATAATCATTAACCGTAACGACATGAACACCTTTTCCCTCAAGCGCGTTCAAATATACAGCAATAGCCGCAACAAGTGTCTTTCCTTCGCCTGTTTTCATTTCAGATATCATGCCATGATGTAGAACCATAGCACCAACCATCTGTACATCAAACGGACGCAACCCTAATGTTCTTTTCGCGGCTTCCCTCACTACAGCAAAAGCTTCAGGAAGAAGCTCATCTAAAGTCTCACCTTCATCAAGACGTTTTTTGAACTCGATTGTTTTGGCTTTAAGCTGTTCATCTGACAAAGGAATTATGGATTCTTCCAAAGAATTGATTTCTTCTACCGTGCGCATATATCTTTTTACAATTCTGTCGTTATGCGAACCAAAAATAGATTTCAGAAAACCAGATAACATCCATATCTCCGTTGTACAAGCAGCTTATTGTAATGAAATTCTTACAACAAATACATTAAAAAATTATAAGCAGAACTTTTGTACTGAAAAAATATAGAACAATAATTCCTTTTATTCACTTCTTCGCTCCTAAAAATTCAAATAAGATTAATTCGTATGTCATGTATTAAGAACTACAGGAAATGACAGTGGAACTCTGCGATTTTCCATTTCAACTAAAGCATCTATGTTAATAAAAAGAGAACTTGGGTCATTGCCAATTCCTTGTACATACACTTTTGGTTCTATCAATCGAGGTTCGAACGTTTTTAACGCATTTTCAATACGTACTTCCAACTCTCGCATTTCAACTACATTCTCTGTAGAAATTGCCGCAGTTATATCAACTCCATACGAAAATGGTGTCATTTGATTTTTTTGTGCATAATCTTTCCAAAAAACCGAGATTCTTGTATTCAACAACCGCGAAACATCATCCATTATCGATTTCTGCAGTTCTTCAAAAGTCATAAACGCTTTCGGAACTTTTTCAAAAGGAATTTCCGTATCTTCATCAAGTAATTTTTCAAATAATGGAGTTATAGATAATTTCGGCATTTCGTAATTCTCCTTTTTTTATTTTTTCTCTAAGAAACTTTCCAAGTAGTTAGATCTATTTTCGCTGCAGCTTTCCCGGATTTTTTACCATCTGAATCGAAATCTTGATAAGTATCTGAATATCCCGTATATCGAAATGTAAATGAAGCCATTTCTTCTTTTCGTTCAAACGACTGGATAATACATTTTGTGAACTCTTTCTCTTCTATTGCTTCAAGCTTTCCAGCCTTCATTTCGACTTTTTTCAATATAATTTTTGATATTTCTTTCCCACTGGCTAAATTGCCTTGTATCACAGCACAAAAGCGAGATGGAGGTAAATATATCCTTACATCTTTTGCGCAAACAGCACTATCGCTTGATTTTTTTCCGTCGAAAAGAGAAAATCTTGATATCTCAAATTCCATATAAAAGAAACGGGCATACTCTTTGTAGTCTTTTATTTTTGATTCGAAAATCTTATCTGCAGAAATCAACCATGAAAACTCTTGATTTTTAGATTTTTCATTCCCAGTTGATTCATTAACTTTTTGAATCGAAAACGGATTCATATCACATAATACCACCTTTAATCGTCTGATTTTACGGATATATTGGTTAAAAAATAGTAAAGAGGTAACCTACGAATTATTCGTACAGAATGAAAGGATCTTTCCAATCAAATACAATGATCCTGTCACAATAACCAAGTCATCATCAGAAGCATTTGTTACAGCAACATCTAATGCTTCTTTTTGATTGGCCGTTACATATTTTGCTTTCGCCAAACTCTCGCAATCGTACTCGTTAATCAATAGCACTTTTTCCGCTGTTTCTGTCAGATATATATATGCATTTGGAACATCGAAAAACATTTTCAACATTTTTGTATAGTCTTTTGTCCTGCATATTCCGATCACAAAATGAATTTTATTGTAACGATAATGCTGTAAAATTTCCAAAAGACTTTGAACTCCATTCGGGTTATGATCTCCAGATAAAAATACATCACGTCCTTTGTATTTTATTAACTGCATTCTTCCCGGCCAATTGACTTTTTCTATCGCATGCCCATATTTATTTGCGTTACCGAAAATGTAATCAAATGTAGTAAGAGCTAAAGCTGTATTTTCAGCTGCACGTTTTCCCGGCAAATTCATTTTAAACTTACCGAAACGGGTCTTTACAAAAAATTGAGGATATCTATGCGACGGTTCTCTTTCTACTTCCATTGAAAAATCGCATGCTTTAAAAAATTTTGCATCATATTTGTTCGCATATTCTTTAGATAATTCATCAATTTCCAAATCAAAAGCAGTATGAAACACTATGCTATTTCTTGAAACTATTCCAAGCTTATTTTTTGCGATATCTATTAATGAATTTCCGAGAACGTGCTGATGATCAAACGCAATTTTCGTTATTACACAAAATTTATGAGGAATTATATTCGTAGAATCATAAGTCCCCCCAAGCCCGACTTCAAAAACCGCATAATCGACTTTCTTTTTTTCAAAAAAATAATACGCTGCCATAAAAGTAAGCCATTCAAAAGGACTCATTCTCGCTGTACCAACTTTTGCTTTCACCCAAGAAAAAGCTTCGCAAAAATCCTCATCAGAAATGTCTACGTTATTAAATTTTATGCGTTCATTTATTTTTTTCAGGTGTGGCGATGAAAAAAAACCAACATTTTCTCCTGATTCGATAAGTAAAGTTGATATAGTCGCAGATGTCGTTCCTTTTCCATTCGTACCAGCAACTACAATTACTCGTTCAGGATTAATTTTGAAATTAAAAATGTTCAATATGTTTTTTAAATACTCTATATCATGAAAACCTTTTTGGTTTTTTACAAAATCAACTATTTCTTCGTAGTTCATATTCGATCTCGTTTGCGTTATTATTGATAACACTATCACAAAATGAGACAGATATGCGTAAATTATTTGGAACAGACGGTATTCGAGGAATTGCAAACAAATACCCTCTAACAATAGATATATGCGTGAAATTAGCAAAAGCAATTGCAAAAAATTTCCGAAAAAACAATGACAAGCGCCTAGAAATAATTATTGGAAAAGACACAAGAATTTCCGGAAATATGTTTGAACATATTTTAGCTGCGACTTTTTCTTCTCTCGGAATTAATACACACCTTATAGGAATATGCCCGACACCTGCCGTCTCAATTCTTACAAACTATATGAAAGCAGATTGCGGAATTATGATTTCTGCATCTCATAACCATTTTTCGGATAATGGAATAAAAATTTTCAACAGAGATGGACTAAAACTAACAGATGCGGAAGAAGAAGAGATCGAGGAAATTATGGAAAGTCTCGATAATTCTGATTCTATTGAAATTATCGGAGATAAAATTGGACATATATTTGTTGATTCAAGTGCTTTGAATCCATACATTGAAAAAATAAAAAAATCATTTTCATTCGATAAACAAAATTCTGAAAAAATAAAAATAGTTATCGATTCATCTAATGGAAGTTTTTCAAACATTGCGCCAAATATTTTTCGCGATTTTGGATTTGATATCGTTTCAATACATGATTCACCAAACGGTATCAATATAAATGAGAGTTGCGGTGTAACAAATCCAAACATTATCGCAACTGCTACAATCAAAAATAAAGCAGATATTGGCATTGCGTTTGATGGAGATGGAGATCGTTTACTTTTATGTGATAAATTTGGCAGATTTTTAGATGGCGACCATATTCTTGCAATACTTGCAGAATCTTCTGGATTAGAAAATTCCGAAATCGTATCAACAATTATGGCAAACTTTGGTTTTGAGCAATATCTTAAGAGCAAAAATATCAAACTAGTAAGAACAAAAGTTGGAGATCGTTATATCTCGGAATACATGCGACAATCACAACAGGCATTATTCGGAGGAGAACCGTCAGGGCACATAATAATCAGAGAACATGCTCTAACAGGAGATGGTCTTTTTGCTGCTCTAAAAGTGTTAGATTATATTGTAAAGGTAAGAAAAGATATCAGTGAATTGCAAAACATATTTACGCCATATCCCGTAGTAAATCGTAATATAAAAGTTACCGACAAAAATATTATTTCTGAGAAAAAAGTAGTTGAAAAAATTGATAAATATCAACATCTGCTTATGAACAGAGGAAAATTGATCGTACGCCCATCAGGAACCGAACCACTTATAAGAATTTCAGCAGAAGGTGAAGACAAAAATGAGCTTGATACCATAGTCAACGATCTTGTAAATGCAATAGAGAATGTATGATGACAGAAATTTTTATATTGGCATTCTGCTTAGTTATTACCATAACATCCTTCCTTGGCGTTTTCTTTTCACAAAGATATAAATTGAAAGATTTAAAACAAAAACTATTAGAATTAATTGGTGTTGAACAGCAATATCAGCAACTTCTTCTGGAAAATTCGAAGCTTCAAGAACGCTGTGCACTTCATCAAGAGCTCATTGTGAAATATAATGATCTGCAGAAAAAGTATTTAGCTCTTGAACAAGAAAAAACATTACTTTCTGCAAATCTGGAGCATGAACGAAAAAATTTGCAAGAAAAATTAAAATTATTAGAAGATGCTGAACGAAAACTTTCCGATACATTTAAGGCTATAAGTTCCGATGCTCTTTCGAAAAATAATGCTACATTTTTGGATCTAGCGAAGTCTGTATTTGAACAATTCCAAGAAAAAGCGAAATCAGAGTTTTCATTAAGTGCGAAATCAATGAATGATCTTGTTTCTCCGATAAAATCTGCACTCGAAAATGTTGATGTAAAATTAGGAGAACTGGAAAAAAGTCGTGTAGGAGCGTATGAAGCACTCAGACAACAAGTTGATGATATGATTTTGACTCAAAAATCCTTGAAAGATGAGACAAATCATCTCGTATCAGCTCTTAAAACACCATCTGTACGTGGTAGGTGGGGAGAAATGCAGTTACGACGTGTTGTTGAACTTGCAGGAATGATTGAACATTGTGATTTTGAAGAACAGGTAGAAATTTCTGATAATGATAGGACTATCAGACCTGACATGGTTATTTACTTACCTGGAGATCATCAGATTATCGTCGATGCAAAAGCTCCTTTAGCTGCCTATCTTGAGGCATTAGAAACTACCGATGAAAAAATGAAAAGGAATCTATTGAAAGAACATGCAAAACAAATTCGAAATCATGTTTCCACGCTTGCGAATAAAAAATACTGGGCTCAATTTGAAAAGTCTCCGGAATTTGTAATTATGTTTCTGCCTGGTGAAGTTTTCTTCTCAGTCGCTACAGAATACGATGTAAATTTAATCGAATTCGCCATGCAACAACGAGTAATTATATCGACCCCAACAATACTGTTAGGACTTTTACATGCGATTGCGCAAGGTTGGCGCCAAGAAAATCTGGCAGAGAATGCAAAACAAATAATAAAAATGGGGCAAGAACTGTATCAGAGACTCTCTGTAATGGCAGAGCATCTCGCTCAACTCGGAAAAAATATAAATGCAGCCGTTCAGAGCTATAATTCCACTGTTGCATCCATGGAAAGCAGAGTTCTCGTAAGCGCAAGAAAGTTTAAAGAGCTTGAAGTACACGAAAAAAATATCATCGAACTAACACCGATTGAACAAACAACCCGAAGTATAACAATGTAAACCGCTCATCGCATTGGATCCGTTTTCGGTGCATATATTTCTGTATAAGCATCAGGACAATGCCATCTCAAATAATAGTTTTGCATTTTTTCATGAGATAACAAATAGTTAATATCTTGTCCAATCACTGAGAAGATAATTATCGTATTTTCATCAGCAACATCTAAATTATTTACCGGTACAACTATATTTATATCTTCTTTATACAAAAAATTTACGAAAAAATTCCAATTAAAAAAACTATAAATTCTTCCGCCAATAGGATCTGGAAAAGCATTATCAAAAAGTACCCATATAATTCTTTTACCAAGTTTTGATTGTTCATATAAATAATTAATGACCTGCATATCATTTTGTCTTTTTATATACATACGTTCCACAGTAAAAATAGATGAATGGAAATCCTTATATAGAGGTAATAAAAGTAAAAATATTGCGCTAAGAAATATCAAAAAATTATATCGTCGCAAAGAATGTAAAAAACAAGCAAATGCTGGAATACTAAAAAACACACAAGGTACAATATAATAAGAGTACATTAGATTTAAATAAAATATCGCAAGGAAATACCCCCCCCCGGCAAATAATAGACAATCTATAAAAAGTATTTCTTTATCCTTCAAAAAAATTATCGAAAGAAATCTTACTAGACATAAAATAATTGTTCCCCAAAGAATAGGTTCACAATTTAATAATTCTAAAACTAATTCCAATCCACGTAATTCAGATTGGCCCATGTTATATGTACAATTTGGAGGATTCTGAAACCATAAATAAGCGTAAGTTATAAGATAGCTTAAAGCAACTACAATGAGACCATAATAAAAAAGTTTATCTTTTTTGGTAAGCTGCCTAAATCCAAATAAAAGTCTCGTAAATGCAATAATCAAAAACATTCCGAAGACAGGTTCTTTTGTATAAGTTGTATACGCAGCAACTAATAATGCGATAATATAATATTTTGTAGATTGTTTCTTTTCAGCCTTCAATACACAAAGCATAAAAAGCGCGGACATAACCCATATAATTCTTTCAGCAGTTGGAAGAGTTATATTTACCTCTAAAAAAGCAGCTGAAAAAATCAGGATAAAAATAGAAATTATACTTACAAAATAATCTTTTTCTGTTACTTCTGTAAGAAATTTAAATAAAGATAATATACCAATAAGAAATAGTACGCTATTCCAGATAAAATGAGCTATCGGAGTATCACCGAATGGAAGAATCAGCAAAATATTATAATCTGCTAAACCAAGCGGCCAAAATCTTCCTGCGCCACTCCACCCGAAAATTGGTTTTCCAACAGCTGTAGTGAGTAAAAACTGACTGTCATCTCCGAATGTCCAATTAGCATTCCATACAATTAGGCCTATTCCACATAAAATCAGAATTCCTATTATCAAATTTGCTGTAGTTTTACTTATTTGAAGATTCAAGTTATTGAACTTTCTAAAATAGATGGGGATATTTTTCAACATACTAATCCTCTATTTAATAAATCTATATGACTAATAATCTATGAACTATCCTTTAGCTACATCTTCAAGAATAAAACATATTGATTTTTTTCCGTTCCATTCAGACACTGACAAAGTCCCCAAAACTTGAATCGGATCTTTATGATTCAGTAAAATATTGCCCAATGTTGTACCATCGCTTCTGAATGAAATCGCATCTAATGAAACCCCTTTCTTAAGGTCACTCAACCGCAATCGAATATGATTTTTTCCAACAATTCTTGCTTGAGCGATAATTAAATTAGGTATTACAAATTTAGGGTGTTTATTCCCGTTTCCAAATGGACCTATTGCCGAAATTTCTTTCGTTGTCTCAAGAGAAATAGCCATATCCGCAGCTAAATAGCAGTCAGCGCTTAATTCTTCGCAGGATTTCTCGTATTTTATTTCATGTTGCAAAAATTCTATGAATGCAGGTATCTTATCTTCTTCTATACAGAATCCCGCAGCCATAGAATGTCCACCACCTGAAGCTACTATTCCTTTCTGAATCGCTTTATTTATTATTACTGATATATCGACTTGAGGTATCGAACGACATGATCCCCTTCCCTGCCCGTTTTCATCGATCGCTATTACCAAGCTTGGTTTGTGATAGGTTTCTTTCAGGCGCCCCGCAACAATTCCAACAATTCCAACATGCCATTTCTTGCTGTGTGCACAGATAAAATTCGCATCTTCATCTATTTGTTGAATTGCTTCTTTTATTATCTTGCGTTCTAATGCTTGTCTTTCTTTATTAAGATCATCTAACTGCTGCGCTATTTTCTTTGCTTCAATAGGATTTTTAGTTGATAACAATTGTACACTCAAGTCAGCAGACGCAAGGCGTCCTGCCGCATTTATTTTGGGACCGAAAGAAAAAGCAATCGTATCAGATGTAACATCCGATGTTTTATTTTGACTTATCAAAGCATCTATACCAAGATTTTTGCGCCTGCGCATTGTTTTTATTCCATTTATCACAAAAGCGCGATTTATTCCTACAAGAGGCATAACATCACAAATAGTAGCAAGAGCGACTAAATCAAGATACTCCAGCAAATTTGGTTCTTTTAAGTCTTTATCTTTATAGAAACCTTTATTCCTAAGTTCACGATTTATTCCGACAATACACATAAAGACCATAGCAGCTGCGCAAAGATCCTTAAAATTTACACTTTCATCTGGTCTATGAGGATTCACTATTGCAATAGCCTCTGGAATACTCTCCATTTTGTGATGATCTATAACAACCACATCTATTTTTTCTTCCTGCGCATATTTGAGTTCATCAAATGAGCTTGAGCCACAGTCAACAGCTACAACAAGATGATTTTTATGCTTCTTTAAATTCTCAATGCTGAGCCCATATCCTTCTTCCATTCTGTTTGGTATAGAGTAAGTAAAAGGAACTTTAAGATACTCAAAAAAGTTCATAAAAAGAACAGTAGACGAGATCCCATCGACATCATAATCTCCGAGAATCGCTATTTTCTCTCCTGCTATGATCGCCGCAACAATACGCGCAACAGCTTTTTCCATATCCACGAAAACAAAGGGATCAGGCATACTATTCCTCAGAGAGAGACATTTGAAGGCCTCTACATCTTCTATCCCTCTATTTTTGAGAATAACTCGAATAAGTTCGTTCAGATTTTCAAACGAAGGAGTTTCATCCGCTATTTCCCAAACCTTATCGGTTAAAGACAATATCTTCTTTGACATACCTATACACGATCACAGCAATTTTATAATGCTCTTTTATTATATACTCTTTGTTACAGAAATTCTAAAGGCATAACGGTTCGGCTTTGCTTCAAAATTCCAAGTAGCTCCGTTAACTTTCGCTTCTTTCTTTTCCTTTGATCCTATCGTAAACCTCACATCACCACGCAAATTGATTGTTTGGTTTACTCTGTGTTCTAAACCGAAGCCAACAGTTGGAAAAAATGATCCGAAAGTCATCTTCGCAATATTATTGCCGTTATTATAAGCGCCCATTTCTCCCAAAACTCGCGCAAAACCTGCTGTTATATAAGCTAAAGTTCCGTATTGTGGGAACTGATACCCAAAACGTACATCCATATTAAGTCCGAAATTGGATTTATGGACTACACCACTTTCACCAAAATCTTTTGTTTTTTTAGGCATGCGTTTGAAAAAGTCGAATTCAATTCCCGCATAATACCTATCGTAAAACGCTGCTCCGAAACCACCGATAAGAGAAATATCAAATTGGGTTGCCGACTGTTTATTACTTAACTTTGTTCCATTATTTTTTTCTACATTAAGTTTATGCGAAATATTGGAAACTCCCAAACCGATACCATAATACGCTCCGCTTACTTTTCTATCAGGATCAGCAAGAGGTTGAAAATCCGAATTTTTTTCATCGTAATTATTAGCTGATGAAGTTTCATTCGTCTGATTTGATTTATTGGTACTATTATCATCACCAAAAACTATTGGCATACAGAGAATTACGGCATAAAAAGGAATTAAGAGTCTACTATACATCATACCTCCGAAGAGAAATAAAAATTGGCTAAATAACGGGTATTTAGCCAAAAAACAATAAAAAACAAAAGAAAAATGCGTTATTAGTTGACGCAGTCTTTCAAATTCTTGCCTGGCTTAAATCTAACAGACTTTCTTGGTGGGATTTCGATGGTTTTACCAGTCTTAAAGTTCCTGCCACTTCTACCGGCAGTTGCTTTTACTGAAAAGCTTCCGAATCCAACTAAGCTTACATCATCGCCTTTCTTTAAAGCCGCTTCAACGACCTTAACGAAAGCGTTAACAGCTTTGTCAGAATCTGACTTTGTCAGTCCGCTGTCTCTAGATATTGCATCTACTAGTTCTGTTTTATTCATGTAACATTCTCCAATAACTCATAAATCAGAGTCTGAACTATTAATAGGAAAAAATCAATAGCTTTTTTCGCACTTTTTGAGGTTTTTGATAAAAAAATCACACTATAGTTGTATTTTTTCAAAGAAATTTACTCCAATCGCTTCTCTAACCTCTCTAACTGTGTGATCTGCCACCATTTTTGCTTTCTTAGTTCCTTCAAAACATATTTCGATCAAATCTTGCCTTTTCAAAGAAGCTCTCTTTTCTCTAATAGGAGCAAGCAAAGTCTGTAATGTCTCATTCAACAAAGATTTCAACGCGACATCACCTAATCCGCCTTTTTTATACTTCAACTTTAATTCTGCAACTTCTTCTTTATCTTTGTGAAATGCATCCAGATATATAAAGACGACATTACCTTCCACTTTTCCTGGATCCGACACCTTTATATGATCTGGATCAGTGTACATAGAAAAAACTTTTTCTTTTATAACCTTAGGATCATCGCTCAAAAAAATCGCATTATTCAAGGACTTGCTCGCTTTTGCTTTTCCGTCTATTCCGACAAGTCTTCCGTTGTTACTTAGATGAATTTTGCATTCTTTCAATACATCCGTTTTATACAACCCATTGAATTTTCGTACAATTTCATTGGTTTGCTCTATCATAGGCGCCTGATCATCACCCGCAGGAACAATCGCCGTTTTAAAAGCCGTGATATCAGCAGCTTGACTTATCGGATAGCACAGAAAACCTGCAGGAACAGATTGTGCGAAACTTTTTTGAGCCAATTCTGTCTTTACTGTAGGATTCCTTTCTAGACGAGAAACTGAAACTAAGTTCATATAATACATCATTAATTCAGGAAGCGCGGTAATCTGAGATTGAATAAATATAGTAGATAAAGTTGGATCTATACCGACCGCTAAGTAATCAGATACGACTTCATAAACACTTTCGATTACTTTTTGCGGATTTTCGAAATAATCTGTAAGAGCCTGCGTATCAGCGATCATAATATACTGATCATATTTATGCTGCAGTTCTACTCGATTCTTCAATGAACCGATAAAATGCCCAAGATGCAGTTTTCCTGTCGGACGATCGCCCGTAAGAGACACAAGTCTTTTTCTTTCTACCATATACGCCTCCCTCTACGTTTCAGCAGCTAATAACGAGACGATACGATTTTCTGCCACATTTATCAATGATAATGAAAAAACAAAACAATATCTTATTGATTCTCTGTAGATAAATTTTTCGTTGCAGCAGAGTAATAACTCTACAAGAGTTATTGTAGTTTATGATCTTTTAAAAGCTTGTTGTACAACAGATTTTTCAAAATAATATTCTTTCCAAGAGTCCACTCAGCTTTTAAAGTTTGGACCAATTTATCCCCATACATCATACTTAGTACATATTTTTGCATACTGCTTCCATAAATTTTTAGCATTGCTCCATACAAATTTAGATTCAACGAGTGATTAACAAAAGGAATATTTGAAAGCAAGAAACCATACTCCTGTTTTTCCGGATTTAGGGCGAATGAACTATGATCAGCTCTTATTGGTTGTCCAAGTTCCGTTGCTAACGCAAAATCACTCAATGAATTAATAAAAAGAATGTTCCTTTCGCCATGTTTTACCATAGCAAGCCCAATAATTTGAAAAATTTCCACTGAATTAAGATGCAGTAGCTGTACTATGCCTTCATTTGATGTTCCCAATTGAGCTATTTCCGTTTTCAATTCGTCGAGACTTTGACCATGCTCATAAATACTTCTTGGTAAACGATGTATCAATTCTTCTTGAACATTCATTTCTGCCGGTGCTGTCTTTAAATGTTCAAAAAATGCATTCAAAGCGTTTTCATTGAAAGTAAGATTGTTTGAAAGTGCTGTAATTAACTTTATTGTATCATCGATACCAAAAGCAGATGTAAATCTGAAAAAATCCGCTGACAAAGAATGGCCCATTTCATGATATGGAATATAGATATCATCATAACTAGTCGCGAAAGTTCCTGTTTCTGTTTTCTTTTGAGAAGCAAGATTATGAAAAAATGAATTTTGAAAAACTTTATCTCGATCGCAAGTTAGGACTATAGACTCGCCCTTTGAACGAGGCCATTTACCTTCCTCAAAACTCATGTGATTAGAAGGTCCTACCCCCCCCCGACAGCACTAATGCTTGAGAAAAAACTCTAAATGAACCCGAGCTTATTGTTCCGAAAGTAGTTACAAATAAATCTCGAAATAATTTACTTCGTATACATCCTTGTTCTACTGTTTTTTGTACCTTGCTTTTAAAAGATTCGCTTGAAAATGAAGATTGATTAAAATGAGTTTGTATAAAATTCGTGCAAGCTCTCTTGTTTGCCAAAAACAACATAGGAATTATCTCACTTTTAATTTTCGAATCCGTAAGATAATTAGCCAACGATATGGCATCCATAAATCTTACTCCATCTACCTTAATTCCTCTTGACTGGACCAATGCGATAAGCTCATGCACTCCTTCAAACTCTTTAGGCAAAGGATTTCTTGAAGATCTGATTAATTCATGAATTAATCCACTAATAAAGGTTGATTTAAAGGTTGAGTTGTATTGAGAAAATTCTTCATCCAATTTATTAAGCTTAGCCCAAATGGCATTATATTCTGGAAGTTTCTGCTGATTAGGATAGTAAGTAATACCACCATTTTTATCTTTTTCTACAGAATCACATGTCTCTTCCAATTGTAATGCATATTGATCTCTTATCTGCTGATATTCCTTGGCTCTTTTATTATATTCAGATAAATCAAAATCCACTGCATTAACGTTACTGATATTACCGCAATAAATGGCAATAACTGATAGCAGAGAGAAAATAGTTTTCTTCATATCTAAACAAACTCCATATGACTGAAAATAAACTAACCACTACAAAAAAAATGAAAGGAAAAATATAAGACAAAAGCCATTAAAGTAATAGCATGTATTATATACTAAGATAAATTAATTACAAGGACACTTTACAAAAAGATATTAAAAAATATGCAAAATCAAATAATCCTGCGATAGCTTAAAGATTCAGCGATATGATCTTCATTAATACTATCTGATTGCTCCATATCTGCAAGCGTCCTTGCCAATTTTATCACCCTATAATACCCTCGCGCAGAGATTTTTGTCTTGTCTATGCATTTGTACAAAAGCTGTTTTGCTGTATCCGTAAGATAATGTTCCAGTTCGTGTCCGGCAATTTCGGAGTTTGTTTTTTCCGTTCTATCTTTATAGCGATATAATTGAATTTTACGAGCTTCAATCACTCGTTTTTTGATATTTTCAGATGTTTCTATACCTTCCTTGGATTGTACGAAATCTTCCAGTTTAACATCAGGAACATCAACAAAAATATCGATTCTATCCAAAAGAGGTCCTGAAATTTTCCGCATATAATCTTTTCCACATTTAGGTGCTTGTGTGCATTCTCTTCCAGCGACTCCTAAATAACCGCAACGACAAGGATTCATAGCCGCGATTAACTGAATTCGTGCAGGATACGTTATATGTTTATTTGCACGTGCGATACTGATCGTTCCTGTTTCCAAAGGTTGACGCAATGATTCCAAAGCAGCTCTTGAAAATTCAGGAAGTTCGTCCAAAAACAAAATTCCACGATGAGCAAGAGAAATTTCGCCCGGTTTCGCATAAACTCCGCCACCAACAAGGGCAACAAGCGATGCAGAATGATGCGGAGAACGATACGGGCGTTCGGTAATCATACCACTTTCGCCAACATTTCCAGCAAGACTATGTATCATAGTAACTTCCAATGCTTCATCAGGAGTAAATGGCGGTAAAATAGTCGGTATACGTGAAGCCAAAAGCGATTTTCCAACCCCTGGAGGACCGAGCATAAGAACATTGTGGCCGCCGGATGCTGCGATTTCCATTGCTCTTTTAGCCATTAACTGGCCTTTAATATCACTAAAGCAACCTTTTGAAATTTTTCCCGTCAATTCTTGAGTTTTCAATTCAATTTTCGGCAGAATTTGTATTCCTTTAAGGTGATTAACCAATGAAAGCAACGTTTTTGGCGCAAGAATATTCTCACCACCAATCAGAACTGCTTCTTGAGCGCATTCTTCAGGACAAATCAGTGTTTTTCCTCGAGACTTCGCATAAATCGCAGCGGGTAGAACTCCAGGAACCTTCGCAATTGCACCACTTAAAGACATCTCTCCCAACGCAATTACATTATTTATATCTTCCTGAGAAAGGATTTCCATCGAAACAAGCAAAGCAAGTGCGATAGGAAGATCATAATGACTGCCTTCCTTCTGAACATCAGCAGGTGCAAGATTTACTGTAATTCTCTTTGACGGAAGAGAAATCCCCATCGAAAACAAAGAAGCTCGAATTCGTTCCCTTGATTCTGCAACAGCTTTATCTGGAAGGCCGACTATTGTAAAAGCAGGTAGCCCGTTGATGATCTGGATTTGAACATCTATTTCAATCGCTGAAACTCCAACGAATGCAACCGTTTTTATACTAGCCTGCACTTTATGATGCTCCGCCTCTATTTATACTGATATAAGAGACAACTCGCTCTACGCTGGAAGTATTACGAGCGCAATTTATAACCAGATCTCGTTCATATTTTGATTGCGCTGTTCCGCAAATATAAACAACTCCTTTTACGGTAGTTATATCGTAATTAAGCGACTGTATGTTTCCGTCAAATAGCATAGCAGACTTTATTCTTGATGTTATACTTGAATCGTTAGCTAAATCCTTTATGTCAGGAAGATCTCCTATTGATAATTCAAAAAACACATTCTGATAACCACCGGCTCTTTTCACCAATTCCATAGTTCGTGTGCATTGTTCTTGATCTTTCATATACCCAATCACTACGACAGCACCATGCTTAACAGACAATTCTGTTCTATCAAATATATCGCGATCATTATCAAACAGCATTTTATTTATCTTAGCCTGAAGTGCTGAATCTGAAATCGCTCCTGTCACGCCATTTTGGTTGCGAGCAACTTCCGCTCCAGCTACAGCCGTACCGCCAATAGCAATCGTCACAGGATCGCATGCAGTGAGCCATAATAAAAGAGATAGAAGCGAACCTCCAAAACAACTTGCTGCAAATACTTTTTTCTTATTCATAAAACACCCATAAATCATTCTATAATATTATCATCTTTAGATAATATGGTGTAGCCTGTATTCGAAAGTTCATTTTTGAAAAATCTATTTAGCTCTAGCCAAGCTGCAACATACCTCCACCAACTGTAATCATTGGAGCACCAACTTTTGTCATCCCCTGTCCTTGTACTTCTACCATAACGCCGCCGACTTTCGCTTGAACAGTCGCTTTTATTTCGGTATTAAGCATTGCTTCGGCTTTGAGATTTAATCCACCTTTCATTTTCAGATCGCCACCGACACCTGATTCAACAGAGATTGCGCCACCTGCTCCTGATTTTACGTTTATAGCTCCGCCAGCGCCAGATTCGGCTTTTATTCCTCCTCCAGCTCCTGTTTTTATACTGTACGCACCTCCCGCACCTGTTTCATTGCTGAATGCTTGCATAGATTTCATCGAAATTTTTGCTTTTGAATCAACAGAATAATCCTTTGTTGATTTAATAGAACAAGCATCTCCAGATTCTATACTTATTCCTTTATCCGCTTTTATACTTAATTTTCCCGCAATTTTAATTGTGCAATTTCCGTCCTTCAGCTCTACGGTCATATTTCCTTTTTTGAGGGTACACGACATATTTCCTTCCTTCAAAGTAGTATCGGAATTACCTTTATCAAGATTGGTTGTTTGGTTACCTTCCTTTAAGGTTGTCGTTTGATTCCCTTTATCCAAGTTTGTACTTTGATTTCCTTCAGTAAGAGTCAAAGAAAAATCACCTTTCGTAAGCGTTGTGCTATGATTTGCGGGATCATCACCTTTTGCCTGTAAAGTTATTGTTCTATTTCCTTTGAATATATCCAAAGTATCATCACTTTCTTCAATTTCTGTCTTTCTCGAGTTTTTTATATTTATATAAGCATCTTTTTCTGCATGAACGTATATTTCTTGCTTGTCTTTTTCATCATTAAAACGAACCTCATTGAACATCTTTTTATCGCTGTCTTTAAAGGTCGCTAATTTTATACCAGACTGCATTTTTTCTTTTTCGGTATATGGCGGTTTAAATTGGTCATTATAGACACATCCCACCACTATCGGTCTATCAGGATCACCTCCGACAAATGCGACAACAACCTCCTGCCCTACACGTGGAACAAAAACATGTCCCCAACTGCTTCCTGAAAGAGGTTGCATAACACGAATCCAGCAAGAACTATCTTCTGTATCTTTTGCTTTTCCGATCTGGTCCCAATGAAAATGCACTTTAATAGAACAGTGCTCGCCGACAAATATCTCTTCTCCCGATGAACAAACAACAATAGCTGTTTGCGTTCCTGATATTTTCGGATGCATAGCTCGACGAGGAGCACGAAATTCCGTCTTTTTCGGAAAAGCCTTTACATTATTTATGTATATGTACCCTTGAGAACCTGTAAAATCGTATATATGTTCAACTGTATACGCAATAAATTCTTCATTAAATTTTTTGCTGTGATGTCCGTCTATTTGGAATGAAAATCCCGGAGTAATTCTCGGAACCGTAGATGACGCTTCCAATAAACAATGATTAAGCTCGAATTCCTCTACACGTAACTTTGCAATATCATCGCCTTCCTTGGCTTTTGCAAAGTTTCCGGGAAATTCGTAATATTTCGGCCCTTTTTTGTATTTAGAATCAAGCTTACTGTGCAATTTCGTTGCAGAAATTGTGTAATTGTAATCTGCCGTTATATATCCGCCTGTATTAAAGGCTGTAGTCATAGTCGTATTAAAAATCAATCCCAAAGGAAAGATAGATTGAATGCCCTTCATAAAGGTTATTTTCTTTGCTCCTGAAATCGCTTTGTGCGCACTGGAACTATCAGCAAGGACCATTGTGTGTTTGCCGTCCGTGTGAGTAAAAAAATAGAAGATCCCTTCATCTTCCATAAGGCGAGAAACAAAATTGAAACTACTTTCTCCATATTGCACGCAATATTCTCGCTCAATCTTGCCTCTTGATTTTGTTTTGTCATCGATATCCGTAACACCTCCGTCTTTTAAAACTTGCTTTATTATATCGATACCTTTTTTCTTTTGAAAAATCAGATAATTCTTATCAAGAGTAAGATACCATAGTTTCGGACGTAAAATCGCTGTATATTCTGTAAGATCTATGCCGTTTTTCTCTTTAGTCGCTCCCTGAGAAAATTCAGCAACTATCCCATTGATAATTCTTTCTTCTTTATCTGCTTTTATTGTAATGGTAAAACTTGTTCCAAGCGCTTTATCTTGATCTATAGAATCATTTTCTGTCTCAAATACAACTCGAAATTCAAATAGATCAGATATTGTTTCAGTACCCTGTAAATATTTCAGAACAAGTTTCGATTCTCCAAGCGAAGTTTTAAGTTGTGCTACAAGATCTTTTTGATTAGTCAGTATAACTGATTGATTTACAGTACTTATTTCTGCCATTCAGACCTCACCAACTAACATACAACACATATTATGCGATTACAAAACATCGCGGAAAGCTTATTTTTTCTTATTCAGAAACTCCTCAGTGCCTTTTTGCTTAAAACTGGTAGAAAAAAGAGAACGAAACATCTGTCTTTCGCTCTTTATTCCTTGAGTAATACCTACATCCAGTGACATACGTATGGCTTCTTTTATCATACGAGTACTCATAACGGATTTGTTTGCTATTTCTTTGGCGACTCCCATGGTTTTTTCCATTATTTCGTTGTCATCTTCTACCAGATAATTGATTAGTCCAAGCTGCAATGCCTCATCCGCTTTAACAAAACGTCCAGTCATAAGGATTTCGCTTGCAACTTTCGTTCCTACAGCTCTTGTAAGAAACTGAGTACCTCCCATTCCCGGCATTATGCCTAAATTGACCTCCGGAAAACCGAAAACAGCACTTTTAGACGCGATAATAATATCGCACATGAGAGCCAATTCAAATCCGCCTCCAAGTGCATATCCTGATATCGCAGCAATTACAGGAATCTTTACATTCGCAACAGCTTCCCATGTTTGATCTATAAAGCTGTTCAAATATGCACTTTCATAAGAATTATCATGAATTTCCTGGACATTTACACCTGCAGCAAAAGCTTTTGCAAAGCCAGATTTAATAACAAGAACCTTTGTATCTTTCTTTATTGATGAAATTCTCTTATATATTTCCGTTACAAATTCAGAAGACAGAGCATTCAACTTTTTCGGATTATTTAAAGTTAATACCGCAATATCGTTTTTATTCTCATATACAAGTTCAGTTAGCATGTTCTTCCATCAAGCCTGCTTTTGTTCTCATTCTCTCTTCAACTGATTTTATTTTATTGACGATATCATCTTCAGTAATCGGAATGCTTTCTTCTTTAAAATCAGCTAGAATCCTATCTATCATTTTTCTATCGTTAGGTACGGCAAGACATGAAAGTATAAAATTCCTTACATAAGAGTTCATTTCATCGCCCTTATAACCAAGTCGACCTGCCACCCACTTTGCTATTACCTTATTTCTCCAAGATCTTTGAAAGAAACTTTCTTGCAAAAGCCGCATTAGCCTTGCTTCACAAGAAGATTGATTGAAAGAAAACATAGGCATCTTATTCTCTTCCTCACATAAAATACAAAAACAAATGTGTTAACAGAATATTACAATATTATCTCAAAACAAACATGTTTTTGTTCATTTTATATTTAAAGTTAACTCCTTTTTTACTTATTCAATGTTACTTTTCAGAAAACGGTATATTTTGCGAGGACAGTATTTTGGTAATTTGGGTTCTTTTCGGATTAATTCTGTTGATAATCGCCCTTAATGATTTCTTATTTTTCAGAATAGAAGATGAACCCGTTATTGCTCTTTGTATTTTGTATGTAATTTCCTACATATTTGGTGTATCCGGCCATAATTTCTTGGAAGGTTTTTCTATTGCTCTGGCAGTTTTCGTTATAACACTAGTACTAAATCACTGCGATATGATCGGAGGTGGTGATGTTAAATTTCTATTTCCGTTACTTCTATTCGCAGAAGATAATTTAGACATATTCCTCGTTGGTATCTCTATAGCAGGAATTTTGCTAGCCATAACTTACATGTTATTCGGCAGATATATTTTTGCTTTTCGAAGAAAAGTTGTATTGAAATTATTAACTATTCGAAAAAATAAGAAAAAAAATGCGTTTTTAAATATTGTTTTACTTTCTTTGAGTAGGATCACTAATAGGACCGCTGCATTAACTTATCGTGTTAAGAATGTTTGGCGGCAAGAAATCCCATATGGTGTCGCGTTAGCGTACGGTGGATTTTGTGTGATATTGGAGAATTTGTTGTCTAGGTGATGTTATGAATAAAAAAGATGCTCTTCCAATAATAATAGCTTCAATTATAGCTTTGGTAATAACCATCTTAGTTAAATGGCTTCTGCCTAGCTCTGTTGCTCCGACACAGCAACAAGCACACAAAGAAATTTCCATGCCTGAAATACCTCTCATGGTGAATAAAGAAGAAAAAAAGAAGAAAAAGGAAGAAGATGATTTCGTTTTGTTTGTCTCAAGAAAGTTCAAAAAAGATGAAAAAATCATATTGGATAAATTAAAGTGGGAAAAATGGCCTACTGAAGCAATGCAACCTTATTTCATTGCAAAAGATCATGCTGGTACCCCTTTAAACAACGGCGCAGACTATTCAAATGCCTTAAAAATGTGGGCAAATACAGATATACCAAACGGCGTACCTCTAACTATGTCTATGCTGACCAATGAAGATCCGCAAAAGAAAAAGGAAAATGAGCGCAAGAAGAAAGAAGAGGAAGCAAAGAAGAAATTAGAAAAAGAAAAGAACGAAGAATTCATCAAAAAAGGTATGAGGGCGGTAACTTTTCCTATCGATCAGAGATCTGCAACTTCAACCAATATGATGAAAGCAGGAGATTTAGTTGATGTTCTTATCATGGAGCAGGTCGGTGAAAGAACAAGAACACATAAATATAGAGCGCTAAAAATTTTGGCAATCGATGGCGCAACGAAATTCGATACCGATAAAAATAAAAACGGAGGAAATAATGATAGCGGTGGATTCCTCAGTAACGTTGGAGGTATCGTCAGCGGTTTAACGACTCCTAAGAGTGTAACTTTAGAAGTAAGAGAGGATATGGTTGAAACTATGCTGAAGCAGTCTAGCGCTAATGGATTAATCCTTTCTATAAGAAGCCAAACAGAAAAGGACGATGCAAAAGATAAAGGAATGCCTGTACAAGAGGATAACTCCGATTTTGACCCCGTTCTTTATAACATTCTGAACATGAATGACAACTCTCCAAGTAGCATACAATTTGAAGAGTATGCGAAACGTCAGAAAGAAGAAGAGGACATGACAGTATTAATGAATAACATTTTGTCGATAAATTCAAAGGCAGATATAAATAACAATAATACTTCCAGAAATATTTCAGGAAATAACAGAAAAATATCATCAGGTAGTAACATCGGACAGTATGAAGTCGTTAGTGGAAAGATTATTGGAGAAGAAGAAAACGAAAATAATGCAAAATCGGCGACTATATACCGAAAATTAACCGCCAGCAAGGTAGAATTTGATGCAAATGGAAAACCATCGGGCAATGGCGGCGGTTCAAGCGAAGCAAGCTCGTCAGATTCGGATAAATGATGGGGAATGAAAAAAAATTATAAGTTTGTGTTGTATGTAGGTATTTTTAAAGGAGTTTAGAATGAGTAAGAATAGCATTTTTGGTACGGGATTCATTCTACTTTCGCTTTGTTTCAGTTATTGTGTTGCAAGCGATACAGCTGATAATAATATTTCTAACGAGTCAGTTGATGAAGCAGCTGTGACAGAAGCAACCACTGCAAAAAAGTCAGCAAAAAAACCTGGAAAAAAGTTTTCTGCAAAAGAACTGAGCGGAACGATGAAAGAAGTAGAAGTTAATTCCGTTAATTTCATCAAATTAAAGGAAAAAGCGGGTGAAATCTTCATTCCGAACCCTGATATCATCGATGTTCAGTTATTGAGCGATAATTCTTTATATCTCATGGGACTGGCACCGGGAGAAACAACCTTAGTTATCAATGGGAAAAAAGGAAATGTCTTAGTCGACTGCAAAGTTCGTGTAACATATCCGATCAAAACCATAAAAAACGCGATCAAAGAAATGCATCCGGATACAAGTGTGGATATTCTATCCGTAGATAAATCAGTCATACTGCGCGGGCGTGTTCCTTCTCCTGAAGTTGCTGCGGATGTACAGGAAATTGTCGCAAAATTTATTGAAAGTAGCAACATAGTAAACAAACTATCAATAGAAACAGCAACCCAAGTCTTGTTGAAAGTGAAAATCGCAGAAGTAAACAGAGAACTGACAAAGAGTTTGGGCGTAAACTTCAGAACAGTTTCCACTCCAAACACTACAAACGGATTAGCTTATGGATTCAGTTCAGGAAATGCATCATCATTTTTTGAACACATCACTAATGATCAGGGAGTTGAAGAATTAAAAACAAATTTATTGAAATCAAGCGGTATGCTTTCAGCTTCAACTGGTGGGCATTGGCTTGTACATACTGCTGGTCATAATGGCGTTTCAGGACTTATCGATGCTTTAGCACAAGAATCATTTGCATCAGTTCTTGCTGAACCGACTATAATGGCTATGTCTGGCACTAAAGCTGAATTCAAGTCGGGTGGTGAATTTGGATATACGGTAACTCAACCAGGTGAAAACACAACAACTACAGAGTTCAAAGAATGGGGTACTTCAATTGAGTTTACACCTGTTGTTTTATCAGAAGACAGAATAAACATAACGGTTACTCCGAAAGTCAGTACGATAGAGGGATCGACCACAGACAAGGCCCCTGCCCTATCCACAAAAGAAGCGACTACAACTGTTGAACTTGGGAGTGGACAAAGCTTGGCAATAGCTGGATTGTTACAAACAAACACCAGCTCTGCATCAAATGAAACTCCGTTTTTAGCGGATCTTCCTCTTTTAGGTGCACTATTCAGGGATTCTAAGGTAACAAAAACACAAAGAGAGTTGGTTATAATTGTTACTCCTTATATTGTAAAACCATCCTCAAAACAGTTGAAAGTACCTACGGATATGATTCCTAGAATGTATTCGCCTCTGGAATCTCTTATCGCGAGGAAATTCCACAAGAACATTAAGAAAATACAAACTGCAGGGTTCTCTATAAAGTAGAAAATGGAGTAATAGAAAATGTTAGAAAGAAAAATAAATAATAAATTCAAATATCTGACATTGTTATCAGTACTTGTGCTCATGAGCGCTTGCGATAAGCAGGTTAAAGTTGATGATGGATATATTCCGGAATTTGCTGCTATCGATTCCGAAGAACAGTGTGAGCATCATCTCTTTTTAAGCGACTCCAATTTAAGCTTCTCAAATGCAACCATCGCTGAAATAGAAGCACTCTTGAAAGATACAAGAGCAACAGGAATAGATAATATTGATTTTATGATCGTATCAAATACTCCTGTTTCTATAGAAATTCAAATAAGAGTAAAGGAACAAATCAAGTCCCTTATGTATAAGCATGGATTTATCAGAAGCCGAATAATAGACAAGGGAGTTTGCGTTTATAAAGACGCAAAACCAGGAGTTCGCATAGGAATATTGCAATATAAAGTGAAAAAACCAAATTGTGATGTTTGGAGCGAATATATAGGCGATACAGATACAAACAAAAATCTTCCGAAATATGGTGTATCACGCGTTTATAACCTCGAGGAAATGATAGCGAATAAAGCTGATTTTTCCGCACCCAGAGAATACCAAGGTGCTCGAGTAAGTGATGCAATAAGTGCCATTTCCTCTACTGGAGGTGGTGGCGGCAGCGGAAGCAGCGGCAGTTAATTTAAAAGCACGCAGAATCCTCTATAAGAGGTAAAGAAGCGATAAAGTTTTATGAATTGATGGTATGGAGAAAATTACATGGCTACGAATAATGCAGATTTACCACACAACCTGATGGCATTTGTTAATGATCCTGTATCTGAACAGATCATAATGAATGTAGTCAAGGAAATGAATCTGGCGTATGCCGAAGCTAAACAAGGTAAGATAGCCGACATAGTAGAGTTTATGAAAACCTCGAGAACTCCTAAGGTACTTATTGCTGACATCTCTGACTCAGAGTTACCTTTGGGAGACATAAACAAAATTAAAGAATTCAGCGCTCCAAATATAAACATCATAGTTATCGGAACGAGAAACGATGTAGGTTTGTTCCGAGATTTAATGAACATGGGCGTCTCAGATTATATCGTTAAGCCTTTGAACAACGTTATTTTAAGAAAAACGTTAGAAGATGCTATGAACAACAAAAAAACGGTTGTCGAAAAAAGCGGGAAACTCATCAATGTAATAAGCTCTGTCGGTGGCGCAGGAGCAACTACTGTAGCTGCAAATATCGCATGGCTTCTTGCTAACGTAAACTTCAAGCGTACTTTGCTTATGGATATGGATTTTTTGTTTGGTACAGCTAATTTATTACTTGATCTGAAAGCAGAAAATGCGTATTTGGATATTATTGAGTCCCCAGATAAGATAGATGACTACTTTATCGAGACAATTTTGAAAAAATCCAGTAACCGTTTGTACTATCTAGGCGGTTTATGTGACCTTGTAAGAGGAATTGTAGTTGATCTAGAAGCTTTTGAAGCTCTCATGAACCTTATTAAGAAACAATTTAACTATGTTATCGTTGACTCTCAAAGAGAAGTAACAAGTGTTACAAGAGTTGGTATGAATAAAAGCGAAATTTTCATAATAATGGTGGAAATGAGCTTAGCTTCCGCTCAAAATACAGCAAGAATTCTTGAATTCTTCAACGCTGATCAAGCAGGAAAGAAAATTCTCATTGTTGCAAACAAAGTTGGTATGTCAAGTAATGGTGCATTATCAAGAGAAGCGTTCGAAAAGGTTATTGGCAGAAAAATAAATTACTCCATCCCATTTGATGAAGTTTCAGCCCTTGCTTCTGCAAACATAGGTCAACCTCTCGCAGCTTCCGGAGGATCTATTGTTGAAGTCTTGGAAGATATAACAAATGACATCATGGGTAAGAATGAATCCATTGCGATAGAAAACGCAATAACCGAAAAAGAAGGCTTAACCATGAACGTAATCAAAGATAAGGTCTTGGATTTTATAAGCAAGATTAAATGATACATAGGAGGACGAAATGGTTGCTACTGCAGCGGATGAACAACAACAGAATGAAATAGAAGAATCCCCGCTCCTTACCGTTTTCCGAAAAGAAGCGCACGATACCATGTTGAATCGAATCAACTTGGCTTCCGCATTCAAATTAACCCCGCAAGAACTTCGCGTCGAAATCGAAAACTTCGTCTTTGAATTCGCGCAAGAAAGACGCGCCCAAATCACAAAGCGTGAGCAAATTGGCATAGCCCGTGAGTTAGTCGATGACATGATCGGTCTTGGGCCGCTAGAACTTTTGCTGGAAGATGAAGCGATTTCTGATATCGTGGTCAATGGCGCTCACCAAATATACGTTGAAAAAAAAGGATTGATGCAGCTAGCACCTGTAAAATTCCGAGATGAAGCTCACTTGCTGCAAATCGCACAACGTATTGCAAACCGAGTAGGAAGACGTGTTGATACATCAAGTCCTCTTTGCGACTGCCGTTTACCTGACGGAAGCCGTGTTAACATCGTTGCTCCTCCTATCGCCTTAGACGGAACTTCTATTTCAATTCGTAAATTCTCTAAAAAAGCTATGGATTTGCATACACTGGCAGGATTCGGAGCTCTTACGGAAGCTATGGTACGAGTTTTGGAAATAGCATCGACATGCGGCTTAAATATCATTGTTTCAGGTGGTACAGGTTCCGGAAAAACGACAATGTTAAACGCGTTATCGGGACTTATCGATCCTCGTGAACGTATTGTAACATGCGAAGACGCTGCGGAGCTAAAATTACAACAGCCTCATGTGGTTAGGTTGGAAAGCCGTCCGCCAAACATTGAAGGAAAAGGTGAAGTTACCATTCGCGACCTTGTTAAAAACGCACTCCGTATGAGACCTGATCGAATCGTTATCGGAGAGGTTCGCGGTGAAGAATGTATCGACATGTTACAAGCTATGAACACAGGTCACGATGGTTCTATGTCCACAATTCACGCAAACAAAGCTCGTGAAGCTTTCATTCGTCTTGAAAACATGGTCGCTATGTCAGGTTTCGGATTACCTAGCGAAATCGTGAAGGCGCAAATTGCAGGTGCTGTTAACTTAATCGTCCAAACAGAACGTCTAAATGATGGTTCCAGAAAAATCACAGAAATTGTCGAAGTTACCGGCATGACAGAAAGAGGTGAAATCGGATATCAACACTTATTCAAGTTTGTACCTATGGGAGAGCAAGATCATAAAGTTTTCGGAAGATTCGATGCTTGTACAGAGCGTCCTATGTTCCTTGATAAAGCTATTACATATGGACTTGATAAAGAGTTGCTGCAAATCATGAGAAGCGCTATGGACGCTAACATCAATGCAGGAGATACAGATGACAGCTCAGATTATTGATGTATTACTCTGCTTTATTGTTTCATTTATATGCTTCTTTATACCATACAAGCTTATGGCAAAATCGGAAGAAGTACAGGATTATGATGCGATATTAAAAGCACGAGTTGCAAGACTCTCAAAACAGCAAGATGAATTACTTGAATCTGCAAACGAAAGAATATCAACTTTCGTAAAAGTGCAACATGAAGAATTCGGTCAAGGCGAAGGCTCGAGTGACACATTTATTGAACGTACACGTCGTATAATGAAAAATGCCGGTATAACGGACATGACGACTACTACCTTCCTTATCTCCTGTTCCGTAGGAGGTGTTTGCTTTGCCATATTTATTCTATATTTCGACTTTTTGAACTTCATAACAGGTATTCCGATTGGATTCGCTGTTGGAGCATATCTTGTATATAACTTCTTAGCATCTCGCGCTGAAAAAAAGAAAATGGAGTTTTTGCAACAATTACCAGATGCTATAGATATGATGATCAGAGGTGTTAAAGCAGGTTT
This sequence comes from uncultured Alphaproteobacteria bacterium, assembly GCA_905233185.1. GTDB lineage: Bacteria > Pseudomonadota > Alphaproteobacteria > UBA3830 > UBA3830 > BNWE01. Next base: position 8,111 of record CAJODB010000001.1, on the reverse strand, counting down.
AAACATCGGTCGTGTTGTAAAGTTGGTTAGTATGGAAGCAAGAGACCCACTTGCAAGTGAATATCTTATTATCAGTCAAAAATTTGATCTTGGTGTTGAGCCGGAAAAGGTCCTTGTAGAAGCAGCAGACCGAATAGATATAGAAGAATTTCGATTCTTAGTCGTTGCTCTTGTTCTTCAAATAGAAAACGGCGGTGTTCTTGGTGAAATTTTGGCTAATTTATCAGGTATTGTGAGAAAAAGACTTGAATTAGGCTTAAAAATGAAAGCAATGTCCGCAGAAGCGAGAATGTCAGCAATCGTTATCAGTGCCTTGCCATTCGTTTTTGCCGGAATTATGGCTCTTGTTAATCCTAATCACATTTCCGAATTTACAAAGCCAGGTTCAGGACAAACTTTGCTGAAAATAGGACTAACTTTATTCAGCTTAGGTACTTTTTTCATGCTGAAAGCAACAAAAATAAAGGTGTAACATGTCTGAAACTGTAAATACAATCGTTTGTTTTTTTGTTGCGTTAATCGCTTTCTATTTAATTCTTCCTAAAGCGAAACAGTTAGTCGTAAAATGGATCAGTGAATACAGAGTTCTCATAAGAATCAAAAAGCTTCCGTCATCAAAGGAATATTATGAAGATGATGAAGATGAAGCTGTTTCATCTGAAAGCATCGGTTTGAGCCAAAAAGGATCAGCAGTTGGAGACAGCGTATTATTCAACTACATTGCGCAACTTAACTCGGGCTTGATCGAAGAAATGGAAACACTATTATTGAAAGCTGGTATGAGACAACATAACGCTCTTGAAGAATTTATGAAATCAAAATTTACTGCTGCCCTTGCGTTGTTTTTTATATTATTTCTGCTACTTGCAACAAATGACTGGGATATTCCGATTCTTGGAGCATTGATACTTTCTCTTATCGGAGGAGTATATGGCGGTCATAAACTTACAAATATGAACATGGAAATGCTTGCAGAAAAAAGAAGAGATGCAATCGAACATGGAGTTCCTGACTTAGTCGACTTATTGGTTATATGTTCCGAATCTGGACTTGATTTAAACGGATCAATAAGAAGAATTGCTCGAGAGCTCAGAACATCTAACCCAATATTGGCAGATGAAATGAGCTTGACAGCTATTGAGCTGGAAATGATTCCAGATAGCCGACAAGTATTTACAAATTTAGAAAATCGAACAGATAGTTTGCAAATTAAGACGTTATCGAAAACACTAAGCCAATCCATAGAATATGGTTCTTCGTTATCAGTATCTTTGAGAGATCTTGCTGTGGAATCAAGACAAAAACGTATGCTTGATGCAGAAGCAGCGGCAGCTCAGGCCCCTACTCTATTAACTTTGCCGATGATGTTTTTCATTATGCCTTGCCTTTTCATAGTTATGTTAGGGCCTGTTATCGTCGGAATGATTAGATCTTTCAGCGGAGGCGGAGGGTCTTAATCCCCACCCATACTTTATCCATAAAGATCGCTGAAAAATCTTTTAGTTTCATCACTTATTCTTGCTTAAAATGAAATTTATGCTAACATCCTGAATTGTTGGAGACTTTCGAAGCAAATCTTTCTTTACCTCCTATATTTGTTTGCTTATATACAGCTCTCCAACCATTGTTGGAAGGATGACAGAGTGGTCGATCGTGGCGGTCTCGAAAACCGTTGTGCGTGTAAACGTACCGAGGGTTCGAATCCCTCTCCTTCCGCCAGTAAAAGTCTTGATATGCGGTAAATTACGTATTTCAGTTAAAATCTGATACAAAAGCTATTATTACGGATATGCTATTCACTTTTTTACTTGTCAAACGCCAAATCTTTCCTGAAAAATCATCATATACAAAATAGCATAATTAACAAATTATTAGTATATTTACGATAAACTATCCGAAGTGGAGATAAAGAAGTTGCAATATGACTAATAAATATTCTGTCGCACAATATTCAGTTGACAATATTTTGGGTTTTATAAATAGTGGAGAAGTATCAGTTCCCGAAATACAACGTCCTTTTGTTTGGAAACCTAAAAATGTAAGAGATCTAATTGATTCGCTTTATAATGGTTATCCTACGGGCTATTTAATTATTTGGCAGAATCCGAATGTAAGATTAAAAGATGGTCGTGAAGCCGGAGGTACGAAAATTTTAATCGATGGGCAACAAAGAGTTACAGCTTTAATGACCGCCTTAGCCGACAAAAGTATATTGACAGAAAATTATGAGCAAAAATCGTATAAAATTGCGTTTAATCCACTAGTAAAAGATGATGAAGAACGATTTGCCGTGCAAACTCCCGCGCATGTAAAAAGCAAAAATTGGATACCTGATATTTCCGTGGTATTTAAGCCTGACTTTAATGCTTTCAATTTCATAAATAAGTATATACAAAATAATCCAGAAGCATCAACGGATATAATTAATAGAGCGATTCAAAAACTCCTTGATATTAGAACCTGTCAAATGGGAACAATAATTCTCGTTCCTAATTTGGATATAAATGAAGTTACTGAAATTTTTGTAAGGATTAATTCTCAAGGAAAACGCCTTAATGAATCAGATTTCGCAATGTCAAAAATCGCAGCGAACGCAAAATATGGCGGTAATATTTTAAGAAAAGCCATTGATTATTTTTGTCATTTAGCAGTCTCTCCGAATTTTTATAAAAAACTTTCAAAAACAGATAAGGAATTTATGAGTTCCGATTTTGCTAACATATTAAAATGGTTAAAAAATGATAAAGAAGCAATTTATGAACCAGATTACAATGATATGTTACGCGTATGTTTAATGCATAAATTTAACAGAGGAAAATTAGGAGACTTAGTAAGTCTGCTTTCCGGTAGAGATTTTGAAACAAAAACATATAAAGAAGATATTGCGGAAGATAGTTTTAATAAGTTAAAAGCGGGAGTAAAAAACTTTATGAGTGAGTATAATTTTCAAAATTTTGTACTTGCGATTAAAAGTTGTGGATTTATAAGTGAAAAATTATTAAATTCTAAAATGACTTTGGATTTTGCTTACACGCTATATCTGATATTGAGCGATTCAAAAAACGTTGAAAAGACAGAAATAAAAAGATTAGTTCAAAAATGGTTTATCTTATCTACTTTAACCAGCAGATATATTGGATCTCCGGAATCTCAAATGGACAAAGATTTGAGAAATATCAACGCGAAAGGTTTTAAATCTTTCTTAAAAGAAGTTGAAGAAGCAGATTTATCCGATACATTTTGGAATGTCGGTTTAGTTCAAAATTTAGAAACATCCTCTATAAATAGTCCGTATTTTAATACTTATATTGCGGCACAAGTTTGGAATGCAGAACAATCATTATTTTCTTCAACGACCAAAGTTTCAGATTTAATTTCCGTAATGGGAGATATTCATCATATATTTCCAAAAGAATATCTGAAACAAAATAGTTATGATGATAAATCAAAATATAATCAAGTCGCAAATTACACTTATTTAGACACAGGAGTAAATATTTCTATTGGAAAACAGGCTCCATGTGAGTATTTTTCTAAAGCACTTGAACAATGTAAAAATGGTCAATGTTATGTAGGCACGATATTAAATGAAGAAGATTTAAAAAATAACTTAAAAGCTAATTGTATTCCTGAAAGGATTTTTTCAATGCAAGCGAGTAATTATAACGAATTTTTACTTGAACGAAGAAAAATGATGGCTGATAAAATCAAAAAATTCTATTATTCGATATAAGAAATAAAGCTTAACTAATACCAATCATCATTAAATGCTAGAATTTTCTCTGTAAAAGAGCGTTTTGATGTACTAAATGAAATTTAATCTGTTAAACGTTGAGTATTAAGGCTTTTGAACACCTACTTCAAACCATCTTCACACAATTTTTCTGGTATAAGCAGCATCACATATAAATCTTCTGATCACTCATTTTTCACCTCTTCCCAATAATTTTCATTCTTGTTCAGACCACAAAAGGTGGATTTCTGAAAATACAATGTCCTGCAATAAGATATCTCGAGGAAAATCTCCCGTTACGATGTTTTTTTTATTTTCGGACTGAGATTGTTCAACTTTAAAAGCCGTCGTACATACGCTTTCGATAACTTGTTTTTGTCGATGTACCTGTCCGCACGACTAAAAAATCCCTGATATCGTTTTCTCCGCGATATGCCTTCGCTAAGGCTCGCAATAACGGCCGATTTAGCTTTTTCTGCGAATCACTCTGATGCACGATTTTCGATTTCGCTGAGCCTCGCTTCACAATTTTTACCGGAATAAAGACTTATTTCAATAATTTTTTTCACTCATCAGAGCTCTCCGTTAATATTGAAAAATCTCAAACCGTACCATTCTGTTCCCGTAATTTTTTAAGCTACCGCGGAAAGCGATTTAAAAATAGCTCTGCCATAGGAAAAACCTTCTTCAACAATCGTTACTTCATGCGTTTTCCCCTTATACTCTTTCACGATTTTCGTACCGATCATCGGAGAATACCTCTTGCCCTTATCCAAACTCAAATATGGTCTTAAAATCGCTTAATTAAGAGGTATTTGCGCATTAATACAAATAAAGTCAGCCTCGGCTGATTCTGATATTTTATAGGTATTTTAATGCGAAAGGCATCAACATTATTGTAGATATTTTGTCTTAAAATATTTTTTCGTATGTATATTTGTATCAAAAAAGATCTATTTTCTGGCCTAAAAAAGGCCGTTATTAATGCATTAGTAATGGCGGTTTTGTAACATGTTGTTTTTTAATGAAAAAAACGCGAGTTCCAATAACAAGCAAAAGAAGTGAAGAAAAAAGAGCATTCAACTACTAGGACAGAAGAAACAGGAGGTAAAAAAACGCAAAACGCGGTTATAGATTTGCTGTTAAATCAGCCATCAAAAGAAGAAGGTCCTATTTTTTGGATTGCTTAAACAAAGAGTATTAAGGAGTTTGCAAAAAGTCGTTTAATCCGTTGTAATTCCTGAGAAAGTTATGCTCGCCGACGTTCGAAAACACTCCGCGTTTTTTTGGTTTTCAATCAGTTGCAAGCCGATTGCCGTGATACCCAAAAAATTCGATTTCAAAAATGCAACCGACTATGACGTAAAAATTATCCAAGACCTTTTTGAATTCTCGCCCAGGAAATGCGTTAAACCATCTAACTCCGATCGACCTTGATTTGAAAAGTACAACCGGTGCTGCAGTTCATTCTTGAAGAGACAAAATATAAACTTATCTCAACCCATTAATAAAATCTGTCAATCTGCGATGTTCCGCAACTGTCCATTGAATGGATCATTTCCGTTTAGTATCTGAGTATGATATTGAGTTCGCTTTTCACCACAAAGTTCTAAAGGAATAATATGATGAAATTCATATCCTTCTTCTGTTATAGGATCTTTTCCTGTAATTTCCTTATACTGTGTTTTAAAAGACTCAGTACGAGGATTAAAAGCCCTTCTCGCACGCTCTATTTCCTCAGTAAGAACGACCGTATCGCTCATGTTTTCTAGGAAACTATTTAATCTTAAAACTTGTTTCCGACTAAGAGGTTCGCTTTTCCAGGTTTTAGGGCCTTTTTTATGCGCTTCTCTCTCTTCAAGAATAGAATTTATCTCTTCTGTATATGCAGGATAATGACGCCTAAATTCCCGCATAAATTCAGGATACCGAGCTTTAGTAGCTCCACCTTGCATAAAAGTCGCTAAGTTTGATTGCATTGAAAATGCATGAAACATTACGCTCGCTAACAAAATCTGAAAAACTATCATCTTCTTAAAAATATTCATCGTCTATCTCCCAACTTTCACCAATAAGTTGTATATGTTAGTTATAGTTTATAAATATTCGCATGTAAATATCGTGGCGGTGTAATGGTATGGAAGAATGTAAATACGAAAGAAGTACAGAGCTATATAGAAAGACAAGAAGAGCATAATAAAGTGGACAATTTTAGAATATTAGAATTTTTGATCTGCTTTGCAAGTGTAACCTGGTATCCTCGCCTTTAAGTAGGCAGACGTTCATTTTAAATTTTGTTCAAGAGCAGATTAGGTTGCTGGGAATGGAAGCTAAAGCTAAGATACATCAATGAAGAACAGATATATAAAATGAGCACATATTTCAGAGAGTAAATTTAGACAGTTATTAAGGTTGTTTTGTATGGATTTGACAGCGGTTCAGATATCGAAATTGACGAAGCTCGAACGCAAAACTGTAAAACAGGATTTTTACAATTATTCCGAGAAAGAATACTGGAATTGGTAGATATAGAATCTTTTTTTAGTTCATGAGAAATAGAGATAGACGAATCATATTTCAGAGCTAAGAGAGTAAGAGGCAAACGAGGTCGAGGAGCTGTTGTTTTTCGGTCTTTAAAAAGAAACAGAAAAATGTTTGCAACGGTTATTACGAATGATTTTCGAGAAGAACTAATGCAGATCAGCAAAAGAGAGCATCAACTATTCATACTAACATACAGAAAGCTTGTGATAATCTTGATTTCTAATAGCTACAACTAATATTAGTGTCTTGAAAACGTATTCGCTCGCAGAAAAACTATAAAACTATGGGATAAATTGCGTATTTTATCCTACTTCTTCATAAAGCCTTTATGATCTAATAAACAACCTCGCTACAAGATTAAAAATATATTAATTTGGATTTAGTATCGCTATTATTAGTAGGCTATATCAGGAGTTTTAATATGACAGGAAAAAGTAACGCGAATATCGGTTTTGAAAAACAGCTTTGGGATGCCGCCTGTGAACTTTGGGGCCACATACCGGCAGCAGATTATCGCAAAGTCATTGTCGGATTGATTTTTTTACGTTACATATCGAACGCTTTTGAAAAAAAGTATGCGGAATTAGTAGCTGAAGGCGAAGGTTTTGAAGATGATCCCGACGCTTACCGTGCGGAAAATATCTTCTTTGTTCCTGAAGCCGCTCGTTGGCAGAAAATTGCAGAAGCTGCCCACACTCCAGAGATTGGCATAATAATAGATGATGCGATGCAAGCAATTGAAGCTAACAATAAATCTCTAAAAAATGTTTTGCCAAAGAATTATGCTAATCAAGACCTGGATAAACGCGTGCTCGGAAATGTCGTTGATCTGTTTACAAACAATATCGACATGTCAGACACCAACGAAGACAAAGATTTACTCGGTCGTACCTATGAATATTGTATTGCTCAATTTGCAGCCTATGAAGGTACAAAAGGTGGAGAATTTTACACTCCTTCAAGCATTGTCAGAACTATTGTTGAGGTACTAAAGCCGTTCGATAATTGCCGAGTATATGATCCTTGCTGCGGTTCCGGCGGAATGTTTGTTCAATCGGTTAAATTCTTGCAAGCGCACAGCGGATATCGCAACAGAATTTCTATTTACGGCCAAGAATCTAACGCCGACACATGGAAAATGGCCAAAATGAACATGGCTATAAGAGGTATCGATGCCGACTTCGGTCCATATCAAGCAGACACATTTTTCAATGACTTACACCCCATGTTGAAAGCAGACTTCATTATGGCCAATCCCCCATTTAACCTTTCCAACTGGGGTCAGGATAAATTGAAAAACGATGTTCGCTGGAAATACGGGATTCCCCCTGCCGGAAACGCCAATTATGCTTGGATTCAGCACATGATTCATCACTTAGCACCGAAAGGCAAGATCGGTCTAGTACTCGCAAACGGAGCACTCTCCACGCAAAAGAGCGGTGAGGGAGAAATCAGAAAACGCATTATTGAAGATGATCTGCTTGAAGGAATTATCGCATTACCTTCGCAACTTTTCTACAGCGTTACTATTCCTGTCACTTTGTGGTTCATCACGAAAGGAAAAAAGCAATCCGGACGTACCGTTTTTATAGATGCTCGAAAAATGGGACATATGGTTAATCGAAAACACCGTGATTTTTCAGATGAAGATATAAAGAAACTGGCAGATACATTTACGTCATTTCAAGAAGGGAGATTGCAGGATGTAAAAGGCTTCTGCGCTGTTGTGACCAAGGCTGATATCGCCGCACAGGACTATATCTTAACTCCGGGACGCTATGTCGGTATCGAAGATGCAATTTTAGACGACGAACCATTCGATGATAAAATGAAA